>CAYVKP010000001.1:0-650109 GCA_964452165.1 uncultured Gammaproteobacteria bacterium | reverse complement strand
AAACGTGGTACTGTGCCCGCAACCCACTTGGGAGTTGGCGAGGCGAAGTGAGCCGACTGGGATTCGAACCCAGAACCTAATGCTTAAGAGGCATTTGCTCTACCATTGAGCTATCGGCCCTTCGGGCTTTGCCCTCAGGACCAGGTTCAAGCAAGTTGAATCTGGTCCAACAAAACACGAGATGTGATATTTTATCAGGAAAAACTGTAAAAATGTACCCTGGGTGATAAAATACAGGTATGCAAACGTCTTTGGAGAGAGCTCCGATGCCAGACCATGAAGAAGCCATCTCACAACTTGCAATTTATCAATCTTACGCGATCTCTCAGGGAGAACCCGCTCCGTTGCAGGAAGCGTTACTCGAGATTGCGGTTGTAAGGGGAATTATTCTTCCCGGACAAGACATTGAGCCCCCGACTGGTTTGATTGCAAGAATTGTAAACAGCCGCGCTTCGACAAGCTTAGCACACACTCTAAAAGACATCGAGCAAATTAAACCCCCAAGTTACCATATGCGTGGACATTGGGACCCAGACAGAGGCCTGAAACCATTAGACAGAAAAAGTGCAGTAAGGGCGGTCATGCATCTTATTCGCGATATAAATAAAAACAGGGAAAGCATAGACGAAGAAAGTGCCGTAGAAACGGTTATACAAAGATCCATAAGGAAAGATCTGGAATTCGCCATAAGAGGTAGAGAAAGGCATGAGAAAGCAAGTGTCGAAATACCAGACTCAGATTTTGATCCATTTAAAAGTTTTGTGAGAAAACACTCTGTAAGGAGAGAGCCTTTCGGATTGCCAATTTACAACGAACTTTTCCAAAAAATCGGCGACTATACAGAACAACATAAAGACGAAGGGGGAGGACCCAGCCTAATATTTGACTTACACGGTGACTATTATCAGCAAGGCCAAATCGCTGATTTGAGGAGACGGATCGATTCATTATCCCTACCCACTGCCTTAAAGCAACTTAGTGTCGCTTGGGATAAAAGACACGAAGGGTCAGGACAAACTTTCTTTGGGGCTACCTCAAATGCGGCTACTAATTCAATTTTGTAAGTAGTTTAATCGGAGGTTGACACTCCAACCTCCACCACTGTGTATCCGCTTCTTCTGATCCTGCTTATCTCTGGCTCTGTTACGCCGTCACCCCGAGATGGAGAAAAAGTTAAATTAATCCTGTTTAGATTTGCAGGTGGAGGATTTATAGCAATAGGCAGCTGATCATTTAATGACTTTAAGCTAGCAAGTCCTACCAAAACGTATTCAGAATTAATTTTGGATAATACATCAATAGAATCTTTTAAAAGTACTTCTTGTTCGCTGCTCGTAAGACCTAGCTTATTTGAAACCTTACCTATTAATGCATTAATTTCAGATTTTTTAATTACATAACCCTCCTTTGACTTACTAAACTTTGTCTTAGAAGAATCGTATTCATAGTACAAATAATTCTTTGTAAGCCCATTTATCAACAAGCTTCCGTTATTGTTTGCAACAACTTTCCAAGTGTTATTAAATGCCAACGGGTCGGTATATGCTGTGGCAGGACCCAGTTTTATTTCTACATCAATAGTTGATTCCGGATAGATAAATACCGTAGGGGAATTTGTGCTAATTTGACATCCCGTGCTACGATTACCATAGCCCACACTACTATCGTGTTTAGCCAGCTCCGCCATCACACGCGTGAATTCTATGGGCTCTCCATTTGTTAAGCTAACAATGTAATATACGGTGAACTCATGCAGTATTCCTACTTTTCCATAACCCGGGATATCAATAATAGGAACATCCCAGCTTGCGCCCTCGCTTTGATTAGGGTCGAGTGGCTTCTTACCGAGTCTTGTGATCTCCTCCTGCGTACAGAAAGGGTTCTGTGGGTAGGGATTGGGGACCTCCGGTGCTGGTGGTTCTTTATAAACAGGCTGAAATGTCTCAAGCTGTAGTTGTTGTTTTGGGTCACTACTCGCACTATGTAACGTTTGAGAGCTTGAAAGTTCTTGCTCTGTGTACTTCGATCTATCCGCACTCAATGCTTGTACATACTTAATTGCGTGTCCTGATTCTAGAAATGCAGTGCCCCGAATTAAATAATAAGGCTCATAAACTGGCTGAATTGTTTGCTGTGGTTTTTCAAGATAAACAAGAAGGAGTTCGTCAACGCTGGCACTCTTTGCCTTGCCTACGTTTTCGGGGTAAATTTCTGACCAAGAAGATTTATCGGCCGGGCTAGGGAGTGAAAGGTATAGCTCTGATTTCTTAGCCGCGGCAAGATTGATGGCCTGGTTTTTTGTAATAAGATTTTCAGACTGAATGGATTGTGAATCCATAATCCATCTCAAGTTTGAATCAATTGAAACAATAGATCCATCTTGTCGAATCCCAACCGTAGCCGTATTAAAATCATTAGGTCGAGCCTTTCCACTCCCACCATTACTTACACTAATAACGTTAAGATCCACTGGAGTGCTTGGATAAACCTCACCAGGCTTAACATTAGAGATAAGCTCACCCACCTTCATATTCATAACTCCCGCAAAATCTATGAGCGGAAGTGTGAGCTTTTGCCAATTTCTATGGCACTCAACGTAAGTTATACCGGGCGAATTTTTTAATTGATAAGTGATTTGGCAATCAACGGAAGGATCAGCCACTCCAATTGACTTAAGTTGTTCTAAGGCTATCTGTTGAACCGTTTTTTGCTGATCAGCGATTGGCCCTTTTGAGTTTTTAGCAAGTCTAATTTGAAAACTACCGGTCGTTTTGTCAAATGCCATAAAGCCTAGGTTATTTTGACCTGCTGTATTTGAAACAAGATACCCCTTTGATTGCGCTGAGAAGTTTGTTAAACCCAATTGCTCAGAAATCGGCTTAATATCTGCCTCAGAAAAGTCAGTCTTAAGCGAATAACGAGCTGCTATTTCAACCCCCGGTTGCCCTTTTGCAAAGTCGGTTAATGTATATGACTCAAATTGCAGCTTGGGTACTAAAGTGGTTTTCGGTGTTTGAGATGGAGCGTTTTGTCCGCCAGAATTTCCCGATAAGCTTTTCGTGTTCAAGGGTTTTTTTGGACGTGATATGAGTACTAAAGTTAAAGTAGTAATCAGTAATATTGCAACAACAGCCAGTGCTATAAGGATTAACTTCTTCTTACTTCTAGGAGTATCGGGGATTGGAGCAGATTCTTGACTGGCGAGGTTATTTTCTGGGGGCTGGTTGTTATGCGTAATGGGAATTTGTCCATCCATGATTTTAGCATACCCGAAAAACCTTTGATTTTCAACGTTTTAAGCCTGCAAATTAAAGTGTTGAAAGTGCGCGCCCGAAGGGAGTCGAACCCCCAACCCCATCGTCCGAAGCGATGTGCTCTATCCATTAAGCTACGGGCGCTTCAACGCTTCGCGTATCCCCTTCGTTTCCTCAGGACAAGAGCGCAAGCGCAGGAGACTCCATTTTAACAAAACCGTCCCGTAAAAACATCTTCAGCCAATTTTAAGTATTCGCCTTTATAAAATTAACCAGGGTTGGTATAATTGTATCCTGCCTCAGAATTTATATGAATTACGATTTTTCTGTTGTTATACCTATCTTTAATGAAGAAGAGAGCGTTTCAGAGCTGCTCCGCAACATTAAAGACGTTTTTAGTAAGGCTAGGAAAAGTTTTGAGATAATTTTTGTAGACGACGGATCTACCGACAAAACCCTTGAATTACTGAAGGAAGCTGAAAAGTCCAATAGAAATATTAGAATATTCTCTTTTAGAAAAAATCTAGGAAAGTCCCCCGCTTTAACACTTGGCTTCTCAAAGGCTACCGGGAAATTTATCGTAACGATGGACGCCGATCTTCAAGACGATCCAGCCAATATCCCTTCTCTTCACTCTGAAATGATAAAAAACGATTTGGATATGATAACGGGCTGGAGGAAAAATCGACAAGATGGAGTTGGTAAAAAAATCTCTTCGAAAATTTTTAACAATATTGTCGTTAGAGCGCTTTTTGGTTTGAAGCTTAACGATCTTAATAGCGGACTCAAGCTGTACAGGGCGGAGACTGCAAAGGAACTGAAAATTTACGGAGGCATGCACAGATTTATTCCGATCATTGTATCCGAGCTCGGTTACAGAGTCTCAGAGAGCCCAGCTGTCCATCACCCAAGAAAATACGGTACATCAAAATATAAATTCTCCAAAATCTTTACGGACATTCCGGATCTTGCAACGATATACTTTATAACAAAATATAACCGGAGACCTCTACATTTCTTTGGTAAAGTTGGATCCCTGGTGTTATTCGCAGGAATTGTAATCTTGACGTACCTTTCCTACCTACATTTTACGGGCCATTCAATTGGAGACAGACCGCTGCTCATGTTGGGCGTACTTTTAGTTATTGCCGGAATACAAACCGTTTTTACAGGTCTTATCGCCGACTTAATTGTGAACTTTCATACCAAACAGGAAGACGACTTCCCCCTTAAGTATCAAACCAAATAAATTAGATGGAGAAAAAACACAAGACTTCAAGCAAATTGAAAAATCTTCTCAGATTCTTCTTAGGCTTTCCCCTGACAATCGTCTCATTTTACTTTATAGGAAAGGTTTTGTTTGGTCATTCAGATGATGTTATAAGTCACATTCATTCGATCAACCCCCTGGGATTTGCTCTGGGGATACTACTCATCGTTTTATTTTTTTTGCTTAGATCACTTACGTGGAATAATCTTCTACATGAGGAGGGTATTAGTGTTGATCCGGTTCACTCTATGTATTTGCTCTCGATATCCGAGATTAGAAGATATATTCCCGGAAGCGTATTGGGATTTTTATCCCGTGTTAGTAATTTTAAAATCTACAAAGTTCCCACAAACACAATTCTAAAGCTAATTTTCTACGAAAGTATAATTTTTCTCTTAACTAGCCTGTTGATTTCAATACCGGCCGTTATTTTCTTGCTTGAACGCATCAATTTTCACTTACCTTTGTTTTTGTTCTTTCTCATATTAATTGTTCCTCTCTTTGCGTCATGCGTTTTTGCTTTTAAATACGGACGAAGAACCGGAGAAATTATTCTGAAACTATATAAATACAGGACATCGTTTTTGCTGATGGCCTCTGCGTGGATCTTGTTTGGTCTTGGAAACTATCTCATTGCATCATCAATTGAATATTTCAATCCCGACAGGATAGTCGCTCTATCCTCGCTTTTTGCATTTTCCTGGCTTGCCGGATATGTCATTATTATTGCTCCACTAGGTCTTGGCGTAAGAGAAGCGGTGTTGACGTATGGTCTTTCTTTCTTGAGTCCTGCAGGTATTGCCGCAACAATAGCCATCATCTCCAGAGTTACCCTGGTTATAATAGAGCTCATTTTTCTAGCAGGCGTAACCCTCTTCCATAAATTTATAAAAATAAGGCACAAAGTGTCCTACCAATCTCTCATTCTGTGGGGAGCAATAGTTGCGTATATTTCTTACTTCAGCTATGTATGCATTGAAAAATACAATAACTTTTTTACCGGAAGATTTGATCTTGGAAACATGGATCAAACCGTGTGGAATACAATTCACGGCAGACTATTTGAAATCACAAATCCCGATGGTGTACAAATTACAACAAGATTGGCGTTCCACGCAGATTTTATATTGATACTTCTCTCCCCTTTCTACATTATTTGGGAAGATCCCAGGATGCTGCTTCTTATACAAACCGTAGTCATTGGACTTGGGGCATATTTTGTTTTCCAAATATGCAAACGCCTTACTAAAAATGAAACGATATCGTTAATTTTTTCGTTATCATACCTTCTCAATCCACTTGTCCAAAAACAAAATCTTTTTGACTTTCACGGCGTAACACTGGCAACGACTTTTCTTCTCGGCGCTTTTTACTTTTCTTTAGGAAAAAAATATATCCCAATGCTATCGATGCTGCTTCTCGCTGCTCTGACTAAGGAAAACGTCTTTTTAATAGTGGGATTATTTGGAATTTATCTTTGGATTAAGGACAAAAATTTGAGATGGGTGATTCTAACCGTTGCCTGCATGGTATCGTTCTATCTACTTGTCTCAAAGTTTATTCCTCAAGCTCGCGGTGGACAACATTTCGCTGTCGAATACTTTAACGATTTTGGCGATAGCCCTCTTTCAATTACAAAGAACATATTTTTTCAACCTCTAAAAACGGCCGGTAAAATTCTGAGTACAAATAATATTAATTACTTGGGAATACTTTTAGAACCGGCTGCTTTTATGTCTCTTCTTGCCCCCGTATTTTTAATTTTTTCATTCCCTGATCTTTTGATAAATCTTCTTTCAACCAATAAGAATCTGACATCGATTAATTTTCACTATGCGGCAACCATAATTCCATTTATTTATATTTCCGCAATTTATGGAACAGAGTCTCTATTGAAAAGAAAGCTTATCAATTCAAAGGTAATCTCACTTTTATTGCTGTTAGGAACAGTTTATTCTACTTACCAATACGGCGCGTTGCCCGGTTCAAAACATCCATCAAATGAGATTTACAATAATCGCTTAGTCGATAGAGCGCGAATTGATAAATTCTTATCAACGCTTCCCCAGGACTTAAGTATTGCGGCATCGAATAATGTTGGAAGCCATCTTTCACACAGACAAAAAATATACACCGTACCAAACGGCCTTAAAGAAGCAGATATCGTTGCGTTGCTCTTAAATGATACTTATGCTCAACCCTCCCTTAGTGAACAAAAGAAATATGCCAGCTCTCTTAAGAATGACTCTTCATACATTTTGCTCTTTGAGACCGGAGACTTCATTGCTTTCTCTAAAAAAAGTGTATCTGAAAAAATTCCAAGATTATCTTTTTGATAAGGTGTAGGAGTAGGGAAAATAGAGAAAAGCGGCAGGTGCATCGTCGACAATATACTTTTGGAAATCCGCGTAGATACCGATTCTTCGCTCCTGATCCGTCGTAGATCTCCCATCTTCCAATAGCTTATCTATTCTGAGATTTTTGTAGCCTATTATGTTATTAATTTGACCGGAATGCCAAAGCGTATATTGATCCGGGTCCAGGGGTAATTTTATGGGATATATCAAAATTTGAAAAGTACTCGGAAGGCCTGTTGTGACTTTTATCTTTGTCTTGATACCGATTTTCTTCCACTCCTGAGAAATTCTTTCAGCCACATCTTGATACTCATCCGGAACTGTTATCTCAAACTCTTTTTTGATTGCGTCACTACTGATTAGAGACTTTGCTATGGTGAGATCCGAGACCCCAAAGTTTGGACCCTTAGCAAAATAAATGGAACTGGGTGGAATTGGTGAGTAAGCTCTTTCTCCTTCCGGAAAATCCTGAGGCACTGCATAACTCAATCCTTCTCTTAATTTTTTATCAGATAGGAATGAATCCGAGTTATTATAAAAAAGTGTAACGAGCTGGGTATAGTCGGTTTGTTTTTGGGTTTGGGTATTTTTCCAGACCTCCATATCACGACCCGCGACGTTGGTGTCAGCAGCCCCAATTGCAATATGTATGTCACCAAGTGCGTACGCGGTTTTCAGAGCTTCTTGTGTGGAATAAAAGTTAATGATTTTTTTGTATTGGCTATTTTTTTTGTCTTCTATGGTTATTGACTTCACAAAACCACCGTTTAGCTCTAACTTTGAAATTTTGTATTCACCAAGACCTGTAAGATTTTTTTCTACTATTGGCCTTGAAACAACTGAGAGAAAAGGAGAGTACGGTTCTTTAAGAGAGAACTCAACAGTGTAATCATCAAGTGTAGTTTTTTTGACGTCTTTAAAGTCTAGATTGAGATTTTGCGCGGTCAGCTCTTTGTTGTCGTCAAAATACTGACCTTTTTTGATGTGAAAGATATAGATTTTACCATTGTCTTTGATTTCCCATTTGTAGGCGGCACCCGTGGTTATTGTATCGTTAGCATCAGCCTTTGTAAGACCGTAAGAAACATCAGACAATACTTCACTTGGAATATTGGTAAGAGTGTAGGTGCCTACGTAACCTACTTTTCTTAGTTTTTTTTGGAAAGTAGGAAGTATATAAAGATTTAATGCGAAAAGCACCAAGAAGAACACAACAATTCCCAAAAGCACAGAAGATAAGATTGCCCTCTTCCATCGCTTGAGATATGCACGAACAAGCCAAAAGTAATACCTGCGTCTAACAATACCCATTATCAAAGACTAAATAACAACAGAGAGAATCGAGAGGCTTGCGAAACCTACTGCAAGAGCAATAGTTAGATAAAAGAGGAGCTTCTCGATTCCTTTTTTGCTTCTATAAGATCCTCCGCCTCCACCAAATGCCGCGCTTGTATCTGTCCCTCTGTTTTGAAAGATTACAACTACAATTAAGGTTAAGGATATTATTATTTGAAGTATGGTTATAAAACTCATTGATTTGAAAAAGCAAAGTTAATTAACTTTGCGCAAAAGTATATTGTAGCAGATATGACCACGTATGACAAAATTCCTCCTACATATATGTGGCTTGCTTTAAGTCCCAGGAAGGATACGCCATTGAACGTAAAGCTTGTGATTGAAATGTTGTGGTAAATAAAATTAAGGATAAATAGCGAGACTAAAGTAGTTAAGAAAGACAAAAGCCCCAGTGTCAGAATATTAAAGGGCATTGTAAAAAGTTTGACGATCGGATCTAAAAATATACTTAAGACTGCAAGTAAAAATCCGGCAACCACATATGAGGCAAATCCCCCGCGAATCACAAGCCCGGACAAAAATAGCGAGACAATAAAGATCGACAAGGAATTCACAAAAGTCCTTCTGAGAAGTTCACGCATGATGTTATTTTATCAAATGTTGAGTTCTTTCTTCCTCAGCAGTTTGTGATATGTTATTGCGAACCTATGAGCTTCATCGCGAATTCTGCGCAGTAAATTAACTCCTGGTGTAGAACTTGGAAGCTTGACCTCGAGAAAATCTGTTCCCAAGCCTGTCTTAATAGGAATAACTATTGTTTCTTCTTTTTTGGCAAGGCCTATGACAGGTACATTAAAAGGGACTTGCGCATAGGCCTGAAGAACCGCTGAGACCTGACCTTTACCTCCATCAATAACTACTAAATTCGGTCTTTCCCAGTCATCTCTTTTGGCTCTACGCCTTGCTACTTCTCTGTGCATCTCAAAATCATCGGGAGTATGTTTGAATTTAATCTTAAATCTCCTGTATTGACTCTTGTCTACGTCGCCGTCAGTAAAAACTACCATTGAGCCGGTAGCATTTTTCCCTGAAATATTTGATATGTCATAGCACTCAATTCTATGCAGATTTCCACCCTCAAGACCGTATTTGTTTAGAATCTCTAATAGCGAATTTACTTCACTTCTTATCCTGTCGTAATAAAAATCAGGCTTTTCCTCGTATTTAAAAGGGTCATAGGTCTCACTCGTTATGTAGCCAATCTTTTCAATTTTCTTCTGTATTTCTGCGGCTTTTTCAAACTCTTCAAGCGCTATTTCTTCCTTCTGCTCGCGTTCAAGTTCCCTGATTACCTTATCTTTTCCTCCTTCAAAGAAATTTATCAATCTCTTTATATTTTTTTGGGCCTCGGGCAGTCTTTCAGGGAGCGCGGGAACGCAAGGACATAACCCCAAGTGATAATAGAGGCATCTTTTTGGTGCGTGATTCTTGACTGATTGATATGGAAAAATTCGTCGCAATAATCGCAATACTATTTTTAAATCAGAAACGCTTGTAAAGGGACCAAAATAGGAAGCGTTCTTATTTCCAAATTTTCTAGTCAGAATTACATACGGAATGGGTTTTTTATTTATTTCGAGTGAAACATAGGACTTGTCATCCGTCAATCTAATGTTGAATTGAGGCCTGTGCTTTTTAATTAAGCTAGATTCCAACAAAAAAGCTTCTATTTCACTCCCAACGACTATATGGTCAAGTTTTCGAGCTTTCGCAACAAGTTCCAACGTTTTGGACTCAAGAGCTTTGTTTGAAAAATAAGAAGAGACGCGCTTTCTTAGGTCTTTTGCTTTACCAACGTAAATAACCTGATCATTTTGATCTTGAAATATATATACTCCAGGTTTTGTAGGCAACTTTCGCCACTGCAATTGATCCGACAATTAAAACACCTCCTATTAGAACTAAATTGATGTCCGGGAAGAAGCCTATGTTCACGTACTTAGTAAGCTCGTTCCCGTCGAAAAGAATTGTAACTCGCATCTTCTTGCTTGTCAAAAACGGCGTCTTGGCAAAATTCACAGTTATTTCCTTCTTTCCATAAGGCAAAATAATACCCGTTGGAAAATCCCAGGCTTCCCCGTTATCACTTCTTACGGTTAAAATCTTATTTTTGATGGGAACATTTCCTTTGTTTACTATTGTTACGGTCCCTTGAACAGGTAGCCCAGAAATAACGTTGGTAGGGAAATCCGCAACTAGAGTACTCTTTCTAACATCAAAAAAATAATCAGAACCTCCCAGGTCCACCTTAACGTCTTTTGTGTTTTGATTAACTTTATATCCTCCGGCCGGCACGGGATACGTGCTACTTGCACCTTTTACAACGAAAGCAACATGATCAAAGTCCAAGCTATTAAAATAGTCCATTCCGTGAGTCGTGTTGCCCCATGTGGGGTCTACCATTGTCCATTTTTTGCTCTTTGTGTCGTAATACTCGGGCCAAGAATGTAAAACATCTGTAACTAGAGATAGCGGGCGAAGCCTGCTATTGTCAGTGTAAGAATATCCCTCAACTGCCCTTGCCGGAATTCCTGCCGCGCGGGCTATAGCAACAAACAAATCTGTAAATTCTAGACATACAGCAAAATCGGGTCTTGATAATGCCCCGAGCGCCCCGAGTCGCTCGTTTTTACTCGAAACCTTATCAAAGCTATAAGAAAGTTTTCCCACTACGTAATCGTATATTGCTTGAGGAGTTTTGAGATTTTGAGCCAATGATTTAATCTGAGGGTCGGAAGAGTCCCAATATTTTTTGTTTTCCGTGTCGCTAGTGTCCGGCGAAAGTGTTGCAAAAACAGGACCTGACGAGACTTTAATAATTACATCAGCAACGATTTTTTTCGTCTCTTTAGGTGCAAGATTATAAACAGCAAGCCAATTTCCGTCAGGGTCCTGATACGCGTCAAGAGGTGCCGGGTTTATTGATTTAATTCTCACATCTTGATACGAAGTTGGTGGTGGTAACGCAATCTCCGTCTTCACAGGTATAAATTGAGGATTGGTAATCGTATAGGAAAGATTGAACGTGTAATACTGACTATCCCCAAAGATCATGAATACTCCCGACTTACCAATTTCGTCTTTGCTGAAGCTATAATTAGTGCCTACAAACTTTTTATAAGGCTTTACGATATTGGGCTCACCAAAAGACTGAGGAATTTGTACCTGTAGATTATACGAGGAAAAATCGTTAGGATTTGATAGCCCCGGAATACTCACATCCCATGTGGTACCTTTGTTTTTTGCAATTTCTGAGGTTGTAAAAGATACTGTAAATTGATTTACATTCCCGGTACCTATTGTTCTTGTGGGAAATGTCATTTCAACGCTTTTCCCATCGGCCGAATCCTTCAATTCTGTATTAATGACCCCATCTGAGTTTCTTGCTTGAAGACTTCTTATGTCCTTAAAGCCTGACGAGATTATGTAGTTTGGCGTGTATACGAATTCTTTTTTGTTCTTAATGGAAACTGTTTGAACTACTTTTGTATCGCCGTTTGACTGAATTTGATAGATAGAATTTGTTGATATATCAAAGTCATCATCCGCAAAAACATGTCTTGGGAATACAAAAACGAACAATGCAAACAAGGAAAGGAGCAGTTTGAGTTTCATTCGGTACTTATACTATACCAAACTAAAGTTCTTTCTTGAGATACTGGCCGGTGTAAGAGGCAGGATTTTTGGCGATATCCTCAGGCGTCCCGGTAGCAATGATTTTTCCCCCACCGTCTCCGCCTTCAGGACCCAAATCAATAATATAGTCGGCATTTTTGATGACGTCCAGATTGTGCTCAATAACAATAACTGTATTACCTTTCTCTACTAACTGGCGGAGAACAACAATTAGCTTCTCGAGATCGGCAAAGTGGAGCCCGGTTGTTGGCTCGTCCAGTAAATATAAACTACTATTGTTCCCTTTTTTGGAGAGCTCTGAAGCAAGTTTAATTCTCTGCGCTTCTCCGCCCGATAAGGTCGTAGCAGATTGGCCAAGCTTGATATATGAAAGCCCAACGTCCTTAAGGGTTACAAGCTTATTGAATAGCCCTTCATGAAAAGAAAAGAACTGAAGCGCCTCATCAACACTCATACTTAAAACTTCTGAAATATTTTTCCCCTCAAAATCAACCTCCAATGTATCCTGTGTGTAACGAGTTCCATTGCAAGTCTCACATGTCACAAAAACGTCAGGCAAAAACTGCATCTCAATCTTGATCTGTCCTTCTCCTTCACACGTCTCGCAGCGTCCTCCACGCACGTTAAACGAAAACCTTCCAGGTCCGTATCCTCTTAGTCTTGCTTCGCGAGAGTTTGCAAACAAATCTCTAATGTGGGTAAAAGCTCCGGTATATGTTGCGGGGTTTGACCTTGGGGTTCTACCTATTGGAGATTGATCTATCATAAATACGCGTTTTAGTTTATCGTCTCCTGAAATTTCTTTAAATTCCCCCGGTTTTTCTTTGTGAAACGGATTTTTACGAAGTGCAAGAATGTGATACAGGACATCATTTATAAGAGTTGATTTTCCACTTCCTGATACTCCAGTAATACAAACTAGAGCTCCCAACGGAAATTTAACATCTACATTTTTAAGGTTATGGGCAGAAACTCCCGACAACTTAATATAATTCTCTATTTTTTTAATGCTAAATCCCTTTCTCCTGTTAACTATTTTCTTTGCACCAGACAAATACTCCCCGGTTATAGAATTCTCATCCTTCATAATTTCAGCGGGTGTACCTTTTGCAATAATTTTTCCTCCTTGCTCTCCTGCGCCGGGTCCTATATCAAAAACGTAATCGCTCTCAATCATCATCTCCCGGTCGTGTTCGACAACCACAACGCTGTTGCCCAGATCTCGAAGCTTTTTTAAGGTATTAATTAGTTTCGTATTGTCCCGTGGGTGAAGTCCAATTGACGGTTCGTCTAAAACGTAGAGAACACCCGAAAGACCTGACCCAATTTGTGAGGCAAGACGAATTCTCTGAGCTTCTCCTCCTGCAAGAGTTTGGGCGGATCTTGAGAGAGTTAAATAAGAGAGCCCGACATCTATTAAAAATTTAAGTCTGGTTGTGATTTCTCGTAGGATTATTCTTGCAATTTGCTGCTCACGGGAAGAAAGCTTATCAAACAAATGAGTTATGAAATCGTACGACTTTTCTATGGATTTGTCGGATAAGTCCACAACCGATAGGGCATCGATTGTCACGGAGAGTGCTTCAGGCTTGAGCCTTTTTCCTCCGCATTCCTCACAAACCAGCTCAGTCATGAACTTTTCAATTTCTTTTTTGATTATCTCCGAATCTGACTCGCTATAACGCTTGAGGAGGTAATTTACTACCCCGGGATATGTTTCATAAATTTTAGTTCGCTCACCAAATCTATTAGTGCCCCGAATTTCATAAGTCTCCTCACCCGTGCCATATAAAATAATATCTTTTTGCTGCTTTGATAGTTTTTGTATTTCAACATTGAGTGGAACGTGGTTCTTCTCAAGTGCCTGCTTAACGGTTCTTGCAACCCATGTATCCTGTTCTCCAATATTGGCAAATGCTAAAATTCCTCCCTCGCTAATGGAGAGGTACGGATTTAGAACCAAGTCTTCATCAACCGACTGAATTACTCCGAGACCATTACAGTTGGGACAAGCTCCATAAGGCGAGTTGAAAGAAAAAAGACGCGGCTCAATTTCTGACAAGGCCAAACCACAAACAGGACAAGCAAACTTTTCAGAATAAAAAGTATCTTCCAGCGCTTGTGGTTTATCGGGAATTGAAAAACCTTTATCTTTAATTTCGGCAACAACAAGTTCTCGACTTCCTAAATTTAACGCTTGCTCAACCGAATCAACAAGACGCTGACGCTCGAGATTTTTATCGACCACCAATCGGTCAACAATAGCTTCAATTGTGTGTTTGTTCGTTTTAATCAAAAGCAGATCATCGTCAAGACCAAAGACTTGTCCGTCGATTCTCACTCTTTGATAGCCGCGCTTACGAAGATCTTTAAATAG
This sequence comes from uncultured Gammaproteobacteria bacterium, assembly GCA_964452165.1. GTDB lineage: Bacteria > Patescibacteriota > Microgenomatia > Levybacterales > GWA1-39-11 > GWA1-39-11. The sequence goes on along the minus strand of CAYVKP010000001.1, from coordinate 635,859 downwards.
GTCCGTATATTCACCTTTACGCCCTTTAACAATTGGCGCTAAAATCATAATCCTCTTGGGAGAAGTCGAACTAAATTTTAAAATAATGTCCTCAACAATTTTTTCTTTTGTGGTACGAGTTATTTCCGTTCCGTCATTTGGACAATGGGGGTGACCAATTCTTGCATAAAGCAAGCGAAGATAATCATAAATCTCAGTAACTGTTCCAACGGTTGAGCGAGGATTGTGAGAAGTAGATTTTTGATCGATTGAGATGGAAGGAGAAAGTCCCTCAATTAAATCCACGTCGGGTTTTTTCATTATGCCCAAAAACTGCCTTGCGTAAGATGAGAGAGACTCAACGTATCTTCTTTGTCCCTCAGCATAAATAGTGTCGAAGGCAAGTGAAGACTTACCAGAGCCTGATAAACCGGTGAAAACCACCAGCTTATATTTTGGAATCTCCAGGTCTACGTCTTTGAGGTTATGTTCGCGGGCTCCCTTTACTACAATTTTGTCTATCATGGATTTTAAAGTCTTCCATTATACCCCTCATTGCAACAGATCTTCAAGTCCCAAGAGAAGACCTATTTACTATTGCTTAGAATGACTCGAATGAATACGTAAGCTTTTTGATATAATCCGTTTAGATTTATGAGTGCACCACAAGAGAGAAGATTGCCAACTATGGTTCCGCTTCACTTTCCTGAAGCTGGTGTAAACACCTACGCTCCTCCCGACTGGAATGTTAAAAGAGTGCCTCAGGAGTCCGATAGAAATTTAGTTTATCTTGCAAGCCCGGATTTTTTACCAAATGGGGCATTTATTACCGGAATGCAGATTAAGGTGATTAGAGATTTTGGAGAAAATTATCCCTTAACACCCCTGGAGTATACAAAACGTGTTTATGAGCAAAGTGGAGTCTTTACGCCCGAGGAGCCAATTCTAATTGATGAAAGCCATGAGCCTTTTTTAATTGCCAAGCGCAACTTTCGCCTTGAAGGAGATTTATTTGTAGATATTGAGTCACCATCTGGAGTCACTGAGATGTTTAGGATTGGTCCCACCCAATACTTTTGTATGGCCGCGGTTAATAAAAAAACAAACACGGTTTTTGATGTACTTGCTGCAACACAAATCAGTGAGGACGGAATTAATAGAGCTATTGGTAGAACGGTCCTTGAAAGTGTCGTCCTCGACGATAAGATCTAGGAAAATTGGTATAATTTTAGAATGACAAGTATTCCAACTACACACAAACTGGTCGCAGTCCTTAATAAAAAAGTTGAACCGGGCAAACTAATGAATGCTCTGGGGCATATGGCAACCGGCCTTGGAGCGAAGCTTGCGGATCACACGGAGCTAAGACTTGACGGTTATATTGATAAGGATGGTAACGAGCACAAAAACATATCTGACAACCCATTTATAGTCTTGTCGGCTGATAATTCCAACAAAATTCGTACTTTAAGAAATGTATTGATAGGGCAAGGAATTTTCTTTGTAGATTTTATAAACACAATGACTGTCGGAACATTTGAAGATCAGAAAGCTCGTACAAGTCAGACTCCGGAGGCAGAACTTGAATATTATGGAATATGTTTTTTTGGAGAGAAAGAAAAACTAGGTGAGCTCACCCGCAAATTTTCGCTCTGGCACTAAATTACGCCTTCTTTGATAGAGAATGTGGAGCAAATGAGTTAGCTTGGGCCAACGCCATAAACTTCTGATCATGACTCAAGGTGCTCCCAAACATTTCACTAACAAAAGGTATTCTTAAATTTGTGTGAGGATTATTAACTCCAATCGCATACCCATCATCTACTTTTTGGGCGACCCAATCGCCAATCTTGACCGCTTGGTCTAATGCCGAAACGAGAGAGTCTGTGCCTGTCATCGTTTCTATATCTTCCATAATAACCCTTGTAGCATTCCAACTGAGCTCAAGACGTCTAAAACCTTTCCCCATCTCCATAGCAAGACCCCTTGAGATATATAAATCCTCAAGCCATATTTGACTTGGTTTCCCTTTTTCAGCAGCCGTGAGAATCGGCGCCGAAAGTCTCTCTCCTGTTTTGTCTCCAGGTCTTGCTGCAACTATCTCGAGTCCCCGATGTGCTTCCACCGTAAACAAACCGAGTAAATTAACTAAAGAATCTGTAGTTTTTGCATCGTCTTCCAAAGCCAGAAATCTTTTTGCATTCTCATATGCCTTGGTTGCATGCGGACCAAGATCAGTAACCGGAGGAAGCTCCTCCGCCTCCTTAAATTCGGGGTAATATTCAGATTTTAAATATTCATTTGCCATCCGGAAATTATAGCATAATGATGGGCTGATTCGAGTGTATACAGTCTGGCATATTTGCTACAATTTAGTATAATCGCAGCATGAAAGAAGGACTTAGACTAGAATCTAATATTCGAGGAACTAAAAGTCACAGGGGAGGATCAGTCTATCTCGAGGATGGAAGCAAGTACGCTAGGGGATTTTGCATTTGGGAACAGGTTAGTAGCAATGATTCAGAACCAAATACAGCCGAAATTCAAAGTATTGGAGTTGCTCCGGAAGTTCAAAATATGGGAATAGGATCATTATTACTGAAAACTGCCACTGGCGAAATTAAAAAGCTGGGATTCACAAATTTAATTCTATGGGTTTACAGAAATAATGAAGACGCTATGAGGTTCTACGAACGTCACGGTTGGAATCCGGATGGAGGAGTTGACGGAGAAGCCTTAAGATACTCAATCAAACTGCGATAGCTAGCTTTGCCTAAGATAGCGGATTTTGTCACGAAGTAGCGCTGCTGTCTCAAAATCCAGTTGCTTTGCAGCTTCTATCATTTCTTTTCTCAGTTTCTTAATCAATTTTTCGCGATCGTCCGGTAATAAAACTTCTTTATCCATTAAGGGCTTGAGGTCCTCAAGAACGTCTTTTTTCTTTACCAATCTCTCGCGAATGATTTTCTCAACGGTTTTGGGAGTAATTCCATGTTCTTTGTTATATTCAAGCTGATTCTTGCGGCGCCTGTCCACTTCTTCAATTGCCGCACGGATTGAACGGGTTGAATCGTCTGCGTAAAGAATAACTTTAGAATCAACTCTACGCGCTGCCCTCCCCATTATTTGAATGAGCGAAGTTCGCGAACGCAGAAATCCTTCTTTATCGGCGTCCATTATTGCGACTAGTGATACTTCAGGCAAATCCAGTCCTTCGCGGAGAAGATTGATTCCAACAAGTACATCATACTTACCCTCACGAAGCTCATCTAGGATATCCTGGCGCTGCAATGTATCAATTTCCGAATGAAGATAGGAAACCTTTATTCCTTTATCCTCAAGATAATATGATAAATCTTCGGCCATTCTCTTGGTCAACGTTGTGACAAGAACTCTTTCTTTTTTCTCAACTCGTACCCGAATCTCTTTAATCAAATCCTCTACTTGACCATCTGTAGACCTAATATCAACATCAGGATCTACGATACCGGTTGGACGGACCAATTGCTCGGTAATATTATCCTTTCCTGCAAGCTCTAGTTCGTATTCATTAGGAGTTGCAGAAACAAAAACCGTTTGTTTGATTCGAGTTATAAACTCTTCATATTTGAGCGGTCTGTTGTCGTAAGCTGATGGCAAGCGAAACCCATAATCTACCAATAATTTTTTTCGCGAAAAGTCACCATTATACATACCTCGAATTTGCGGGACAGTCATATGAGACTCATCAATTATCAAAAGCCAGGGTTTACCCGTATGTGCAAAATAATCGAGAAGTGTATACGGCGGGTCTCCGGGGGCTCTTCCATCAAAATACCTCGAGTAATTTTCAATTCCGTTGACATATCCAACTTGCTTGATCATTTTGATATCATATTCCGTTCTTTTTTCAAGCCTATCTGCCTCAAGCGCCTTTCCTGTCTCTTTCAACTCCTTGACTCGAATTGCCAAGTCTTTTCTCATTTGTGCAAATGCATTATCAAATGTACTTCTATCTGTTATGTAGTGCTTGGCTGGGTATACGGTTACCCATTTTGTATTTTCGACAATATTTCCATTTAGGGGATCAACTTTGTCTATTTTTTTGATAACATCACCCTCTAGATTGACGCGAATAACGTTATCTTCATACGCTGGATATATTTCAATTGAATCACCGCGAACACGAAAAGTACTTCTCTTAAATGCATAATCATTCCTGGCGTATTGAAGATCAAGTAGACGATCCAAAATAGAATTCCTCGAAAGCTTTACACCCTCTGCAATCTCAAGACTTACCTTTCCATACTCCACGGGTGATCCAAGGTTATAAATTGCCGAAACTGAAGCAACCACAACCGTATCGTTGCGGGTTAATATATTAGTGGTTGCCGCCAGACGAAGCTTGTCTATCTCCTCGTTTATTTCTGTCTCTTTTGCAATATAAGTATCCGTTGTCGGAATATATGCTTCAGGTTGGTAATAGTCATAGTAAGATACAAAATAGGATACGGCATTTTTAGGGAAGAAATCTCGAAACTCCTGATAAAGCTGTGCTGCCAAAGTTTTATTGTGTGTCATAACGAGAGTTGGCACGTTAAGATCGCGAATCACATTTGACATGGTAAACGTTTTACCTGACCCCGTCACGCCCAGGAGGACCTGGAACGGAACGTTATTCTTAATGCCTTTGATGAGTTTCTCAATCGCTTCGGGTTGATCTCCGGTTGGTTTAAATTTTGATTTTAACTCGAAATTCATATTTTGCGCTTGCGCCGAACAGGGGTGAGGCGACCTATAATTATAGCACTTTTTGTGTTTCCGGACTACGTAAATATTGACTCTTTATGACAAAGTTTGACATATTTTACATCATTGACACTTCGTGTAATTTTCGTGTAAATTGTTAGTATAGTTCGAAACTTCTAATTTTGAATTCTGAACTTTAAACTAATATATGACAGCAGTACTGTATCGTCGAGAAAGAGAACTTCTATCCTACATCATGCAGTTCCAAGAACAACATGGCTACTCCCCTACTCTTCGAGAAATGGCAGACGCCATGGGACGCAATAGTGTATCTACGATTCATGCCCTAATTCGCTCCATGGTAGACAAGGGCTATATTCAAAAAGTTGAAGGCAATAACAGAACCCTCAAGATCTTAAAGAGAGAAAACATTGGAATCCTGATGGGTGCAACTCCCAAGGTAATCGGCCCAACAATTACATTACCCCTGATGGGTTACATTGCGGCAGGAAAGCCTCTTGAGCCATATACTGATCCGGAGGCGACCTTTCCGGTTGCATCAGGCATGCTCACGGGTAAAAGAACCTCCTACGTCCTGCAAGTTAAGGGAAGCTCTATGATTGAGGACGGAATTTTAGATGGAGATTTTGTTGTAATTGAAAAGACAGAAACAGCCAAGAATGGTGACATTGTTGTAGCGCTCGTAGATGAAAGCCTTGCAACATTAAAACGCTTTTACAAAGAGGACGGGAAGGTTGTATTAAAGCCTGCAAACAGTACCATGGAACCAATTTATCCTGATCATGTTCAAATACAAGGCGTTGTGGTCTCGCTTGTTCGCCGTTTTAATTTCCTAAACTAAATTACGTTTTGTGTCTTCTCTGAAGATGCTTCTTTAAATAAAATACCGCGCCAACGATTATCAAGCCTACAATAAATATCTCAAACTTTCTGTAGTAAGGATCCAGAGACTTCCAGTTTGCACCCAAAACCAAACCCACATAGGTCAAGATAGATGACCAGATTAGACAGCCAACCGCGGTATAAACAACAAATTTCTTAACATCCATCTTAAACATTCCGGCCGGAAGGGATATTACGGTTCTAATACCCGGCAGAAGACGCGAGATGAATATGATCTTGTCGCCATATTTCTCAAACCACTTGCCTGCTTTCTCAAACTCGTGCTCCGAGAGTAGAATGAACTTCCCATATTTCTTGATTAGACCAATCAAAACACTCTCCTCTAGAAAATATCCTATATAGTAGGCAATGAGAGAACCAAAAAGATTTGCAAGAGTACCAACCAACACTATATATATAAAGGAGAGCGAGCCTGTAGAAGCCAGATACCCTGAAAATGGCATAGTCACTTCGGAAGGAATTGGGATAAGAGCAGACTCGGCGGTCATTAGAACGAATATACCAACGTAGCCAGTACTCTTAATTAATTGTATAATTAGGGTCGCTAAGTGCTCTAACATTATGAATCTTTACATTGTAGCAACGCCCATCGGCAATTTGCAAGATATAACTCTACGCGCAGCAGACACGCTGTTGTCGGCAAGTCTTATTGTTACTGAATCTACGTCAAAAGCCGGTACGCTTCTGGCATTTTTGGAAAAACAATTTGACAGAACAAGAAACCCCGAAGTCAAGATAATATCCCTTACGGAAGACGAGGAAGAAAATAAAATTCCGGCCGTTCTTGCCCTGCTCAATCAAACCAATGGAGTGTTGATTTCAGAGGCAGGAACTCCACTCGTTTCTGATCCCGGTTTCAAATTGGTTCGGGAAGCAATTAAGCGCGAGGTGAATGTGATTCCCATTCCTGGCCCAACAGCCGTAATTGCAGCATTATCCGCGGCCGGATTACCAACAGACAAATTCACTTTTTTAGGATTTTTACCAAAAACTACACAAAAAAAACAAAATTTTTTCCTATCTATTAAAGATTGGGGCACAAGAAAAACCATGATAGTTTTTGATTCGCCCGATCGCATCAAGGAATCCTTGGACATACTTTTTGAAAGCCTTGGAGATGTTGACGTAGTTATCGCTCGTGAACTGACTAAGATTCATGAGGAGTTTATTAGAGGAAAAGTGAGCGAAGTTATAAAACAAGTTGGGGGTAAAAATTTTAAAGGAGAAATTACACTCCTTTTCAGCGGTTCTGCCTAAATTCTACTAAGCTCTTCTTCAATCTGCAGCAACTTATTATATTTTACAATTCTCTCCCTTGCAGGCGCCCCGAGCTTCATATAATCCGCGCCTACTCCAACGGCAAAATCAGCAATGAAGGGGTCGGTCGTCTCTCCTGCTCTATGAGACACAATTACTTTAAGACCGGTGTACCTTGCTATTTCCATAACGGCAATAGCCTCAGTTATAGTCCCGATTTGATTGGGCTTAATAATTATCCCGTTTATGGCCTTGTTATCCAGGGCAAGCTGAAGCCTGTAAGGATTAGTTGTTGTCAAATCGTCTCCTGCAATAATCGTTTTATCCCCCAACGCTTGATATACTTTTTTCCATCCGTCCCAGTCATCTTCTCCCATTAGATCCTCCATGTAAATTAATGCATATTCAGCGAAAAGATTTTTATAAAATTCGGTCAAGTCAGAAGCACTGTAGGGTACGGATTTATCTTTCAGTCTGTATACCTTACCATCTATAAAACTGTTTGCCGCAGCATCTGTGCCCATAAAGACGTCCAAAGAAAAGACAAAACCAGATGCGTCAATTGCTTCTTTTATTAACGCGAACCCTTCCTGATTGGACGAAAGATTAGGAGAAAATCCTCCCTCATCAGCAATGAGCGTCGTCATCCCTTTTTCTGCTACCTTTTTCTTGACAGAATGATAAACTGCAAGACCAATTTCAAGACCCTCAGAGAAAGATTTTGATGAGGCGGGAACAACCAAAAATTCCTGAAGATTCAATTCTCCGCTACCATGTTTCCCGCCCTCCAAAACATTAAACATTGGAGTTGGAATTTTTTTACCCAAATTACCGTTAACAAACTGCCTAATATAAAGAGGTGTCGGTAGAAGAGAGCTTTTTGCCCCCGCCCTAACTGCGGCCTGGGAGACAGATATAATTGCATTCGATCCCAGCTTGCTCTTATTCTGGGTGCCGTCCAGCTCTATCATAGTCCTGTCAATTTTCTTCTGATCCAATATCTCCATGCCTTCAAGTTTGGGTCCAATGATTTCGTTCACGTTCTTAACCGCCTGGGAAACGCCCATTCCTCCATACTTTGGTCCGCCATCACGGAGCTCTACTGCCTCGTAGGTCCCTTTTGATACTCCTGAAGGGACTGCAGAACGGGCAGCTATGTCGTCCGACAAAATTACCTGAGTCTCAATAGTCGGAATACCCCTTGAATCAATGATCTGACGTGCTAGTACTTTCTTAATTTTTGACATTTAATTTAAGTTGAAAGCGCTCGTTAAAAATCCACCTCTAAAAATTTCTCCGGTTGTACCATTTACGCTAATTACTTCACCGTCTTTAAGAATATTTGCCTCATTTTCTGTAATTGAAACAACAGGTATTCCAAAATTTCGAGATATGACAAAAGTATGGGCGGTTTTTTCATTCTCGTGTGTGATTATTCCGGACAATTTTTTAATATGGGGGAAGACCGATGGATCTGTTGATGAAACAATTATTATTTCTCCATTCTTAACTTTTGAAAGCTCCATGGCATTTTTTATCCTTCTAACATGACCTACCCCGATTCCCGATGCGCCCGGAGTACCTTTAAGCAGTGGATTTCTTCTCAGTTTTGCGTCTTCCGAGATATTAATTGTCGTCAGTGGGCGTGTTCCAATAACAAACAGATTTCCTGCATTCATAACCCAATCAATTTCTTGAGGAAAATAATGATGGCGTTCAAGCTTTTCAGCAAGGTCCAGAAATGCCTCGGCTTGGGAGTCTAGCGCTTCTTCTTGCGGCACGCCGTCCTTGACAAAGACCCTAGGGCCTTCAAGATTCTTACTCTTGGCATTTTTCTTGTGCAATTGTTCCCAATGGCCATCTTGATGCTCAATAACTATCTTGGTGTTATCGTAGGTTGCAGGATTAATCGTATAAATTTTCCCCATAGAGTCGGGTGTGATGGACTTTTGAATAACCAATGTAATTTTTGAATCAAGATGATCCTTGCCTCTTTTGATCCGGGCAACGATATTTGCCGGACTAAAAAGTGAAGCCCAAATTGCCCTCATGTTATCAAGCAATACTGCTTCCCCTCTGAGTTCGCTTTTGCCGGTTAACTGCTCGAGTCCATCTTCAACTATTGAGCCGTGAAGCGTTACGTGTGGATAGTCCATCTCGGAATACAAATTCAAGACTGCATCAATCACTCCCTGTGGAATTCTTGATGACATTATCATTTTTTTAATAAGCGTTGAGACCTGAGACAGTGACCCCTCGTGTTCATGATTTAATGCTGCTAAAAGATGCCTTATTTTTGTATCGAGGTGATTGTTTTTAATAAACGCGTAGAAAGCCGCGGGAGTCACTACAAATCCCGGAAGAACAGGAAAATCAGCACTTGCCAAGTCACCGATATGAGAAGCGTGATCGCCTATGTGGTGGCGGTCATCACGATCCAGATCACCAAAAGAAACGACCAAATCGGAAGGTCTTACCATACTTCCATCGTACAAGAAAAACGCCTTGCAATGCAAGCATGTCGGTGATATATTCGGAGCATGAAAAGAGTTACGCCTGGCACACAAAGGGGATTTGGAAGACGAGAACTACCACCCGTAAGTGCTGCGGCCGCTGTCCAAAGAGCACGAGAACAAGAACGGTCAGAGCCAGATCCCTTATCGCCCCGTCAATCCTCGACACCCGTAGAGCCGGGAATTTCAACACTGTTTGAGTTGAAGCCCGAATACTACCCATCAAGAAGGGATCGAGATGGAAGAACTCAAGCAGTTTTAAACGAAGTTTCTCATCGTATGGAAGCATTTATAGCGCTCTCTCCTGAGGAACAGGCAGCGCAGTTAAAACTTAGTAGGTTTTGGATGAATAGAAGATTTGAAACCAAAACAACGTTCGGAAAAATGCATAAAGAGGTTGATATAGATAGAACTGAAGCAGTACTTCTAGAGAGAGGCTTGTTACCTGCAAGTGAATCCGGTCGAAAAGAGGCGATAAGAAGAATGACAATACTTTTTGGGGAGCCGCCCGCCGAGGAACCGCAATCAACTACTTAGCTAGTTTTTCTTTGAAGTAATCAACCCAGGGGTTTATAGCAGGATTTTGGTCATTGATAAGAGCCAAGTACAGGGTCAGGTACGAACCGAAAGCCAAAACTTCAAGAAAATCCTCATAAATATTTGTTCCCGACGTTTCATATTTGTAAATTTCGTGTCCGTTTTGTTTTATGACTTCTTCCGTCAATTCCATTCTCTTTTTGATTTTCTCAGAATAATTATTTGAATTTATCATAATAAAAACCAGATTTGATTCCTTTGGAAAAGCAAGTCCCTCCATTAGGTGATGATTAAGATCCGGCACAATATAAAATGCAGAGAATGTCTTGCTCGTTTCGTTAAATTGGTTTCTTATGATTAACGTATTTGCGGTTAGGTGCTCTGCTCCGATTACTATTGGCAGCTTTTTTTCAAAGTTAGTCGCATCAACTATTGCCTTTTTCTTAAGGTCGTCAGATTTTGCGATCAGATTTTTCAAGGCTTGCTCCATCTGCTTTTCATCAAATTTTACTAATCCAATTTTCTGCAAGAAGCTTAAAAGCCCAACGATTGAATATCCTCCACCGAGTCTTGGGACATTTGAAGGATTAAGTTTTCCATCATAATAATAACCGGGCACATCATTTACACCCGCCCACTCTTTAAGTTTTCCGCCGCGGGTTAGGGCAATCATTTTTGCACCCTTTTCTTTTCCTTCCACCGCACACGATAAAGTCTCTTCTGTTGAGCCGGAAGCACTGGTCAAAATTACTAAAGTATTTGAATCCACATATGCCGGCAGGTGATAATCGCTGACAATTTCTAGTGGGTACGGCATCTTATCTCCGAGAAGCGATTTAAACACCAAGGCGCCGTACATTGATGCGCCCATCCCGCAACATACTATTTTATTTACTCCTGAAAAATCCTGTTCGATAGATAGTTCTTTAACTTGATTCCAAGAGGCTTCCGCTTGATCTGGCAGCATAAATGTTGAACCATATGCGCCTTGAGGGTCAAGTTTTTTAATTTCGTCAAGATTATTTAAATCTGTCATTATTCAGTCACTAAATCTTTTCTCTCACTCGAACGTAATTCTTCTGTTTGATCTGGTCTTTTGTAATCATCTTCCAGTCGATAAGTTGTCCCTGTCTCGGGAGTTGAAACCTCATAGATATCACAGTCTGTAATAGCCTGCGCTCGGTGCCTTTGTCCCACGTTCATTTTGTAGCCCTTGAATGGCTCCATCTCTATTTCGGTCAATTCTCCATTCTCGTTATCTATGATCAATTTTGCCCGACCAGAAACCAACATTTGAGTTTCCGTTTTTTTATCATGAAGCTGCAGACTGAACCTCTTTCCTGCATTTAAATGAATAATTTTGCCCGTATACTCATCTTCGGGTTTGGTAAAAATAATTTCCCATCCCCAAGGCTTAGTGGTGTCTTTGAAAGCAAATGGCTTGTTGGTGAATTTCGATTTATCAAATGAGTTTGGATCCATAAGAACTATTCTATTTTCTTCCCGCGATTATTTCAAGGGCATTTTTATTCTTTTGCGAGAGATTTGATCATAGACATTATTTCATCTCGACTTTTTTCCATATCTTCCTTTTTGTAGGCTTCAACATTTAGACGGAGGAGCGGCTCCGTATTTGAAGTGCGGACCGAGAAACGCCAGCCGGGATATGAGATTGCGACTCCGTCCATATCCTCAAGCTCACCATCTTTATATTTTTCTTTAAGAGAATCGAGAATTTCAGGTGCATTTGTGACCTTAAAGTTAAACTCACCTGACTCATAACTTCTCCTGTATTCTTCAATTACTTCCGAAAATGGCTTGCCTTCACGTGTCAAAACCTTGAGAACATTGAGAATTACCGGCATTTGAGACTCAGCGTTTCCTGTTGCACGGAAAAAATAATGCGCAGATGATTCTCCCGCAAAAACACCGCCTGTTGTGTTCATCGCCTCGGTTATAAATGCGTGGCCGACTTTAACCACCTGCATTTTTCCACCATTCTCCTCAATTATCTTTTTGGGAGTAAATAGATATCTTATGTCTACATAGATTGTATCTCCGGGGGCATCTTTTAAAAGTTCTTTTGTGACAATTGACGTGATTATTGTTGGTGGAACAACCTGGCCGCGCTCATCGATAAAGAACAAGCGGTCTCCGTCTCCGTCTGGAGCAAGACCAAAATCGGCTTTCTCTTCAACCACCTTCTTCTGCAGGTCTACTAGGGTATCTAGTTGTAGCGGATCCGGTTGATGAGCGGGAAATGTACCGTCAAGTTCCCAATTCATTTTGATGAGGTCCTGTGGAACTTTGTCGAACAGCGCTCCAATATACTGAGAACCCATAGCATTTGCGGGATCAGCGACAACTTTGAATTTCTTAATTTCAGGGTTTCCGGCGATTTTTAGAGCATTCTCAACCTCAGCATCAAGAATTCCGGTTTTTTTTGTGACTGATCCGCCGGGCATGGGTTCTGGCAAGTCACCCCTCTCGACCATTTCTTTAATCTCGGTCATTCCGGTCGTTTTTCCAATCTTAATAAGCCCGTGTTCACCTTTTTTGACGAACTTAACACCATTCCACTGCGGAGGATTATGAGACGCCGTTATTTGCATTCCACACTCGTATCCGTAATGGGAAACCGCAAAATAAAATGAGGGAGTCGAAACAACTCCTACATCAACAACAGTTGCGCCAAGTCCAACCAATGTGTCAATCGCGGCTTTTGTAAGAGTGGGCGAGGAGGTCCTCATGTCTGTTCCAACAACCAAAGTCAAAGATTCTTCCGCGGGCTTTCCTTTTTTGAAGAATTTATAAATCGCAGCGACTATTACCCTTATGTTTTCTTCGTTGAGCTCTTCAGGATATAGACCTCGAATATCGTACCCCTTGAAGATGTGAGAAGGAATATTCATGCAGTTAAGGATAATAGTTTAATCTTGAAGAAGAATTATGTCAAGATGCGCAGAAACGGGTAAGGTAAGAGCGCTCGTTTTCATCTTTTCGTCAAGATCAGCAAGTGCCAAAAACTTTTCCTCAAGCTCTCTTTCTGTCCAGGCATCGGCTTGTTTTTTAAGTTTTCCAAGTTGCCACCCTTGCATACTCTTCATCTCGGTGTGTCTTGACTCATTTGACTTGACCAACATTAGTTGCCTGATTCTTCTTATTAAACCAAATAGAACTTGCTCCGGTTCAAAAGTTTTTAGAACCTCGTGGTATAGATTTACGGAGTGGGCAGATTTTGGAACGAGACCATCAAGAAAGGCATAATAAAACTTAGGGAAGGAAAAAGAAAAGCTGCGCATAGATTTTAGACTGTTTAGTATTTTCGCGGGCAACTCTATCTCGTCCCACAGGATAACAGTTGTGGAGCTATCTTTCGCGAGCGCTAAAACTTTCTCCAAAAATTTATCAAATGGTTTTACCTTTGAAAAAAAGTCAATCACAACAGTTTTTTTTGCATCAAACAGTGCATCTGAATAAAGCGCCATTTCAATATCCGAAAGACTCTGTTTTTTTCCATCAATTCGGATCACATTTGTAGCGCTTTCTGTAAGTTCGGATAACTTTTTTCTTGATAAAGCGGTATCCTCCCCGTAAATTGCGTAAATCATATTACTTACCAAGTTTAAACATCTTATAAAGTCTGTCTACTTCTTTTTCTATTCTTCTACCGTGGCTTTTATGAGGAAGGAGTGAACCCGAAAAGTTTTTGGGAATATGAAGTAGTTCATGAATCAATACTTTGGTTTTATTATCGTCGGACAATTTGTCGAACTTTTCTGACAAAACTTCAATCACGTAGGCCGGCTCTACGTTTAATACTTCCTGAAAAATCTTGGGGAAGGACCAAATTCTGGCATATGCACGGGCTGAGGACTCATAAGATCTATAACCGAAAATTCTTGGGGTTTTGACGTGCTCAAAACCCAGAAGACGGACAAGTTTATTCAGGTCTCTTTGGATCGTGAGGTCTTTTTTCCATTTCATATCTTCAATGCGAGCACTTCATTCGAACATTATTCTAGCACACAATAACAATCACTTTTTAATACCCAATGCCACTTTTATATAAGACTTGAGAAGGGCTGAATTGAATTCTATTTTAGGCAGATAAATAATCGGAAATTTACTTTTTTTTGTTATTGGCTGCTTTGAGATTTTCACTATTGTCTGTGGTGTAAGACTAGGATCACCTTTCTTCTTTGATAAATCCTGATAGGCTTTTGCGTAGGAAGTCAAATTATCCCCTCTATAAAAGGTAAATTTATCAAAAGGACCACCACCTGCCTGCAGAATAAACGGCGTGACCGCAATAACCCTTGAATCTTTGCCCCAAATATCTGTCATTGCCAGTTTATAATATGAGGCAATAACGTCCTGCGGTAGCCTGTCAGCATTCCAACCGGTTTCAGTTATGAAAACCGGCATAGTCTTTTCCGCATACTGATCAATTATCTGAAGCTCGTATTTATAGGTTGACGTCCCCTCTTGTTTGTCTATCGACGGAGGCTGAGAGAAATCAGGGTTAGGATAAGAATGTGAAGCAAATCCGTCTATCTTTTTAAACGAGTCCGGATTATGCTCTCCCATTTGCCGAAGATAAACGAGATTATCGTAGTACTGCGTCTTATCGTTGGGAGATGCGTTGTCTAAGCCTCCGCCAATTACAAAAAAGTCCGAGCTTCTGCTATGAAAAACGTCTGCCGCGTAAGCAATGAAATCGGCATAATCCTGGGGAGACGGAGCCTCTCCACCCCACTCATCAAAACGATTGGTCTCGTTGAAAAGCAACACATAGTGATTCTTGGTAGGCCAGGTTAGAGAATTGAGAAAATTAGCAAAATCCACAAGGTCAAAATCATCCGGTTTTCTCCAAACACCCGTATTCTTGAAATAAGGTTCGGTTGCAACTCTAACAATTGGTATTAAGTGGTGGGTACGAGCATTCGTCATAAAATCCTGCCAGCGCTCTAGATTCCGGTCTCCGTATTGGATTGGAACCGTAACATAGCCCCAATCACCACCTGATGAGTTGACCAATTTTGCTGCCTTATCAAGCTCAGTAGTAAATAATATATGTATCCCGAAAATATTGTTTGGTTTTGACGCTGGGTCATAAATTGCAAAGACTGGTCTTGCGACTACCAGGAAGACAAGTAATATGAATAAAAAGGCAAACTTTTTCAAAAGAGCTTATATTTTATCTCATTTGGCAAACTTCTCAAAGCATAAATGGTATAATACTCTCTCGTATGTGTGGAATTTTTGGATATATTGGAACGAAAAATGATGCTGCCCAGACGGTTCTTGCCGGTCTTAAGACTCTTGAGTATAGAGGTTACGATTCGTGGGGAATTGCTGTCAAAACAGGGGACAAGCTTACATTTGAAAAACATGTTGGAAAAATTGGCGATGCAGAGACTATCTTACCCAAAAGCACACTAGGAATCGGGCATACGCGCTGGGCAACACATGGAGGAGTTACCGTTGAGAATGCACACCCCCACCTTGACTGTAAAAATCAAATAGCAGTGATACATAACGGAATAATTGAAAACTTTGAGGAGCTCAAGAAGGATCTGATAGGAAAAGGCCATAAGTTTTTATCCGAAACAGACACCGAAGTTGCTGCTCACTTAATTGAGGAAAACCTAAAAGCTGGAGGTTTCGCAACGGCAGTAAGAAACGCATTCAATGATCTCAAGGGCATGAACGCAATAGTCGTTATGAACTCGGCATCATCTGAAATTGTAGCTGCAAAAAACGGATCCCCGCTTGTAATAGGTATTGGAGATAGAGAATTTTTCCTTGCATCAGACGCTGCGGGAATTTTGAAATATACTAAAAAGGTTTTATTTTTAGAAGATAACTATATGGTTATCTTGGGAAACAATCTAAAACTTATAAAATTACCCGGTGGGCAGGAGATTAAGCCGGAGTACTCGGTTTTGGAATGGACATTTGAAGAATCCGAAAGAGGAAAATATGAACACTTCTTTATAAAAGAAATACACGAAGAGCCTAGAATTATTGAAAATACTGCTCTAAATTCGCTCGTTAGTACAAAAAAACTTGCAGGACTCATTAACGAGGCATTTGGAACGTTTCTTATCGCATGCGGTTCGGCATCTTACTCAGCCATTGGCGCAACCTACCTCTTTTCAAAAATCGCAAAGAAGCATGTCAATTTCGCAGTAGGATCAGAGTTTAAATATATCGAAGACTTTATCACCAATAAAACCCTGGTTATACCCATCTCCCAAAGTGGAGAATCGATCGATGTTATTGAACCCGTAAACAAAGCCAAAAATGGCAAGGGAGCAAAAATCGCAGCGCTTGTAAACGTGCTGGGCTCCACCCTATATAGAAAGGCGGATTTTAATATTTTGCTGGAATCAGGACCCGAGAAGGCGGTAGTCGCAACAAAGAGCTTTATCGCAATGCTCGCCGTTCTGATACTAACTGCATATACGGTTGCTGGAAAACAAGGTAAGGGCGTATCTCTTCTTCAGAAAGCCGCGAAAAATGTTAGGAATATTTTGAAAGATGAGTACGTAGAAAAAGTTAAGAAATCAGCTGAAAGCATCAAGAATAAAGAACATATCTATATTATTGGTAGAGGACTTTCACACACCGCAGCACTTGAAGCAACTTTAAAGATTAAAGAGGCTTCTTACGCTCATGCCGAAGCTTTTCCCGGTGGAGAATTAAAGCACGGAGTAATAGCGCTTATTGAAAAGGGGACTCCGGTTATTGTCTTTGCGCCAAATGATGAAACGTTCGACGAGATTGTTTCAAATGCACAGGAGGTAAAAGCCAGAGGCGCTTATGTTATAGGTATCGGGCCAAAGAATAATCCCGTTTTTGATGATTTTCTTCCAACCGATGACATTGAAGAGGCAACTATTCTTCCCCAGGTTACAATTTCTCACCTTTTTGGATATTACCTGGCGCTCGCCCGTGGAAATAAAGACCCTGACAAACCCCGAAATCTTGCAAAGAGCGTTACGGTCAAATAATTTAGCCTCAAATTTAGTATAATTAACATTATGAAAAACGCGCTTATCGTAATAGACATGCAAAACTATTTCGTGAGAGAGTTTACGAAAAATCTACCTAAAAAGATTGCGAAGTTAATCGGACAGAACAAATATGATTATGTGTTATTTACTCAGTTAATAAACAACCCAAAGACAAACTACGTGAAGCTTCTGAATTGGAGAAAAGTTATGAATTCGCCTGAAATCGATATTCACCAGGATCTTGCAAGATTCGTGAACGATAGGAATTTGTTTACAAAACAAACTTATTCAATTTTCAAGAACAAAAAATTCGTTAAGTTTTTAACCAAAAATAAAATAACCGACCTGTATCTCTGCGGCATCGCAATTGACGCGTGCGTTCTTGCTACGGCATTCGACGCTTTCGATCTGGGATATAAAGTAAAAATTCTCAAAGGTTATACTTCGAGTCACGGAGGAAGAAAGTTTGTAAGTGCGGCAACTTCAATAATAGATAGAAATATTCAGAAGGAATAATAATGATAAAGCTTGTTGTGGTTGATTTTGACGACACTCTCTCGCTTACTGAGGAAGCTACTTTTAACATTGAGAATATAATTGCCAAAAAACTCGGTTTTGAACCTATGGCACGCGCAGCTCATCAAGCAAACTGGGGAAAACCCGTAAAGGCCGCAATTGTTGAAAGAATTCCCGGAATTGATCCCGATAAATTCATGATAGAACTACAAAAAACTCTCCCAGACTTTGTAAAAGATGGATTACTGGATGTTGTCGATGAAGACAACGTTACGGTGCTTGAACAACTGAGAAATGAGGGAAAACATCTTGCGATTCTTACTTCTCGAAGCATGGCTGAAGCAAAGCACTTACTCGACGAGTCTCATCATCTCAACCGATACGTTGAGAAAATCTACCACACAGATAACTCTGCGTATTTGAAGCCTGACCCAAGAGTTTTTGATGCCATACTTGAAGAATTCCAAACCGAACGAAACGAAACCGTTTACATTGGAGATTCTCCGAGTGATGGAATCGCTGCAAAGGGCGCAAACATTCATTTTATCGCAGTCCTTGAAAGCGGTCTCCGGACTAAAAAAGATTTCGATAACATTTCGGTAGATTTCTTTGCTGATACTTTCCCGGAATCACTTGGCTACATAGACAAAAATTAATGAAAGACTTCTGGCAAAATTTAAACAAGCCAATTCTAGCGCTCGCTCCAATGGAGGGAGTAACCGATACGGTTTTTCGCCGTGTAATAAATTATTGCGGCAGACCTAGCGTTTACTTTACCGAATTTACCAACGTTGATGGGCTTTTTTCAAAGGGAGCAAAGCAAGTAGAACACCGCTTAATCTTCACGCCGGAGGAAAGACCGTTAATCGCACAGATCTGGGGAATGAAACCAGAGAATTATGCGAAAGCTGCTCAAAAAATTGCTGAGATGGGTTATGACGGAATTGATATCAATATGGGTTGTCCTGAAAAAAATGTTGTAAAACGGGGAGCGTGTGCTGGACTTATTCATAATCACGAGCTTGTCACGGAAATTATTACTGCGACCAAGGGGGGCGCCCTGGATTTACCTGTTTCGGTCAAAACAAGAATCGGAATAAAAGATATAGTAACCGAAGAATGGATCTCTTTTTTACTTGAACAAAATATTGACGCCCTAACCGTTCACTTGCGGACTGCCAGGGAGATGTCGGCCCCTCCTCCACACTGGGAAGAACTTCCAAGAATTGTTGAGCTGAGAAATAAAATTAATAAGCAGACCGTACTCCTGGCAAATGGGGACGTAGAATCAGTAGAACAAGCGAAGGAAATTACTGAGCAATATAAAATTGATGGAGTCATGATGGGCCGCGGAATATTTAAAAATCCATTCCTGTTTGGTGGTACGCAAAACATAGAAAATTTAACTCTCAAACAAAGAATGGAACTGCTCATGCGCCATTCGGAATTATTCGAGCAACAATGGGGAGAAAACAAACACTTTGAAATTTTGAGAAAGTTCTATAAAATCTACACACTCGGGCTCCCGAATGCAAAGGAACTGCGAGAGAAATTCATGACAACCAAAAATCTGGAAGATGTTAGGCAGATAGTTAATACTTTATGAGACAACTAAGGAGAATTAAATTTACAAAAGAAGGTCTTGAGGATTTAAAGAAGCAGGTTGCGCAACTTGAGAATAGCCGGCCCGCCGCTGTCAAAGAACTATCTCGCGCAAGAGAGATGGGAGATCTTTCAGAAAACGGACTTTATACTGCCGCAAAACAGCGCCTGCGGTCAATCGACTCACAACTTCGTAGATTATCTCTTCAAACAAAACTGGCCGACGTAGTTGACTCTCAAAGATTTGTCGTTGAACAAAATGGTAAACAAGTTACCTATGAAATTGTTGGTGATTTTGAAGCAAACCCCGCCGAACACAAGCTTTCTGCAAACTCCCCGATTGGAAAAGCATTACTTGCAAGCCACGGCGATACAGCGGAAATTAATACCCCAGGAGGAAAAATTGTTGTAAAAATTTTGAACCGCCCATAATACCCTCTTGCTTTTGCGGTTCCGTTTACTATAGAATATTTTTTGGCTCAAAATATGGCTGTAACACTCATTATCGGATCACAATGGGGAGATGAGGGAAAAGGCAAAGTAATCGATGCTCTTTCTCCTTCTCAGGATTACGTAGTCCGCTTTCATGGCGGCAATAACGCGGGTCACACCGTAGTCAACGACTATGGCCGCTTCCCAATGCATCTTATCCCATCGGGAATCTTCAGCGAAAAAGCGATAGCAATAATTGCAAACGGAGTTGTTATTGACCTTGAAGTTTTAATTACTGAAATTGAAGCGCTTGGAAAAGCCGGCATTGAGGTCCGAAACCGTTTGTTTATCTCTCCCCGCTGCCACCTTATTATGCCCTACCACAAAATGCTCGATGCTCTATATGAAGAAGCCAAGGGAAAAGCCAAGACCGGGACAACCGGGCGGGGAATTGGTCCTGTTTACGCTGACAAAGCAAGTTACAACGGAATAAGACTTTGGGATTTGATGGATAAAGCAAAATTTACAAGAAAGCTTGAAATTCAACTTGCAGTAAAAAATAAAATTCTAACAGGTCTTGGAGCCAAACCATTGTCGGCTGAAAAGATTGAAAGCCTCTTCTTTGAACTCCGAGAAAAAGTCCTTCCCTTCATAAAAGACCCCTACCCCATACTTTCAAAAGCTATCAAGGAAGACAAGGGAATTTTAATGGAAGGCGCACAGGCTGTATTTTTAGACAATGACTGGGGAACATATCCATTTGTTACGGCATCAACGATTGTGGCAGGAGGAATAACTCACCAGGGCGGAATTCCACCACAGGCATTAACCAATGTCATTGGAATTGCCAAAGCCTACACAACACGCGTTGGCGCTGGACCCTTCCCCACCGAACTTCTTGATACAACAGGAGATGCTCTTAGAAAAGCCGGTAATGAATATGGAACAACAACAGGCAGACCAAGGCGTTGTGGTTGGTTTGACGCCGAGCTTATAAGATTTGCCGCGGATCTTAATGGATTTAATGGAATCGCTCTTACCAAACTTGATGTTCTGGACGGAAATGAAGAGATCCTTCTTTGCACAGGCTATGAACTAAACGGCAAAGAGGTCTCATACTATGATGGAGATGCTGATTTTCTTATGGAAGTAAAACCCGTCTACAAAAAAATGGCTGGCTGGAAAACCCCCACAAAGGGAGTTAAAGTCTACGACGAGCTTCCGCAAGAAGCAAAAGATTATATAGAGGAAATTGAAAAGCAAATTGGAGTGCCGGTAAAATATATTGGAACCGGCGAAGAACGCTCCGCGATTGTGGTAAGATAGGGCCATGCGCGCCCAAAACCTCATTAAGTTTGCAAAAACCATCAGCAAATTAAAAAGTCTCAAGAGATCCGGTTGGGTTAGGGAGAAAATCAAAAATTCCGAGAGCGTAGCCGATCACAGTTTTAGAAGCGCAGTGTTGGCGATGATTCTTGCTCCATATTTAAAAGTTGATGAACTCAAGTTCATAAAAATGATGGTGATTCATGACATTGGCGAAGCGGAAATTGGTGATATTGTGTGGCAAAGAGGACGAAAAATATCTGATAATACTAGACTGGATAAAGAAAAAAGAGAGCTTGCGGCTATCAAGAAGATTTTCAAAAGTATTGACCCACAGTATCCAAAACTATTTCATGAGTTACTTGCAAGAAAAACACGAGAAGCACAACTAGTCTGGGAAATAGATAAGCTTGAAACCGCTATCCAGGCAAAAGAATATGCGGACCAACAGAAAAAGAACTTGGGGGAATTCATTGAAAATGCCGATATGAATATTTCAAATACATTCCTCAAACAACTTCTGAGCCAACTTAAGTAAAGCTTGGTATAATTATTTTTGAATGGATTTATTTAAAAAAACTATCTCAAAAGAGATTTCATATTTTAGAGCATTGAGCGCTGATGGACAGAGACTTATCAAGGCAATATTTTTCTATAACATCATCGACCCTGTTTTATATTTGTTTACCAATGCTTTTTTGTGGAGAAATTCGCATGATATTTTTTTAATCGCCACATATTTTCTACCTTGGTGCGTTGCCCTACCCGTAACTTTTTATATAAATGGACTTTTCCTAAAAAGATTTAGTCCCAAAGCTCTTTTTATGGCGGGCAACATCTTGCAAGGACTAACAGTTTTTCTTTTAATGTTCTCGCCACGTGTCAATTATCCAATAGCCATTTTGTTTGGGGGATTGCTGGGTATTGGAGCGGGCTTTTTCTGGGCAAACAGAACCCTTCTGACAATAAAAACCACGGACACAACCAACCGAATTTATTTCTCAAGCCTTGAGGCTGCCTCGGGCATACTATTATCAATCTTGGTCCCCATAATCATAGGTTGGGTACTAGTATTCGGTGATAAAGTAAATCTTTACTCAATAAATTTTGCATACAGAGCAATAGCTTTGGCCGCTATTGTGATTTCTTTCATCTCAGGCTACTGCCTCAAAAATTCCAATGTTAAGACTGACCCAATTTCCAAAGTAAGCTTATCAAGGGTAACAAAAACGTGGAATGACATGAGAGTATTTACTTACCTTGTTGGTCTATACCATGGGGTTGAGCTATTCCTTCCAACTCTTTTCATTTTAATTTTCGTTGGGAATGAAGATAAGCTCGGGCTTGTGCAATCACTGGCATCGGTACTATCAGTCATAGCTGCATACTTTACCGGGAGAAAATTATCACAAAAACATAGGGTTGCACTTTTTGCCGTAGGTGTTATCCTGATTTTCCTGGGAACACTTTCCTTTAGTCTTCTTTACTCGGGGCTTGGAGCATTACTTCTTATCGCAACAACTTCAATTG
Organism: uncultured Gammaproteobacteria bacterium; assembly: GCA_964452165.1. Classification (GTDB taxonomy): domain Bacteria; phylum Patescibacteriota; class Microgenomatia; order Levybacterales; family GWA1-39-11; genus GWA1-39-11. Next base: position 613,493 of record CAYVKP010000001.1, on the reverse strand, counting down.
GCTATCCCCTTTATGGAGTCTCTTATGCCTCACTTAGCAATGACTCTATTGACAGAGAAGAAGCTCAAACCGGTCATAACCACTACTCCTTTATCTATGACGAGGAGGTTTATTTAAATCTTGGAAGGATCACCTCAATTTTGGCGCTGATTGCGGCTTATAAATTTATTTCATCAGACTTTTCATTGAGGGTCATTCCGGTTGCGGTTTTAGTATCGCAATTTGCAATGATTTGGATTGCAAAAAGTATTGACTCACACAATCTGAAACACAAACACATTACGGAGGCTGAGGCCGAAGCAGAACTTACTCACGCAATAACAAAGCACTAACTTGTGAGCCAAATGTTTTGAATTGGAAACCAGATTCGGGCCTCTTTAGAACAATGGAAGATAGTTCAAAATCCTGAAGTCAATTCAAATCTACTGACCAACTACCAATAGGAATTAGAATCCAGTGGTATAATAGGTAAAACTATGACTGAGTTTCCCGGAGAACCAAACGCTGCTAAAGAACCTGAAGTTAAAAGCGGACACAGAATCCCAATAGTAAATATTTTACCTGGAATGTCTCCTGACGTTCTCAGAACAATTGCAAAAGATGCCAACGCTATGATACTAATTGGGCATGCTAACGGTGCAACACAAAACGAACTTCTCCCAGCTATAAACGAAGTTGTTGAATCTGGAGTTCCTGTAATCAGTCTTTCCGATAATCCCGGTGCAGGGCATGGTGTAATAAGATACTCCGACCAACCGCAAGTTGATGCCAGAACAGCAGGAGTAACTCATCTTGAAAAACCAAACATCACCAATTTAGATGAAGTTGTTAAGTCAATAAAAGAAAGTTTAGATGAAGGTCTTGCAGGTAAGGATCTTAGCGCTAAATTGAAGGATCAATTTTCATATAAGCCAGGTGAGCAAAAACCCGTGAGTGAACTTGATGCTGGGGTATTTCCTCCAAGAAAATAACCTCAAATTGTGAGCCGACTGGGATTCGAACCCAGAACCAAAAGCTTAAAAGGCTTTTGCTCTACCGTTGAGCTATCGGCCCGAACTAAAATTCGAACACTCAATTTTATCAGAAGACCCGAACCTAAATCAACAAGCCCGAACCTAGAAAGTGAAAAAAGCATTGACAAATCAATCTTTTCTTGTTAACTTCTGGGAAGAGTTAGCTTTTTTTCTAGACTTAATTACGAGAGGAGGTGAAATAATATGCAGTTTGAGAACGTAAATGAATTATTTACGACAACTCTTAACAATACAGTTGCTTCAGCTGCCCTTTTTGTCCCACGTTTTATTACTGGTCTCATTGTTCTTTTGATCGGTTTGATCATTGCGTCCATCGTGAAGCAAGTTTTAATTCAGGTCTTTAAAATTGTAAAGCTTGATTCGCTTTTGGATAGATATGGGGTTCCTGAAAGCAAAAGCCGCGAGGGAGTTTCATGGACCAATTTCTTGGCAGAACTCGCACGCTGGTTTGTAATCGTCTTATTTCTTGCTCCAACAGCAGACATTTGGGGGCTTGGACAATTCGTTGTTATCCTAAATAACTTTTTGTCTTTCTTGCCAAACGTAATCGTTGCAGTACTTTTGCTTTTAGTTGGTTTTGTAGTCGGAAGACTGGTACATGACCTTTTGTTAGCATCAGTTAGTGGCGTTTCAAGCGAATCAGCAAGAACCGTAGCAAACGCAGGAAGATATGCAATCGTAGTATTTGCAGTCCTCATTGCCTTAAATCAGCTTGGTATTGCAAGTGATTTGATAAAGATTCTTTTTGCAGGAATCATAGCGATGGTAGCATTGGCCGGTGGCTTGGCTTTTGGACTTGGAGGAAAAGAGGTTGCACGTGACATTTTAGTAAAGCTATCAAAAAAGCTTTAAAAACTGGTTTGTAAACAAAGAAAGCATTCTCAGAAATGGGAATGTTTTCTTTTGATTTGATGTTTGAGGCCCACTTTAATATAATTGTAAGTCGCGGCGCCTTCTTCTATCGGTTAGGAAACAGGGCTTTCATCCCTGTAGGACGGGTTCGACTCCCGTAGGCGTCACATAAAGGAACACTCAGGCAAGAGGTTCGAACCGCTTGAGCGTGGAAATATAGCAGTTTAGGGTTATAATCTTTTTCATATTTATTTTTTAGCCTCATTTTGGTTCGATACTCCATCAGGGTAATAGGTCGATAATAGCTGGTTTTCAATTTTAATACTTTCTTCCATTATTTAAATTTTATTGATTTAATAAACTCTTGGATCTCTTTGTTGTATTTTTGCTCCGCATGTCCTGCTGATTGAAAACTTATATACCACATAAATCCATTTTTAATAACATCATAGTCCAAGGAGTGTCCTTCGTAATTCATATCAACTATTATTGCCGGTTCATTATCAATTACCGTATTTCCTTTAACTTGATTTGCTCCTTTATACAAATTTTTATAATAGTCTAAATTACCCAGAGCTGTAGATCTGTATATCGCAATTCCTAACTGGTCAGAACTACCGGAATAATAATTGGGGTCCTCAATTGATATTGAATCTGAAGCGGGTTTGGTAACATCGCTCCACCCTTCAGGTATTTTATAGGAAATAAATTTATTTAATTCATTGCCTGATTCCTGTTTATTAATGAATTTGAAGGTCGAAAGGATTTGCTTAAGTAGAGGCTCCTGGTTACCACTTTTTAAATCGCTCTTGAGTAAAATATCATAGGTCTTTCCATCATTGAATGCAAATACTTCTGTGTGCCAGAATGGAGGTTCTCCTTTTTGCCCTTTTTCAGTCGGTGTCTTTGATTCTTTAGTAAGTAATGCATTGATACCATCAACTTTAATTTCTTCAGAATTACCAGAATTTAACCCTGAGCCATAGCTAAATTCTTTTTTATAGAAATTTAAATAATCCTCATCATTCTTGAAGTTTCCATTTTCCGATATATTGATGTATAGATCGGTTCCTTCAGTAATGTTAAATTTAACCTCCCATGAAGGATTCCCATTATAAAACACAGTTTTATTATTATCTGTTATTTTCCAGAGTGGATCATACTTTATAGAAAAGCTTGCCGAATTGTTTGTATATGTTTTCCAATTGGCGGTTGGGTCAGGAGTTGGAGACGACCAGTTTTCACATGGGTCACAGAGGGTTCCGACTGTTTTTGTCATGCTTCTTTGAAAATATAAATACGCAGAGGCAGTTCCGACTACTAATAAGAATAAAATGATAATTGTGACTATAATCGGGGGTCTATGTTTAGGCTTAGGCTCTAAAACATTGGAAGTGGGCGGAATTTGTTCAGATGCCGAATTTTCTATTGGTTGTTTTTCTGTCTTAATATTATCTTCCATATACATAAGTATTTGCTATTTATATTTCTGTGTCAACCGTCCGTGTATTTGTCATCCGTACGTTCGTAAGATGAACTTAGAGTTGCCCAAAACTTAATAGTGGGTTCGAACTGTGGATAGTTAGGTTCACAGCTTTTATTTTATTGGCTTTTGGTAAATAATATTATCAACTACCCAACCCTCTGTTTCTCTTCTTATTTCCTTATAACCGTTCTTCAAATAAAATTTTTGAGCGGGGACTTGTTTAGCAGATGTGTTTAGTTGGATTATTTTATATCCCAACTCCTTAGCTTTCAGTTCTAATGCATCAAGAATTTCTTGCCCGAGACCTCTTCTCTGAAAATCTGGGTCCACTCTCATTCTTCTTACTTCTACAATTTCATTAGTCATTTTTCTTAAACCACCCATTGCTACAATTTTTCCACTTATTTCACCAACTAAAAAATCTCCTCTATTTTGCAGGTAAATTCCTTCAATGTTATTGAAGTCTTCTTCCCAATGACCCGTGTACATCCGTGCCTTTTCATTTTCCAAAGCACGAACGTGTAGCTCAAAAACTGATTTTTTGTCTGCCGGTTGATATTGTCTTATTTGCATTAGGGGTATTATATCAACGATTTAGCTTATGCGGCGAGGGCGAGCTCGGGTTCGTATTCCTTGTTTGGCTCCATGACCACTTCCACTCTTTTCACACTCCATTCCACGTTTTGCTTTTGAATTTGGGTTTCTCCGCTTGGAGGAGTATAAAATACACTGACTTCTTTCCCATGTTTCACTTCGTGGGCAACATCCTGGATCTCCCAATGGCCCATCACTTTTCTTGCCTCTAGAACTCCGGCGAATACATATGCCAATTCATCTTCCTCTGCGTCACCATCAGATCCGCTATTTTCACTATATCCATGGGCCACAGTTATATATCTATCCCAGCCCGTCCCACCCATTCCTTTTTTGTGAGGACGAAGAGCAGCATTAGGATCAAAAGTAATCAGTTCTGTCTGTCCCAGGGAATCTCCTTTGGGGTTTATTGAGGCCCCTCTCACATTCTCAGGATTGGGTGACATGTGGTGTCCCTCGTGTCTTGCGGTGCTGCCTGGAATTTGGAAATCAGAAGTTTTGCTTTTTTCTACAACGCTCAGGTATCCGCCGTCCGGCGTTCTTCCACTTTGCCCAATGGCAAACGTTTCTTTCACCCCTATATTTTACTCCTCCGGGTCAAATTTCCGAAATGCTATAATCAAGAAAATGTCTCAAAGGCTAAAACTTGGTTTCATTCTGGCGATTGTAATATCACTAATTCTTGCCTCCTGGTGGGTCATAAATGGCGACATTACCTTCTCTTCTGACATAGCACGCGACTTCTTATTGTTTGCTGAAATTACACAGAAAAAAATAGTTTTGATTGGTCCAAAAAGCAGCGTAGAGGGTCTTTTCCATGGGCCTTTATGGATATACCTTAATTATCCGGCGTATCTCCTGGGAAATGGAAGTCCTGTTGTGGTTGGCTGGTTTTGGATTTTGCTTTGCGCTATTTTTGCATTTGCTTGCTATAAGGTAGGCAAAAGCCTATTTGACGAATTGACCGGATATTTATTTGCCTCAATGACCGCGCTCTATATGGTTTTCCATGCCCACGGCATGTTCAATCCGGACGGCGCAATGTTTTTAATCCCAATCAATTTTGCTATCCTGGTTAAATATTTTGAGAAGAAAGATTTTAAACTCCTCGCGCTCTACGTACTTATCTCGGGTCTGATAATTCATTTCGAGCTTGCTATCGGTATTCCTCTATTCGCTTTATCTGTGATTCTTTTGGTGTTTAAATTGATTCGAACAAAACAAAGAGCCCACCTGCTGGCCTTGCTCTTAATCATTCTTCCGCTGCTCAACTTTGTTGCATTCGAACTCAAGCATCAGTTCCTAATGCTCCATTCTGTTATGAGATACCTATCCCCAACAAGTGGCGACTCAGTCAAGTATAGTCTTTCGAACATGCTCTCGGTTCGCAGTATGCTTTTGACAACAAACGTTGAAATTCTCAGATTTGACCCGCATCTTTTAAATAGCGTAACAGGAGCGATTTTTATTTTCTTTTTTATCACCCAGATCAAAAATAAAAAGCACAGGAATATCTATTTTCTCTTCCTTTATTTTTACGTCGGGTACTTTGTTACAACTCTTATTAATCGCGGCCCAATTCTATATTTTTATTTCTACCCCTTCTTCCCGCTCGTTTTCTTAATCTTCTCATCATTCTCAACTTCAAAATATAAACCACTCTTTCTTTTGATTTTCGGGATTATTTATATTCTAAATATTAGGACGGCACTGACTGACATTTCCGATTCGCGTACCACTATTGGAATTCATGAAACTTCGTGGAAATTTTTAAGTAACATGGCTGGCAAGGTTTATTCCGGGAAAGAAAAAGAATTTGGATATTTCGTTTACACTCCGGATATTATTGGCTATGGCCCAAAATACGCGCTGCTCCAACAGCAAAAAGTGCGACCGAATAAAAATGCCTCCTACTTTGCCAAAAAAAACATAACTTATATAGTAGTTGCAACGCCTGCTGCTAATAATCCATATCTTTCGTACGAATGGTGGAGAAAAAATCGCTTAAAAATAGACACCACACCCGCATCCGTTGTTACACTTAAAAATGGCTGGAGAATAGAAAGATATAACTTTACAGATGAGGAAGTAAAAATTCCTTTTGATGCTGGAGTTGATCCGGGACTTGGTTTTAGATAAAATTTATTACCCGTTTTTCTTTTTATTTTCTTACTCCACTTTTACTTGCTTCCCGCTGCCCTACTTTAACATTAAGCAATAAATATTAATGGAAAGGGGGTGAAATTAAATGTTATTTGAAGATCCAAAGAAAACAATGAACCAAGAAAGCGAAACGGAAACCGAAACTGAAGGAAGTAAGGGTGGAGTCGGGGAAGCAAGCCAAGACACAACAACTCAAGAAGGAGAAACTTCCGATGTCGACTTTGATACGGATACAGATCTTGAGGAAGATACTGCAGAAACTCCAGACTACGAGGAATAGTTTGGTAAATCTAGAAAAACAGATGGATAAGCTTACGCCATCTGTTTTTCGTTGAAAAGACTTTCAAACAAAGCTACACTCTTTTTAAACGCGTGATCAAAAGCCATCTGCTCGCGTTTTCCAATTTCGAGAGTTATGTGAAATGTCCCGTAGGGATCATCTCTCCAATTCCAATCAGTAACACCCGCAAAACTTACACGCTTGTGCCCCATGGCAATCTTATATTGACATAGATATTCAAGCATCACATGCTCAAAAAGATGTGCTAGCTCTGTTTTTTTCACTTCAACTGAGAACGGATAATTATTCTCGTTATAACAGCGGGTTCTGAAAACCGAGGGAAGAAGGGATCTTAAAACTTTGTAGGTATGAGGAAGCTGACCCGTATTGACTGCCGTAGGAGCACACTCCATTTTGATTTTTGTCTTATATATCCCTTTGTAAACTGTAAGTAAAAACTTTTTTTCAAACGAATAAGTTTTAGAGCGAAAAGCTGACAAGTCCGGCATATATATAAATTCTTTTACGTAAATCTTACGTGTTTCTAATATTAGACAAAGATTTTGCTATCTGTCAAGCAATTCGCACAAAAAAAGCAGCTGTGATCAGCTGCTTTTTCCTCCAAGTTAGATGCTACATGGACATTTGGGAACCAGATCCTTGCCTTCTTCTTCGTGATGCAAGTCCTCCCTTTCTACCTGCTGCTGCATGTCCCGCGGAATCTCCATGCCAACCTCGTCCTGAGCCTTTTTTCCTACTAGCCATAATGCTCACCTCCTCGCCTTTTCATGTATAAAACTATTCTAAGGAGAGCAATTTATAAGGCAAGAAGAATTGGGTAAGAGTTATGAAAGAGGTGGGAGCAGGTAATGCTTATCTAGAAGATTTTTTCTTCTTTTTGCCGCCCGCTTTCCTAGCTTTCTCTTCAACCAACTCAATTTTGGTAATTGTGGGTGAAGAGATAGGAAAAATTCGCTCAACGTCAATTCCTTCAAGGTTTTGTCTCACGGTAATCATCTTGTTAATACCCTGTCCACGGACTCTCAAGATGAGACCGACAAAAGGAACATTTCGCTCCCTTTTGCCTTCAACTACTTTTTGAACGACTCTGACTTGCTTGCCTTCGCGTAACGCTAGATCTTGCATAAGTTGTTATTATACAAATTCCGAAGCAAAAAATCCACTGTTCGTCCTAGTAATGGAGCATGCTTCTTTCAATATCTTGCATGCGCATCAAAGGGCGTGAATATTTTGGAGCGAACGAGTCAGGGGGAGACCCGACGAACTGTCGGAGGGGGAGGTTTTCCTCCCGACGAGCAAGCGAGAAAATTAGCCCGGCTTGCGCGCAAGAGAGCTTTTGCTACTTTTGACGGCTCAAAAGTAGAAGAGGATTATTTGGCGCAGGCTTTGAGATATTCAATGAAGAATGGATGAGGCTTAAGGGGGCGACTTTTATATTCAGGGTGTCCTTGAGTCCCAAGGTAAAACGGGTGCTCGTTTTCGGACAGCTCTATTATCTCGACCAAGTTTTCCATAACTGAACGAGCCGATATGACAAGACCCTTATCCTCATAGTCTTTGGCAAACTCGTTGTTAAATTCATATCTATGTCTGTGGCGCTCGGAGGTCAACCCGGTTTTCTCGTCCATCTCCCCAAACTCTTTGTAGAATTCAAAAGCGCGAGTCCCTTTCTTAACTACTGCTTCCCAGCTTCCAAGCCTCATTGTCCCACCATACGATCTGTTTTTCATATGTTCTTTTTGCGATTCAATAATGTGAATTACCGCGTGGGTGGTCTTGTCTTCGTTTTCGTTTGTGTTGGCATCGCGCCAACCTAAAACATCTCTTGCATAAGCAATAACAGCAAGCTGCATGCCATAACAAAGCCCAAGATATGGGATTTTATTTTCTCTCGCATAAGAAGCCGCCGCAATCATTCCTTCAGCGCCCCTTACTCCCCACCCGATTGGAACAATTATTCCGTCCGGCTTACCAATTATTTCTACTCCTTCTTTTTCTACTTTCTCAGCGTCAATCCAATGGGTTTTAATCTCAATATTATTGAACCATGAGGCATGATCCAAAGCATCAAACAGCGCAGCATAAGAATCTCGGATTTGATATTCCCCTGTTCCAAAATATTTACCAACAATGGCAATATTAACAGTCTTCTTCTTGGGTCCCTTAATTTTTGAGACCAACTTCTCCCACTCTGAGAGATCAGGATCTTTTGATTCCAATCCTAGCTTTGTCAAAATCTTACGGTCAAGATCTTGCTTGTGCAAAACCAGAGGAACTTCGTAAACCGTTTCAACGTCGGGGTTTGAAATGATATGCTCCCCGTCCATATTACAAAAGAGTGCGAATCGGTCGCGGCGTCGCTGATCTAGGTATTTCTCAGATCTTGCAACTATAAAATCAGGCTGAATTCCCATGGAATTTAACGTACGAACGGAAAGTTGGGTTGGTTTTGTCTTTGGTTCTCCAAGGTGAGAAGGAGTAGGAACGTATGAAACATGAACATGGATCACGTCACCGGGGTTTTTGAGAGTCATAATTCTACTTGCCTCATAGTAAAATACATTTTGATATTCGCCGGCTGTTCCTCCAAGCTCTATCATTACAATGTCAGCATCGCGCTTTCTACCTACACTTTCGATCCTTGAAATAATCTCATCAGTTATATGAGGAATCGCTTCAACGTCCTCACCGTTATATTCAAATCGGCGCTCGCGGTCAATAACTGTTTGATAGATCTTTCCCATCGTAACAAAGTTGTCACGACCCATATCTTCATTTAGGAATTTCTCGTATGAGCCTATGTCCATATCTCCCTCAGTCCCGTCTTCGCAAAGGAACGGATCGCCGTGCTCAATAGGATTGATTGTGCCAGCGTCAAGATTCAAGTAATTCTCGAACTTAATTGGAGCAATTTTATAACCTGCCTGTTTGAGCAGAAGCGCAATTGAAGCTGAAGTTATTCCTTTTCCGATGCCTGAGATGACTCCTCCGGAGACAAAGATGTATTTTCGTCTTGTTTTAGTACTTTTTTCGAGCGGCACGATTTATATTATCAAAATGCTCCAAAAGTGTCAAATAGCAACTGAGTCACGATTTAAACCAAAACTGCCGGTACTAAGTTGGTCAAACAGCGAATTCCTCCGCGAGTCATCGAGGGAATAATTTCTAACGGAGACCGGGTTGAAAAGACCCTTTCTTTTCCCATTATCTGGGCTGCTGCCTCCTCGAGTTCCTTTGCCCCGTCTGTCATAGCAATTGCTCCGTCTTCGAATTGTAATAAATTAAAAGCCAGCGGAGGCAGACCACCATCTTCAATTTCGATAAGCTCTGCTCCAACAGTCTCTGAGGCAATCCTCAACTGTTTTCCGGTTCCGCCTCCTTGCCTGGCATATGACTTCGCCACCAATAGATACATATTCCCCATATCATTTTCTATTAGAGTCACATGTCCATCTATGTGCTCCTCGTTGAAGACATATTCCTGTTTACCTGCTTCCACAAATGGCATACTACCCACTTTAAACCCTAAATTCATTAGACCCATTACCTCGTCTCGTCCATATCGCCAGACATCGGGAGTTACAAGAACGGCCTTCTTCCTAGTGAGAACTTTGCCTCCTTCTCCTAGAAGTGAAACTTTACGCTTTGGGTAATCCCCTCTCCAAGAGTCCGAACGAGACAGAACCTGATCTCCCAAAACTGTATGAGAGTCTCTTGGCCATAACTTAAAGTAGGTCTCGAGAAATCCGATTTCCTGTGAATTGAAATCAAGCTGCTGGGGCACTGGTAATGAATTTGTGACCAAAGCTCCATCGATATTCTTCCCCAGGATTACGGGGTTACGAGCAACGACAAGGTTTTTCGCTCCAACAAGAGAAGTTGTTAGTGCATGGATTTCCGCGTACTCTGAGATGATTCTAGCCAAAGCGTATTCACTCAAACCGTGTCCTACTGAAGCAGCAATACCCATGTTTTTGGAGGTAACAAGAGTAGTTTGGGTAGAACTTTCATCCTGAAAAGCAAACGGAAGTACAGACCCAGGCCCCGACAAGAGCAATTTAAAGCCCGGCGGGAGACGTCTTTCCTGATCAGTCGGCTCACCAAATCTTCTTAAGTCGGGCGATAACATTTCTGGATTATACCAAAGATAAGCCTATTTAGGCAGGACACCGGGGTCAAACCCGAGGGGAAACATTCTACCAGACGGTATAATCGGGGTGTTCTTCTATAAACGTCCAAAACTGCCTAGCCTCCTCATGCGGCATACCGTTTGGGTGACCCATATGTTTACCAAACTTATCATACATTGCCTTGGTGTTTTGAATCAGGTTCGCAACCCGTTGCGTAACCTGTGTTCCTTCAAGGTTTATTACTTTTGTCAACGCTGGGTCAGGATTAGGAGTACTAAATTCAACATCGCTTTGCAAAACATATAAAGGTTTTGCCGTCAGATACTTATCGGCTTCATGCTCTTCATTTGGTATATAGCCTAGACTACCGGGCGCAAACTCCTTGGGTTGCTGAGAATGTCTATCGGGCTTAAAACGTTTAAGAAGTGCCGAAGCCAACTGTCTATCGTAATCATTTCCGGAATTTGATAACAGCCTAAGTCTTTCGCTAATCTCGCCGGATTTTTCCGAACTGTTTCTCATCCAATAGGCAAAAGTATGTTCCCATTGACCTGGATAATCTTCCTGTTGGCTTCGATACGAATACTTATGCTTTCCGCTTTTTCTCAAATTTATGTCCGCGCGTGTTGCTTCAACCTTGTCTGCAGTCCGCTCAAACCATGTCCTAAGGTCTTCCGTGCGCTCTTGTTCGGGCGCAGTTGTTACGTCGGTGGGCTCGGAAGGTTTCGACACTTTACCTGCAAGGGTGGCAAACACGTCTTTGGGGGAAGAGTCCTTCACTTGTTGGGCAAGCCGTGCTGCCTCTGCCTTTCGCTGGCTTTCTTGCAGCTTGTATGTTGCTTCATACCTTGCCTGTTGTTGTTGAGTAAAATCCCCCAGTCTCCCCTCTTGTGATTGCCGGCTATGCTTCTGGGTGCTAGTTTCTGTGAGTCTTGAATGATGAGGACTCCTTACAGCGCTTACGGCTCTATCTTTTATAGATGCACCAATCTCACCAATATCTACCGACATATCTTTATTGTTAGCATGTAGATTACTGCGTGTCAAACGACAGTGTTGAGTTTGGGCTTACTAAAATATAAAATATTCAAACGCGAGGGTAGTTCAGCGGTAGAATGTCTCCTTCCCAAGGAGAAGGTGGCGGGTCCGACTCCCGTTCCTCGCTCAGATTACTTGGGGAGCTTGAAGACTTGACCTGGATAGATTAGGTCGGGATTCTGAATATTGTTGAGAGAAGCAATTTCCGGCCAGCGGTAGCCGTCACCGTAAGCTCGAACCGAAATGTCCCATAAACTATCTCCTTCCCCAACCTTGTAGGAATTCCCTACAATTTTTTGTTGAGGAGAACCGACAACCTGCGCAACAACAGTGGGCGCTTCGCTCGGCGCTGGACTCACAGTCGGTGTAACGACAGCTTGAGTTTGGGCTGCTTCAGGCGTAATCTCTCCTTTTTGGGCTCTTGAGAAAAGCTTTGCGCCAAGAAAAAGAATTATGAATAATACTATGACTGTTATAAATCCGTACATGAGGCTTTTATAAGAGGATGGAGATATTTGTAAAAGCTGTTCGTTTTTAATTTTCTTTTTTTTAGCCATAAAATTACGCAAGAATCTCTAAATGAATAAATTCGCGAGGACAGTGGACGCGGACCTTCCCCGCCGTGCGGGATAGAAAGATATTAAACTCCGGACAACTATTTGTCAACAATTCTAACTATGTGCGGGAGCGACGGGACTTGAACCCGCGACCACCTCCTTGACAAGGAGGTGCTCTAACCAACTGAGCTACGCCCCCAAAAAAAATTGGGCGGTCTTAATTTTACTAAATTATTGATCTTGATTCAACGCGGCGTTACAATATCATCATGTCTAACCGTGAAGTTGCAAAAATACTGCGAAATGTTGCTGCAGCTTTCTCCATAAAGGACGAGAAGAAATATATTTTCCAGCTTCTTGCTTACCAAAAAGCGGCAGATACAATCGGGCATTTACCGACCGAACTTAAAGATTTATTAAATAGTGGAGAAAAAATTCCGGGAATAGGAACATCCATTCGTGAGCATTTGATGGAGCTTTATGAAAAAGGTCATTCAAAACATTTTGATGACATTTTAAGCCAAGTTCCGGCGAGCGTATTTCCGCTACTCGATGTCGTTTCTTTGGGTCCCAAAAAAGCATTTAAGCTGGTGACAGCTCTAAAACTTAACGATCCAAAAACCGTGTTTGAAGACCTAAAAAAAGCGGCAACAGATGGAAGAATCGCGGAGCTTGAAACTTTTGGTGAAAAATCGCAGTCCGATATTCTTCGCGCTCTTGGAGAATTTAGTGAAGGCAAGGGCAAAACGACTCGAATGCCTCTACCCTACGCTTTTGATTTGGCAAAAAAGGTTGAGGAGTATTTAAGACGTGATCCGCACGCAAAACACGTCTCGCCTCTTGGATCCCTGAGGCGCATGCGCGATACGATTGGCGACGTTGATTTTGCAGTCGCGACAACAAACCCCACCGCAACAATTGAGCATTTCACCAAATACCCCGGAGTTGAACGCGTTATAGAAAGAGGTACAGCTTCCTCCTCAATGCTTGTCACAGGAGGAAAGCAAATAGATTTAATCGCACAAACTCCTGAAAGCTTCGGATCACTCCTTCAACACTTTACAGGTAGCAAGTATCATAATGTCGCGCTTCGTGAATATGCACTAAAGCATGGCTGGTCGCTTTCTGAGAAAGGAATAAAACTTTTGAAAGAAAAGGGTCAACCCATGAAAACTTTTGAGACCGAGGAGGAGTTCTACGAATTCCTTGGCCTGCAGACTCCACCACCCGAGATACGAGAAAATAAAGGTGAGATAGATCTGGCACTGAGTAAAGCGCTTCCCACCTTAGTGGAATTAAAAGACATAAAGGGAGACCTACATATACACTCCTCTTATCCTATCGAACCGAGCCACGACCTGGGTAAAAATACCATGGAGCAAATGCTTGCCAAGGCCCGCTCTCTTGGATATGAATATCTTGCCTTTTCAGAACATAATCCTAATTTATCAAAACATACGAAGGATCAAATTTATTCAATTATGGCAAGAAGAAAAGACAAGATTGATCAACTTCATTCGAGTAACAAAAATATACGAGTATTAAATATGCTCGAGCTCGATATTCTTCCAAGCGGAGACCTTGCCCTTGACGATAAGGCACTTGAATATATTGATGGAGCAATAGTCTCAATCCACAGCGTTTTCAAAACTCCCAAAAATGAGATGACAGAAAGAGTCCTTAAGGGCCTTTCCCATCCCAAGGCAAGAATTCTTGCACACCCATCAGGAAGATTAATAAATCAGAGAGATGGTTATGAGCTGGACTATGATAAAGTCTTTGACTTTACTGTTCGCAATAACAAGGCTATTGAAATAAACGCTTGGCCCACCCGACTTGATCTTGTCGATAGCCTTGTATATGAAGCGCGACAACAAGGAGTTAAATTTTCCATAGACACGGATGCACATGCAACTTACCAAATGGACAACATGTTTTACGGAGTATCTGTTGCCAGACGTGGTTGGTGTCAACCAAAGGATGTTCTCAACGCATTTTCCTACAAAAAACTACACGACTGGATACTCAATAAGTAGTTTGACTTACAACTTCCGTTGTGGGAAAATATTGACATGAACCCACTCTTATTGATTGGTCTTGTAGTTTTTCTTCTACTTATATACCTTTGGTTCACATACAACAATCTGGTCGTTTTGAGGGAGAGAATTAATGAAGCTCTTTCACAAATTGACGTGCAACTCAAGCGCCGAACAGACTTAATTCCAAATCTTGTCGAAACCGTCAAGGGCTATGCAAAACACGAGAAAGAGGTTTTTTCAGAAGTCACAAAGGCTCGCTCAAGTCTTATGCAGGCCGGGACACTTTCGGAAAAAGCCAAAGCCAATAATCAAATAAGTGAGGCATTAAAATCTATCTTTGCAGTTGCGGAGGCTTATCCGGATCTTAAGGCAAGTCAGAACTTTTTGGACCTTCAAGATGAACTCACAGATACAGAGAATAAGATTTCCTACTCAAGACAATTTTATAATTCTAATGTTCTCTCGTATAATACAGCTATTAAGACTTTTCCCGGCGTTTTGTTTGCCAACATGATGCACTTTACACAGGAACCCTTCTTTGCCGCAACTGAAGAAGAGAAAAAGGAAATTAAGGTCAAATTTTAATCCTCTTCAGGCCCTTACCATATGGCATTAAATATCTATAACCAGATTGGCTCCAACAAAACAAAAACATGGATCATCATGATTCTGTTTGTTGTTTTCTTTGTAACTGTCTCCTACGTCATAGGACGCGCCCTGGGATACGGAACGTCTTGGGCCGGGATAATGCTAGTAATTTCAGGAATAATATCTTTTATTTCCTACTACAATTCCGACAAGATTGTTCTTGCGCTAAACGGAGCAAAGCTTGCCGACAAGGCAACTTATAGAACTCTCTACACGACCGTTGAAAATCTTGCGATTGGGGCCGGCCTTCCAATGCCAAAAGTTTATGTGGTGGAGGACGCGTCTCCAAACGCATTCGCAACCGGCCGTGATCCCAAACATGCTGTTGTTGCAGCAACGACCGGAATTCTTGAAAAACTTAACAAAGCCGAGCTTGAAGGAGTTATTGCGCACGAGCTCTCTCACGTTGGCAATTATGATACTAGACTTATGAGCGTAGTCTCAATTTTAGTTGGTTCAATCGCAATTTTGGCAGATGTTTTTATGAGATCTATGTGGTTCCGTGGAGATGACCGTGACAGAAACGATAGCTCTGGGATTTTTATAATAATCGGCATAGTTTTTGCAATCCTTGCTCCAATCGCCGCTACCCTTATTCAGCTTGCCGTTTCGCGTCGTCGAGAATATTTGGCCGATGCCGATGGCGCACTTCTTACTCGCTATCCTGATGGGCTCGCAGATGCTCTTGAAAAGATCTCAAAAGACACAAAGCCTCTAAAACATGCAACCGCCGGCACTGCACATTTGTACATATCCGATCCATTCAAAGGAAGAAAAGTTGCCGGTTTTTTTGCAAACCTCTTCTCCACTCACCCACCCATTGAAGACAGAATTAAAATTTTGCGAGAGATGTAGCTTGCGAGTATAATTAACACATGAACTTCTTCCTGATATTGCTGGGTAAACTGGTTTTGCTAATTTCCCAAACTTTAAAACTAGGCAGCGGCTCCACGTGGCCGGGACATGTTGCGATGGAAACAAATTCTAAGTTTGTTAAGCAAATTTTGGCAAAAAATTCCGACTTAAAAGTCATTTTTATTGCCGGGACCAACGGAAAAACTACAACAACTCTTATGCTACAGAAGATATTGGAAAAGACAGGAATGCGAGTTTTCAGAAATGAAGCAGGAGCCAATCTCCTCAATGGAATAGCCTCAACTTTAATTTCAAAATCAGACTTAACCGGGGCCTTAAACTATGATGTTGCCATTTTTGAGACTGATGAGAATAATTTTTCTTTAGCGCTCAAACAAACCAACCCCACAGCAATCCTGCTTTTAAATCTTTTTCGAGATCAATTGGACCGGTACGGAGAAGTAAACACCGTTGCCAAGAAATGGGAAGAAGCCCTTTCAAATCTACACGAGCAAACAATCGTTATTACAAACGGAGACGATCCAAAACTATCCAGTATTCCATGGAATGTTGGAATGAAGAACGTATACTATTTTGGAATTGACGAGAAGTTGATGGAAGCAGGAAAGAAGCCGTATGATGTTGATTTTACATATTGTCCTAACTGTCAGACCAAGCTTCAATATTCAAAGATTTCTTATTCACATTTAGGTCGCTTCAAGTGTCCAAAATGTGGATTCACAAACCCCAAATCTTCAACTTTCCCCGAGCTACCCCATACGCTCTTTGGTAAATACAATATTTACAACGTTAATGCCGCGGCGCTCGTAGCAAATAAAGTCTTTGGTGTTTCGGGAAAGAAAATTGGAGAGGCGCTTGAAGGTTTTAAGCCTGCATTTGGCCGCCAGGAAATCTTAAAATATAAAAATCGCGAGATTGTTATGCTTCTATCAAAAAATCCCGCCGGCTTTAATCAGTCAATTGATGCAATCCGCGATCTGCGGAAAAAAGGTAATATTTTACTCGTTCTCAATGATAGGATCCCGGATGGACGTGACGTCTCATGGATTTGGGACGTAGATTTTGAAAATTTACCAACTGATGCAAAAATCCTTATCTCCGGAGACCGCGCTTATGATATGGGACTTCGCATTCGATATCTGGGGGACCGGAAACTTGAGACAAATATTTTTCCGGAGCTTGAAACGGCAATTGATGCCTCGTGCGAACAAACAAAACCGGACGAGACTTTATTTATTCTTCCAACCTACTCTGCAATGCTTGAAGCGAGAAAAATAATAACAGGCAAAAAAATATTATGAAAAAATTAACGCTCACAATTGGCTGGCTATATCCGGACCTGATGAATACATACGGGGACCGAGGAAACATTATCGTGTTAACAAAACGTGCGCAGTGGCGAGGAATTTCAGTCAAGGTAGAACAGATTTTTGTTGAATCTTCGGAAAAACCTCTCGAACAATCAGATCTGATGTTTATGGGTGGAGCCCAGGACACTCAACAAGAGATAGTAAACCGAGACTTGCAAGGCAAAAAGGGTAAGGTGCTGATGGACAAGATCGAACAAAACGTTCCGGGACTTTTTATCTGTGGCGCTTACCAATTCTTGGGAAGATACTACAAAACTGCCGATAACAAACAGCTGCCGGGTCTTGGAATCTTCCCTCTCTTTACCGAAAATCCCGGCGAACGCCACGAAAGACTAACTGGAAATGTTTTGGTTGAACCAAAAATTGACGGTCTAACCGAACCGCTTGTTGGTTTTGAAAATCACGGCGGAAGAACTTATCTTGACTACAGGAATCAGAGACTTGGGAATGTTACCAAGGGGTTTGGGAATAACGGAAAAGATGAAAGTGAAGGGATTGTCTACAAAAATGCTTTCGGAACATATTTGCATGGTCCAATCTTACCTAAAAATCCGCAGCTTGCCGATCTACTGCTAACAAAAGCCCTTGAACAAAAATATGGAGAAAAATTCCGCTTGGAACCCTTAGACGACTCTATCGAAACCAAAGCGAGAGAAGTAATTCTGAATAAGCTTGGTAGGATATGATATTATTGTGGTATGGTTGATGAAACAGCAGCAACAAATGAAATTCCCTTAACCCCCGGCCAACTAGGTTATCAAGAACTCAAGAAGACGTCACAGGAATGGGACTTGATTAAAGATGATGCATTTGGCATAACAAGAAGAAAAGTGCTCCCTGGTGAAGGACAGCTTGAAACTCATGAAAATAAAAAGGCCAATCCGAACGAAAACCCCATAAGACTTACTTGTTACCAAGGAAAACAGCCTCTTATGGCCGCACATTTTACGCCTGAAGGACTCGATAGCATAGTAATTCATGGTGTTGATACCAAAATAGGAGGAGTACGATTCTCAAAACAAGATATTAGCTTAGCTGCTGATAGGATGGATGTTCAAAATAGAAGTAATTTCAGAAATACTGCTCAGTCGGTTGCTGAACTCGCAAGAAATATGGTGGGACAGAATAAATTAATCTCACCATCAACGCTTATAACCGTAGCTAGTCCCATCAAATAGTTTGTCGCAAGTGGCCCCACGTAATACACTGTATTCCTTAGTAGATTTTTCCCTCAATGAGTTATGAGGATTCTTGAGGTTTGGCTATCATCAATTGTTTGTCTAATTTTCTCGCGATCCTCAGGAGTCAACGCACGGCTATCCTTCATACAAATTGTGGTAAATTCAAAATCGAGATTGAGAGAAATGGATTTGAAAAAAGAAGGAATTACGGATTCCCGGCTAATAACTATCTCATCAACTTGTCCGTCCCAAACCGAATCTATTCTTCCGCCGGTCAAAATCACATGAATTTTACTGTTCTGCATTTTGTCTATTTTATCATATAATACTCTTATGAAAATTGATGTTAAACATATTGCTAAACTCGCGAACTTACCCTTGACTAAAGAGGAGGAAGAAAAGTTTGCAACACAACTTCAGCAAACAATTGAATACGTTGACAGCCTTGAGAAAATTAACACAGAGGGAATTGAGCCGACATCTCAAGTTACGGGTCTTGAGAATGTAACCCGCCAAGATAAAGCCGCGCCTTCCCTACCCCAGGAAGCAGCCTTATCAAATACAAAATCGCAACACAATGGATTTTTTAAGGTAAAAGCAATTCTTGATAATGAGTGACCTCAGTAAACTATCAATCGGCGAAGCACGGGAAGGTTTAAAAGCCAAAAATTTCTCATCGGTTGAACTAACACAGGCGGTGCTTGATAGAATCAAGGCGGTTGAACCAAAAGTAAAAGCGTATGTAACAGTCACAGAAAAAGAAGCTTTGGAGCAAGCAAAAGAAGCAGACAAAATGATGACAGACGGAAACGATCTACCACTTCTCGGAGTTCCACTTTCCATTAAAGATAACTTTTCAACAATTGGAGTCAAAACTACCGCTTCAAGTAAAGTTTTGGACGATTATATTCCGCCTTACGATGCGACAGTCGTTGAGAAACTTAAAAACGCCGGAATGGTAATGGTTGGGAAAACCAATCTTGACGCTTGGGCACATGGATCTTCAACCGAAACTTCAGATTACGGGACCACAAGAAATCCTTGGAATACAGAGCATTTGCCGGGCGGATCTTCGGGGGGAGCTGCGGCAAGCGTTGCCGCAGATGAAGCGATTGCTGCGATTGGCTCTGAAACCGCAGGATCTATTCGCCAACCATCTGATTGGTGTGGAGTTGTTGGTCTTAAGCCAACATACGGACGGGTTTCAAGATACGGAGTGATCGCGATGGCTTCCTCGCTTGACAGCCCCGGTCCAATCACAAAAAGAGTTGAAGACGCAGCTTTGATTCTTGAAATATTGGCGGGAGCCGATATTCACGATGCAACTACTTCCCCAAGATCCGCCGAGAAATATACGGCGAATTTAAATAAAGATATTAAGGGTCTTACAATTGGAATTTCCGACGAATATCTTGAAGGGGTCATGCCGATAGTACGAACCCGAGTTGAGGCAGCCATCAAAGCTGTAGAAGGCTTAGGAGCAAAAATCAAAAAGGTTAAACTTTTCAAACCCGACTTATCAATTGCAGTCTATACTATTCTGCAAAGATCAGAAGTCTCATCCAACCTAGCAAGATACGATGGGATTCGCTTTGGTAACGACAGGTCATATTTTGCAGATGAGGCAAAAAGGAGAATAATGCTTGGGACTTATGCTCTTTCTGCAGGATACTACGATCAGTATTACAAAAAAGCTCAGAAAGTAAGAACACTGATAGTAAACGATTTTAACAATGCCTTTGAGCAAGTGGATGCGTTGATCGCTCCTACAAATCCCTGGACCGCCCTACCCGTTGGCGCATCAGTAGATAATCCAATGTACGGCGAGATGGCAGACGCCCTAGTTGAGCCATCATCAATTGCAGGACTTCCGGGAATAAACGTACCTGTTGGTTTTTCTGACAAGGGTCTTCCTATTGGAATGCAAATAATGGGCCCGCAGTTCTCTGAAAGTTTGATTCTAAATATTGCGCATAAGTACGAGCAAGAAGTTCAGATCTACAAAGAAAGGCCCAGCTTATGAAATACCAAGCAGTAATCGGACTTGAAGTCCACGTAGAGCTTAAAACAGAAAGCAAAATGTTTTGCTCATGTTCTGCAAAATACTTTGGTGAAAAACCAAACACTCACACTTGTCCCGTTTGTCTAGGACTTCCGGGAGCACTTCCCGTCCCAAATAAAAAAGCGATTGAGTGGTGCATAATGATTGCCTCTGCCTTGGGTTGCCGAATTTTAAATAATTCAAAGTTCGACAGGAAAAACTATTTCTATCCTGACCTTGCTAAAGGCTACCAGATCTCCCAATATGATGAGCCGTTTGGACTTGAAGGGGAAATGGAAGTTTTTGAACAGGAAGGCTCCGACAAAAAGAAAAAGATCAGAATTCGCCGCGTTCACATGGAAGAGGACACTGGAAAACTTGCCCATTCGGTTGTTAACGGCGAAAAAGCTTCATTAATCGACTTTAATCGTTCGGGTGTTCCACTTGTTGAAATAGTAACGGAACCAGATTTTGAAAACGCTTATCAAGTCACTCAGTACTTGCAAAAACTACAGCAAATTGTCCGCTATCTTGACGTTTCAAATGCGGACATGGAGAAAGGCGAGATGAGACTTGAGCCTAACATTTCACTACGGGCAGAAGACGCGACAGATCTGCCAAAATATAAAGTTGAAGTAAAAAATATTAATAGCTTTAAGTTTGTCGCCAAAGCAATTGAGGTGGAGCTCGCAAGGCAGGCCGAAATTCTAGATGAGAAAAAAACTCCGGCGCAGGAGACTCGCGGCTGGAATGAAACGAAAAATACGACGGTTTCACAACGCTCAAAAGAGGAAGCAAACGATTACAGATATTTTCCAGAACCCGATATTCCACCAATTATTACAAGCGAAGAACAGATCAACGCAATCAGGTCACAGATTCCAGAATTGCCGGACGCAAAAAGAATAAGGTTCGAACAGGAACATAAAATAACTGCCTATGACGCGAACCTATTGACACGTGAACGGGTTCTGGCAGATTACTTTGAAGAGGCCGTAAAGGATGGGCTGAACCATTCTGTAACAGCCAAACAACTTGCAAACTATATAATTAATAAAAAGCCAGATCTCGATAAAACTCTCCCTGCAGAGCTTGTGGAATTGATTTTGGCAACTCAAAAAACGGCTGATATAAGCAGCGAGGACTTATCAAAATCTATTGAGAAAGTATTGGAAGAAAATCCAAAAGCGGTTGAAGACTACAAGAGCGGAAAAATACAAATTGTGGGATTCCTAATAGGTAAAACGCGGGCTCTCCTACCCCCAAATTCCTCGACTGCAGATATCAAAACTGCAATTGAAGAAGCCTTAAAATCAGAGTAAAATAGTGTGATGAGTCTTCGAGGAGAACCCACAAGAGAAGCGGCAATAACAAACATCTTGGATTGGAAAGCAAAGCAAGGACCAAGAATAGAAAAGTTTAAACAAGGAGCACAAAACCAAACCCCCAAACCTCATCAGGAACTAGCAAAAACAAAAGAGGAACTAGACGACGTACGAACCAAGTATCGCATAGCCGTAGAGATGGCAGCTAAAGCAGAGAACACAGCCCAAATTGACGAGCGCACAGGACTGTTGTCAAACGACGAAACACACAGGAGACTGGCAGTTGCAGCAGAACAAACAGAAAGAAGCAGCGTTCCGAAAACAGTCCTGCTGGGTGATGTGAATGGCTTAAAAGGCGTTAACGACGAATTTGGGCACGCGGCAGGAAACAAGCTTCTGAGAAATGTAGGAGATATTATAAACAGTGAAGTAAGAAGCGTAGATATTGCTGGAAGAATTGGGGGAGACGAAGTATTGATTGTGCTGGATGATACGACCCCACAAGAAGCAGTTGTGTTCTGGGACAGAGTCAATAAAAAGTTTGAACGTGAAGGTATTAGAGTATCAGCAGGTGCAACATTGCTTAGGGCGCCCTTCCCGGGAGAAAAACTGGACAACCTTTACTCCGATGCTGACAAAGCTCAATACATATCTAAGTACAACTCAAAACAAGGGGAAGGAAGTCAACCGAAACTTGTTTTGTTCGAGGATCTACAACCTAAACAATTAGCCAACATAAGAAAAATAAAGGAGCTAGCATCGGCGAGGCCGGCACAAAAAGCAAGTTGAAATAATTTATGGCAGATTTTGTTCACCTTCACAATCACAGTGAGTATTCCCTTTTAGACGGCTTGTCTCGCGTTAATCTGATGGTAGAACGCGCAAAAGATTTAGGAATGAGCGCTCTTGCCATCACAGATCATGGCGCTCTTTACGGCGCGATAAGGTTTTACAAAGCCTGCAAAGATGCCGGAATAAAACCGATCATAGGTTGCGAGATTTACATAACCGCAGGATCTCGCCATGATAAAACCGTTGAGGATAAAGACTATAACCACTTAATACTACTGGCTAAAAATTTGCAGGGTTACAAAAACCTCATGAAAATAGTTTCGGTCTCTCACCTTGAAGGTTTTTATTACAAACCAAGAACGGACATAGAACTCCTTTCAAAATATAGTGAAGGTTTAATTTGCCTGTCTGCTTGTCTTAACGGATACGTATCCGAACCGCTGCTTCAAAACAAAAACTCGGAATCCGAGAAAAGACTCGAGAAGCTTTCTGAAATTTATGGTGAGGATTTTTATTTGGAATTACAGCGTCACCCTCAAATTCCCGAGCAAGAGACTTTAAATGAAAAATTAATCGCTCTATCAAAAAAGTACGCCGTACCAATAGTTGCTACAAATGATAATCATTACATTAAAAAAGATGATGCAGAAGCACAAGAGATCTTGCTTTGCATTGGCACACAAACAACTATTGACACACCAAACCGAAAGCTCTCAATGTTGAGCTCCCCTGATTTCTATATAAAGTCGCCTGACGAGATGCGAGCTATGTTTATTGACCTACCACAAGCAATAGAAAATACTGTCAAAATTGCAGACAAGTGTGAACTTGAAATACAGCTAGGACAATGGATCATGCCGGTTTTCAAAGTCCCGGAGGGCAAGACCGCTGCGGAATTTTTAAGTGAGCAGGTAATGCTGGGGCTTGAGGAGAGATATGGAGAAATAACTCCTGAAAGAAAAGAACGGGCAGAATACGAGCTGTCTATCATCACAAAAAAAGGTTACGAAGCATATTTCCTAATTGTCGCGGATTTTGTGAATTGGGCGAAAAATAATAGAATCTCAGTCGGCCCAGGCAGAGGATCTGCCGCCGGCTCCGTAGTCTCATACGCACTCAGGATTACTGACGTTGATCCCTTCTTCTTTAAATTACCCTTCGAGCGTTTTCTCAATCCTTACAGACCCTCCGCTCCGGATATTGACTTGGACTTTGCGGATATTAGACGAGATGAGGTTATTGAATATGTAACGAGCAAATACGGAGATGAT
The DNA here is from genome assembly GCA_964452165.1 of uncultured Gammaproteobacteria bacterium. Taxonomy (GTDB): domain Bacteria; phylum Patescibacteriota; class Microgenomatia; order Levybacterales; family GWA1-39-11; genus GWA1-39-11. The sequence goes on along the minus strand of CAYVKP010000001.1, from coordinate 589,795 downwards.
AAGGTTGCGCAAATTATAACTTTTGGAACTATGGAGGCCAGAGCAGCGGTAAGAGATGCGGGTCGGGCTTTAGGAATGCCATATGCGGCGCCGGACAGAATCGCAAAGATGATTCCGCCGGGTTGGCAAGGACATGCGATGACAATTGATAATGCGCTTACTCAGTCCCCGGACTTATCGGTTGCATACAGAACAGAACCCGAGACAAAGAGATTATTAGATGTTGCCAGGAAGCTTGAAAGCGTTGCAAGACACGCCTCAGTCCATGCCGCCGGTGTTGTCATTGCCGATAAACCCCTAACCGAATATGCCCCGCTTCAAAAGGAAACAAACGGAGACAAGGTTATAACCCAATACGATATGTATACTGTTGGTGAAGATGGAGTCGGACTTCTCAAAATGGATTTCCTGGGACTTCGCAACTTAACAATCATTGAGGAAAGCTTAAGATTTATTAAGGAAAATCAGAACATAGAAGTGGACCTCTCTACTCTACCCGTTGACGACAAAAAAACCTATGACCTTCTATCAAGCGGAGAGACTACTGGAATTTTCCAGCTCGAGTCTGCCGGTATGCGCCGATATATTAAAGAGCTTCGTCCCACATCGATTTTTGATCTTCAAGCAATGGTTGCTCTTTACCGCCCTGGTCCAATGGCCAATATTCCTGAATTCATCTCAAGAAAACATGATCCGTCCAGAATTGATTACCCTGATCCAAGACTCAAGGAAATTCTTCAACAATCCTATGGGGTTTTAACTTATCAAGACGATGTACTCCTGAGCGCTATTACTTTGGCTGGTTATTCGTGGCTTGACGCTGACAAGCTTAGAAAAGCCGTAGGTAAAAAAATTCCAGCGGAGATGAAAAAACAGGAGGACTTATTTGTAAAAGGATGCCTGGAACACGGGTTGACTGAGAAAAAAGCACGAGACTTTTTTAATTTAATCGCACCGTTTGCCGGGTACGGTTTCAACAAGGCTCATGCTGCATGTTACGCTACAATTGCATTCAGAACAGCATATCTTAAGGCACACTACCCTGTTGAGTTTATGACGGCGCTTCTCACGGCTGAATCTCGCGGATCAAGCGGTCCTGCAAGGAATGAAAAAATCGCTCAAGCAATTGCCGAATGCAAGAGACTGAGTGTCACTATTCTACCTCCATCTGTCAACTATTCTATTTCCGATTTTAGTATAGAAAATAAGATTAAGGTCAGGTTTGGGTTATCAGCAATCAAAAATGTTGGAGGAGCCGCAATCACTACTATTTTAGACGCAAGAAATGATGGACCATTCAAAAGCCTTTCTGAATTTTGTTCAAGAGTGGATTTATCTAAGGTAAATAAAAAAACTGTTGAAAGTCTTGTTAAGGCAGGAGCCATGGACGAATTCGGAAAACGCGCGGCCCTTCTTGCTATCTATCCTGACATCATGGACAAAATTTCAAAAGAAGTAAAAAACCGTGACAAAAACCAGTTTGGACTTTTTGATGACACAGAGCAGCCGGCAAAAACCCACTATGAAATAAAGGTTGACGACACAATTGAAGAATTCTCAGAAAAAGAAAAACTTGTATTTGAGCGTGAGCTACTCGGTTTTTTTCTCACAAATCACCCATTAAATCAAAATCTGGCTGCTCTTACTGCGAAAACTTCCCATGCGATCGCATCTCTTGCTGAGGAAAAAGAAGGCACGAGGATTAAAGTTGGTGGAATTCTCTCCACGATTAAAAAGATTCTTACACGCAAAAGCAACGCTGAAATGGCATTTGTAACGCTTGAAGACCAAATTGGCTATACGATTGAATGCGTTGTGTTTCCAAAGACTTTTGACGCGAACAAACACCAACTCATAAAAGATAGTGTTGTTATTATTGAGGGCAAACTCAACTTTAAAGATGAACAACCTGTAATAATAGTTGACTCGATTGACCGCTTTCAGAATTAATAAATCCCATTGACTCTGTTTTTCTTATTCCATATAATATGTATCGCCTATGGGCCAAGTGTCACTCGCACCTGAAGTTATTTTTAGTGCCTTAAATTTCAAGTTCACTAATACAATTATCGCTACTATTTTAGTAGACCTGATTCTCGTCTCCTTCGTTTTTCTAATCAGGAGCAGAATCTCAAAAGTCCCCGGATATCTTCAGTCAATTGCCGAAACCGCCGTTTCATATTTTCACGATACGACAGAACAAATCGCCGGAAAATTCACCAGCACTATTTATCCTTGGTTTGCCAGTTTTTTTCTTTTTATTTTCTTCATAAATATAATTGGTCTTCTACCCGGCTTTGGATCAGTTGGTTTTTTCCGAGCAGAGGAGGGAAAAACCGTGTTTATTCCGCTACTTCGCGCTGCAACCAGTGATTTCAATACCACTTTGGCTCTCGCAGTAATTTCCGTTGTGGCAACACACGTCCTGAGCATAAAATACAACGGACTTGGAGGATACCTAAGGAGATTCTTCTCTCTTAATCCAATACTTTTATTTGTGGGTCTACTTGAGCTCGTCTCTGAAGTTACAAAAATGATCTCGCTTTCTTTCAGACTTTTTGGTAATATTTATGCGGGAGAAGTAGTATTGTCAACGATCTCTTCTCTCTTTGCATTTGTCGCGCCCATTCCCTTTTTGCTTCTCGAATCAATCGTTGCGCTTGTTCAAGCGCTAGTTTTTTCTATGTTAACAATGGTTTTTATGACAATTATGATTTCGCCTCATACTGAAGAGGCACACTAATTTATGAAAATTACCAGATTATTTAAATATGAACCTCTTTTTTTTAAAAACGGGGCCCCCAAAAGCTATGCTTTTCGGGAAAAAAGTAAGGGGGTGAGCACCAGATGCAATTTTCCTTAACACATGGAGCTGTTATCGCAATTGGTGGAATTTTTCCAGCCTTAGCAATTGGTCTTATAGGACTTAAGGCGATGGAAGCAATAGGAAGGAATCCGGAAGCTTCAAACAAAATTTTACCAGCAATGCTTTTAGCTATGGCTTTTGCTGAAGCTATCGCTATTTACGCTCTTATTTTGGCATTCGTTGGATAATAATCTTGTTTAAATATGCAACTATTTAAAGATTTCGGATTTGAACCGGCATTGTTTGTCGCTCAGATTGTAAACTTCTTAATATTGGCTTTTGTATTTAAAAAGTTTTTGTACAAGCCGATACTTAAGACTTTAAAAGATCGTGCGCACAAAATATCTCAAGGACTTGAAGAAGCTGAAAGTGCTCATCAAGCGCTACTTTCTGCCGAGGAAAAAAAAGACGAGATTATAAAAAAGGCAACCCTAGAAGCTGAAAAGATCATAGATGAAACTAAAACTGCAGCAGACAAAATTAGAGCCGATGCGGCAGGAATCGCAAAGAGAGAAGCCGACAGGATAATTGAGGAAGGGAAGGCAACCGCCGCAGATGCACTTGACCGAGCAAAAGCCGAAGCTGCCGATGCCGCTCTTGAAATCTCAAAGAGAATGCTTGATAAAATTCTTTCTGAGATGTTTACAAAACAGGAGAAGGAAAGAATTATACAGAGAAACATAAGCAAACTTGAAAAATATGAATAAAAATCAAATAAAACAATTAGCAAAGCTAACAATTGATGAGACTAAGATAAATCAAAAAGTAGCAACCTTTGTCCTCAATAAATTAAGTAGGAAGGAACTAATTTACTACATAAGACTATTGAAAACCATCGCACAAAAAAATATGGTAAGAATTGTTTCTAGCGATCCCATAAACGCTACTTTCAAAAGTGCTCTCCTGAAAAAATTTTCCAATAAGCATGTAGTGTTTGAACAAAATGATGATTTTGGTCCTGGGATAAAGGCAATTATTAATGATACAATTATGGACTTATCTATCAAAAATTACATTGATAACACGGTTGATAATTTAAAAAACTAAATGGCAAACAAAAACCAAAATTCGGAAATACAAAACTTTATATCGCAACTCGAAGGAAAACTGTCCAAAATGGATATAGTTCCAAAGGCTGAGAATGTTGGCAAGGTTTTATCGGTTGCCGATGGAATTGTAACGGTCTCAGGGCTCTCGGGCGCCGGTTTTGGAGAAGAAGTCGAATTTGAAGACAAAACTCGCGGATTGGTATTTAACTTAGATGAAGACCAAGCTTCAGTAATTTTACTCTCAGACACCAACTCGATTTCTGAGAATATGGAGGTTAAAACCACCGGTTTAATACTTGGTGTTAATGTCTCCGAAAATCTTATAGGGAGAGTCGTTGATCCTCTAGAGGCCCCTCTCGACGGCAAACCTCTCAAAATGAGCGGTAAATTCTATCCGCTTGAGAAAATTGCTCCCGGCGTTATTGAACGCCAGCCGGTCGATACCCCCTTAAAAACTGGTATTAAAGCTATTGATTCAATGATTCCAATTGGTCGAGGCCAGAGAGAATTGATAATCGGAGATCGAAATACGGGTAAAACGGCGATCGCGGTAGATGCTATTTTGAATCAAAAAAAGCGAGATTTGGGTGCAAAACAAGTAATCTGTATTTATTGCCCCATTGGACAAAAGAGAGGAAATATTGCCAGAACCATTGCAATTCTTACGGAAAAAGGCGCGATGGACTATAGCATTGTTGTTGCGGCATCGGCTTCAGATGCGCCCGCACTTCAATACCTTGCACCATTTACGGCAACCGCAATTGCAGAATACTTTATGGAGAAGGGAAATGACGTTCTCGTAATTTATGACGACCTTACAAAGCATGCATGGGCATACCGCCAGATCTCCCTGCTTTTGCGCCGCCCCGCAGGACGCGAGGCATATCCCGGGGACATATTCTACCTCCACTCAAGACTTTTAGAGCGCTCCGCAAGACTAGCGGAAAGCGAGGGAGGAGGATCCATCACCTCATTCCCCATAATTGAAACACAAGCAGATGATATTTCAGCCTATATTCCAACGAATGTTATCTCAATTACCGACGGACAGATATATCTTAAAACCGACTTATTTAATGCAGGTACTCGTCCGGCAATTGACGTGGGACTTTCAGTTTCCCGTGTAGGTGGAGCTGCTCAAACTAAACTGATGAAACAAGTTTCAGGTCCCTTAAGGCTTAATCTTGCTCAATATAGATCGCTTGCAGCTTTTGCTCAGTTTGGAAGCGACCTTGACGAACAAACACAAAAACAACTTGATCTTGGAAAAAGAGTTGCTGAGATATTGAAACAGCCACAATTTGCTCCATATGATGAAGCATCGGAATTTATAAGCATATTTGCAGCAACCTCTGGCGCGTTAGACGAGCTTCCAGTTGAGAAGATCAGCCAATTTGAAGAAAAAGTTCACTCATACATAAGGGTTAAAAACAAAAAACTTTATGAAAATTTATCCGATGGTAAAAAACTTGATGAAAAAACAGAAAAAGATTTGAAAAACGAGCTAAATAATTTTGTTAAAACTCTAAAATAATGGCAGCAAATTTACAATTATTAAAAAGGAGAATTAAAACAGCAAGTAATATTGCACAGATTGCAAAAGCTATGGAAATGATATCGGCTTCAAAAATTAAGCGCGCACAAGTGGCTGTTGAGAATAACAAGCCCTATAGAGACAGAATCGGTGAACTTGCAAAGAGATTAGTAAATTATGTAAATATAGAAAAGTACAATCACCCATTTCTTAAGACCAACGATTCTCCAAAGTCTCTCCTCATCGTGATATCGGCTGATAAAGGGCTGTGTGGATCGCTTAACACAAATCTTTTTAAGTTACTTCTTGAACAAGATGACAAAAACCAGAAAGTTATCGTTCTTGGGAAAAAGGGGCAACAATTTAGCCAAAAGCTGGCAAGCGAGGTTGTTGCCGAATTTAATATGGGAACTACCCTACCCGATTATGCAAAGGTATTTCAGCTGATTGAAATAATTGATCGTGAATATACTTCAGGCGCTGTGGGAAGCGTAAAAATAATGTACAACCAGTTCAATTCAATTTTCTCGCAAGAGCCTGTCGTTAATCAGATCCTTCCGATAGAAATTGCTCATCAGGAAGATGAGCTTCCTTATATATTTGAGCCTCAAGTTGAAACTATAATAGACGATCTTTTACCTTATTATCTTGAGGTCCTACTCTATAGCAGCCTTATAGAATCATTCACATCAGAACAAGCGGCCCGAATGGTAGCAATGCAAAATGCAAAGAACAACGCTCTTGATATTGCCGATTATCTTACTCTTTCATATAATAAATCGCGTCAAGAAAGAATCACTAATGAATTGCTTGCATTAAGCACACAATAAAATGGCAAATACTAAAAAACAGACTGAAGGAAGAATAATAAGGATTCAAGGCCCTATCATAGACGTGCTCTTTGAAGGAGAAGTCCCTGACATTTACGAAGCGCTTGAAATTGAACTCGAGAAAGGAAAGCTGATTCTCGAAACCGAGTTTGAAACTGGAAACGATGAGGTACGTACTCTTGCTATGGGTCCAACAGAAGGACTTAAGCGTGGACAAAAAGTTACCAGAACCTTCGCGCCTATTCAAGTGCCTACCGGAGAACCAACTTTGGGTCGCATATTCAATGTACTTGGACAAACCATTGATGGAGACAAAAAGCTTACCGGAAAAGTAAAAATGGAGCCAATTCATAAGGCTGCCCCACCACTCTCTGAGCAATCCACAAAACCCGAGATGCTCGAAACAGGAATCAAGGTTATTGACCTTATCGCCCCCTTTACAAAAGGAGGAAAAATTGGAATCTTTGGAGGCGCCGGAGTCGGAAAAACGGTTATTGTTAAAGAGCTTATTCGCAATATCGCCATGGTTCATAAGGGTCACTCGGTCTTTGCAGGAGTCGGCGAACGTACTCGCGAAGGAACAGACCTTTGGCTTGAGATGAAAGAAGCAAACGTTTTGGATAAGACCGTCATGCTTTTTGGACAGATGAATGAGCCGCCGGGAAATCGTCTCAGAATTGGTCTTACGGCTCTAACCATGGCGGAATATTTCCGCGACGAAAAGAGCGAGGACGTACTTCTCTTTATTGATAATGTTTTCCGGTACGCTCAGGCAGGATCTGAGGTATCCGCGCTTCTTGGACGTATGCCTTCAGCCGTGGGATATCAACCGAATCTTGCACAAGATATTGGAATGCTCCAGGAGAGAATCACATCAACTAAAAAAGGGTCTATCACATCAGTCCAGGCAATCTACGTACCAGCAGACGATTACACTGATCCCGCCCCTGCCACCATCTTCTCCCATCTTGATGCTTCAATAACGTTGGAACGTTCAATTGCCGAACAGGGTCTATACCCCGCGGTTGACCCCCTCACCTCCTCATCTAGACTTCTTGATCCTAATGTTGTCGGAAAATTGCATTATGAAGTAGCGACCGAGATAAAGAGGATATTGCAGCGTTACAAAGATCTGCAGGATATTATTGCAATCTTGGGAATTGACGAACTCTCCGATGAAGACAAGAGAACGGTCGCGAGGGCACGAAAAATTCAAAGATTTTTGACCCAACCAATGTTCGTTGCAGAAATTTTTACGGGAGCACCGGGTCGTTACGTAAAAATTGAGGATACTGTCAGGGGATTTGCCGAAATTATAGAAGGTAAACACGACAAGCTTCCGGAACAAGCCTTTTATATGGTTGGTTCTATTGAGGAGGCCGTAGGCAATGCCAGACAGTAAATTCTTTTTTGAAATCGTTTCACCTCTTGGGATTGTTTTTAATGGAGAAGCAGAAAGCGTCTCGGTTCCGTCATTTCAGGGAATTCTAACTGTTTTACCAAATCATGCTCCTCTTTTTACCAAACTCTCGGAAGGAGAAGTTGAAATAAGGACAAAAGATAAGGACCTAGCTTTTGTAATATCCGGTGGTTTCCTTGAAATAAAGAATAATTCTGTCCACGTACTATCAGATTATGCGGTTCGCGCCGAAAGCATAGAAATGGCAAAGTCTGAAGAGAAAAAACGACTTGCCGAGGAGAAACTCAAGCAAAAACTCGACAATCGCGAATTTACATCGGCAGATAAGGATCTTAAGATGTCGATTTTAGAACTTAAAGTAGCACAGAAAATGAGAAGAAAGCAAAGATCCTAGTAAAATGGCCGAATCGAGATTAACAAGAAGAACTGTCAAACAAAGCAAAAGCCAACTCTATTGGTCCCTCGGTGGAATTGCGGTTGTCTTAATTATTGCTTTCACTATCGGTCCAACACTTCTCAGTAGTACAGGGTCACTGATAGATAAAATTACAGGTAAGTCTTCTGAACAGGCCGCAATTAAAGGAAGCGATCAAGTCCAGCCTCCAACTTTGGATCTTCTCCCTGATGCTACGCCGAGCGCCCAAATAAGCGTTAGCGGTAGAGCAGATTACCAGGAAGGGAAAGCGCAGATCTATGTTAATGGATCACTTGGGAAAGAAGTAAATATAGATAGTTCTCAAACCTTCAGGGCAGATGGAGTTAGACTTTCGGAGGGGGACAATCTTGTAAAGGCTAGGATTCTAATCGGAGAAAAGAAAAGCGATTTTTCAGACGAACAGAAAATTTCTTACGTTAAGAGCGCACCAAAACTTGACGTATCATATCCTTCAGATCATCAAAGTTTTTCAAAGGCAGACCAAGAGATAACCGTAAAGGGAACAACGGATTCCGACAATGCTGTGAGCGTGAATGGATTCGTTGCTATAGTTGATAGCCAGGGTAACTTTTCTTACCAAATTAAGCTTAACAACGGCGATAACAAAATAACAGTAGTTGCTACGGGACCTGCAGGAAATTCAACCACAAAAGAACTTACCGTCTCCTACTCACAGTAACTCCAATCAAGACAAATACCCAGGAGATAATTAAAGGATAAAAGAGAACGTTAATAAAAAACGAACTTATCAATATCGTTATAAATGAAGGCAGTGCCGCTCTGACCAAGATTTCTTTATTTTTTGATAGTGCTCGAAGAGACGCATAAACTTCTATAATAAACTTTGCAAAAAAGAAGAAACCAACAATTCCCGTTGTTACCAAAACAAAGAGATAGCTGTTGTCTGTCCCCGCATCCGCATTTGTGGGAATGATTGAGGTCTTCCTAAAACCGTACCTTATTTGAGCATATCTATAAGAGTTGAATCCAACACCCAAAAGTGGATTCTTCATAAAAATGGCTTTTGCTTCGTTCGCCGAATCTATTCTTGCCTCTGCTGATGCAATTCTTAAAGGATTAAGTCCCTCTGTCTTGAAATTTGAGAATAGAAAAAACCCAATCACCACTACCAAAATTAGCGGGAAGATAGCTTTGATTTTCTTTTCCATAATAAGAAGTGCTACAACACCAAACAGAAGAGAGATAATCGCACTACGAGAGTGAGTAAGGTAAATTGCTATCACCAATAGCAAATCGAAAGTCCCAAGCACTAACGCTCCGATTTTATCTTTTTTACTTAAACTATCCATTAGGTTTACCAAACCCAGTATAGTAATTAGGGCTATAAACACACCGGCAAAATTTGGATCAAGCATGGTTGAGAAAAGCCTATATAGGTGATCGTCCCACCCTGCATAGTATAAATTTCTTAAATTTGGATAAAAGAAAAATTGAACATATCCTAAAATTATGAAAACCAAACCGGCAATCAACAGCTTAATGTTCAAATTCTTGAATAACTTTGAATCCTGGCTAGTAAATACAAAAATAATTGAGGAATAAGCTATGTATCTAAGCAAATAGGAGATAGATACCAAAAACGTAGTAGGATTGAGAAATCTTAGGTTAATTACTAACGCAAAAAATCCTATCAAAACAAAACCAAGATACATCTTAAGCATTTTATTCGGTCCAAAAGATATTTTCTTTTTGAATACCCTAACCAAAAAGAGCATAAAAATTGCCAAAGCAAATACATCATGGAGGTAAAAATAGACATCTGGATACAGATTAATCCTGGATAATACCCCCAAAGGTAAAGAGAAAATCAATAAACTAAGAAGTAGGTTCATATTTTATATAGTTTAACACCCGTTTTATTATTTTCGTAAACCAAATGAACATTTTTATATTTGCTTGGTAAACTAACGTTTTGAGTCAAAATATAATCATAGAAGTCTCCCGGCTTAACCCAGGATTCATCTATGAAATTGAAATCTACATAATATAAATTGTGAATTCCAATCGTTAGCACTCTATCATTTTTTGAAAGATGAGATTTGAAATAACCGTCTACATCATAAAAATCGCCGAATTTAAAATTGAGGTTATTGGATAGAAATTCACTTTTAGTTTGTTTACCCAATATTACGGGAACATACTTATAGTTGGCGGCTCCTCTATACAAAATACTTACAGTGGCAAGAACAAAAATTAATGCTGTCAGGTATTTTGCGAACAATTTATTTTCTATTTTTGCTAATATTACCACTACCAAAATTGAGAAGGCCGGTAGATAAGGGGCTATAAATCTCCCTCCGCCACTTTGAGGCACAACAAACCATATTAGAAAAGACCCGATTGAATAAAAGACCAATATTTTTTCCAAACCAGACATTTTCTTGAAGACAATAAAAAGTACGGGCAAGAATATTAAGTAAATGGGTGATAGCGGATCGGGACTGTGAATAAAGTTGATGATATTTGATAAGTTCAGGCCGAAACCGACTTTATATATATCGCTAAAAAAAGGATAGAATGGATTTCCTGTATTCAAGTAAGCGAAAACCAACCACGGCAAGAGGACAAGTAAAGTAACGAGCAGAAATATCAAACTGTTTTTTACAGATTTTGTAAACAAAAGAATTAAACCAATAAAAGAAACTAGATCAACCGCAGAAAGAATTTTTGTACACACAGCCAATCCTAGAATGACACCCGAAATAACTACAGACTTTGTTTTCTTTTTTTGAATGTAATCAATTAAGTAATACATTGCAGTTACCTCAAAGAAAGTTCTAGCAAGATCTATATAGGCTGTTATGGATAACCAATCAATCACCAGATTTGAATAGAATACCAAACAGGATAGTAGTGCCAACCTTTCAGAGACGAACTTTCGCGCGAGTTTATAAGTAACGAGAGCCGACCCCAACCCGAAAGCAAAATGAACAAATTTGGCTACGGTCTCTCCCCCAAACAAAACCGCAGGAATATAAAGCATCTCGACAAGTTTTGGCATGTCAGAGTAATACAATAGACCTCCTGGGATGTGGAAGATCGAGCCAGTGGCCAAATATAACTTAGGAAAGGTTAAGTGATACCAAAGAGCGTCGAATGACAATTCAGGACCTAAAACTCCAATAAAATTAACCGCCACAAGCGCGAGCATTAGTACTAACATGACGGCTTCGAATTTTTTGATTCCTACAAGCCATCTTACAGAGGCTTTGTGGAAAGCTTGCCAAGAAATTTTGGTTGATACGTAGAACATGGATAGAAAGAACAATAAGGTTACAAACAATATGGGCTTGAAAGTTAAAAACCCAAAAATCCCTAGAAGAAATATGGAATATGAATAAATTCCTATTAAAACGGCAACGGCATACATATTTTTACTCTACAAATTAGGAAAAGGAGATAATCTACAAATACAGCTGTTGAAAATGCCGAAAGAAGGAGGACAATTACTTTTGGTATCTTAACCATAACTTGGAACGAACAAGAAAAGAATGCATGCTCATCATAAACGCTGCAACTAGCCCTTGCATTCCGTCCAAGACTCCTAATTTAAGGAAATAGTTGGCTAAGAACTTTGCCTTAGTATAGAGAACAACGTCAATAAGGGAAACTTTAACTTTTTGCTCGTATAGCTCATCCGCCCTTATTGTCGTGTAGAAATTGATCTCCGCAAGAAACTCCTTTACGGTTTGGTGAGGATAATGAAGAAGCTCATTTTTTAAGACTGTTACCTGCCCTTCAACGTTCCAGACTTCATGAATGCGACCCGCCCATTTCCCTCCGTTTCTTTTTGCCAATCTCAATAGTTTTGAAGTTCCTGCATCTCCGTGTTTCAACTCCTTACCCCACATAACGTCTTTTCTTGCTATATAAAACCCGTCTACGCTCGTATTTATTATTTGCCCCTCAATCTCTGACTTAAGATTTTCCGTCAGTCTTTCATCTGCGTCTATAAAAAGTGTCCAATCATTTTTCGCCTTTGCTAAAGCAAAATTTCTCTGAGACGCAAAATCTCCGTCGACGGCGTGCTCAATAATCTTTACATTCTTCTTGTTTAAAGATTTTATTACTTCTCGGGTCCTATCTGTTGAAAAATCATCAATTATCAAAATTTCATCTACTTCGCCGATGCTTTCGAGGCAATCCAGGATATTTTTTTCTTCATTTTTAGTCAAGATTACAACTGATAACTTGTTCATTTTTATATTTTATCACGTAGTGATCTCATCGATGTAGCGTGTTCAATTTTATGCTATTATTATTCTCCGAAATTACAAAAACATTCTTTGAGTTTTTATTAGGCTCTTTTCTTGATAGCCACCAAATTAAGTATTCATAGTTCATTGTTGAACTTGCAAACTGACTACCCGGACCCTTGAGCTTGATGTTAAAATCCTGACCGCCCGATAACGTAATAATTCTTTTTGCAATTTTCACCCTATCACCAATTCCTGGGCCAAAACCACCCGGTTTGCCTGCCAAATAATTTTGGCTTCTAATAAAATAAACATTCGCTACTATAAGTGCTATAAAAATGGTAAAGACTATGACTTTAAATTTAGTTTCCAGAAGCATACTAATCAAGTAAGATAAGGCAAGAATAAGACCCGGAAAAAGCATGGGAAGGTATGCCTCAGATGCAGTTTTTGAGAGAATAAAACCAATCAACGGAATAATCAAGAATAACAATGTTACCCCAATGGGTTTTGATATGGTTCTTATTCCTCCCCGAACAACAAATAATACGCTTATTACTAATACAATAAGTGATAACCAAAGGTTATATGCAAAAAATAGGAGCTGATATCTTTGCAAAAAGAACGAGATCACTGAGGGAAATGTATCGGCCGAACCACCTATTTTATACAAACCCAGAAAGCCAAACATACGAAAGGCGAACCAGCCGGCGTACTTTAAGGTCTGAGGGAATCCATGACCTGTATCGTATATCAATATTGGAGCCATAGGGACAATAACTGCCGGAATAGTCAGACCAAGATATGTTTTATTAGCAAATAATTTTTTTGTCCAGTTTTCTTTTCTATAAATACCATAGACAAACAAAAAAACTAAAACCGGAATGAAAACCACAGTTGAAAGCTCGAGGTTGTAAAGGACCGCAATAGATAGGGCAGCTATTGGAGCGAATTTTATTTTGCCCGAAAGAACCCTCAATACGCTGTAAAACAACACAAGAACAACGAACGGAATTGGACTTGTGTGATAAGCAAATCTATCGTGAATAACAACGAGAGGAGAAGTTGCGAAAAAAACCGCAGCAACAAGTGCAAACCTCTCAGAGAAGAATTCCCTCCCTATCTTATAAACCAAAAAAATAGATATAACTCCTATTGCTGATGTTAGAAATGTGCCGGCAACAGGAGCGAAACCAGATATTTTCAAAACCATTGCCAACATATAAGTCCATAAAGGACCCTGATGCAACCAGGTGTGGCTTGAAGTTATTCCGACAAGGGGAAATGACCTGCCCAAAATCATGTCTCTGGCAGATAAAAAAAACCAACCCTGATCTCCTATAAAGGCGGCGAGAGAATCTATTCTGTCAACTCTCAGAAAAAGACCAAGAACGACTATAGAAACTATTGGAAATTGCTTGAGAATATTTTTCTTCGACATCAAACCATGTTTGGCCTAAAAATCTTTAATACAGTCTCCTCAAGCTTTAGCAGAATAAACAATAAAATACCACCAAGTAGATATCCATTTTTCACATAATACCTAAGCATGTCATTGTAATATATATCCAATTTCCTCCACCCTATTTTTTTTGTTGACGCCGATACTTCATGTATAACTTTTGCTTTCCCTAAATGAAATATTTTGTGTCCCGATTTTTTGATACGGAGACACAAATCATTTTCCGTATAGAACAAACGAAGTTTATTGTCGTATCCTCCAATCTTTTTCAAAATATCAGTTCTTACACATAAAAAGGCGTCGCACCCCACGTCTACCTCAAAGTCTTCACTTCTGTCTTTATTCGAAATCCTGTAGTCACTGACCATTTTTTGTTTTCTAAGCCTTTTCCCAATTAGACTTAGCTCATAGAAATCAATTTCTGGAGTGGAAAATAGTGATCCGGTGTCAACGTTTTGTCCGCTGGTATAAATCTCAAGTCCTTCAACAGCTCCTACCTTTCTGTTTTTTTCCATGTAATCGTTTATTTTTTTAATTGAGTTGTCGACAAAAAACGTATCTGCATTGAGAATCAGAAAATATTTTCCACCGGCAATTTGTAAGGCCTGATTGTTAGCTCCAGCGTAAAAATTATTTTGCTTGTTCTCTATTAGCTTAACTTTTGGGAAATCCTTTTTAAGCATACTGCTGCTTCCATCGCTTGAGTTGTTGTCAATGACTATGATTTCGAATTTGATGCCTTTAGTTTTTTGGTAAATAGACCTAAGACATCTGGCGAGTAGTTTCTTTGTGTTGTAAGATACTATGGAGATCGATACATCTTCTTTCATTTCGTGGGAGTAGCTTTAACCAACATTTGGTAAGCAAACGTGTTGGGAAATATTTTTGAAAGGATCAAGCTTAACCTTGGATAACCGCCGCCAACCGGGTCTATTGAAAACTTATCAATCATATACCCTGCTTCCCTAAAAACCTGGGGAAAAGTCTTGGTCGTAAAGAATTTTAAATGAGTGTTATCTAAGATTCCATAGTCTTCGTATTCAAAGTTCCCGCTCAATATTTTTTTTCTAATAGACCAATGAACAATATTTGGGGTCGTGACTACAACAAAACCCGAAGGAACAAGAAGCTTCTTAATATTTTTAAGAAACTGTCTGGGATTCTTAAGATGCTCTATTAATGCCGATGCAATTATTACATCAAACTTTTGTTTAACTTTGTTGAGTGTCTTTATGTCCTCGACATCTCCCTCAATTACACCATCTAGGACTTTTGATGCCTGACTTGCTTCGTCTTTTGCGTGCTCTATCCCAATGACAAAACACTTTTTCCTCTTTTTAAGATACTCTCCCATAAAGCCAGTTGCACAGCCTATATCAAGAACCCTACTTCCTTCCGGAACAAACTCGACAGTTTGTCTGTCTATATTTAGCTTTTCAAGAGCAGTAGGATTGAATTTTTTATTTTTACCGTACTTTAGCATAGATTAAGTCCAGGCCTAATTTTTTGTCACTTTTATATTCTATTATTTTTATTCTTTGCTTTCCTAAGTATTTACGGTAATCATGTTTGAAAGTATATTTATTTCCTCCATAATTTTGCTCAATTAAGATTAGATACTTCCCGGAAAGTCTTACTAAGTTTTTAACTGCGCCCTCAAGTTCTGATGGTTTTACATGCATCAAAACTCCATGGGTAAATACCAGGTCATATTTTCCCTTAGTTCTAGTATCTGAGATGTTATCAACAAAAAGTTTTACATTTCCGTTGTCGATCCTTTTTTTTGCTAAATTTATCATGGAACGACTTATGTCAAATCCTTCAATAGAGCTTCCTGCCCCATTTTTAATCAAAAAATTTATGTTTCTACCAAACCCACAACCGACCTCAAGCATTGATACAGGAGACGATTCCCTAACTTTAGCAAGTAGCCATGCGTGTTGTCTGTGAATCTTAACCTGCCAAGTATCCTTAATGAAATCGGGCGCCCAACCGTCCCAAAAAAAACGCGGACTATAATAAAACCTATTAAATACTTTTCTGATAATGTTCATCTTGAATTAATAATTGAGATTATCTCTTTGAACCGATTAGTGTATCTGTGATCTTTTACCGTTCGACTGTAACCTGCTTCGGCTATCAATCTACGTTTCTTATCGTGCTCCAGGTAATATCTGGTTTTGTTCTTAAGGTCTTTTGAGTTACTGTAAACAACGATCTCTTCCCCTTTTCTAAACCAATTGCTCGAAACTACGTCTGTAAGCTGAAAGGCTCCACATGCAGGGATTTCAAAAGTTTTTAAGTTGCCCCCAAATCTCATATCTTTTTCGTGTATGTTAAGTGCGATTTTTGTAGCATTATAAATCTTTGCCATCTTCTCTCCGGTAGCATGCCCAAAATAATACTTCTCCAACACCGCAGATAGCTTTACCCCCGGAGGCAAGACCCCCCAAATTTTTAAGTCAAAGTTGACAAGATTCTCAAGAATATTCTGTCTATAAATGGATAGGTTTCCTATAAAACAAACGTCTGATTTATAATCATCGCTCTCTTTTTTTGTTAACTTATACTTCGTATGTATTTTGGGATTTGAAGCTGATACTGGCAGGACAACTACTTTTTTAGCACCCATCTTTTCCCAATTCTTTGCATAACCCCCATCATTTACAAATATGAAATCGAAAAAGCCGCTGCTGACAAGCTTTTTATCGTAGCCTGATGCTCCATATGTTGGATTAACACCAGATAGTAATATTGCTTCAAATTTGATTTTATTTTTCAAGCGAATTAAAGTTTCGGGGCCAACCCCTGACAGTCCCCCTGAGACAATCAATAATTCAGGCGCAAATTCCTCTGCGGCTCTTTTGAGCTTACGATTCTTATATATGTTTTCTGCAAAATATAAATTTGTTTTATTGGCGTACCTTGAAAATCGCGCTCTCCAGATTGGTGGAATAAATTTTAAAAAAGATCCTACTGCGATTCTGAAATTGTTTGGGATTAAAAAACTGTCAGTATATCTAAAGACCCGCACATTATGCTTCAGTTCTTTCAGGGCGTCATACCAACCCTGTTGGGCCTGAGTCTTAAGGAATGGTAGCTCTTCTTTTTGATTAATAAATTCGCTTTCCGCGTGAACTGGAGCAAGAAGTAAAATTTTCATCTTCCAATTCCTCTGTAATAAATACCCGACTTTAAGAAATTTTTCTTATCAAGACAATTCCTACCATCTATAACAACCTGGAATTTTCTCCAGGCGCTAAAAGGCAGATCAATAAAATCTTTATGGGCGGTTGCAATAATTACCGAATCTGCAAAAGACAGTGCCTCATCAAGTGTCTTAAAAGATGAAAGCAAGGGAACATTGGGATCAAAAGATTTGACGTTGATCTTATTCCTCTTGAGTAGCTGAATAATTTTTAGAGCAGGACTTTCCCTCGTATCATCTATACCTGCCTTATATGCAATGCCTAAAACCAAAACTTTAGCACTTTCCGATTTTATTTTTTTCTCCCTTAGGCCTTCCAGTAGTAAATCGACGGTGTATTTAGGCATGGAATTGTTTATTTTGCGTGCAAGAATAAGGAAATCATGCTTAAAACCTTTCTTTGATGCATAGTCTATAAGATAGTAAGGGTCCACAGGTATACAATGACCACCGACACCAGCTCCCGGGAAATGCGGCATAAAGCCGAATGGTTTTGTCGCTGCTGCATTTATTACATCCACTACGTCTATACCGAGCCTTTGAAAAGACAAAGCCAGTTCGTTGACAAAAGCTATATTTATATCACGAAATGCATTCTCCACAATCTTTGACGCTTCCGCTTCTTTAAGTCCCGCCACGTTGTATACCTTAGTGCTTAGAATAGAGTTGTAAAAATACTCTGCCATAACACGACTCTTTTCATCGAATCCCCCAACAACCCGAGGAATCTTATTGATTGTCCATTTTTTATCTCCCGGGTTTATCCTCTCGGGGCAATGCGCAAAAAAGAAATCCCTTCCGCACTTTTTTTTAAATACTTTTTCAATGATCGGAATAACAATCTCTTCGGAGATTCCCGGATTTACAGTCGACTCAAGAATTATCAATTGACCGGGGTTTATAAAACCTGCAAGATTTGTAGCCGCGTCTTTTAGGATACTGAGATCGGGTTTATTATCGGAAGTTATAGGAGTTGGTACGCAAATTATGACAACGGAAGAATTTTTAACCGGCTCAAAATTGATGCCTACTGTGATTTGGCTATTTTTTAAATCTCGTTGAAGACTCTTGTCTGAAAATGGGGTCTTTCTATTATTAATTAATTCTGCAGTCTTTGAAGTTTTCACAATTCCAGCGACCTCGTAACCCTTCTTCTCAGCCAAAATCGCTAATGGCAAACCCACATAGCCCAAACCTATCACTGTAATTTTTTTGTTTTTAAACATATTTATGTTTTCTTAAGAGATTAAAAACAACCACTGCGTATATAAATAGAAGAATAATCTGCGTTGATACTGATGCAATAGCAGCACCCATTACAGAAAATCTCGAAATGAAAACAAAGCTCAGACCAACGCTTATCAACGCGCCTACTATGCTTATTAACATATACACGCGTTGTTTCCTTAGAATAATCAATATTTTGTATAAAAGAGCTGAGAGACATGCAAACGGAACATAGAATATTAAAACTCTAAGTATTGGTACAGCACCTGAATACTTGCTCCCAAAAACCAACGGGACTAAGCCAGCAAAAATACTCACCCCAATAGAAAAAGGTATGCTCCAAAGAAGTATTATTGACAGAGAATTTTTAATTGAGCCAATGAACTCCTTCTTTCCACCCGAGGAAAGTCTTGACAGAGCAGGAAATACTGCCACCATAAATGGCACGTTCAAAAGTTGGATTGAAGCAAAAACAAAGGGAGTCGCGGCACTGTATATTCCAACAGCCCTCTCGCCAAGCATTTGATTCACAATGATCGAATCTATCTTTGAATAGATGAGACTTGCGAATGCTGCTATTCCAAGAGGCAACCCCTCAAGGAAGAGATGTCTCGCTAATTTTGAATCAAATTTGAATTTGGGAATTATAAATTTACTTATAAGAATTCCCCACGATACTAATAGACTTACAATGGTTGCCAAGAGCATTCCTACAAAAATTCCCAAAATCCCGCTGACAGAAAATCCAACAAAACCAAAAACTATCAAAAGCAAACTATTGAGAGCATTCAGGATCGCCGGATAGACCATCTTCTCTACTCCCTCAAAATAGAACATTGCAACGGATCTTATGGTGGAGATAAACAAAGTTAAGGCTGCAATAACAACCAAGACGGAGACCTGATAAGACATTTTCAGGGGGACCGTCACTAGCAATATTACAACAAAGGCAAAGAGCGAAAGAAGAAAGTTTAATATGAATGAATTTCCAAGAAGAAGTCCGGCATCTTTCTTTTTACTCGCAATCTCTCGAATCACGATTAGACCCACACCAAGATCTGGTAAAAACGAAAAAAGTCCGATATATGAGTTTACAAAATTGTACCTACCAAAAATATCAATACTTGAATTACGCGCAAGATAAATTAACCACAAAGCGCTTATCCCGCTCAGGAAAATTTCAGATATTGTAAGCGCAGTAGTATTCCTTAAAACTTTAGAAAAGTTGCTCACGGTTTAAATTTTAAAATCGAATCAATAATGTGCTTTTGATCAATTGGTCGCAGGTCAGGAAAAATCGGAAGAAGCAAGATTTCTTTCCATATCTTATCAGTCACCGGAAGTTTAGATTTATATTTTGAGTAAATCTTGTAGTGGTGGCTTGGAACGTAGTGCACACTCGTTGCAATAGCGCGTACTGCAAGAAAATCACTAAGCTTATCTCTTACCTGAGCAGATACTCTTATTATGTAATTGTGATAGGATGGTTCTTCGTCTTTGCCTACATCTCGAACCTTTATCCAGGGCACACCCTTAAATGCTTTATCGTATCTATTCGTAATATCTTTTCTTTTTCCGTTGTTCTTTTTAAGTTTTACGAGCTGAACAATCCCAATACTTGCTGCAATGTCGTTCATTTGATATTTCCACCCGGCCGACACCACATTATATCTCCAGCGTACAACTCCTTTTTTTGCTCTTTCCCACGTCGACTGAGATATACCGGACCATGACAAGGTTCTTGCCTGATCTATTTTTTCTTTAGATTTACCTATAAGCATTCCCCCATCTCCCGTTGTCAGGTTTTTAATTGCTGCAAAAGAAAAACACCCAAAATCTCCAAATGTCCCCAAGTGCCTTCCCTTGTAGAAAGAACCGCTCGCGTGAGCGCAATCTTCAATGAGAATCAAATTATTTTTCTTACAAATCTTAACAATCTCCTCGATTTGCGCAGGATATCCTCCGTAGTGAACCACGACGACTGCACGAGTCTTACCTGTTATCTTTCTCTCAATGTCTCTGGGGTCCGCGCAGAAATTATCTTCTTTAATATCGCAGAAGACGGGTGTTGCTCCCTGCATTAATATAGGGTGGTTGGTTGCGACAAAGGTGAAAGAGGGAGTTATTACTTCATCTCCCTTTCCAACGCCGGCAGCAATAATTGCAAGATGAAGTGCCGCACTTGCCGAATTTGTTGCGACAGCATATTTGCCCTTCGTGAAAGTCAGGAAGTCTTTTTCAAACCGTGCGACCGCAGGTCCACTTCCTATCCAACCGCTTTTTAGAACTTTTGAAACCGCCTTCTCTTCTTCACGACCGAGACTCGGCGAAAATACCGGAATCATGGGACAAATTATAGCATTAATTCGTGCCTTCTTAAACGCCCAATGAGGTTAATTCAGAATTTTTAATGCGAGATAAAAAGTAACAAACAAACTGATTATTGATGCAAGTAACGCCGAGTAAGCCGCTCCTGTCAATCCTAACCCTGCCGTAAAGGGAAAGATTGTAGCAAGTAGTATAAAAATATTAACAAAGGTAATTAGCGCGAGGAGGTTTTGTTTCTTTAAAGATAGGAAAACAGCATTGGCAGATCCGGTTACGGCTCTTATCAAACCAAAGAGCGCAAGTATCTTAAGTACAGGTGCTGCAGAAAGCCATTTATTACCCAAAACTATTTTTATAATAAATTCCGGAAACAAGAAGAAGATGACAGCAACCGGAACCCCTAAGACCAACATTAAACCGGCTGTTTTGAAGAATGCTTTTTTAAGTCTGTCAACTTCGTGTGATATTTGAACGTAAATTGGAAATGTGGCTTTTGAAACTATTCCGGCCACCTCCGTTGCGGGGAGAATCGAAATACTGTATCCCATATCGTAAAGTCCCAATGCCCCTATCCCAAAAATTTTCCCAACGATTAGATTGTCAGCATTAGTAAAGAGGTAGTCAAATATTCCAAAAGACGTGACCCATTTTCCCCTGGAAATAATATCAGACGCAATTTGTTTATTAAATTTGATTTTGGGCGACGGCTTAATGAGCAAGTGTGATAAGACTAACTCCGTAATAGCTCCGCCTACCATACCCCACACAAGACCCATGGGAGAATGCGTCGAAATGACAATGCTAACCGAAACTAAAGCGTCAACTATTAAAATTGCGGTTCTAAAGAAAAATTCTTTTGAAAACTCCAGATCCTTCTGGAACTTTATTTCTGCCGGATTTATAAAACCGCGAATTAGTGGAACGATGGCAATTAAAAGAATTACAATAGTTGCGCTCGGTGTTTTGTAAAAAGATGCCACAAATGGAGCACTGACTGCAATAAGTACAGCAATAATCAAACCTCTTGCAACCGAGACAATCCAGGCCGTATCTACAAATTTGTCCAGCTTATCTTTCTCCTGGATCAGGAAAACATTTACTCCTGTCTCAGTTAGAATCTCTATGAGTCCTAATATTATTGAGGCAATACCAAAAAGTCCAAATTGTGTAGGCAAGAGGAATCTTGCAATAATTACTGTTTTGAATAACCCCAAACCTCTTAATATTATTCTTATTGCGCCAAGCCAGGTGATTCCTATGGCAGCCTTTTTAAGATAGCCCATACATATATTATATAGTAGTTTACTTTTTACTAAGAAGCGCCATAGGCGTTCCAAGGATTACGGCCAGATCTGATGTAAATTGAAGAACCGGAAGCCAGAAAAGCGCTTGCGCATGATTAACATATTTATAGTTCTTCATAACTGCCCACAAAACATAGAGAACAAGTAAAATTACTGCAAGCTCGATGAATAAATTACTTTTAGAGAGTAACCAGGCCAGAATAAGCGTCAATATTAAAATATAGCGAACAAATATCAAGGCTACTTTAGGACGAAAGATCTTGGCTTGCGCATCACCGTAAGCAAACCTAAAAAACATAATAAATGACTGAACTAAATTATTCCTTGGAACCCAATACGCAATTGCCTTTTCTTGAAAAGAAATCCTTGCTCCAGCTTCTCTCAATTTACGAGCGAAGGCGTAGTCTTCATTGTGTGATAAATTAGAATTAAATTTACCCACCTTTTCCCAAATGACCTTCCTGAAGGCCATTGACCTTGTGGCCGGAAGAAAAGATTTAGGATCCACCCTATCTTTCATAACTAAAACATATGGAATAAGACATTTCTGAAAGATATTTGCTGGCTTACCCTTATAATAACCAGCAACCACGTCTATTTGTTTGTCTTTAAACGGTAAGACAATGTTTTTGAGCCAATTCCTATCCAAAATGTTTCCCGAATCAGAGCAAGCGATGATATCACCTCTTGAGTTTTCGATGGCAAAGTTACGACCAACAGATCTATTTCCTTTCTTTTTGAATATTTTGATCTTTTTGGCAAGCTTGTGTTCTTGTATCAACCGAACCGTTTTATCGGTCGAGCCGCCATCTACAATTACTATTTCTGATGGAACGAGGCTCTGAGACGCCAGAGAATCGAGGAATTGATTAATGTTTCTCTCTTCATTAAAGACAGTTGATATAAATGAGATCATACTCGCCATAATTTTTTATAAGTATTTGCTACGCTGCCCCACGTCTGCTTCCTAGCCCAGTCCTGCGCAACTTTTACCTTACTCTTGGAGTTACTATTTTTTATCGAGCTAAACAACTCCTGAGAGGAAGCGCTAATACTTATCATGTTTGCAAATGGTGTGTCTTTTAGATAATCCTCTTTCAGGGAGTTTTTATAAACTGCAAAAACCGGCACTCCTGCTGCCATCGCCTCAAGAATTGAAAGATAAGAAGAAGCAAAAACTATATCTGCCCGAGCAATATAATCGGAGACCGGCTTAACAAATCCCAGCACTTTACCAAACCTTTCAGCATTTTTTCTCAACTCCCCATCGCCACATACCACAAAATCGAACCTTTCCCCCTCCTTTTTTAATAGACCTAGAGTATTTAGATAAATATCTACCCCATTATCCCCCTCGAGTCGTCCCACAAGAAGAATCTTTATTCTATTATTTAGTTTTGAGCTTTGAGTTTTGAGCTTTGAGTTCTTATTTACTCCTCCATAACTTACGTAGTCAGCTTTTGTCCCGTACCACTTCTCAATATATTGCCCGATACAAATATTTCCGTTCGAAAGTACCTCGCTTATTTTTCTGACGATTCTTGCACCAGTAGCAGGAGGGAATTTAGTTTCATAACCGTGGAACGTGGTATAAAACTTTTTATAAGGAAAAATAAATCTTAAAGGCAGGCACCAGAAAAATACGTCATGACAATGTATAATGTCGGCTTCTCTGAAAAATTTAAGGGAGATAAGCATTTGTTGCCAAATTCTGAATTTCTTAAACCAATCGTCTTTTCCAAAATTTAACCTACTTATTTTTATTTGCTCAGGCTCAAAATGATCAGTTTGGATTGATTTGGCGGCCTTTTTTAATTTGATATCATAGGTATCACTTTTACCTATTGACTGATAATTATTTTTTTTGTTATGCTGATTTTTTGGGGACAACTGCGTAAGCACGTTTACCTCGTTTCCTTGCCTCGCCAATTCTTCAGCAACTCTCAAGGCGTGCTCCTCGACCCCACCAATGTTTGGATAAAAAGATGGAGTCACAAATAGAATCTTCATCTCAGCGGGTTTTTCGAATATCTCGCGATTTCTTTTGTTTCAACAGGGACTATCCCCGGCTTATAAAATTGAATCGTACCAGCAAGAATTGCAGTTTTAGCGGCCTCTTCCATATTCCTCTTTTGTAAAAGCCCATAGACCAATGCAGCCATCGCTTGGTCCCCACATCCCGTCTCATCTTGAGCATTTGAAACACTCACTTGGGGTATCGGTATGTGCTTCCTCAATTGACCTTCAAAAAGGTATCCACCTTGTGATCCTATAGTTATGAGGACATTCTCGATTCCTCCAGCCAATAACTTACTTGCCGATTCCTGCGCAGATCCTTCATCCCGAACTTCTATACCGGTAAGAAACCTTGCCTCATGTTCATTTGGCTTCAGTAAAAAGATCTTTTGCTCCAAAATTTGATCATAATTTTTCCCTTGATCCAACCCGCCCGGATCGAGAAGAACTTTTATGCCTAATCCGTTTGCCTTTTTGATAGCGTATAAAACTGTTTCGTAGGGGGACTCCAGACTCAAAACCAAATATCCTTTATTTTTCGCAACCATACTAAACAAGTCGCTAGCTTTATCGATATCTTGCGTGGAAAGGTCGTCGTTGACACCATTAGAGACATAAATCTGATTTTGACCTTTCTTATCAACCGGAATCAAGGCTATTCCGGGCATTTTTCCATCTTTTTGAGCGTAAATATAGTCCGTATTTACCCCCGACCCCTTGAGTGAATCTACGGGCACCTTCCATAAGCCGTAAGGATCGGTAGAAGTTCTACCTATCATAGCCACACTCTGCTTCCCAGCAAGAACAGCTATCATTTGAGCCATATTCCTGGCTTTACCACCTGCTCCAATATGAATCTGCTCTACCCTGGCATTTTCTCCAGCAGTCAACAGCCTTTGCGCGCCCAAAGCAAAAATATCGGTATTTAACGCTCCGATTACAATTACGGATAATTTATTCATGTCCATTGTGGAGCTGACAGGATTCGAACCTGTGACTTTTGCAATGTGAATGCAACGCTCTACCACTGAGCTACAGCTCCAAACGCGCTCTACTTCACCCCGCTGAGCGGGGCAAGCTGAGCTACGGATCCTAAAGATCACTAATTCTACCAGACTACGCTCATTTTTTCTATTTTTGTGCTTGTTGACAAAATCCGTGCTTTACCGCACAATATTACTCATGCCCGTCTTAAGCAAAGTTTGGACGATCCTCATAGATTTGGTCGAAACACTCGTTATTGCAGCCGCAATTTTCGTCGTGATTTACGCTTTTCTCTTCCGACCTTTCCAGGTTAATGGTCAATCCATGTACCCAAACTATCATGACGGTGAATATATTCTTACCAACCTGATTTCGCTAAAGCTCGGAGGTTTGAAACGAGGCGAAGTCATAGTTTTCCACTCTCCGGTTGATCGCGAGAAAGACTATATTAAAAGAGTAATCGGCATGCCCGGCGAAAAAGTTATGATTAAAGGCGGTTATTTCTATATTAACGAGACAAAGCTCGATGAGTCCAATTATCTTGCCCCAGACGTAAAAACCTACGGAGGAGCCTTCATGGGTGAAGCGCAAGATGTAAGCGTGCCTGCGGGGAGCTATTTTGTTGCGGGAGATAATAGGACGGGCAGCTCTGACTCTCGTGCGTGGGGATTTGTCAGCAAAGATAAGATTATAGGGAAATCATTCTTCGTATATTGGCCAATAAGCAGAGTTAGACTTGTAAAAACGGGGAAATACAATATCAACTAGTCGGTCTTCGTGAGCCTTGAAAAGAGGTCTTCAAGCTTTTCCTTAGTTTCAGTCTCATCACCCTTAATCTCAAGCAAGACTTTGGCCCGGACTCGTGATTGATCTATCCTGACATTGTTGTAACCGCGTGTTTCCATAAGCTTTTTGGCCATCTCTTCAAGCTCCGGAATATAAAGTTTGTCGCGCTTCTTGTGAGGCTCTTTCTTCTGGACTTCAGACTTCAATTGTCTTGCCACTTCTTCTGCGCCGCGAACGGAAATTCCTTCAATTAAGATCCTTTTGAAAGCCTGGAGCATTAATTTTTGATCTCCAATTGAAATAAGCGGCCTAACATGTCCCTCCGTAATTACTCCTGCTGCCAGTGCGTCTTTGATGGCGTCGGGGAGCGTCAAGAGACGAATGGAGTTTGAAATATATGGAAGGCTTTTTCCGACTCTTTTTGCTACTTCAGTTACGGAAATTCCAAACTCATCAATGAGCCTCTTGTATGCCTGTGCTCGCTCGATTGGATTAAGATCTTCACGCTGTACGTTCTCTACTATTGACATCTCAAGCATTCCCTGCGGAGATGTTTCCCTAACTATAACCGGGACCTTCGCAAGCCCTAAGATTCTCGATGCTCTCCATCGTCTCTCTCCAGCTATAATTTGGTATCCTGCCGGAGTTTTTGCGACGACAATTGGCTCAAGAATTCCTTGCTCGCGAATTGAATTAACAAGATCAGTGAGAGACTCGGGAGAAATCAGGCCACGTGGCTGAAGCGGATTCGGTTGCAAGACAGTGGTTTCAAGTTCAACAATTCTATCTATTTGTTCGTCCATTAGTTTTTAACAACATCAACTAATTTTTTGCCTCGGGCTAATCTAAAAGTGACTTTTCCTTTAGTTGCGGCATGAATCGTAAAATCATTACCCATGTACGCGCTTTTTCCTGGATACATTTTACTACCTCTTTGCCTTAGAATTACTGCCCCAGCTGTGACGGACTGTCCGGCATACACCTTAAGTCCAAGCCTTTTGGATACTGAATCTCTGTTTCCTCTTACTGCTCCTTGTGATTTTGTATGTGCCATATTTAAATGAAAATTTCTACTTTCGTGAAAAGTGAATTTATTTTACTCATCAGTTTCACATAAGTCAAGAGTATAAAAATAGATCAGAACTATTTACTTTTTACTTGTCTTAACAGTGGGTTTTACATCAGAACTTGCCTGTTTTGAAACTTTCTCAATCTGCACCATTGAGATCAGAGATCTATGTCCAATAACTCTTCTGTGACGAGATTTTGCAGTAAAACGTGAGACTCTAGTTTTTGGTCCGCGCTTTTCTTCAACCAGCTTTGCGTCAACCACAATACCGGTAAGATATGGCTTACCAATATTGACTTCACCGTCTTTTACGTGAAGCAAAACCTTATCAAATGAAAGCGCCTTGTCACCACCGATATGGTCAACGCTAACGATTTGACCGGGTGCTGCCTTGTATTGTTTTCCGCCTGTTTCAAAGACTACGTATTCCATAAAGATGTATTCTATCAAATTCTTTACCTTATTTCCAGGCTTTTGTGGCGAGAGTGATCAAATTTAATTGAAGATATTATCCCGAGCATGATAAATGAAGTTAAAAGAGAGCTTCCTCCGTATGATGCGAATGGAAGAGTAATTCCAACAATCGGAACAATCCCAACATTCATTCCTATGTTAAGAAAAATATGCGTCAGAAGAAGAAAATAAAATCCAAAAAGCACCATTCTTGTAAACTCATCGCTAACGTCCTGTGCAATTTTGTAAATTCTAACCAACAAAAACCCATAAAGGACAATCAAAAAGGACGCACCCACAAATCCCAGACTCTCAGAGATTGTAGCAAAGATAAAATCCGTATGGCGTTCGGGCAGAAACTTCAATATGGATTGGGTTGCCTGACCAAAACCTTTACCAAAAAATCCCCCGCTGCCGATAGAAATTAAAGACTGAACAGCGTTGTAGGAAGATCCAAAAGGATCCCGCGTTGGATTAACAAATGTCAAAAGTCTATCTTTTTGGTAGGGAGCAAGCAAGTTAAAAAGTATGGGCAAAGGGACCAGTACCGGAACTAACACTGCCAGAAAATAGGACCAGGGAAAACCGTAAACAAAAAGCATAAACCCCACAGTAAAAAGATATATAAGTGCATTTCCCAAATCCGGCTGTTTCAATGTCAACAAAAAGATTGGAAGAGTCAAAAGAAGTGCGGTAACAAATTTTGAAAAGCTTTTTTTATTATCGCGGGTTAAAAACTGCGCGATGAATATTATAAAAAAGGGCTTAATGATCTCGGAGAACTGTAGTCTTACACCAAAAATATCAATCCAGCGTACGGCACCCCTAGCCTCAATTCCGATCACGAACAACAAAAGCAATGCCGCAATCATAGTAAAGTACATATACTTATTGAAGAAAGCAAATATTCGGTAGTCAACGTTGAGAAAGAAAACGTAAACGAACAACGAAAATACTAAAAATAATAGTTGTTGCTTAAAAACCTGGGTGTCGATTGAATAAAAAGATGCAAGTCCTATGGCAACAACAAGAATTGCCGGAGCAAGTAGGGAGAAATTAAGCCTATTAATTGAGAAATTATGCATTAACGCGCGTCACCTTAAAAGCATCAGATTTTTTAAGTTCGTTAATAAGCGCTTTTCTTTTGATTTCAGATTCGAATTCTTGAGGCCATGAGGGAAGTTCAACATTGACCTTTTCATCAAGAGCAGTTCCTAAGTTTTTACGCTCCGCTTGAATCTTGCGAATTATATCCCTCGCTTCACCTGCATCAACGTCCTGATTTGCCGGATCTATCAGCTCTGACAGTTCGCCTTCTGACATAAAAAGATCGGCTTTACCCTCGTATTCAAGCTGGTAAATATTTACTTCATCGCTTACCACTTTAAGAATATCCTCAGAAAACTCACTTGGACCTTCGTACGAAAGTTTTCTTAGTGGAATGCGAACTGCAACCTGAGCATTTTTTCTCCTGGCAAGGATTGCCGATGCAATCTGAGCCGCATCTCTCATTTCTTGTTCAAGATCCGCATCAATAAAACTGTCGTCAAATTTTGGCCAGTCGGACAGATGAACCGATTCCTCACCGGTTAAGTTTCGATAGATTTCCTCCGAGATAAATGGAGCAAGCGGTGCCGCTACTTGAGAGAGACGAACTAGAACCTCAAAGCAGACGGAATAGAACGCGTTTTTATCCTCCTTGCTCTCAGCTGTTGGCCCCACCCTATCACGAGAACGGCGAATATACCAAGTTGAAAGATCGTTAACAAAAGATCCGAGCTTGTTGACTGCGCTAACGGTATCGTAAGAATCCAAATCATGCGTGATTTCTTTAGTTAACCTATTGGTTAATGATAAAATCCAGGCATCTAAGACGTTTGAACTTTCTTTGACAGCCAAGCTTTTCTCCCAGTTGTCAATATTTGCATAAGAAACAAAGAAATTGTAAACATTCCACAGTATCAGAAGCGTTCCTCTGACCTGCATTTTGTATTGATCCTCTGAAATTAAAATGTCTTCACCGTTCATGACCGGTGAGCCAAGAAGATATAGACGAAGAGCATCTCCGCCATATGTTGAGATTAATTGCTTTGGATCCGGATAGTTTCCATAGTTCTTACTCATTTTTCGCCCGTCAGTCCCAAGAATTACTCCGGTGACAGAAACGTTCTTAAACGCCGGAGATTTATACAGGGCAGCACCAATTACATGCTGGACATAAAACCAGGCGCGAATTTGACCCGTATATTCTTCTATAAAATCGGGAGGGAAGAAATCTTCTAATTTTTCAGAAGTATTGAAGGGGAAATGGCGCTCGGCAAAAGCTGCGCTTCCTGCCTCAATCCATGAATCCAAGACCTCAGGTGTTCGAACGGATTTTCCGCCGCACTTTTTACACTTAACCATAACGTCATCAATCTCAGGCCTATGTAATTCGCCGACAGTTACTCCTGACGCCTCCTCAAGTTGCGCAATCGATCCAGGGACAAATCGCTCATGACAGCTCTCACACTCCCAAACGGGAACCGGAGACCCCCAATAGCGATTCCTTGAAATATTCCAGTCAGGAGCGAACTCAAGGCTCTTTAAAAATCTTCCATGTTTAAAGTGCGCAGGATACCAATTAACTTTCTCGTTCGTTTCGCGCATTAAGGGCTTTAATGTTTGAACGTTTACATACCAAGCATTGATTGCGGCATTATAAAGCCTTGTGTGACATCGCCAGCAAAGAGGGACATTATGCATCACCTCACGGTCATCATATATCAGGTTACGTGCCGCCAGGTCCTCATTTACGGCCTTATTTGCCTTAAGGTAGTACATTCCACCAAACTTTGGTACATCCGGCTTTATATGGCCCTCCTCGTCCACATGAATTTCAATGTGAATATTCTGCTCTTGCATCACTTTCAAGTCTTCTTCTCCGAACGCGGCAATGGTAACAACGCCGGTTCCCTCCTCGGCTGTTACAAAATCTCCCTCGACAAGCTCAAATGCTTTCTCGTCTTCTGCAATTGGGTAGTAATCATAGTGAGGCACAAATTTCTTACCGATAAGGTCTCTTCCTTTTATCTTTTCGATTATTTCGAACCTTGGATCTTCCTTGAGCATTTTTATGGTACTTTCAGCCAGAATGTAATTCTCATCGCCTTGCTTGACTTTCACATAGATAAACTTGGGGTTTATGGCCAGAGCAGGAGTCACAATCTTGTTCCAGGGAGTCGTTGACCAGGCCAAAACGTATGTGCCGGGCTCATCTGCCAGCTCGTATTTGTAGGTTGTTGCCGCATCAGGCACTTCTTTGTAATTGTCAGCATCCATCGCAACCTCAAAGTTTGAAATTGGAGTGGCACAGTGCGGACAATAAAGCGAATTTTTAAGCCCTTTGTAGACATAACCCTTGTCATACATTTGCTTAAATACCCACATAACGCTCTCCATATAGTCACGGTCCCACGTCTTATAGGCATTTTGAAAGTCAACCCAACGCCCAACATGATCTACGTACCATTCCCACTCGGCCGACGTCACTTTAAGATACTTTTTACACTCATCTATAAAAGTTTTGACCCCAACCTTCTCCTCA
Organism: uncultured Gammaproteobacteria bacterium; assembly: GCA_964452165.1. Taxonomy (GTDB): domain Bacteria; phylum Patescibacteriota; class Microgenomatia; order Levybacterales; family GWA1-39-11; genus GWA1-39-11. The sequence continues at coordinate 559,020 of CAYVKP010000001.1, read as the reverse complement.
ATCTCTCGTTTCGACTTAATTCCCAAGGCTGTCTCAACCTTGTTTTCGATAGGCAAACCGTGACCGTCCCAGCCCCAGACGCGGCGCACCCGGTAACCCTTCATTGTCCAGTAGCGGCCGAACACATCTTTTGGAATGCTTGAAAGAAGTGATCCGTAGTGAGGGACTCCTGTCACAAAAGGGGGACCGTCAAGAAAGTTCCAACGTTTTTCAGCCGGCCGATTCTCTACTGATTTTTCGAAGGTTTTATTTTCTTTCCAATATGAGATCAGACTTTCTTCAAGTTCTGGGAAATTGACTTTTGGCGAAACGGGCTTAAAACTCATTGCTTCAATTTTAGCTCAAGAGGCTACTTTATTCAACAAACTGGCCAATAAAGCCCGAAGAATCGGTCTAAATCACATTTTAAGCCCAAAAAACATACCTAATTGCTTGAGGCTAAGTTGAATTGTAATAGCTTCAAATTGGTTAACCATTTGGTTAAATATTTAGACTATAGGCTACTTTTGTGTTTTTTAAAATATTTTTGCCTCAGATCAATTTAGTTATACGAGTAATTATTATGAACAAAGGCTTAAAAATGCCTGTATAAATTAATTGTCCAGGCATAACGCGTCCTTCTGTAGTAAAATGATATTTATGGACTATACAGAAATTATTTTGACCAATCACGCTGCCCAAAAAATAGAGCGAAGAGGAATTATTAAGAATGACGTTTTTGAAACTCTGGTAAAACCAGACTCTACCAAAAAAGACAGGGAAGACGCTTTCAAATATAAGAAAAAGTTCGAAGGTTACAGAATTACTGCCGTTGCCAAGCAAAACGAAAAAGGAGAGTGGGTAATTCTTTCTGTATGGCGCGATCCTCCTCTCCCCGGTACTCTGGACGCACAAGAGAAGAAAGAATGGAAGGGCTACAAAAAAGCGGGCTTCTTGGGGCAAATATGGTCACAAATCAAACAGCAACTTTTTAGTTGACAAACCCGTGAAAATACTTTACGCTTATTATGTCGCGTAAAAGTACAATACGTGGACTTGCCAAGGGGATTACTAGTATTTCTGAGGGACTCACTTTACTGTTAGTTAAGCACGAAGGTCTGTCCACAAGATGGACCTTTTTGCTTTTTTAGAGCTATAATAAGCATATGACCGAGGAGCCACGCGAACAACAACCCGGCAGATTCAGTCGAAGAACTCTTTTGAAGATTGGTTGGAATGCCGGAATAGCTACCGGAGGGGCGATAATTGGAGGGATCGCCGACAGAACCATACTAAAACACGGCCTGACCGTAGGAGAGAAACCTCACGATCCTAAATACTTTAGTCCTGATTCTAATGCTCAACGCCCCGTTATGGATCCCGAGATACAGAAGCTTTACCCAGAGATGAAAGACAAAGCTTTTCAACACATCAAAGCGGGGGGTTTTGACGTATACAATTTCAACCACATGAAACTGAACCCGAAAGGGTTCGAACATCTATCAGGCTTGTGGAATTCTTTTAGCGGAAAGCGTATAGAGAATTACGAGATGGAAAGACACGACAGTGATGAGGTAACCGTCTCAGGAGAAATAAAACCGCGAAATTCCTCAAAACACGTAATGTTTGTAGTACCTGAGGGTGCACCGCACAGTTCATATGCACCGGATGGTTATAAAAAATTTTCTACCTTTACAAGAGTTGAACTCCTGCCGGACGGGAGCGAACAAACCACATCCTTTGTAACCCAACCGCAAGATGACCGAGGCTCAAAGCTCGGAATAGCAATTCAGGTTGAGACAGCTCAGAGCTTATTAGATGTTACTGTTGACCCAGAATCCTTAAAAGACATGTCTGAAGATGATAAAAGAGTCGTATCTTTGAAGTTGCAGGAAGTAGTATGCAATGGCATAGGTGACGCACAATACTTTCGAAATATTGGATTTAATTACTACAACTATAGACTTGAGGAACGCAAGAAACCATTCATGTCATTTGACGGAAGCTTAACGGATGCATACATCTTACCTCCGGAAGATTACCAAAGGATTGACAGGGTCGACCTTTGGGAAAATTGACCTACGAGATGGACCTTTTTGCTTTTTAAAGGCCTTCATATAGATAAATTTCCCCCGTGTTCTCTTAGCCATTTGATTTGCTGCTTAAACGACGGGTTAAATGCTGCAACGCGGCTCCAAAACTTGCGAGAGTGATTTTTCTCAATTGTATGAGAAAGTTCGTGGATAACAACATATCGCAAGACTAGAATTGGGGTCATGATCAACTTCCAATTAAACTGCAACCTGTTATCATGCGTACATGATCCCCACTTGGACTTCGTTTCCGACAATTTAATCGATTTAAATGATGTTCCCATTTCTTTTGCAATCGAGTTGGCTTGCTCGATGATTACTGCCTTTGCCTGTCGCAGGTACCAATTCTCCAATTCTTTTTTTACCCGGAACAATAAAACTTTTGGGAAAAGAAGCTTGTCACCTTTTATTTCTATGCGAACGTAATTTCCGGTTTGTAATGCATACTGTTTACCCAGATAATCGAACAGTTCACCGTCTATGTATTTTCTTGTCGCCGGCCTACTCTTTTTGACCATACCAAGCTTCTTTTCTATCCAATCGCTATTCTTCTTGATAAAGTCGTTTATTAAAAATTTTGGGATTAAATTTGGAGCTCTCACTTCTATTGTTCCGTCAGGAATAAAATGAAGAGCCAGGGTTTTACGTCGCGAACGCGTGATTTTTATTTGTGAGAGATCAATCATGAGGTCCGACTATAATACCACTTTGTAAAATAACTCGCTATTGACCTTCTTGCTTTTTTACATGCCGGGTTGATATCCTTCGCTTCTTGAATCTGGCGGTGGACTAGGTTTCCAGCCGGGAACACCACTCCTAACTTCATTCACGGAAAGGCTTGGTAAAATAACTGCCTGGGCAAGCGAACTTTCGATTTCTGCACGGTTATCTAGCTTTGACTGGTCAAGCATAAGAATCTCACCCTTGGACTCTCTCATAACCCGACCGTACCAGGTTGTGTATCGTCTACCGCCGTAGCCAATCCTTACATTACTTACCCCGTCCATCGAAATAGCGAAGGAATAGGCAGCGCTTAAGCTGTAACGATACTGACTGTCAGACATCGAAAGCAAGTCAGAATCGGGACCGGTATAATTACCGGTACTTCCCAGATAAACTGTTGCCATCGAAAAGTAAATTCGATTAAGATCGGTAGTGGGAGACATTGGACTTGACTGAATAGGATCTGCTAATTTTAAATCGAAAAATTTTGGGCTGAATGAGCTATTATTTGCTACCGGTGGGGATTCAACAGCTCCGCTCTGAATTAATCTCTTCAATTCCCCCAATGCGGGCGGGAATTGGGTTTTACCCCACCTCAAAAGCAACTCCCTATGAAATGCTACGGGATCAACAGGTTCATTTGGCCTTCTACTTGCTTCCGCCCTTGCGGCCTGACTAGCCTCGGATTTTCTTCTTAGATCTTCAAATCCACTCATATAGGGTTAATTTTTTTGTCTGAGGAAGGCGGGGATGTCGAAGATGCTTTCTTCCTCATCGTTTCCACTTGATGCCGGGGTTGAAGGCGTTGAGGTGCCACCACCAAACATATTCTGACTCGAATTATCCTCTTTCTCAACCATCTCCTTAAGTTTTCTTCGGGACTCATCAAATCCGGTTGCAATGACGGTTATTCTTATCTGATCATGAAGGTTCTCGTCAATTGTTGCTCCAAAAATTATGTTGGCATCAGGATCTGCAGCTGAGGAGATAATCTTTGATGCTTCATTCACTTCAGACATTGAAAGATCTGTTCCACCAATAATGTTGAACAAGACTCCTCGTGCGCCTTCCATTGAAACTTCAAGAAGCGGTGAGGAAGTTGCTTGACGCGCTGCAAGTTGTGCTCTATTCTCACCAACCCCAATTCCAATTCCCATAAGAGCCGATCCTGCGCTTGTCATGATAGTCTTAACGTCTGCAAAATCTACGTTAATAAGACCAGGAATTGTAATAAGGTCTGAGATTCCCTGGACTCCGTGGTTGAGGACCGAATCGGCAACTCTGAATGCTTCAAGAAGAGACAACTTTTTGTCGATAACCTCAAGGATTCTCTGGTTTGGAATAACAATAAGCGTGTCTACTCGCTCTTTTAAGAGCTCTATCCCCTCTTCTGCCGCAACCATTCTGCGCGTTCCTTCAAATTGAAAAGGTTTGGTGACAACGGCAACTGTCAAGGCGCCTACCTCTTTTGCAACCTCGGCAATTATGCTCGTTGCACCTGTCCCGGTCCCGCCACCCATTCCGGCGGTCAAGAAAACCATATCAGTACCTTCAAGCATCTCCTTAATTTTCTCCCGAGATTCTTCAGCCGCATTTTTTCCAACGTCAGGATTTCCTCCGGATCCAAGTCCACGAGTAAGATTTTCACCGATTTGAACTTTTACATTTGCTTGGTTAACAAGAAGCGCTTGGGCATCGGTGTTTATCGCCATAAATTCAACGCCTTTAATCTGATTGTCCACAATCATGGAGTTGATTGCGTTTCCTCCTCCACCGCCAATACCTATCACGCGAATTTTTGCAAAAGAAGTTGTTTGGGGCTTTATTAACATCTGATAGTACGTCTAAAACGTACGCCAATCCTAACACAAAAATGAGATCATTGCAACCTAGATGATGAGGGTTTTATTTTTTCTTTGCAGGGGTCTTTGTTGGCTCGACAGGCGGCTCATTTTTAGTGTGAATGTAGCCATTTGAAACAAGCTTTACGAGCACTTCTTTCATCTTGTCTTTTCTTATATAAAGTTTGGTCTCAAGGTCCAACTTCTCACCGTCGTGAATCGGAGTAGAAGATCTGTAAACCGTATCTCCTTCGCGATAAGGAAGAAGTGTGTAGTAATTTTGATTGAGGTAGTCAAGGAAAAATCCGGAATAATATTTTGTCTGAGATCCTAGAATAAAGAAGTTGGGGTCAAAATAAAGTACCGCGGGCGGATTTTTTTTGTAAGCAGCAATTATATCTGCTTGAATCTTAGGAGATTTACCCATTCCGGGAATTAATATTTGATATTTTGATGGACCAACGCGATTCAAGTAGAATAGCTCTTCAAATTCAAATGGACCAATCCAGGCAATATCATTCTTGTCCGTAATCTTATTAAGAATGGGTGCAATCTCAGGTCTATCGTAGATAAGCGGCGCATTACCCATATATTTTGCGTAGTATTTATCTCCGAATTTTTGAATAACAAAAAGTCCTCCTGCCAATGAAAGAATAACTGCAATTGAGAACAAGATTGTATAGATAATTTTGCTTGTGTAGGCAATATTTTCTCTTAGTTTTTCAGCAAGAACTTGGATTACTATGAAGGAATTGAGGAGGGAGAAAAAGATGTAAACTGCCGCCTGATAATCTGTTTCTTTTGAAAGCGGGTGACTGCGAACATTCGAATAAATTAGAAGTGCAAGAATAAAAAGTCCAAGTTTAACTCTTTTACTCAAAAATGCGTAGATTAGAAGTGCAAGGTCTGCAAATGCCATGAGATTGTTCATTGGGAACGTAAGGTTGAGGCTTTGAAGACCGGTGATAATTGTATAGAAGCTATTGAAGAACTCGTGAGCAATTAAGACCGCGTAACGAATTGGGTTGATTGTAGCGCCCTCGGGACGCGGGTAATTGTAAATGTAGTATTTAGAATTGAAAACAAAATTTTGGTAGAGGTAATCGGGCAAGCTCCAAGTGACTAAGAGGTATATTCCAAAAATTACGTGCGGAATAAGCAGTATTATAAGCGGCTCGATAAACCCCTTTCTAATATTCTTGAACGAGAATTTAGCTTGGGCAAAATATATGTATAAAGTTGTTATGAAAATTATTCCGTATACGTATGTGAAAGTAAGTGAAGAATAGAGACCCAGCGCGGATAAAACAGATATAAAAATGAGATCTCTTCTGTCAAATAGAACGCCGTAGATTCTCTTTAGAATTATAAGCCCGTAAACTGCAGTCAGAACGATGGCCGCAAGGTTGTCGGCAAGAAGCATGTGCAACCAGAAATATGTCGAGCCGATTCCGAGCAAAATCAAAAAGATTGGATAAAATCTTGTAACTTTCTCCCCTATCTGCTCCTTGTAGAATTTGTAAACAAAAATATTAAATAGGACAAGCGCTATTTCATAGACTACGCGAAAACGGACAAATGATTGCCAAGAGAAAAGCTCAAGTACTGCTGCGAGCATGTAGGGAACGGGGCCGTGATGAGTAAAGAAGCCGGAATAGAGGAATCTACCATGAAGCATGTTCCAACCGCCTAAAATATTGTCGAATTCATCAGGATAGGACTCGTGGAAGGCATTTGCTATAAAGACAGCAAAAAGACCGAGGTAAAATAATATTTCCCAAGCCTTAAGCTTGCGAATAAATTTAAATAAGTTCGAAATCATTTAGGTAAAAACGTTTTAATAAGACGCGCAACTGGACCAAAAATCCCTTTTCCAAAACCGCCGTTTAGCGGCTTTAAGACTCCTTCAAAAAATGATTCAGATTGTGTTGTTCTGAAATTACGTGCATACATCAGGAGACCCACGCTTGTTGCAAAAGAAGGATTCTCAACATCATCGATAAGACCCGTAACATTTGTAGGAATTCCAACTCGGACAGGCATTGAAAGCATTCTTTTTGCTGCCTCCTCTACTCCCGCCGTTCTTGCTCCCCCACCAGTTACAACTATTCCAGCAGGAGTTTGGGTTGCAAACCCGCTTTTTTTAAGCTCAATTCCTACCATTGTAAATAACTCATTGAGACGAGGCTTTATAATTCCATCAACCAAAGTCTTTTGGGAAACTTTTCTAAGTTCTTCAGTCAAGTGAAGAGATGAAAGATCTACCTCGTCCGGATTTTCCTCCGCCTCGGCTGCCGCTTCCCTATCTTTTTTCTTTCCGAATTTTTTGGATAGGTACATTTTTATTTTTTCTGCCGATTCGAGAGAAATTCGCAGTCCTATTGCCAAATCATTCGTTATATGACGGGCTCCAATTGGAATAACGGTTGAGTAAGATAGGGCTCCGTCAACGTAAATACAAACATTGGTAATCCCAGCTCCAATATCAACCAGAATTACGCCGAGCTCGCGTTCCGTATCTGAAAGAACTGCCAGAGAAGACGCAAGACCCGAAAAAACAACAGATGCAACTCCAACTCCCGCCTCTTGCTCCAAAACTCGCTCAATATTCTTGACCGATACGGAATTTGCCGTAATTATGTGGGTATCGACCTCGAGTCTTACGCCTGTCATTCCAACGGGATCCTTGATTCCACCCTCGCCATCTACGGTAAACGTCTTTGGAAGCACGTGTAGTATGGTTGTTGTAGCCGGAGTTGATACTGCCCCTGCCGCCTCAAGAACCCTCTGGACGTCTGTCTCACCTATCTCGCCTGAGGGAGTTGAAATAGCAACTATTCCCTTTGAATTTTGGCTCATAATGTGGACACCTGACAAGGATACAAACACCCGGTCTACAGAATGGCCCGCCATGCGCTCTGCCGCATCAAGAGCACCATTTATTGATACGGCTGCTTCTTCTATATCGATAATCTGACCGCGCCTAATTCCACGGGAAGGAACTTCTGAAACTCCTAAAATATTGACGTTTTCTTCTTGAAGCTGGCCTATTACTGTGGCTATTTTTGAGGAGCCTATGTCAACACCTATGTTAATCTGCGAATCACGCATAGTTTTTATAGTATTATACGCCCTAAAATTTTACAATAGGGCGAGCTTGCCGTAAGTCTATAACTTTCGGCTTCTTATTATCTATTGTAAGCCGCGTGAGGATCAATTGTAAAGAGGACACCTGCCAATCGGCCGGTAAATCCTGGGAGAAAAATACAGTGGGACCGTCCTTAACTTTTGCAATCATGCCAGAACTTGTTGTGGCTGAGAATGAATCCAACATTATATTATTCTCTCCAAGTTTTTTTTGTAAGTCCGATGCCTCAGTCATTGCGACTGCCGGCTTTATCATTGTCTGATTCTTGGACGAAGTCCTAAGCAGCGGAACAATAGATCTAAGGGCAAAAATGGTAAAAACGAGCGCTACACAAAAAAAAGCGGCAGCAAGTGCCACTATAAAAACTTGTCTCGCTCTTCTTTTAGCTGCTCTTCTTACCATAAACTCTCTCTACCTCATCGACAATTCTTGCCGCCGCGTCGACAACTACAAAATCCTGGGCTGATTTTAGGTTTTCAACATAGTCTTTCATACTCTCAAACATTTGGTTAATTTTAGCAATTATCGATTCCCCACTCGCCTCATTTTGCTCCAAATATTCACCTATTCCAAGCTTTTTGACAAGTTTTGCGTTAGTAAGTTGTTCGTTGTTTTGACCATGGGGAAGCGGTATCAAGAGACTCATCTTGCGCGTTGCTATCAACTCGAAAATCGTGTTCGCCCCTGCCCGAGCCAACACCAAATTCGCCTTTGAAAATACAAATCCTACTTCTTCAGGATAGACGAATTTCTTCAAAATGTATCTTTTCTTTTTTTCCGAAGGCAAAGAGTCTTTCATCTCTGAGAGCTTTTCAAAATCATTAAACTTAAGACTTTCACCTGTCTGATGGATCAAAACATATTCATCAAGAAGAGTGTCTGCAATCTCCAAGATTCGCTCATTTATAAAGTGCGATCCCGTGCTTCCTCCGGTTATATAGATTACTTTTCCGGCAGGAATGTCCATCTTTTTTTCAATCCTAAATACTTCATTACGTATTGGATTACCAGTAAAAACAGTTTTATCTTTGGCGAAGAGACTTGCGGAGCTTGCAAAAGATATACAGATTTTTTTTGCTAAACTCCCAAGGAATTTACTGCTCAATCCGGCCCCTTGAGTTTGTTCGTGTAAAACGATTGGGATCCCCAGAATTTTTGCGGCAATCCCTATTGGAAATGCTATATATCCTCCAAACGTCATCACTACGTCAGGACGCGCCTTTCTAAGTAGATTTACCGAGTTGAGAATGCCGGGCGGTGTTTTTAATAAAGAACTTATTGTGTAGGCGGTAAATTTTCTTTGAAATCTTCCTGTCTTAATTTCATAAAAGGGTAGATTTTCTCTCTGGCAAATTTGGTATTCCAAGGATTCACTTTTGTCGTCTTCAAAAGGATATCTTCTTCCTGCAACCGTAATCTCATGCCCCCTTTTCTTAAGTTCGGTGATAATACTGTAGGCGGGCGAGAAATGACCGCCGGTTATAAGTACCCTCATTTCTTCTCCTTTCTCGAGATATTCATTAAGATTCCAATGGAGGAGAGATTAATAATAAGCGAGGATCCACCGTATGAAACAAAGGGTAGAGGGACACCTGTCAAAGGAATCAAAACCGCCTGAGATGCTATATTAACAAAAGTCTGAACACATATAAAAGTTATGATGCCGCAGGCCAAAAGCTTACCAAACGGATCGGGTGCACGGGCGGCTATTGTAAATCCAAGAAAAACCTCAAGCAGAAAGACTCCGATCAACGCTGTAGTACCGATAAAACCTGACTCTTCCGCAAAAATTGCGAAGATTGAGTCGGTCGTGTTTTCAGGTAAGTAGCCATATTTTTGCACGGAATTCCCAAATCCAACGCCTGTCAGGCCGCCTGAGCCGACTGCTATTAAAATCTGCTTTACATGATAAGAGGTTGTAGATAAATCTTTTGAATCAAAATTTTGGTAAGCCGTGAGCCTTGCGAGTCTGTACGGAGCAAAAAAGATTAGCCCGATAAGACCGGCTGCTAAGATCAAAAAGATGAGTATCATATCTGTAAATCGTGCACCGGATAAAAAATAGACTGTAGTTGCTGAAGCGGCAATTATAAAAGCCGTACCCATATCCGGCTCAAGGATTACCAGAACTACGGAAAGAGCAATAAGCAGCATGAAAGCCAGGAATTTACTCTTCTCTTTTATCGATAACCATGCCGCCAAATAAATGGTCAACGTTATTTTAAGGATTTCGGACGGCTGAACAATAAAAGCTCCAAAATTTAGCCAGCGATGCGCACCTTTAAGAGATACGCCGATCCCCGGGAAAAAAACGAGGACAAGAAGAAGGAGCGAGAAAACCAGAATGGGCAGCGCAAGTTTGTAATATTTTCTGTAGTTAATTCTTGAAATTAGAAAACAGACCGCAATACCAATCAAAAACCACACCGCCTGATTACGGACAAAGTAATATTTATCACCGATTGAAAGAAGAGCAGCATATGTAGAGCTCTCATAAAGTATAAAAATTCCGATAAGTGAAAGGATAATAGACGTGAGGAATATAAAAACACCCGTTCTACTCATAATTGGAGTATGAAAATAAGTTTAACGAATCTACCTGAGGAAGGCAATATATAGCCCTATAATAGCAAATACTACTCCGAGCAGCCAGGCGCGCATTACAACTTTTGGTTCTTCCCAGCCTCTTTTGAGAAAAATAAAGTGAGCCGGCGCAATCGGCAAGATTTTTTTATTTAAGAATTTTCTCGACAAAATCTGCACAAGAGAAGACCCTATTTCTATAACAAAAACGCCACCAATTATTGCAACCGATATTGGTTTACCGGTCAAGAGTCCGATTACCGCCAAAACTGCTCCCAGAGATAAGGCACCAACGTCGCCTAGCCAAAGCCTAGCTTTATAAATATTGAAATATAAAAATGCTGTTACACTACCCAAGAGCGTTGCTATGAATAGAGACACAAAACTGTCGAGATTTGATCCGGCCATTGCAAGAAAAGCAACAAGGCAGATAATCAAGAGCCCTGTTGATAGACCGTCCATTCCGTCTGAAACATTGACTGCGTTAGCAAAAGAGACGATAACAAAAGCCGCGAACAAAACATATCCTACGCCTAGAGTGACCTGCCCTATAAAGTGCACGTATACAAATGAGTAGCCCAACTGATAATACATAACCAGCCCCACGATAAGAGCAAGTATCCATTGGATCGCAAGCTTGTGAAGTGGTTTTAAGCCGAAAAAGCCGGTATTCTTCTTGAATATCTTCTTGATGTCATCATAAAACCCCAGTAAACCGAAGCCTACGAAGGTGAAGAGAAGAGCAAAAAGCTCCCAAAATTTCAGCTCCACCCTGAAAAGACCATAGGCCCACAAAGTCATTACTGTTACTACGAAAACGATCAAAAGACCTCCACCAAATGGAGTCCCGACTTTCCAAGAAGATAACTTATCAAAAGTTCTCACGCCCTTGTTGAAGATATCAAGGTGATGAACAGTTTTCTGGAGCTTTATTTTATACAAAAAATCTATAAAGGGCACGAGTAAAATAGCCGTTATTACGAGAGACAAAATAGAGAATCCAAATACCTGATCCATAATTTAACCCCACTTTCGTGGGGATACAAATTGATTATAACACTTGGCTGGTGCGTTTTAAAGGAAGCTAGTAAATGGGGTCTTTCCGAATGAAGGATAGACTGTTTTTGGCACCGGGTCCTTCAAATACAACTACATCTTCCGCCTTGCATTGCGTGTTTATAAAATTGATAATTTTTGCCGGAGGCACACGATACACCCTACACTTAGATTTACTTGCTGCGATTCCCTGCAAGATGCCCTTGTAGTAATTGTCATTGGTCAAAAACAGAAAATCGCACACTTTTCCTATCTCCTGTCCTAGGGCTTCATGCTCACGAGCGGCAAAATTACCGAGGCCAAGAAGAGGTTCAAGAACCATAACCTTTTTACCTTTATAAATTGAGGTGTAAGATACGGCTCTTAAAACTGAGTTGATGTTGGCGTTGTAGGTATCATCTATGACTACGGTCCCATTGCTAATTTTGCTTGGATTCATAGCTCCGGGGAGCGGCTTAATATCTAGAAGTGCTTTTTTAATCTGAGAAAAATCTATACTTACATATGTTCCAATTAAAATTGCCGGTAGAAGATTTTCTATGTTATACCCTCCCAAGAGTTTTATTCCGGATAATTTATATTTCTTACCCAAAACATATACATCAAAAGACACATCGAACTTAGATTCCTTAATATTGCTTGCTCTTATGGCTGACGTGCTATCTTTCTTTTCAACTGAGTAGATAAATTTTTTGACGTTTGTTTTATTGTATAGATCAACCGAATATTCGCTATTACCATTGAAGAGTGCAACTGCATCTTTGGATAATGCCTCTATCAATTCGTATTTTGAAGAGACGATATTATCAATTGATCCCAGGACCGACATTTTTTGTTCATTAATTCCACAAACTACCGCAATCGAGGGCTTAATGATAGCGCTCATTTCGCCTATGTCACCTTTTTTGTAATCATCCATTTCAGCAATAAAAATTTGCTTCTTCGCAGTTAAACCACTTAGAATCGTTTTTGCAATTCCTGATGCGTTGTCAAAAGACGTTTTTGTTTCCAAAACATTGTATCTTTGCGACAGAACTCTTGCGATAAACTCTTTTGTTGAACCCCTCCCGTAACTTCCAACGACGGCTATAGTTAAAAGTCTCTTGTGCTTTTGAATTTTTTTGATGGCTTGGTTTATAACCAAATCAGTGCTGAAATCAAAAAATACGCCGAGCGACAAAACAAGAATTAATATGAATACGGAAAGTAGCTTCTCAAGAATCATGAACCACAGAAATTTATCAAGAGGAGAAAAAATGTAGAACACAAATTCAAGAAGCAGTACGAGCGCTATAATTGCTATATTTGCCGGAGTAAAGCTTGGAAGGCTTATGTCTTTATCGTAAATCTTTTTTGCTAACCCCAAAGTCACAAAGACGTAAAAACCAAAAACTAAGAGGTGGTATATATTGTCATAGTTATTTGAAAAAAGGGTTACACCATAAACCAAAATGACAATCCACCTTAGAATACTTTCTACACCCACCATGAGAGATCTTCCACGTCTATTTTCCTTTAAATAGATGAAAAATCTCCGGAAAGTGAAATTGTTTTCTTCCCACGCTTTGACCCAAAGAATTGAGCTCTTAGCAAGGGACAGAAAAAATAAAAATGATGTTACGTTAAATAAAATTCCCGCCATTGCAATTGGGGCAGTAATTATGAACCTGACTTTTTCTCAACAACCTCTGCAAACTTTGTATAAAAGGTAGTATCTGAGGGAATGTTTTTCATAACCGTTGTTGATGGACCTATCTGAACATTATTTCCAATGACAACGCCCGGCATTGTGGAAACTCGCTCTCCTATAACCCCTTTCTCACCGATTATTGTACCAAGCGCCCTAAATCCGGTATCATTCTTTGTGTCTTCGTAGACACTTTTAACGTTTTGTCTATCGAGTCTCACATTTGCTGTTCCAAAAAGTGCTCCTATCTTGGTATTTGTACCAATTACCGAATCCCCAATAAACCCCGAGTGAGTAGTAACACCCGACATAACAAGAGACCCTCTAACTTCCATGTACGCCCCTATTTTTGCGTTTTCTTCAATGTCGCTGTTGTCACGAATCAGGGCATTTGTTCCAACATAAACGTTTTTTCCAATATATGATGGCCCCTTAATAACTGCGTTTTCCATAATGTGCGCACCATCCTCAATCACGACGTCTCCAGTGATTATCGCGTGTTTTGAGATGTGAGATTTTGAAGAAATTCTCTTTTTGATTTTTCCTATCAGATAATCCTTAATGCTCAATACGTCCCATGGATACTTGAGCGTTAATATAGGCTTATCTGTTGTTGAGACACGCACATTCCCCTGTTTTGCATATTTATCAAGGGCTTTTTCAAAACTGTAGTGTTCGGATTTAATTTTCCCAAGAACTTTCATAAATTCTTGGTTAAGAAAGTAAACTCCTACAATCCTTAGGTTGGAGAATTTTTTATCGTCATTGGGCTTTTCCGCAACCTCCAAGACGCGGTCTCCGTCTATCTTGATCGCTCCATACTTTGCACCGGCCGCGCCTTCTACGCCAAGAAGTACAACATTGCTATTCGTACCCTTCTTTTTATCCAAGTCTTCCTTCAAAATATCGAATTCTACGTGTTGAGGATTTAAAAGAAAAAAATCCGATTTTATGTGTTTTTGTGCAACGAGAAGGCCGTCCCCCATTCCCGTAGGCTCGGGTAAAACCGAATAATTAATTTTAACGCCAAATTTTTTACCATCCCCCAAGACCTGCTGAAAGAAGTTATTCTTTCCGGTAACGATTACCACGCTTGTAATTCCGGCTTTTTTGATAGACCTTATAGTATGAACAACGAGAGGTTCACCCAACACGGGAATCAGCGACTTGTGAACCAAGTTAAAAGGATGAAAGCGGCTCGAAAGACCGGCCGCAAGAATTACTGCCTGCATTAGCCCTCCATCTCCTCTTCGCCAACCATTTCAACTTTTGCCCCAAGACCTCGCAGCCTGGCATCGAAATCTTCGTAACCACGTTCGAGATACTCAATTCCATGAATTATGCTCTCCCCTTTAGCAAGAAGCGAACCAATCACAAGAGTTGCCCCCGCCCGAAGATCCGAGATATTTAAAACTCCATTGTGCAAAGGGGTTGCTCCGTGAATCCTAAGTCCCTGTTTAACATCTTTGTCATGATCTTCATAGTTGAAGTTGTAAAACTCCGATGGTCTGTCAACTTTTGGCTCATAAAACTCCAGTTCTGCTCCCATTTTTTTGAGCTCATCTACATACCCAAATCTGCTTTCATAAACGGTCTCATGGATCGTAGACTCACCGTTGGCCTGAGTCATAAAGACGGCCCACGGGCCTTGCCAGTCGGTCATAAATCCCGGGTGAGGAGCAGTTGCCACATCTGTCGGCTTAATACCGTCTTTGACATAGAATCTCACTGCCCTACCAACTTTCTCCCATGATCCACCGGCCTGCCTAAATAATTCCAGAAATCCGCCTATGTGATCTTCCTGAACGTTTTCAATAAGAATTTTCCCACCGGTTAGCGCCGAGAGAACCGCAAACGTTACAACTTCGTTGCGGTCCGGCATGATACTGTAAGATGTGCCATGCAGCTTCTCAACTCCGTTTATAACTATAGTGCGCGCCTCGCTCCTTTTAATATCGGCCCCCATTTCTGAAAGTAGAGCGATAAGATCGTCAACCTCCGGCTCTTGCGCCGCGTTTTCAATAACGGTCTGTCCTTTTGCCAAAACTGCTGCCATTATGAGAACTTCTGTGCCTGTGTGTGTATTTTTTGTGAATTTATATCTTGCCCCCTCAAGTCCTCCTGTTTTTAGATGAAAATATCCGTCTTCACTCCTATAAACAGATGAAACACCCATTGCCTCAAGTCCCTCTATATGACGATCTATTGGTCTTGCCCCAATTCTACAGCCGCCCGGATTTGGAATAAATGCTTCTTTTGCTCTTGCAAGAAGCGGAGCGACAAACATGGAAGATGTTCTGATCTTGGCGCCGGCATCAAGGGGAATTTTTGTCTGTTCAACCTCGGCAACTTTTATTTTTACACTGTGCCCTTTTACCTCAACGTCTCCGCCTATCTCGCGGATAAGATCAATCATGACGAAAAAATCCGCAATCAACGGAACATTCTTGAGCTCTACCTCTTCTTCCGTGAGACAGGCTGCGACTAATGCCGGCAACACAACGTTTTTGGCCCCCGACACCGCAATTGATCCCTCAAGATTATCTCCACCCTTTATAATATATTTCTTCATAGCGATCTTAGATTTTTAGCTTGTATCCTATCCTATAAACGTCTCCTGCACCCATCGTCAAAATGATAACATTGGGCGAGTTTAGATTTGCGTTTACGTATTCTACCACACTATCAGCAGGCATAAGTATAGCCTCTTTTCCTATTCCAACAAGAGCATCAACCATCTTTTTGTCGTAGTTCTCCTCTGCCGCCTCGTCTCTTTGTGAGGCGAAGGTTGGAACGATAATAATTTTTGAGGCTTGGGAAAAACTTGAGACAAAACTATCAAATAAAGCTTTGGTTCTTGAAAATGTATGAAATTGAAAGACGGTAACAATTTTGCTCCCGGGATACTCGAGTTTTAAAGCTGAAAGCGTTTTACTGATCTCCTCAGGGTGGTGAGCATAGTCATCTATTATGGTTTGTCCTTGTTGGGTTTTCCCCACAATTTCCATTCTTCTTTTTGTCCCTTGGAAGTTTTGCAGATTTTTTCCTATCTTATCGACTCCTAATCCAAGCTCAATCAGAAGCGCAATCACGGCTGTTGCGTTTTTAGCATTATGGTAGCCTGGGACGGAGAGGGAGAACCTCCCAATCAATACATCTTTGTTTTTTACTGTGAAGTGAGACATGGGACCTTCCTGGACAAAACCCGAGACTACAAAGTCATTACTTTCGCCTGCACCGAACGTTACCACGCGAACACCCGTTGTGAGCTTTGTGATTACATTCTTAGTGTGGGTATCATCACCATTAGCAACTATTAATCCATTTGCTGGTACGTTTTGCGCAAATTCCAAATACGCCTCTTCTACAGCCTCTATATCTTTGTAAAAATCCGGGTGATCAAAATCTATATTGTTTATGATTAAGGCTGTGGGCTTTTGATGTAGGAATTTTGCTGTTCTGTCATGATTTGACTCGGATAGATACTCATCGGCTTCTGCGACAAAATAACGGCCGAGTCCGTAATGACCGGCCGGCCCTAAGGGAAATATCTCGCTTGTACCAACCGTAAAACTTGGGTCAAGATTTGCCCCAGATAAAACTGTCGCTACCATACCCGATATCGTCGTTTTACCGTGTGCTCCAGCAATTGACACTCCTTCAGTGTCAGAGCGGCCGAAGGGCTCACCATTCATAAAGTAGCCAACTGCCTCACCGTGTGAGATCACTCTGATTCCCAGGTTTTTTGCTTCCCTCGCTTCTTCATTATCAAATCCACTGTGAGCCCCTGTTGCGACAAAAAGGCAATCCGCATTGCTAGAGCCAAAAAAATCTCTCACATTGTCTTGCTTAAAGCCTATTTTTACCTCAATTCCGGCGTCTTTAAGAATCTTATCAGTTATAAATTCCTGATCTATATCTGATCCGCCAACTATAAAACCGGCCTGCTTACACATTACGGCAAGCGTCGCCATTCCAACACCTTTTATTCCCATAAAGTAAATCTTTTTATACTTTAGTTTCATTTTGCGATAAACCCCTCTCCCTCCCCCGCTGTCTCGCTTCGCTCGCAGCCGGGCTCCCTCTCCCGCTTTGCGGTATCGGTCCGCCCCATAAAGTAAATCTTTTTACGCGTGTGCTTCATCTTATTTATCGGAAGGTAAATTATAGTATTTTATGAGATCACGAGCAATCGAGAAAAAAATAGGCGCAGCTGTTTCGGCCCCATAGATGGAGGTCTTTGGTCTATTCAGAAGCACAAGCATGGTGACTTTGGGATTATACGCCGGAAAAAAACCCACGAATGAGGCTACTGTTTGATTTGGGTCATAATGGCCCGCGACCGGAATCTGAGCGGTACCGGTCTTTCCGGCAACTTGATAGTTATTAATTTTTGTCCATTTTGCTTCACCGTTTTCAACGGCATCAACCATCATCGATGCGGTTGTCAAAGCTGCCGCCTCGGATACCGTACGGGTTTCAGTTTTTGGTTTAATGTCTATTGTTCTTCCATCGTCCGTCAGGATTTGGGAAACAACGTAAGGGGCCATTAGTTGACCTTTGTTAGCAATTGAATTGACTGCCGTAATAAGCTGAATAGGAGTAACCGATATGCCCTGGCCGAAAGAAGAGGTTGCCAAATCAATCTCATGCCAAGAATCTTTGTCGCGGACAATGCCCGTTGCCTCACCCTGTAGATCAACACCCGTCGGCGTCCCAAAACCGAAACGCGTTAAATAATCAACCATTCTTGAAACGCCCAGTTTTCTCCCAACGTATACCATGCCGGTATTGTCTGAGTGGACTATAACCTGTTCCATTGTGGTATTTGGAAAATATTGATCATTCCAGGTTTTTATTTTATATTCACCTACCTGAACAGAAGACGCACAAATATCACACCTGGTATTAGGAGTAACAAGATTCTGGTCTAACGCCGATGCCATAACCAAAACTTTGAAAGTTGAACCCGGTTCGTAAAGCTCTGAAAGTACGGGATTTGTATATATGTCCGGATTTTGTTCGTAATATTTGTTGGGATCAAAATCGGGATAAGATGCCATTGCCAAAATTTGACCAGTTTTCGAGTCCATGACAATGGCGCTTCCGCCATCTGCGTTATAACGCGTGACTCCATCGGACAATTTCTGATCGACAATGAATTGAACGGAGCGATCTATTGTCAATCTAATATTCCTCCCGTCAATTTTCTTATCTTCCCTAATGTCATTTAGTATTTGATTTCCCAAGGCATCGCGAATAGCATGTCTTGCTCCGTCTCGGCCTGAAAGCTGATCATTGTACTGCCCCTCTACTCCAAAGTAACCTTTCCTAGCTCCATTTTCATCTCTACCCAAAAAACCAATTAAATGCGCTGCCATTGAGGCCTCAGGATAAAACCTTGAATATTCTTGCTCAAACCCCAAGCCCTTAAGCCTGAGATCGTCTATCTGTTTTTTTGCCGTATCATCAAGGTTCTGGGATAGCTTAACCCAGAAAAGATTTCGTGACAGGAGTGCTGAAATCGAAGCCGAATCTTCCTTTAGTATTGGAGCAATTTTGTCAGCTACGTATTTCTTGTCTTCAATTAGCTTGGGATTTGAATACAACATATAGGAGATAGTGTTTGCGGCAAGAGGAAAATTATCGCTTGATAGGATTTTACCTCTAATTGCAGGCACATTTAAGGTCTCAGAGCTTTGTTGCTTTCCAAGATCCGAGAGATGCTCAGCGCGAACTGTTTGCCAATAAAAAAGTCTTACTGTCAGGACGAGGTATAAAATTAAGACTACTGCTCCAACTATTCCAAATCTTGCTGCTTCTGATTTTCTCATCGCGCGGAAGCCACTTGTACCGGATCGTAAAGCGAGACTATATCACGACTATCGGAATATCCCATAACAGCTGCTCTTGATGCAACATTTGTCATTGACGATAAGGCCAAAACCTTGGTCTCAAGCTGCATATTCTCTTCGCTCAAGTTTTCTATTTGAGCCGAAAGTTTGGTCGCATCAACGCTTGTTATTGCATTTGTGTTTGACAAATAAATACTTACACACTGCAAAACAATCGCCACAACGACTAAAATAAGTATTGATAATTTGATTATTCTTTTCATATTTTTTCTATAATTCTAAGTTTGGCGCTTCTTGAACGCCTGTTGATCTCTGTCTCCTTCTCCCCTGCTACAATCGGCTTTTTATTAATTAAGTGAGCCGCGCCCTCCCTCTCAAGGCTTGAGAAATAAAGCTTAGCGATTCTATCCTCAAGAGAGTGGAAAGATATTACTTCTATTCTTCCTCCTCTTTTTAAAAGTTTGAATCCAGAAGTCAACGCACTTCTTAAACTCCCAAGCTCCTCGTTTACAGCAATTCTCAAGGCCTGAAATATTCTTGTCGCCGGATGTATTTTTCCTGAATTTTTGATAACTCCAGTTACGATTTCTGAAAGCTCAGTCGTTGTTTCTATTGGCTTAATCCTTCTTGCCACAAAAATCGCCTTTGCAACGTCTCTTGCCTTTATCTCTTCCCCATATTTTGCGAAAATCTCATAAAGTTGCTGCTCCGACCAATTATTGACTATTTCATAAGCTGTTAGATCAATGCTTTTTGACATTCTCATATCAAGCATTTCGGACTTTAAAAAACTGAACCCTCTTCCGCTTTTGTCTATCTGATAGCTTGAAACTCCAAGATCAAACAAAATACCGTCGATTTGCGAAAATCCGCTGTCTTGGGCAATTTTTTCTATCTCTGAAAAGTTACCCTGAGACACAACTAATCTTCCCTCGTTTATTTCTGATTCAAACTTCTTTTTAATGTGCGAAATACTATCTTCGTCTTGATCTATTCCTAAAACTCTTCCCCCAAGCTTAAGGATTTCAGAGGTATGTCCCCCTCCCCCAAGCGTCGCGTCTATATACAAACCATCTTTTCGAACCTGCAATCCTTCAACAACTTCTGACAGTAATACCGGTGTATGATAATTATCCATTCCGCTCCTTATCTTTCTTATCTACCAATCTTTTTGAAATCCCTTCGATATTCTCCTCTAAATTCTCCCGATACTCTTGCCAACGCTTCTTATCCCACACCTCAACGTACCTTGACAAGCCTAAGAACACAACCTCGTCTGAAACTTTTGCAAATTCTCGTAAATACGCTGGTAATATAAAGCGGCCTTTACTATCGAGCGCAGCCTCGGTTGCGCCTCCGAGGAGGAAACGCTGAGTTTCACGCGTCTCATACTCAATAAAAGGTCTTCCGGCCGTTCCCTCGAGGAGATTGCTCCATAAGTCTTTTGATACGATGATAAGTGAATTTTCATAACCTAGAGTAAGAATGATATTATCGCCCAGGACTTCCCTGAATTTCTTCGGGAGCGCCGTCCTACCTTTTTCATCAATTTTCGCTTCATATTGTCCTATTAACATAGTCTTGTCCACCAAGGATTAAGAGAGGTGGCTCTCTTCCTGTTCTGCCGAACTAAAACTTACTTTTTTAGATTCTTAATCGAAGTTGTATCCCACTTTTTCCCATCTTTTCCCATTTTGCATCAATTTTCACACCGCGTCAAGAGGTATTTATACCAAAATAGTGGCTATGTCTAACCGAAAACACTAAATGTGAAAAGTATTTGTGAAAACTTAAATTGAGAAGATTATTTAACGGGGAGTGAAGTCTCAATACTACCAACTTCGCCGTTTGTGTAGTTAACTTTTATAATGAATTTTATATCTGAAGTAACATCGTCGTACTTACATACGTTACGCGAGCAAGTACCGAGAAGTATTTCTTTTGAGATCTCTGATTGTCCATTTATGTCGATGGGAGATGCAACAACTCCCCTTGGAATATCACCCGTAGCACCGTCCTCGCTGTCGCCCACCGGATCTGTATTTTTTGCGTTGTACGATACCTCATATTCAATGCTTTTAACGCCGTTAAGCTTTGATGCCTTAAGTTCTACCGCCTTTTTATCATCCCGCAGTGAAAGCACGAGTCCTATATCTTCAGGCTTCAATTGCTTGACCTTCTGTTGTTGTTCAGAGGGAGTATTCGCGGTTTGACTCCCACCTTTTTTAAGAACTAAGAATCCGCCCACAACAACGACTATTACAATAACTATTACTACTGCTATTTTATTTTTCTTGAAAAAATCCATTACTGATATATCTTAAACAGAAAACTACATACGAGTCAAGTCTATCCCCTTACGGTCGATCACTTTTTTCATTGCCGAAGATTTTCGAAAAGCCGCTCTGAAAGAATCCTCTTGTTCCTGAGTTCGCGGACCTCTTAGTTGTCTCAGTTGTGTCATTTCGTGTAAGGATGTTTTGTAACGCCACACCAGGCCCTCCTCTACCGCATCCTTCCATGGATAGGCACTTTCGCTTTCTGTTTTTTCTCCGGTCGGGTAAATTTTTACCTTTGTCTTAGCGTCCGGAGCCGAATCCCCAATAGTAGGTTCTCCCGACGCAGCAATTAGACTTCCTACGTCAACAACTGCCTGCTCTCCTTCCTTATTTTCTACTCGAAACTCGAAACCTTCAAAAGATGATTTCATTCTATCGATGTGCCCTCCCTGATCAGGCAAGCCTCTACCAAAATCGTTTGGCATTGGAGAACCGATAGGGTGAATAAAACGATAATTCTGTCTGTCTTTCATGGATATTGCACCGGGACCGTTATACGGAACCGATGGAACGTCCATTCCTCTCCCTCTCATAGTTTTTGCGGTTAACCAGACTTCGTGCATCAATGCACCCTGAGACTCACCATAGTGAGGGTCGTACATGCTTTTATTAAGTCTCCTTCTGGTTTTGATATAGTCAGTAGTTATCTCAGCGTCAGTTCTGGGATCGGGGGGGGTTGATGGAACCACCTGTCCAGAGTCTGCAGAAAATTCTCTAAGAAAAGTTTCCGGAATGGGAGTTCGCTGCTGGGGAGCTTTTAGAAGACCTACTGGTGATGTGCGTGGTCGCTCTACTATGGCATTTGCCATTAAGTCTAGTTTTATAAAAATTTAACAAAATGTCAATAGGTTGACCTATTTTCTTACAATGTAGGCTTGGAGTTTATCTTCCGAGATTCTTTCTTGTGTAGCGGTATCGCGGTCGCGAACAGTTACTGTCCCATCCTCAAGAGTTTGAAAGTCTACGGTTATGCAATAAGGAGTACCTATCTCATCCTGAGCAAAATAGCGTTTACCAATATTGCCACGCTCGTCCCAAGCTGCGTACAAGCCAGCCGTGCGTAGCTTACTATATATACTGCGTGCACGCTCAACGAGCTCAGGCTTGTTGGCAAGAAGTGGAAATACCGCGGCCTTATATGGCGCAACTTTGGGATCAAGTTTTAAAACTACTCGTTCTCCATCTTCAAAATAAGAATCGAACAATACTATTCCAACCAAACGAGAAAGTCCGAATGTCGGCTCAATGACATGAGGAATATATTTTTCATTTGTGAACGGATCCGTGTATGACAAATCCTTTCCGGAATTTTCCTGATGATTTTTAAGGTCAAAATCCGTTCTGTATGCAATTCCAAACATCTCTTTAAAACCGAATGGATATTTATACTCAATGTCCATCGTGCGCTTGGAATAATGAGAGCGCTCAAATTCCTCATGTTCTCGCCAGCGCAGATTTTCAGAATTAAGACCCAGCTCTTTTGTAAATTCCCACATCTCGTTTTTAAAGTAATCGAACTTTTCTTCCCACATCTCAGGTTTTATAAAATATTCAAACTCCATGAGGTCAAATTCCAAAGTCCTATGGACAAGCTGGCCCAAAGTTATTTCATTTCTAAAAGCCTTCCCAACCTGAGCGATACCGAACGGTATGCGAACTCGCGAAGTGTTAAGAACATTTTTAAAATTGATAAAAATTCCCTGAGCAATTTCGCCTCGCAAGTAAACCTTTGATTTTCCCTCCTCAATTATTCCAACTGAAGATTCGAAAAGCAGATTAAACCGGCGAACCTGCGTCCAGTCTACTTTTCCGCATTTGGGACACTTAATATTATTTTCGTGAATTATACTGGTCAACTCTTCAACTGGAAGCCCCTCAACTTTTTTGTCAGGAACATTATCTTCAATTAGATGATCTGCGCGCGTCCTAAAGTGACAATTCTTACAATCAATTAATGCGTCGGTAAAGTTTGAAACGTGACCAGATGCTTCCCACACTTTTGAAGAAAGAAAAATAGATGCATCAAGTCCTACCATATCATCGCGATCTAAAACAAATTTTTTCCACCAAAGATCGCGAATATTATTTTTAAGAAGTGTACCGACGGGTCCAAAATCCCACGTGTTGGCAAGACCGCCGTAAATATCAGATGAGGGGTAAATAAAACCGCGGCGCTTGGCAAGAGAAGTAACTTTATCAAATAAATTATCCACGAGCCTAGTATATCAAAGCCACCACGAACAAACAATTACTCACGAGGTTGAACTTGATGGGGTGGTATGAGATGCTTATCTTATGAATAACGTTTGCCCCAACTGCAAAGCACAAATAAAAGATACCGATTATTTTTGCCCCAACTGCGGCAAGAAAATAAAAGATGCACCCATTGTTATGACAACTGGTAAAAAAATTAGCATATATCTTTTGAGCGTTCTCCTTCCTCCGCTAGGTCTTTGGCCGGGAGTAAGATACATAAGACAAAAAGATCAGAAAGTAAAAACCGTGGGAATAATTGCAATAGTTTTAACAATTCTATCAACTGTCGTAACCATTTGGTTAAGTTTTGGGATAATGTCCTCCGTTAACAAAAACATAACAAAGCAGATAGACCAATATCAAAACGCGGGATTCTAAACGTATTTTTTCGCAAATTCATCTGCTTCTTTTTCTTGCCTGCGAACTTCGTCTTTTGTCTGGCGGGTAGTTGTTGAATTACGATGACCCAAAATTACGTGACCTATCTCATGGGCTATGGTGTAGTAAATCTGATTTTCGCTTTGGCGGAACAAATCATCACTCAGGAATATTAGGTGTTGATCACGTAAATCATTACCGGTAAAAGTAAAACCATACGCATCGTCCATTGACGCCATAAACCAACACTTTTCCGTTATCAAACTAATTAAGTAAGGTGGCATTTTTTGAACAACCTTACAAACGTAATTCTTCATACGCCGATTCCCCACCAACTTACCATCGAACATATAATAAATCTCCCTAATATTCATAACTCAGTCTAATGATTGTAAGAACGTTAGAACATTTGATCCTCTTTTTGTTAATTTATGGCGGATATTTCTACCCTGACTTTTCTTCATTACAAGACCTGAAATAGTGAGCTTTCTTACATGCTCACTGGCTGTTTGTATATTAATTTTGAAACTCGATGCAATATCTGTTAGGTTGAGTTCGGGATTTTTAGAAAGCAAGTCAAGCATCTCTATTCTCCTATGATTCCCAAAAGACCTGACTATTCTCTCAAGAGCTCTTTTTTTTAACATAAATTTATATTATCACATTCCAATATTCCATGGAACGTTGGATCAAAATAACAAGTAGATATAATGGATAAGATGGAGATTCCTGTTTCCTACTTGGAATTTTGGGGACGGTTGTAAAGGCCTATGAGCTCCGCTGATGCCTTGACGTGGCCTTCCATTGCATCAACAACGGCTTTTTTGTCCGCAGCCTCATCAAGCATCAACATTGAGTCTAAAGCAAAAAGCTTGAAGAAGTATCTGTGTTGGCGGTCCGGAGGACAAGCGGCGGCGTAACCATTTTGTCCCGCGCCATTTTTACCAACAACGCCCGGCGGTGTAGAATTCTCGGTAACTGAAGTTGTCGTTGACGGCATATTAAATACCACCCAATGATCAAACATTCCGTCAGGCTTGAGATTTTTTGGTACATCCGGGTCTTCCATTATTAAAACCAGGCTTTTTGCATCTTGGGGGATGTCGTGAAACTCAAGCGGCGGATTTACTCCTTCCCCATCGCAGGAATATTTTGAATCAATGGGTTGGTTGTTTTCAAAAGCAGGACTTGTTATCTTCATGGCATTCTTTGTTTGGGCGGGAGTCGGTAGCTCTTTTTTAAGCTCCGGTTTCTGATGAGATAGTATCACAAAACCCGCAACCCCAGCAAGAAATAAAATTGTAAGAATAATCCACGTCTTCATTGCTTGATGTTGGTAGGTCTATTTTCCCTTGTGACGCGTTCGCATTATTTTATCGAGTTCACTTGTTTGCTCTCCTGCTCCATAAAGAAACATGAGGGCGGTTGACTCACCAAGATACGAAAATCTTTTCTTGAGATCCCCAAGTAATTCTTCGGCTCCCATCTTCTTCGTTTGATCGAGATATTTTTTAAAGGATCCGAATTCCTTTTTCACTGAAAGTATTGCACCTGCATTCTTGATAACTGCATTGATTTTGGAAGCACTTCTTATCATACGCTCGTCTTGGAGTAGCTCTTCAACGGCTGTGGCTTTATAATTTGCTACTTTTTCAGCTGAAAAATTCGAAAGAGCCGCTTTTATACCCGGCCATTTTTTATTGATAACGTTCCAGTTAAGACCCGTAGAGAATACTACACGGGACATGACCTCAAAATATTCGTCTTCGTTTTTTGGAATGGACATCTTGGGGTGATTTTTAGGATCCCACGGCATAAAGCGATGATAACTCAAATTCTGGAATTATTCAACCCAATTGAGTCATCCCATAAATTATACCAAGGAGAATGAAAATTTAGACTTCACCTCTCATGCACTTATTCAAAACTGAATCAAAGAGTTCTTTGAGAAGTTCTCTCTCTCGCAGCAAAAGTTTTTTATGCTCCTGTATCGCATTAAGCTTTTCGATAACCTCTTGCTGTTCACTTAGGCTTGGAAGGGGTATTTCAAGATTATCTAAATCAGCAGGATTTACTCCCCATTGTCTCGCTCTCATTGAAAGACCAATAATTTTGTCCTGTACGGGTGTAGTTCTGAGAAAATAGAATAACCAATCATTCAGTAGAAATTTTTTATCGGGGTTGCATTTGATTAAGGCAACGTTATATGCTCCTACTTTACCTCTTAAAATTTGAAAAACTGGAGGACCGTACCTTCCTATCATAATATCATCTTCAGTACATGTCTTATGACGTTCCTTAACTGGGATATAAACGGCATCTTTATCACTTTTATAGTCTCTGATCTGAAGAAGACGAATATATCCTTCTTTTAATGTGGAAATAAACGTTGATTTTGGAGGTTGAGTTCCTCCCTCATATTTGCAAACTTCCCCCAATTTAGCCCTATTAGATATTGAATTTTGCACGTATTTGAAAACTACTGATTCAATAAGCTCTTCAATTTTTTGGATTTCCTGATCACAAAGCTCTTGCACTCGTCTTACCGTATCCAACTTCTCAACAATTTTTTTCTGAATAATCATCGGGGGGATAGGAATTCCATAGTTTGAAATCGTAGTCTTGCTTATGAACTGGAAAGTGGTAGATCCTCCCAATCGTTTTATTCTTTCTTTATCGAAGATCAAATAATATGCCAAGAATTCTGCATTAAGAGCTTCCTTTGGATGAAATGAATTAAATTGCTGGTTAGTTGCCAATGGAATAGTATTAATAGCGACATTTCCTACTGACGCAGTGGAACTTATTACTACGCTTCCTGAAGGCACTAGCTGAGCGTTGCTCTTCTCAAGTCCTAAATTAGATATGTATTGAACCGTACCGCCAACATAAAATTTTGAGTTTATGTCTTCCATTGTCAACCAAGGCACATCATTATCCCAATACTCTGAGATTGATCGTCGAGGGGTTCCGCCTCCGTAGACCTCTGCTACTTCTCCCAACTTTTTCACAGGCCAATTGTTTTTCATTTCTAGTTAAGATTTTCCTCTAAATTCTTGATGGAGTTTTTTAGTTTATCTATTAAATCATTATATGTCAGAACCTCTATGTTTATATTTGCTTTGAGACGGCGAAAGTTTTCTCTCCATACGTTATCTTGTTTATTTTGTCCAATAACGATGATGCATTTTGAAATAGACCGTTTGCTTTCAATCCCTAGCGCCTGAATTTCTTCTAAGCTCGCGCTCTCATACCAGTCTTTATATCCTAAAATTTGAGGTATAGCCCTAGAAAGATGAGTTGAGATTGTATATTGCGTACTAACACCACCGTTCTTATTTGGGGTTTCTTTAATGTCAAATATATTATGACCCGGAGACTTCAGTTCGATAAGTATGTGACTCTCTCTATTTTGCTCTGCAAGAATATCAAAACGCTTCTCGTTCAACTTACCTTCTCGTTTGGGGTCAACAAACTCTATGCCAAAGATGAGACATCGCTGTTTTCTGTATTTGCCATTCTCTTCATCAATCCATTCTTGAACGTAGGTTTCATTATGACCTAAAGCTTTCTCCAAAAAATCTATATGACTTTTTAAAGTCTCTATTTGAATCCTCGGTAAATTGTCGAACAAAACTTGTTGTACATTTTTATCTGTCAAAAATTTAACAAAAGTTGCTGCAAACTTTTCAGAACTAATTTCACTGTCTACCCGGGACACTTCAAACTTGCTTAATTCTTGAACTATATTTTTTTTGCTTTCTTCATTTAGACTTTTAATCGCTCCCAATATATTTTTTTCGTTTGCATTGACTTTAATAAAATCGTCTTTCTCCTCCTGTGAAGTAGCAATATCAATCAATTTCAAGTTTTGCCCAAGAAATGCCTTTGCACGGCCGTCTGTCTTGCCTTGCATTGATTCACAAAATTCCAAATACGAATCGATATTTATCAAAAAATCGTTTCCGTACCGTTTAAACGGCTTAATAGAAATATCCGCAGTAAAAAATACATTCCATTCTGGGTTATCTTTTAAAAAGTCGAGTAAATTCTTATGGTATGGAAATTTAAAAGTCCTTCTTCTATGCTTGAAGTGGAGATGAAAAACGTGGTTTTTTGAAAAATATAAGTGTTGACCGTTGTACCTATAGTTTACTTTTCTATAATCATCTTTATTAATACCCATATCATATTAAATCCTTAATCTTGTCCCTTTGATCTTCTATTTGTATCGTTAATAAGTCAATTTCTTCCAAAATATCTTTTGGGTCACGGTGGATTTTATTTGAATCTGCTCCTGCAGGCTTGTGGGCGCTGGCGGAGAGAATTAAATCATTTTCTTCAATTTGTTTTCTTTCAACTATCCAACTTTTCTCAGATATTTTTCTTTCTGGCCATTTTTCTAACAAATCTGGTAGATCATTCTTCTCTGGTTGTGGCCTTCTATTTGCACCGGTTGAATAGCCATCGCTTCCCACTTCATAAAACCAAACTTTATCTGTTGGCTTCCCGGTGTTTTTGAAAATCAGAAAACTTGTTTTAACTCCCGCATAGGGATTGAAAACTCCCTGAGGCAGAGAAACTACAGCTTGGAGCTCTGTTTTATCAAGGATGTATTTTCTAATCTGAAGTGCGGCATTATTCCTTCCAAAAAGAACTCCTTCATTCACAATGACACCGCACACTCCACCAGGCTTTAGTGAATCAACCATTAAACCCAAAAACAGGATTGTCGTATCTTTTGCCTGGATTGGTAAAATTGGACGCAATCTTTCAATTGCAACATCTGCTGAAAATGGAGGATTTGCAAGAACAACATCAAAACTCATGGTCTCGAATTTATCTGATGCACCTGCGAGTGAATCGCGTCTATATATATTACCAGCATCAAGTCCGTGCAATATCATATTCATGAGTGCAATTTTTGCAATATCTGGTGACACATCAAATCCCCAAAACGTTTCTTTTTGCAATTTATTCCAATCTTTTTCGCTTAAATTGTCTCCGTGTCCTCTTAAATATTTACTTCCGCTTTCTGTTACTACTTCCTCTGGCTTATCTGAATTATTCGCTTTTATATATTCGAACGCCGCAAGTAAGAATCCACCTGTTCCAGCTGCAGGATCAAGAATTGTTTGCCCAAGTTTTGGATCTACCATTTGGACAATAGTACGAATAATATGGCGAGGAGTTCTAAATTGTCCGTTTCTTCCCGACGTTGCAAGCTTACCGATTAAATGTTCGTATACATCTCCTTTAACATCGGCGTCAATTTGTGAAAAATTAATTGGAGAAATTAAGTCTACAACCTCGCGCAAAGTTATAGGATCTGGAACCATAAAGCGGACATCAGCAAAGAATCTTTTTATGTCTGACCTGTTAGGGATATTTTCGATAAATTTTAGAACTTCATCTCTGAGAAACTGAAACATTCGCTCGTTATTTGGAATTTGTGACCAAGAAGACCAACGGAATGGCTCGCCTGTCCCTGTAAAAATCGGAGCAGAGATTCTACCAGATAGTTTTGCAGCTAAGGTATTTGAATCATCCCATTCTTCAAGCATTTTTAGGAAAAACAGGAAATTAATTTGCTCAATATAAGTAATTGGATTCGTAATTCCTGCGCCGTTGAAAACATCCGCAAGCTTATCTACTGTATTTAATAATTCTTGTTTTGTCATTTAATTCAGTACTGTTTCATTAAGCTCTTCCAGTGTCTGTCTCAATCCCTGCTCCCCAAATAAAGAAACGGCCTTCTGTATGCCTCCTTGTTCTCTAAGCGGAGGCTTTGTAAAGTCCTCGGCAGTTATCTCAATATCTCCTGCTACAAACCTGTTTTTAAGTTGTGATAGTAATGAAATTTGGTCGATATTAAAATTCTTTTGTCTCAACCAGGAATCAAAGTTTTTATTTACACGCTCTCTTTTAGTTGGAAACCTGTATTTACCGAACGCAGCCTTTATAAAGTCCACCAATGAACCCGAAGGCTCTCCGTAAGCGTCTTTAAGGTTATCTTCATTAAAGTAATCCTCTGGTTGATTTAGTTTTCTCGCTAATTCATTAATCTCTCCCTGATCCAATACCTTATCTGTGAGTATTTTTTGAATTGTTTCATCATCTTCCATACTTGATACAGTCTCTTTAAATTTTTCTTTATAATTCTGCCTGTCGATCGCCATACCTTCTGGACCAACATGAATCATTTGCCTTGTCTGCATTTCATCAGTCAGTTCATGCTCTTTAACTACAACGAATTCTTTCTTTCTCTTTTCTTCTTCTTTCTCTATGGCATCAAATAATCCAACGGACAGATGGCTTTCCCCGGGAACTGCGTTTTCAAGCATGGGATCATTAAACTTCTCTGCATTTCCTACAAAATCATAAATAAGAAATGACTCTTTTCCAATTTTGGGATCTTTACGAGTTCCGCGTCCGCGCATTTGCTGATAAAGGACAGCTGAGACAGTTGGGCGCATCATGACAAGGTTTTCAACGTTTGGCGCATCAATTCCGGTATCAAGCATTCCGACAGAAATAAGGCATACCGGAAATTGCTGTTTTTCAAAATCCTTCAGGATTTGTCCGGGATTAGGAGTATCGGAAGTAATGATCTTTGCATAATCACCCGTATATTCTGGGAATTCTTCATCAAAAAATCTTTTAAGCTGTGCGGCATGGTTTTTTGTAACGGCGAAAAGAATTGTCTTCCTAAGATGATCTCCACCCCGCTGCTTCTCCATTTCTGCAAACTCCTGAACCATCAGCTTATTACGGGACTCAATCGTGATAGTCCTTTCAAGCTCTGAGGGCTTATAGTCAACTCCTTCATATGTCACACCCTCAGATGTAATTCTCGACTTAGCCAAATAAATTTGGTAATTTGCGAGGAAACCGTCTTTTATTCCCTCAACGATTCCATAAGCAAAAGTTGGTTCGCCGATTTTAGTAGCATGATTCCAGCACTTATAAAATTCGTAGGTATTTCTCACTAACCTTTTTTCCTTTTCATTTACGAATTCGTACTGACCAAGATTTGGAGTTGCAGTCATGCCAATATGCAAAGCATCAAAATGATTGAGTAACTCACGGTAAATATTATAAATTGACCTGTGACACTCATCCGTCACAACCAAATCAAAGTGCCCTGGACCAAAACGCTCAAGCTGAGATGCAATCGTTGGAAGCGTCCCAATAACGATCTGACCTAGCTCTTTCGGCTTTCCACCATACCAAACTTTCGATGGAGTTTCTCTTAAGTACTCTGTAAAAACGTCTTTTGTTTGCTCTGCAAGCTGCTTTCTGTCGACCAAAAATAAAACTCGTTGAACTAAACCCGACTCAAAAAGTCTCTTCATTATAATTGCCACCGTTAGAGTCTTACCTGTTCCAGTAGCCATCTCTATTAGCATTCTTCTTTTTCCAGATTCGATTGCTTTATCAACAGCCTTTATGGCATCAACCTGGTAGGGCCTAACGGTAATTTCATCGTTTAAATATAGAAAGCTCGAAGGTATTGATACTTCGGTTAGTGGTGTTAGGTTTTTAGAAAGAGCGTATTTTCTTTCCAGGTCTTCTCTTGAATAAAAAGTATCTACTAACCTTGCAGCGTGATTTTTATAATCCCAGAAATAGATTACTTCTCCATTTGATAAAAAAACATAAGGCGCAGATATAGAAATAGCATAATCTTTTGCTTGTTCTTGGGCTCGGTTTGGCTCTATAGAAAATCTCTTTGCTTCGATTACTGCAAGCGGCCTCCCATGCTGATCTTTTAACAGGTAGTCTGCTCTCCCGTCTGCTGCCGGCTCTTCTGTTGAAACTATTTGTTTATTCTCAATATCCCAACCTGCTTCACGAAGAAGTCGATCAATTATTATTCTTGCATCAGTTTCTACTGCCATGCGTGGGTAAATTATACTGCTTTTGAGGATTAATTACTATTTAGGCGGAGAAGGCTGCGGGACTTTTCAATTTTCTTTCAATTACCTGCTCTACTACTTGGCGCACATGATCATCATTCTTAAAAGCCGCTTTTCCATCCCAAAACCCAAGAAGCGACAGGAGTTTTGCTTGAAAATAGGCCATATTCTTTTCATTGTCGGAAATCTTTTCTCCTGCTCGCTCGAGAAGATCAAAAACGTCCACGTGGCGGACTCCGTCTGCCATAACCGCATCTATCAATTCACACATAAGAAAAACTTTCTCTATATGTTTGAGCTCTTTCTTGAGATGTTCAAAGGATGAGACAAGCTTGACTTCAGTCAAAATGTAATTCTTTTGAGTTTTGATAGCTTGAAACTCAACCATGTTGAAAAGCTCAATTGATGGGGCGCGTCGTGAAGTAATCTTACGAACACCTTTTGCCACAACTTCAATCTTGCCGTGGTTTTTTGTGAAGAGAGTAATGTAGCGATCCGAATCACCAAAGTTAATGCGTCTCAGAATGAAGGCAGTATCTTTAAGATAACGCATTTATTAAATCTTAATATTTAAGACTCGGTCTTGCTTGAGATCAAATGAATCAACTTTTTGGTTATTAACATATATTTCAAACGGAACCACTTCAACTCCCGGCTGTTTTTGAATAAGCACGGGTAGATTTCCACTCGCCTTAAATGGAAGCTTATAAACGTAGGTCATTGTTGCTTTACCAAGTGGATTAACGGTGAAGAATGATTCAAAGGCAGTTTTATCAAGATCATCAACTGTTGTTACCTTAACTTGAGACCCCTTACTTGAGATAAGGGTTGAACCTTTTGGAACATAAAATCTTTGGAAGTTGCGAAGTATCGCATTAAGACAAAGGCCACCCTGGGTAGTCAAGCTACAATCGGAATATTTCTGAGGATTTTTATATTCTATTGCAACAGTCTTTTGAATATCGCCGCCTGATGCAACAGCGTAATCAACGCGAACGGATTGTTGAATATACATATTGGATTTTGCTCCTCCAAAATTGGCGTCATTTATATGAAGGTAGTCTCCGTTAAAGTTTTTAATCTGTCCGGCCCAGCCGAGAGAATTGATACCGCTTTGAGCATTTTGGTCATTAAGTGAGAATAAAATATGTTTCTCATTGGCGTCGGCTATTGCCGCCTGGAAAAGTGGTCCCCAGTAAATTTTAGGCGATACACCCAGCGCTTTTTGCATTGTTGCATAAAGAAGATCTCCTACAATCCCTTTTCTGTTTGTCTTAACATAATTGACAATTTCCGTTGTGTTTTGCTCAAGCTGATAAACAACCTGAGGACAATTACAGCCAGCATCGTTGTCCGCCGTGAAATTCTGGCCGTCAGCCTGAACTCCGCCAAGGATCTTAATTATATGTACGAGAAATTGAGTATCCAGGCCGATAATTCCGTCAACCTCAGTTTTTTGTGTTGATTTGCCATAATAAGTTCTGAATGCATCCATAGATTTTTGAAAATCAGGAGAAAGATTGATGTCGCGAATATTTTGAGTTGGAACCTTGGGTAAGTATTTTAGAATAATGGGATCCGCTGTTGGGTGATAGGAGATACTATTATCAAGAGCATAAATATCAGATGAGCTATCAATGTGTATTACGCCCTGATCAATTCTGAATATTGAATAATAAGTTAAGAATCCTCCGGTTGGACGAAGCTCCTTATCATTCTGAAAAAGAACGAGATATTTCTTAGCCTTGTTTGCTCCGAGTAACTCCGGCAAAACCTTAATAAGAGGCTTTCCTTCATTAACTGCTAAAACACCGTCGTCTACCAGAGTTTTGGCTGTAACAACTTGAGTTCTTATTTTTTTGAAAACCCAGAAGTTGGGATAGTGACCGGGATTAACCTTGTCCATATCCTTCTTGGCTGCCTGCATCTCGCGATCTATATCGTCAATCTTTGGAACAACCTTGTCAAGCGTCTTGATAGCGGTTCTAATACGCTCCTCGGCCGATCCACCCGAGAAGCTCTTCTCTCCTTTAAGACCTAGGACATCTGCGTATGGAATTAACGAATCTGTGGTAATTATTCCGGCGTTGATACCGTGAATTCCTGCTGAGACCATGTGGTCTGCGTCTGATATATATCCACCCAGGAATGGAATGAAATGA
Source organism: uncultured Gammaproteobacteria bacterium (assembly GCA_964452165.1). Classification (GTDB taxonomy): domain Bacteria; phylum Patescibacteriota; class Microgenomatia; order Levybacterales; family GWA1-39-11; genus GWA1-39-11. The sequence continues at coordinate 525,001 of CAYVKP010000001.1, read as the reverse complement.
AAAACAGCGACTCCGCCAATTTGTTTTTGAAGTTTTTCGGCTTGATCACGAGTTTTAACGAGCTGTTCTCTTGCTAAAACCACATTCTGTGTTTTTGCGGCAGCCCCCGCCGCTTTTGCTTGGGTATATACCGCCTTTGCTTGAGCAGCCAAGGCGACTACCTGGAATGCAAGATAGGCTCCCAATATGACCAGTAGGATAACAATTATCCCAACTGCGCCTATTCCCTTTTTGCCGAATTTGAATCTTTTTTTACTCATTTTAGTGTCAAATATACTTGCTGGAGCCGGTTCTGAAGCTTTTGCGGGTTGCCCTGACGGCGCAGGATTTAGATCAATTTTCTTAAAACCGGATTCTTCCATAAATAAGGCCTGCCCAAAACTGGCCTTTTCAAACCACAAAATTAATTAAAACAAACTTTTGACCAAAATGCAAATATACCGGAGCGTCCTCAGCTTGCACTCAGGGACCCTACATGGCTCCTTTTCCGGATAGCATGGCAAGTGGCGTTTTGGCCATTATATAAATGTCGTAGAGTATTGACCTTCGGGTTGCATAATCCGCATCAAGCTGAATTCTCTTATCAAAATTGATTCCCGAACGCCCGGTTACTTGCCAAACACCCGTTATCCCGGGCTTGACCGAAAGCACAATTTTCACGGCGTCTTTTGTGTTGGGATACTCTTTTTGTTGATCACGAAGCTCATCCGGATAATAGGCTCGCGGTCCAACGATACTCATGTCACCCTTCAAGGAGTTGAGGAATTGGGGCATTTCATCTATTGAATATTTTCTGATAAATCTTCCGACTCTTGTAATTCTTGGGTCGCCTCGTAATTTATATCCTCCCTTTTTGTATTCTTCATAAAGTTTTTTGAATTCGGGGTCGCTTGCAAGTATTTCATGCGCGTTTTTAATCATTGAACGAAACTTATACATTCTGAAGAGCTTCCCATTTTTTCCTACTCGAGCCGGAGTGTCCGCCAGGATTGGCCCGGGAGAATTGAGCTTTATGGCAAGTGCCGTAACGAGAATTAGAGGAGAAAAGAAAACCAGAAGTATCAGAGAGAGAAAGACATCAAGTATTCGCTTTACAAAATTGTAGAACATACTAGGTCAGATTCTCGTGCTCAGTCCCGGCGAGCGACTCAACCAACTTTTTAATTTTGGGGACGGAATTTTTATTACAAATAAGCAAGACGTCGTCCGTATTTATCACAATCATTCCGGCGAGGTCTATTCCAGTAGTCAACTGGTCAGTGTAGTTAAAAACCAGATTGTCCGAAGAATCCGTAAGCAAAACTTTTCCGCGAGTTACATTTTCCGAGCTCTCAATTTGAAGGGCTTCCTTAAGCGCTTCCCACGCTCCCACATCGCTCCATCCAAGATCTGCTGCGATCACCAATACATTATCTGTGGGGAGTTTTTCCAAAACGGCGTTATCAAAGCTTATCTTTTCAAGAGCAGGATACACTTCCTTCATTACCCTATCGTAACTCTCGCTTCCCAAGGCTTCTTGAATTTTCATTACCCCTTCCCAAATTGTTGGAGCAAATTCTTTGTAAGAATCCAGAATAAATTGGGGTGTCGTAACAAAATAACCGGGGTTCCAGGCAAAATTATCCGATTCAAGATATCGTTGCGCGTCTTCAAGACTGGGCCTATAAACAAGGCGCTTAAACGCAAAAACTTTAGTATCACGAATTGTTTTAACTTCATCTCCAAACTCGAGCCAACCCAAATTCTGATTTGCGAATCTAGCCCTTTGTCCTATAAATACCAAAAGTTTGGGATTTTCCTGCACCAAATCTTGGGCAAATCCCAAAACTTCCCTAAACCTTCTCTCTTTTTTGACGAAATGGTCGCTCCAAATAATTGCCACCGGCTCATTTGGATTATTCTTACCAACAATTGCACAAGCCGCAGCAACCGCCGGACCAACATCTCTTACTTCGGGCTCAAAAATAAAGTTCTCGCGTGGAATTTGAGGAAGCTGTTCGTACACTATGTCGCGGTATTTATCGCCGGTCGAGACGTAAATGTCAGAAGGTGCAAAGTCAGGGTAAAGCCTTTCTACGGCAAGCTGAAGAGTTGAACTGTCACCTGATATTTTTTCAAATTGCTTTGGGGCATTTTTCCTTGAGATGGGCCAAAGTCTTGTCCCAACGCCTCCTGCAAAAATTACTGCTTTCATATTTTAACTTAGTTTATTATATCGTTTATTTTTTGTTTGAACGACTCAAATGAGAAACGACGTGCGTTTCTTTTACAAGCGAATATATTATAGCTTTTTGGACGAAAGTTTTTCAACACGCGAGCCAAATCCGACGAGTTTTGCTTGTCAAAGAATTTACCCGTCACCCCATCTATTATAATCTCCTCCGCTCCTCCGCCTCTATAGGCTATCACGGGTTTTCCAAAAGATTGGGCCTCAACCATTGTCAGACCGAAATCCTCAATCCCGGGGAAAATTAAAGCCTTCGATTCCGTGTAATATTTCTTGAGCTCAGAATCTGTAACCTGTCCTAAAAATTCAATATTAGACCGCGCCATTTTCTTAAGCCTTGAAAGCTCATTTCCTGTCCCTATTATTTTAAGCTGCACGCCGCTCTTATTTGCCGCGGCAACCGCCAAATCTACTTTTTTATAGGGGACAAGCCGCGAAACAACCAAAAAATATTTTCCATCAACGGGCTTAATTTTCCCACTTCTAATCATGAGTGGAGGATAGATTATTTGCGATGGAAGGCCGTAATATTTTGAAATTCTATTTTGAACGGTTTTTGAAATTGCGATAAGTTTGTCCGGACGGTTTGCCGCAATTTTGTCCCAGAACCTCAAATACGCAACTGCGGGTAGGGCAAGCATCTTAAATAACTCGTTTGAGAAATAATCTTTATATCCGCTCCATAAATATCTTGTAGGAGTCAAGATTATTGAGATGTGACGAGTTGGCGGTCTTGTGATTACCCCTTTTGCCGCCTCGCTGGTTAGAGAGATAACCAAATCATATCCATCAAAGTTAAAAGATTCAAAAGCAATCGGCATTAATACACCGAGTGCCTCGTGATGTTCTGTGGCAAAGGGAATTTTTTGTAAAAAGGATGGAATAACGGGGATTTTTTTTGCCCAAGAAGCACGATTCTCTTTGTAAACTGAGGTGTATAGGGCTGCTTGAGGAAAAATCTTGTGAAGAGCAACAATTACCCGCTCTGCCCCTCCCCACTTGTTTACCCTATCGTAAACTAATGCAACCTTCATGGAGCGATTATAGCAAAAAGCGCTACTTACTCGTGGCCACAACTGAGGATTCGTAAATATTAAGAGTCTCCTGCGCCATTTTTGACCACGAGAATTTTTCCGACTGCTTCTTTGCTTGTATTATAAGATCTTCTCGCGAAGACTCTACAAGAGAAAATGCAAAGCCTATTTTTTGTCTCATGTCGTTGGTATCTTTGGGATTAAAGTATATCGCCGAATCACCACAGATCTCGCGATGAACAGGAATGTCAGATGCTACCAGTAAAGATCCGCAGAACATTGCCTCAACTGCGGTCAGAGAAAATCCTTCCATGAAAGATGGCACAATTGTAGCTACGGCATTTTCATAAAGAGCTGTAAGATCTTGATCTGAGGGGTTATCAATGAATACTATGTTGTTTTCTATATTGGATCTACTGATAACGTTTGAGATTTTATTCCAAAAATAATCTTTTTTCCCAACTAAAACCAGCCTTGCATCTTTATTATCGTAGCTATCAAAAATAAAATCTTTAAATGCGGCTATTAAGTTCTCAACGTTTTTGTGTGGATAAAAATTACCGACCCGCAAAAAATATTTTCCTTCAACTCGCGGCTTTGTTTTGGTTTTAGAAGAATTTTCGATTGGCCCTTCATAAGTGACCTCCACTTTGGACGGATTAACGTTTCTGTAGCTTTTCAATAAATCCGCTTTGACCGTCTTTGAAGGAACAATTATTTTCGTAGAACGATAAACTGCGGAAGCAATAACCGCCTGATATCCCATTCTTTTGGCAAAATAAACGGGATATGGAAGAGTAGATGCGCGACCCGTAGCAAAACGGTTGACGATTAAGTCGTGAATCGTTACGACAAAGGGCTTGTAATAGAAAACAGGCACTGAGAAATATGGAAAATGAACGAGATCCAAATTCTCACGATTTAAAACCTTTGGAAATTCAAATTGCTCGGCGAATCCATGCCAGGGTATATTTGAAGTAACGATTTTTATATCGTTTTTAACAAACTTCTTAACATCACTAACATCTTCTGCGCGAGCAAACAAAACATATTCATTTTTTTTATCCAGCTTTAATAAGTTGATTATTAAATTTCTGGTATATCTTCCTACTCCGGTTTGTTTGGCAAGACGGCAGTCAATTCCAATTTTCATTTTATTTTCTTAAGTGCTAAAAACTTTTTTACCGATATTCCTGCCAAAACCAACTCTCTTAAAAATCCCGGGTATTTATTTTTGTAGTGCTTGTCATAAAAAATTCTCATTGCATCAAAACGCCAATTGGTAGCGCGTATTCGAGTTTCAAGTGAGGCGCGAGTCATGTTTTTTGAAACGCTCTTGATACCGGATGAAACTCCTTTGTAATGAAGCGCCCTGTATTCCGGAACAAAATATACTTTAAGACCAGCTTGTCTAATCCTAAAACAGAAATCTATATCTTCCCCGTAAAAAAAGTAGTCCTCGTCCCACCAGGAAAGTTTTTCTCCCAGTTTTCTTGAAATAAGAAGAAATGATCCGGCAAGAGAATCAATCTCGTGAGTTTTGAAAATGTCCAAATATGTCATGTTGTAACCGGCAAACATTTTTGACTTTGAAAATATTTTGGAAAGGCCTGCAAAATGACTTAATGCGCGCCACGGAGTTGGGAATCCTCTATGGGATGAGTCGTCTAGCTTTCCTGTGGGAAGCTCTACGTAACAAGTTGCCGCTCCCGCATCCTCATGCTCCCGCATAAAATCCAGCATCCCATCAAGAGTCCGGTCATAAACTTTCATGTCTGGATTTAAGAAAAGAACGTATTCTCCATGGCTTTTTTTAACTCCTACATTGTTTCCTCTAGAAAAACCTATATTGTCATGATTTTTGATAAAAATTAGTCCCGGATATCTGCTCTTATTTTCCTCAATTATTTGAGCTGTGGCTTGAATTGGACTATTATCCGAAACTATAACTTCAAATGAATTTTTCTTACACGTATTGTAAATTGAATCGAGACAAGAAAGGATTAGGTCTTGCGAATTATAAGTAACAATTACGATTGAAAGATCTATTTTTTTCATAGGTTTTCCCAAATGGTTGCAAGATTATTTCCTATTATCTTCCACGAATACTCGTGAGTAACAAGTTTTCTGGCGGCATTTGATATTTTCGTACGGAGCACGTGATCTCCCGCAAGTCTATCTATTATTCTGACAAAGTCCGGACCATCTTTGGCAACCATTATGTTAACGCCATCTTTAACATCAAGACCAACTATCCTATCCTGCAGCGCAATAACGGGCACTCCTGCTGCCATCGCTTCAAGAACTTTGAAGTTTGTACCACCGCCTAGCCTAACCGGTGAGACCATTATATCCGCGTTGTCATATGCGTCTTGAATATTTTTAACAAATTCGATTGCCTCAACTCTATCCTCGCGGGCAAATGGCAAATCAAACACTTTTTTCCCAATAACTGTGAGCTTCAAATCCATTTCTAATTTTTTGAAAACTTCGTTGTAGAAAAAACTGATCGCATCAACGTTTGGAAAATAAGTAAAATTCCCTACAAACAATAGATTTTTGACTTCCTTCTCAAGCTTTCTGGGTTTGAATTCATCAATATCTACGCCATTCCTGACTATCTCGCACTCGGCACCGGTTTTACTAATTTCTCTTGCCTCAGCGTCTGAAACTGCAACGCAAACGTCAGCGGCTCTTGCCATACTCTCCTCCTCTTGTTTAATCTTATCAGCTTGCGCGCCCATGAAGGGTTTTATGAAAAAAGGAGAGCCAACCGCATAATCCCTATACATTTTGTATTCTACGTTTTCCGATCCGTAAATTTGTTTCGCACCCAAGTTTTTTATTTCGCTTGAAATATAGAATCCTGTAAAAAAGGATTCGAAGTGAACGATATCAATCTCGTATTGGCGAATAAGCCGGATCAACTCCTCAAGAATGTCTTCTGAATAATATAAGGTTTTAAAAATTGATCCCTGACCAAGCAAGCCCATGACGTTCCTGGGGTCTGTAACTTTTCTTCGCGGCACAGTTTTTAAAACTTCAACTCCTATTGCCCCAAGGTGTTTGATATTCTCACTCTTAAAATCGGGGCGAACAAATGAAAATAGATATTTTTTGAAACCGACGCCCGAGTATTTAAGCATATGATATGCCCTGTTTTTTCCGCCTGTATTGGTAGGATATGGAAAATCATAAGTCACGAATAAAACCTTTTTCATTTCAATTTAAGGATCAAATAGTCAGGCCCAGCTGCAACGTGTTGATAAGTTTTCCCAAATCCTGAAAAATCATTCTTTGTGGGTGAGGCTATCACTAAATATTGTGCCCCGTCACGGGTTAATTCCTCTATACCCTTCTCAAAAGTTGGCCAACCGCGTCTTTGTATCAAATTCAAAAAAGTTGTACTCCCATCATATGGTGCAATAACCGTCGCGTCGGCAGGTAAAATTTTATTCGCAACAGCTGCTGCATGAACCATTCTTGTATCATTTATATTGAAATAATCACGAACCTGCCTCCAGGAAAAGAATAACGATACAACTATCAGAATCGAACATACGCCAATAGCAGCAGTCCTGCCCCACTTCTCAACCGTTTTAAATAAACCAAACGCTCCAAGGCCCGCGAAAATAGAAATTGTAGGGATTATTAAAATTTGATAATAGTCATGCTGTACGTTGCCCGTTGCTATAACGAACAGATAAATTAGCGAAGATACGGCAAAAGATAAGAAAAACATTTTGTTCTTATTTTTGAATAGATATAAAATCCCGTCCAAAAGAAACACTACTCCGGAAAAACCAAGTATTAACCTGGTAATTCTTTCGTAAAATATCCAGCGGAAAAAAGAAGGCCTAAACCTTATGCCGTTACCGTTGAAAAGCCAGTCAGAGACCGGAATTCCTTCGGGGTGTTGCCCGATAAATTTTCTCCAAAGAACAATGGGAATCAAGGTAACAATAGCGAAAAACCAAAGTTGCCATTTTTTAATAATTTCGAATTTAAACTTGTTCCAGGCAAGATAAATCATTGGAAGAGTAAAGATTATGGCGTAAGGCTTTAGAAGAAAAGAAGTGGCCGTAAATAGAATCGCGAACAAAAATTTAAAATCTAAAATTTCAAATTTAAAATTCTTTCTTGACGTCCACAAGTCAAAAAAATATATTCCACCAAGAATTGCTGCGGCCATAGAGGGATCCGGCAGGATTGTTCTTCCGTAAAAAATTGAAAAAGGTAAGAATAAATAGAAAAAAGCTGAGAAAATTCCGGCCATCTCATTTGCGTATTTTTTGACTAGTTTGTAAACAAAGAATGCCCCCGAAAGAGTTGCAATTATAGAAATTATTCTGCCCCACTCGGGAAGCGTCAGGGTCTTAAAAACAGTGAATAAAAACGCCTGAACAGCATTATAAATGGGGAATTCTACAAGTCTGTATCCTTTGGGATTATCTTTCCCCGATTGAATATTGGATATATCGAAGTAGCGAGGAGATAGAAGATTGATTCCATCACGAACGTAAATCTGAGAAACGGCGTTAGTGTCGCCTTGCCTAAATGCATGCCAGTCAGCAACGGGGTTGTCAAAGCGATAAAGGCGAACAATAAAACCCAAAACAAACAGCAGCAAAATAGCCAAATCCTTTAGCTTCATGATTTTATTCTAATTGATACGAACCTTATTATCAATTTAATAACGCTTGAGAGACGAGGTTGGAGTTGGGGTTGGCGAACCGAGGGACTTAGTGGGCGGCTGGACCTCCGTCACGCTTCCGTCTCCGTTAAACTCAAAAACTTTGAAATTACGGGAAATCTTTGACTGAAGATCGTAAGTGACCTGCGGGTCGGTATAGACTTGAGCCTTGGGATTTTTGAAGGCAAACCAGGTTGCATCAGATATTCCCCACGGAAAAACCCAAGCCTCTCCATTTTTTAAGGGCACGTTAACAAAGTGGAGCTGCATCGGCTCACTTGACCAATAGTCCGAATAGGAATCATCTATCGCGGTGAAGAAGTTTTTTGCTTCAAGTCCGGCGCCGTTCCAGTCCTGATGGATTTGCTGAACTTCAATAATATGGAGCAGGGAAAAAGCCGCAATAATAAGTACGACCACTGATATTGCGATGGGGCGCCCTTCCGCAAGCAAATATCTATAAAGTTTCCTCAAGATAAATACAAAAATGATTATTAATCCTAAAGATGCAAGATAACTGTAGCGAGCCGTAATATTGCCAAAACCTATGAATGGAAGTAGTGATATAACAAAGAATAATCCGGCAAACAACACTGTTTTTCTATCTTCTCCCTCAATTGTTTTCATAAACACACGCGCTGCAAAAATTACCACCACAATTAAAACGAGCGCTATAACGCCGGCAACGAGTAAATTTCCCCTGAGGACAGTTCGCATTTTTTCATATGCCGGCAAGAAGAGCGGGCCCATAAATGTGAGTCCCACATAACCTACCAAATTACCTATTAGATTGAAGGGGAGTTTTACCAAGTTATAACTATAGTCTCCGCCTTGCCAATGACTTCCGGCTAAAAATCTGATGACAAGATAAAAAAGGTTGGGAACAAATAAGATTAGGTACTCTGCCCTTTTAAAGAATCTCTTTATGTTGAAGGAAGGATTATATACCAGCTCATATGCAAGTATTAAAAGCGGCACTACCACTCCGGTCTCATAGAAAAGGAGAGATAGCACCGTCGACAACAGCGAAATCACAAGATACAGAGCCTGTTTTTTCTCTCGCCAAGAAATATACATAATGAGAGCAAGAAGCATGAATACGGCATTGAACAAATGACCGGTTGCAGAAATCCAAAATACTATTTCGACGTATCCACTCATAATTAAGAATAATAGCGATGCGCCCGCTGCAAGGAGAGAATTTTTGAGAATCTTTTTTGCCAGAAGGAAGAAAAGAAAAGCGACTATAAAATGGAGAACTATAGACACGGCATGATAAACGGTTTGATTTAACCAGAAGACTGAATACATCAAGAGAAAGTAGGTTTTTGTCCCGGGTCGCCAGAAAAATCCACCAGCCTCTGTGAAATAGTGAGATATAGTAGATAGAAACGAGGAACAACCGCCTAATGAGATAACGGAGCTATGACAGTCGGCAGCCCAACGGAACCAAGTAAAATCATCGGCAACAAAATAATTTCCGAGCATTCGCGAGAAAATTACACCTGCAACAATCAAAAGGTAAACACCGACTGCAACATCTGAGGTTAAAGCGGCTTTTAATTCCTCCACTATGTTAACTTGGGTTTTATAAGAATTTATAATTCCGAATACGACCCCTATCAACATCCACATCAGGAATGCAATTTTGCTTGCCTCAAAAACATCAATAAGGGTTGCGTTCAGAGCAAGTCCAATAAGACCCGCCGCAAAACCCAAGATAAAGCTCTTGACAACAGAGGAGCGAATATCAGGTAAAACTTTCTTTATGTAGATCCCGAGAACCAAGAATATTGCAAGAAACGATAAGGTGCCCAAAAGCCCTGTTTCGCCAAGCATTCTAAGGTAATTATTGTCTACGGCAAGACTCACTGCGCCATAACCGCTCCCTACCAACACATTTCTTTCAAACGCAAGCAAGGCATGGGGCCATTCCCCCTGGAATCTTGTTGTAAAAGACAAATCATAAGCCGAAGCTTTTTTAATTATGAAGTCGCCGTGGAGAATCAAGACTTGAGCTGATGCGCTGGAGGCAATATTCGGGGCAAGCTCATAGAAAAAATTGCCGACTCGCTTTACGACTGGCGATAGAGACAAATTTATATAGCCTGTCCCCTGCGGCAAATTCTCCCCAGTTGAAACATTCGTTGCGAAAACTAAGGGGACTTGGGCGTCGGGGGAAATTTGCCTGAGCGTTGCGGCGGAAGTGGATTCTGCTATCTCACGTATATTTTGGGTTTGGCCTACCATTGCCGAATCGAGTTGATCCCGGTCGCCTATAATTTGTTGCTTGATTACTTTATCTTTAAAATAAGAGAACGGAACGAATTTTACTTGGCCTACGGCTGTCCCCGTCTTCCCATCAACAAGAACATTTACTTCACGAACTGTGTTGCTGAAGCGCGCAAGCAAAGTGGGCTTGAAACTAACGAATAAAAATCCGAGTATTACTATGAACGGTAGAGAATATAGGATAAGTTTTTTCTTTTGAAAATAGAGGACAGCAAAAAGCGCAACTATCAAAACAAAAAAAGAGACTCTTGAAACAGTCATAAACAGTAGGCCAACGCCCAAAACTGTCGCAACAGCAAGAACAGCTTTGCCCAAAATATTCTTCACCCCAATAACAAGGCTCGCAAGAATCGGAACAATCAAAACAAGATATGCGGCCAAATCATAATGACCGGCAAAAGTTGAGGGAATACGAGAAAGATCCGATAACCTTATGGCAACGCCTTTTGCGTATTCCTCGTTCATTGTAAGGTAAGCTGGGAACCCTAAATATTTTTGTCCCAAACCGTAAGCAACAACTCCAAAAAGCGTTATTGTTATGGCGGCGATAAAAGCCCAGATTTGTTTTCTGTCCTTGACCGAGGAATACGCTATAAAAAACAACGACATATACTCTATGTGCCGCATGAAACTCAGGAAGGCTACATTGGGAAAAACATTTGCAATACCGGGGAAAACGAGAACTACGCCGTGAATCGTGCCGATGGCGCCCACTATCCAAAATATAATGATCGGCAAGGTAAGGGGAGCATTAAGTACAACTTTCTTTCTAATGTAATATACAAGCCAAATGAAAACTGTCGCGAGAACGAGAAAATCCTCTACTCTAACATATACCCAGGTATTCTTTATGTCTATCAATGGAAACTTGGGATATAAGGGTATGAATACTAAAAGGAAAAGAGTTATAAAAAAAAGTAGGTTATCGACAACGTAGGATAAGATTTTCTTCATGTTTTGACTGCACCGCTATAGGTCTCCAGTAGATATTTATTATTCATTATTTTACCTGCTGTTACAAGGGTCAGAGACTTGAGGGTAAAAAGAGCTTTGACAATTCCATATGAGAAAGGTGTTCCGTGTTTTTTGTGAAAATACAAAACTCCCCTGAAAATATTCTTTATTGCAAATGCCCGATTGGAACTACCCTGACCTATATGCGTCACAACAACGCTTGGAACAAAGTAAGTTGAGTATCCTGAAAGTCTTGCGCGAAAACATAACTCCATATCTTCAACGTACATGAAAAGATTCTCGTCAAATCCACCCAATTTCCTAAATAATTCAGCCTTTACCATCATGAAACCGCCCGAGACAAAATCAACTTTCTCTATTTTGCCCGGAGACCGCCTGACTCCTAATTTCTCATCAAGTCCTGCTGCAATTAAAATACTTGCAAGAACTCCAAAAAATTTTCCTGTCGATTTTTCCACATGTCCGTCCGCAGCCTGCATCCTTCCCCCCACGACTCCCGCATCAATGTTGTTGTCAAATACGGATATCATGTCTTCTATGTTTCCACTTTTAAATTTTGTGTCGGGGTTTACGAACAATAGATACTCACCGGTCGCTTTTTTTGCTCCTACGTTAATTCCGGCTGAAAACCCAAGGTTGGCTCCTGTTTCAATAAATTTGACCTTCTTCCCGAATTTTTTGATCTTACTCACAGTCTTATCCGTTGATGCGTTGTCCACAACTATTATTTCTGTGCCAGTAGTAAAATCCAAGAGACTTCCAATTGTCTCCTCAATAAATTTCTCGCTGTTATACGTGAGGATTATTATCGAAACCATGCTGCTCTTCCCAGTCGGTATGTGGGGTTTTTTAGTTTGCGCTCTCCGATTACCTTTGCAGGGACACCGCCGACAATGGCAAATTCTTCAACGTCTTTAGTAACTACCGCTCCCGCTCCTACTACTGCCCCTTTTCCAATTCTGACTCCCGGTAAAATTATCACTCGAGGACCTATAAATACGTAGTCTTCTATTTCAACCGGACCTGTTACCGCTTTAAAATGTTCATCGTTGATATCGTGCTCCGCGTTGTATATCATAACCTCCGAAGCAATATCCACGTGGTTACCTATCGTAAGCTTGTCACGGCCGTCAAAAACCGCATTTTCACCAATTATGGTGTCCGTTCCAATTTTAATATTTGAAACTTTATAGAAAACCGCACCCATATGAATTGCCGAACCCGCGCCTATCCTCATTCCGCCAATTCTATAGAAAAACCGCCTGACATGGTGAAATGGAACATTTCCAACGCATCGCAGGATCATATTGTCAGTTTCAAGAAGAATCGCTGAGATTCTCCTCGTGATTTTACGCAGCATTTTTACCTCCCACTTCCTCTAAAACCTTCAGAACCTCACGTGCACTTTTCTCCCAAGAAAATTTCTTGACCTGCGCATGGCCTTTTTTAACCATTTCCGAACGTAATTTGCTGTTTGATAGGATTTTTCCAACTTTCTCTGCCATATCATGCGTGTCATATGGATCAAAATAGACCGCAGCATCTCCTCCGGCCTCGGGGAGAGATGAGATATCGCTCGTTGCAACGGGACAATTATATTTCATGGCTTCAAGAACCGGTAATCCGAATCCTTCATAAAGACTCGGCAACACAAAGGCTTCTGCGTTTTCGTAGAAAGAGGGGAGCTCGTCATCGTTTACATTTTCCAAAAATCTCACACTTTCTGCGACTCCAAATTTTAAGGGTGAATTCAAAATCTCCTCAAACTGCCAACCACGTCTTCCGACAACAACTAAAGATAAATTTTTATGCCCTTTCACGATCTGAGAGAAGGCCTCTATCAATCTTGATATGTTTTTCCTTGGTTGAAGAGTACCTACAAATAGAAGATAGGGTTTTTTAATATTATGCTTTTCCAAAACCTCCGATGCTTTCATTTTCGTTTTATTGTTCTCCTTGACACCAAGATAAACTACGGCAATTTTCTCGTTGGCTACACCGTACTCCTTAATTATATCACTCTTGCTAGAATTGCTTATCGTAATGATTTTTGAGGCTTTTTTTATAGAATACTTACCCCATATAGAAAGCTGGGCTAGATCTTTTTTCTTAAAAAGCTCGGGGAAATATTTATACGATACATCCAGAACCGACACAACCTCCGGACTTCGCGTGATTAGGGGGCCGTAGTGAGTTGGGGAGAAAAAAACGTCGAACTTTTCCCCATACAAAAGCTTTTTACCCAAACCCACTACTGTCCAGAGTTTTGAATCCGGAATTACTTCGTAATGCCAATTTTCCGATTCGGTTGGAAGATCGGCGGTTGGTGGGACCGGAAGAAATATGGAGTATTTATTTTTTTTATCGATTTTTGAGAGTTGGCTAAGAAGTTCAAAGCAAACCTCAGAGCTTCCCACCCGGTTGGGTAAACCACTTTTGTCGTATCCAAACCTGGGTATGACTGCTTCAAAACCATTAATTCCTATTTTCATAATATTCCAGGATAAATAACCTTAACGTTAGAACTTTGAATTCCCAATATGTTTTCGACATCACTTTTAGTTGATTCTGAGATACAAAATACAATATTGCTCTCTTTTTTTACCCAGGCAAGCTTTCTCTTTTGAACTGATATAATTTTTTGATCAGTTTCTTCAGGATGTTTATAGACAATAAGGTCATAGATAATTGTAATCTTCTTGGCCCTGCGTACGGGTGGCTCTGCCCAATCTGAAGTCAAAAAAACATCAAGCCCTCCAAGCAAGTTTTCTATAGGAAGAATGTGCAGTCTATTCCAGATTACGTCAAGAACCGCGGGAGGCATGCTAAACTTTTTAAGCCGTACGTTTGCCAACTCTCTAACCTTCTCTTCAAAACTGATTGGCAATCTCCTTCGTAAGGCTGAAAAAAAAAGAATATATTCGTTGTCCCGGTCGGTATCAATAAGTTTTAAAACCAAATCAGAAAGATAATTTGCTACTCCGGTATTCTGGTAAGCAAGCTGGCTAACATCGATTCCTATTCTCATTTCCTTATTATATATATAATCAGGCTCCCGAACAAATCAATTTTGTGGTCTTCGAAGCAGAATTGAAACCGAGGCGACCAAAATAAACCCAAAAGCGTAATAAACTAAGCGTTGCGCTGTAAAGAAAATCCAGAAAGCAAATAAGGGAACAGAGAAAACAAGACAAATAATGCCCGCGGCGACAAGAAGCTTGGGCTTTCGAGTCATCAATAGTCCGGCAATTACAATAAAAAATAAAATATCCTGTGGTTTCATTTTTTAATCTTAGACTTATTCATGGTTAAAACCATTAACACTACAAAAAGACTTACCGCGCTCACAATCAACCCTATGTCAACGAACCTTTGCGGTTTGTATGCAATCGTTAAAACAAAATTCCCATCTCTTGGCAAAACAAAGCTGTTGAGTGAACTCTCGTACTTCAAGCTCGAAATATTAACACCTGAAACAGCGGCTACCCAATTCTTGTCAAATGCTTCAGAAAAAACCAGCGTGTCTCCTTTTTTAGCATCATCTACCCAAACCTGATACATGGTTGGGGTGATTGACCTATATTTTATTTTAAGGTTATTAGTACGACTCCAAAAATGGTCTTTGAAACTGGCGTTTTCATAAACAACAATATTGTCAAACTTGGCTACTTTTCTTAAGCCACTTATGCCATTTAAGAGACTGACCTGCTCCTGATAAAGCTTGTCACTATATTTTCTGTCGTCCGTAAATATCTTACCGTAAACGTCGTCCGGAACAATTAAATACTTTATGCTCGAATCCGCAAGCAAATTCGGGCTTTTTCGGATTTTTTGGGCAATTGTTTTTGCTGAATATGCATTTAGAAAATCTCCGGCAGGAATAGCCGGATGACTGGACGACATATAAGTATACTGATGAAAAGATGGAACCCAAAGTGCTCTGAAGAATTCTTTTTGTGAGTCCAAAAAGTTTGTTAATTGTGCGTACTGTTGAGGTGATTTTTGAGGTGCAAATGTTCCCTTAACTTCTCCCATGACAGCCTGCCTTATAGTGAAACTCCAAAGCGCTAAAAATATTAAAACCAATATACTAAGCACGTCTATTTTTTTTATCTTTCTTTTGACTACCTCCGAAAGATTAAACAAGAAATAAGGAATGAGCAGCGAGAAAGATAACGCCGTCATACCGTACCATTTAGTTGAATCGCGGAACATGATAAAACCGGGAACCTTCTCAAAAGCCAATTTATAGATGCTACCGAAAGGATCATTTGTACCCTTTGAAAGAAAAGCTCCCAAAAGAGAGAGAGTACAAAAAACTAAAATCAAACTGGCCTTCTTATTTTTTGGCGAAAAGAGCAGAGACCCGAACCCCAAGATAGGAACTATTAAAAATTCGGGTCTCATAAAATAGGCTTTCCCAAACAAATTATCGGGCCAATTTGGGTGAAGCAGGGAAATAGTATTCTCAAGTTTTGCAAAACTCAAAAAGTCTACTATCCCAGAACCGGTGTAGGCTGCGCCCAGTGCGCTCACCGGATTTTGCCCTGCCAATATGAGCGGAAGTATCCAGAAAAAATGGAGGAATAAAGTTATTACGCCAGGAACGATGAAAAAGGGCACAATGCTTTTCTTGATCGACTCAAAGAATCCGGAAGATAAAACATAAAACAAATAGTATATGGAAAGTGATACGAGCGTAACGTAAACGATTCGCAAATCAAACACCAATTGAAGCGATAATATCAGACCCGCGACAATAGAAGATTTAGTGATCAATCCGTGTTTACGCGTACTCTCCAAGGTATTGAGAAAACCCCAAAACACCCACGGAATAAGAGCATAAGCTGCTCCCACCCCAATTTGCCCTCCTCCTGTGACCA
This sequence comes from uncultured Gammaproteobacteria bacterium, assembly GCA_964452165.1. Lineage (GTDB taxonomy): Bacteria > Patescibacteriota > Microgenomatia > Levybacterales > GWA1-39-11 > GWA1-39-11. Next base: position 508,897 of record CAYVKP010000001.1, on the reverse strand, counting down.
TGAGCGAATAAGTGTTTGTGGTAAAGATTAGAGAGGAAACAAGAGCGAGCATATTATCATTTATTACAAATCTTCTAAACAGAAAGTATGAACCGGAAACGGCAATAATAAGATATGGCCAAAACCAAACCAACTTCTCAATCAAAACCCATGGCAGGTGGAAAAAGCTGAATAGAATTGACGCAGAACCTACAAAGAAAGTGTTAAGAGGAAGAAGAAAAATAGTACTACCACCCATGCCATTATTAAAAGTTGGGCCCCAAGCATACGGATATAATTTAAAATCTAAAATTGTCTGGGGAAACTTATAGCTCCAATCCCCCGTTGATAACGGCAACAAGTGGAACCACCCCCTAAATATTAATGCGATTATGAAGAGTATTAAACCTGTAAAAAAACGGCTTCTGTCTTTAAATAAATTCAATAAAAATGAAGGTCTTCTTATCATTTACTTGATGCTATAATACAATTGAAATTATTCATGAATCTTAAAGTTTTTATTCTATTTTTTATCTTCAGTTGGCTTGTCTTATTACAATTTATTCTAAGCCCCACCGTCATAAACGGCAATGACCTCAATGGCAACATTGTACCACTTCTGCACTTTAAAGAATCAGTTATTAAGCACCATAAGTTTCCTCAGTGGAACCCCTATATTGATCAGGGAATTCCTGCCATCGCCGACCCGTTGTATGGAATATACAATCCGGTTATCAGTATTCCTATTCTTATCTTTGATTACTCCACTGCCATAAAAGTCACTTATTTTTTTTCCGTGTTGTTGGCGTGTTTATCAATGTTTTGTCTTGCAAGACTCTATAAAACTTCGCCAACCGTTTCTACATTAATATCCATGACTTACGCAAGCGGTACATATTTGGCGTCAAGAGTTGCTGCGGGTCATATTGAAAAAGTAGTGTCGTTTGGCTTCCTCCCTTTGTTTCTATTTTGTATTGTGAAAATATCTCAAGACAGAAAAATATTGTGGGCCGGACTTGCCGCAATCACTCTTTCATTAATTCTTTTCACGGGCGATATATACAATTGCCTTTATTGTTTGTACGGCACAGCTGCAATTTTTTTATATTACCTGCTCAAGGACAAAAAGGTTTCTTTATTATTGATGTTAACCGTCATCTTCTTCTTATTATTCTCCTCTATCAAAATCTTTCCGATGATAGAGCTGCAAAATTATATATCCAAAACGAAGGAGCCTTTCAATGGGGGATTGAATTTCTTCAGCATTATATATAATTTATTTTTTCCGTTCGATCTGAATATTGTAAGTAAAAACGCTATATCGACGGGATTCGGTTGGTGGGAAAGTCTTTCTTTTATTGGTCCGTTTTCTATTCTGGGATTATACTTCCTGGCCAAATCCTCACTTACAAAATCCAGTGGAAAAATACCAATTCTTATCGTTCTAACAATTTTATTTTTGCTGCTTTCAACGCCCGATGCACCTATCAACCCGCTCTATTACATTATTTCAAGCATCAGTACTCTGCAGTACTTCCATGTTCCAAGTAGAATACTTGCGCTTTGGGGAATAATAATTCTGCTTTCTTTCGGATTGTTAGTTGATGCATGGAAAAGAAAGATTATTGCAATTGTAGTTTTGATTTTAAATCTAGTTGTGGTATTCGCCTTCTCACAAAAAATCTTAGCAACAAAAGAATTCGGCAATATTAACCAAGAGACGACAGCTCCACTTGTGTGGATTGCAAACAATAACCCAAATAGCTACTATACCGTTCACGCCACATCACAAGGCGATATTCCCCAAGACCAGGCCTATCTCCATCATCTACTTATGCTGCAATCTAACTATGGATTAATACTGAAAGGAAGCTTGGCTGAAAAATATAATTTTAGGGAAGAAAAATCTTACGTAGACTTAAAACCCGGATTTGTCATTAGCAAAACTAATATTGAAAACGCGGAGCTTGAAAAAATAAGAGAATTCGATAAGAATATCATTCTTTATAAGGATTCTGGGGCAACGCCATTTGCAGCTATTGATAAAGAACCTCAAAGGCCCGTTTTTTCAGTAAATGAGATAACTCTATCTGCCAATTCAGAGGGTAAAAAACACTTATTACTGCTTGAAAGTAAATATCCCGGCTGGAACGCGTTTGTGGACGGTAAAAAACAGGAATTATTAGTCGGAAGATTTTTGGAAGTCGAAACAGTCCCGGGCAATCATGTTTATAAATTTATTTATTCCTCCACGCCCTTTTATTACGGTCTAATAGTCTCCATTTCCACTTTTTCCTTCTGGATTTTATACCTGGTAAAAAATCGGGCAAGTCTCCTCAAGTCTTTTGTTTAGTGTTTTTTATTTTTGCCAAGTTGTATGAAAAAATGGGATCAAGAAGATGTATCTTGTTAATTCCGTTCTCAAGCTTCTGAACAAGCTTATAGACGATCATTGGCAAACGAAAAGGTGGGTAAGCCTCCAGATGAATGAAGCGAGTCTTTGGAAATTTACTTTTGATTAAATTTTTGAACTCTCCTTGCGAAAAATGGTCGTGACCCCTAATTTTGGTAGCGTAAAAATAGAAGATCGGGTTATATCTATTTGCTTCAAGTATTACAATGTCACCACCGGCCTTTGTCACACGCTTGATCTCCTCCAGGGTTTTTTCTACGTTCTTAATGTGATGCAACATATCTTTCAAGTAAACTCCGTCGAAGGTGTTATCTCTAAAAGGAAGGTTTGTAGAATTAGCCTTAGTAAACCTTAATCTTTTATTTGTTAATGATGGCCACTGCCTGTAGGCAATCACATCGACTCCTATTACAAGCTTTGCAGATTTTGACAAAAACACCGAGTCTATACCGTCACCACAGCCTAAGTCTAAAATTTTTTTATTTGCGAAAGTTTTTTTAACTTCCAACCTTTTATACAAGTCCTCCCTGAAAACTTGGTTTTGTTTTTGCAAAAATAGCCCATAGCCGTAGGTATTTCTAAGGCTTCTTTTTCTCATTATTGCTCCTCTCTTCAATTAATAATTGAATAAAACCGATTACAAATAACGCATAGATCCATACATTTAAATTACTCTCCAAACTCTTCTGTCCTAAGGGAATTATACAAGCCCAAAGAGTAATAAGTAAAAAGCCTAAAATAAACGATACACGACTCTTAATTTCATAAACTGCTATTGCTAATATCCAAAGCGCCAACAACACATAAAACCCTTCTACGCGAATATATTTTGAAAACAACAATTCAAATAAAACCATCCCTACAAAAAGTATTTTTAAGTGCTCTTTTTTGAAACGAATCCGGATATTCTTCAAACCAAAAAACCCAATCAAAAAGAGAGCTAGAGGGAACAGATATTTGAGCGATTTAATAACAAATCCTGTATCCGTGAATGATCCGAGTGTTTTATTGAAGATAAATTCAATCGCCTGAAGTTTGTTTTTTCGTATCTCCGACTTTGAATATTGATATCCAGTTACAATGTAGTTATTGGCCTCAAGTTTCATCTTATTGTCGGCCTCCCCCTTTAACGACAGCTGAAAGAGGTATATTTTGCCTTTTGAATCGGGAATTGGCGGGAAACCAAACGCAAACTCAGATTGGCTATCGAATAATCCGCTACTATATTCTTTCTGAAAACCCCAGTCATTTTTACCCTTTTCTTGGAGCTTAAAAGCAACAATACCTTCTTTACCAAATGCGGGGTTTTTATATTTTTCAATTTCAAGGATTATGAGTCCCAAATTGTTATCGCGGGAAGTAAACTGCCCTTCGTAAACGTTCCTCTCATCAACATCAACTGTACTATTCTTTATCTGAAGGTCATTTCTAGTTTGAAACGTTACGATAGTAAAGCTGAGGTGGTTTACAAACAAAAGTGATGAGACTACCCAAAAAATCAGCAATAGACCAACGATTACGAGCTTTGCTATATTCAAGATGTTTGCGCGAACTTTAAGTTTCATTTTCGTCTAAAAACAACAAAAATAAATAGTGACCCAATAGTCAAAATACTGATCAGACCACCTATGTAAAAATACTCTTGAGGTTCAAAGTACAAAGTCAGTCGTAGATCAATCGAACCATCCTTATTCAACGTATAGAGTTTTTTGTCTACGCTTCTCTTAATAAAAACGGGGTCAATCACCCACTTATTGGAAAAGCCATTCTTAATACTGTGAGACTTATCAAAAACACTTTTTTGCCATAGATAGGTCAAGTCACTTGGCTCAAACATTTTAGGATCAGGTTGACATTCAACTGTCTTAAGTTCGGTTATTTTCTTAGGATCTTGGCAGTTGAACGCCCCACGCTGTAAATATAGTTTCCAACCCTCATGGAAGGTATCATTGAAATCCAACTCTTGCCTACTCTTAATATTTTTTATTAAAATCTCGTATCTTACCCTACTTACTCTTTTAAAAAGAGAGTTATCCGAAGCGATTTGAAGGTTTCTTTTTTTTGCTTCATAAAGTTCGTAATTGCCCTCAGTGCTTGTTATGATTTTTTTTGAAGTTATTTTGGAGAGAAATTCCCCATCCTGATTTTTCATAACTTCAGGCACGAAAAGATAGGATTTTTTCACTTCCTCGGGTATATTTTTTGTTAAAAATACATAATTTATGTTGTGCGTATATAGAATATTATTCATGCCGTTGTAGTCTCTGCCCACTATGGCGCGATCGAACGCAGTTGCTTCGGGGGTGTAATTAAATGATAAGTATCCTGAGATATCGTTTACGCCACTAAACATTACGACGGGCGAGACGCCGGCATAAACGTTATTTGAACTTTGATCTTTTATGATTGTGTATAACGACAAACCGTAAGGTAAACTCAGTATATTATTCGAGGGTGAAATCTTAGTCTTTATTTGTGTCATAAAATCAAAATACTCTTTAGGAATAATAATGTTTTTATAAATATTCTTAGTGGTCCATAACGGAGAGACGATTATTGCCCTTGTAGGCAAAGCGTTGATCATGACGACTACAAAAAATGCTACGACAATTGAAAGCCCTGTGAAGTTTATCTTCTTATACTTGCGGTTCAATATAATAAGGCAGTACGTGATTAAAAGTGAATAGATGAGTCCATATCCGAGAGCAAATTTATCATACGGATTTCTGAATAATACAAACCCCGGAATGTGTCCGAGCCAAATGTAAAAATTAAAAAGCGAGCCAATATTTATTGTAAACAAGAAGAGAGCAATAATGAACGCAGATAGAAGAATTAAGAATATTTTCCGCTCCAGCCTACTCGTATTCTTTGCAAGATTTAAAATTCCTGAAAACAGGATTGCTATATAGATGACATTTAAGAAATAGATTTTGTCATAGAATAATTGGTAAATATTCTTCAAATTCCAACCGAAGTCGAAAGCGATTTGTCTTTGGTAAAGATTTAAGAGAGGATAAATAATTGTCCCGACAGATGTCGCTTCAACCGACCTTGCAAAATCATTAACAAAGCTTCCCGAGACAACCTTTGAGGCAACGTTGCTGCTACTCGGATTTATAAACGTAATTACGAAGCCAAATAACCAAAAGGCCTGAGAGACCAAAGTAATTGTAGAAAAAATGGCAATCCTTTTTATGAAAGTGTAAACGTCGTGTTTACTGAATAGAACTGAACACACCACGAGAGAAAGAACGAGTGGCATCAGAAACCCCGCGAGCCAAGGAATATTGTGAGAGCCGAATGAAAAAATAGTAGTAAGAATAATTGATATGAAAACATTTTTGTACTCGCCCGTTTTCAGAAATCTTAAAAAGTAACAACAAAGTGCGGGAATCAAACCGATTAGCCATATGGGTATGAGAGGATTAAGGAAATGATTATTTATTATTATAGGGGAGAGAGTATAAAAAAGAGCGCCCGCCAATATCTCCGGTTTATATTTATCTTTGTTCTCAATTATTAGCTCGCGTGTAAACTCTTGGAAAAAAACGAACCCTAAAACCAAAGGTAGAGAGAAAGAGAAATATCCTAAAATAATTTTATTTCTTATAACTTCCGAAAGTATGACCCACACGGAAACGAACGGAATAAATGTTTGGTATGAAAAGCTCCAACCTATTGAAGATAAATTGGTCCAAGAAAAAAACGGGACGTTGACTAAATAATCCTTAGGATAAATATAAAAAAGTCTTGTATCGTCACCTCCCAGAAATAACTTCCCACCAAACAAATAATAAGGGAGAGAAAATAAGAGCAAAACTACAACAATGTTTATAACTATAAAAGAGTTCTTTCTTAATAAATTCATCTTAGGTGAATATTTCCGGTTTTAAGATTTCCATTACGAGCAGCTCTGTAAGCTTATATGGCAGATGAATGTAATGTATTTAAAATTTTATTAACTATATCAATGTTAATTTTCTTTGTAAAGCACGAACTGATGAGACAGAATACAACCCGATCAATATTGTCTACGTTTATTGAAACCAGTATAATTACATAAATTGCTTCATGAGAAAAAAGTTATCAGATAGCAGCACTAGACTTCTGGTTATTGTGGCATTAACTCTTGTAGTGTCGTTTTTGACATACGCCCACACGCCAGCTGCTCAAGGAATTAAGAACTTTGCAGACAGTAGTCTAATCAACCGAGGTGTCGGTTGGAAAGACAACGAAAGCCTATACGCGGGAAGCGAACTAAATTTCATGTTCTCCCGAAGCCGCGAGGTAGACTTTGAGTTTGAGACTACATCAAAATCCGATCAGGGAGTTGAAATTTTCGTTGATGGAAAAGGCTACTCTCTCTCATCTCCAAACCTTGATAGCCAAAAATTGTCCATCTCGGTAGATAAAACATCAGCCCATACAGTAACCGTCAGGCACACGTGCAGTCATTTTTATTTTCCTTGCCAGATCAGAATGAAGGGAATATATCTTGAAGGAAACGCTCATCTATTCCAATATAGACTCCACAATAAGATTCTATCAGTTTTGGGTGATTCCATTTCAACGGTCTACGGAAAAGATAACTATAGTCAGATTTTAGCGGATGATATTGGATATGAACTTCACAATGCAAGCATAATACAGTCTACCGTCTCACAAATGAAAGGCGTAGACAACGCGATTTACCGCTACAGAAAGGATCTGCTGAGCTTTAAGTCTGATGCTATAATTATTTTTCTAGGGACAAATGACGCGGCAGGAAATGTGAATCTTGATAATTTTGAACGCGATTATTACAAGATTGTTGGCGACGTTAAGCACTTTAATTCAGGGGCAAAAATATTTCTAGTATCAACGTTGCCAAGAAGAGACATTGACAAGGGCCAACTTGAAAACTACAACAGAATCATTAGAAAAATTTCGGATGAGTATGGAGCGTATTTTGTAGATCCCTACAGCTGGCTTGTGAATGGAGATTTCTCAGACGACATACATCCCTCGCTCGCAAGTCAGAAAAAGATTGCTGAGCATTTTAGTACAATCCTGTCACCTATTTTGAAGTAAAAAGCTTCTTGTCATGTCTATATTCACCAACGATCTGAAAAAGTCCTGTCAAAAAAAATAAATAGGCAAAAGCTGATGCTTTATCGACAGATACTCCCAAACCGAAGTATATACTAAACATGGATATACAGATGAGTAAAAATGCTAGAGCAAAGGTTAAGCTACTTCTTAATTTATTCAAGTACACACACAGACACCAAAGACCAAGAAGTCCAAGCATTAAGCCTGTATTTATAAAATCGTATAGAACAACATCGCTAAGTAACAAAATTACAACCAGTACTCCGAAAATTTTCTTGCCGTCTGTTTTATAGGTGTTTTTTATTACTTTCATTGGGAGTAAAATCCATACATAATAGAAAACTAAAGGCAATATGAATACTGTCGATGATAATAGTGAATCAATATTCGTGAAGAATGTTATCAACTTTTTACTCATGAAACTTATGGTCGAACTGAGATTTTTGAAAGCTATATCTTTAGGAAATTTATACTTAGTCAAATAAATCGGATTCACCAGCTTTGTCTCGAGAGAATTATCCACGTTACCTCTAAGAGAAGTAATTTCGAATTCGTACCTCTTACCTTTAGAATTTTTGATCTCTGCGAATCCGAAAGGGAAATACTGGCCTGAAGTAAAGGAACCAGATCTGTACATGTTTTGATATAACCAATTGTCTTGTCCACGTTCTTTAATCTTGAATAGGATCAAATCCTCCTTGTCAAAGTCTAACTTTGAGACGTCTCCAAATCTGACAGCAACTATTCCAAGATAATTTTCTCGAGCCTCAAATACTCCCGTAAGTCGTTTTCCTTTTAATAGCTTCCCACCCCGGGAATGATTATCCTTATCCTGTGAGTGAGCGTATTGCAGAACCGTAAAACTCCTATACGAACTGTAAAATAGAGAAAGCGAAATCCACAACAAAACTAGCACGCATGGAATTACAATCCATTTGACAGTCTTTGATGAGATTATTTTATTGAAATATTTGCTTACTTTATTTCTCATTTTGTTTCTTGTCTAGCTTCCATAAATATAAACCACCAACTATCATAAATATGAAGCTCATAATGGATCCTATATAGAAATTGAATTGCGGAGCAAAATACAAGTGAAGCTTAACATCAATTGACCCGTCCTTGTTTTCCGTATAATAGTCTTTAGCGAAATCATTTTTTATCACATCTCCGTTGATCACCCACTTGTTACCATAAGGCAATTGTCCAACATGTGAGGCCGTAAAAACAGGCTTACTAAGCGGAAGTAAAAAATCGAATTTAAAATCTGAAGATTCATGGTTTTGATTTTTTTTAGCTACATATAAACTCCAACCCCGATGGTACGTCTCTTTAAAAAACAGATCCTTATTACCTGATAAGCTCGATAATTTAATTTCATAGTCCACCGGGCTAATTTTCTTGTATTCAAGTCTTGCTCCGGAAGATATAATACTTGAAGAGTTTTTGAGTTTGTAGATTACATAGTTGCCCTTGCTGCTACGGACCACCTCGCGTTCTACGATAGAGTCTATAAGCTGCTTATCTTGGAACTTCAAGTAATCTCTGTCATAAAGGTAAGAATCCTTAACTTCGCGAGGTGCATTGTTGGTAACCATCAAGTACCCCGCATTGATTTGGGTGAATAAAGTAAGAAGATTACTATAGTCTCTTTTGACAATCAACCGCTGAATCTCTTGAGATATAAAACTTGGATAAGAATCAGTACCGGTCAGATCATTTATGCCTGTAAAAAACTTGAGCGGAGATGTACCAACATAAGCATTTCTGCCGTTATCTTCGGTGATTATTGAGTATGCCGTGATATTTTGAGGTAATGCAATTATATTGGTAGTGCTTGGAATAGTCAGCTTTGTCTTCTTAATGAAAGATATATATTCCTTGGGTAAATTAACAGTAGTGTAAGTGTTGTTAGTTTTCCATAAAGGGGCACTAATCATTCTCTTAACAGGCACAAAATTTATCAAAACGACAGCAAGCGTTGCTAATAATGTTATGGCGTACAACTTGTAGGATTTTTTAATAGCTAAAAAACAAAAGGAAAGTAGCGTGGCGTAAATAAATATAAAAGCCAAAGCAAACTTATCGGTGAAGTTTCTTAAAACAGCAAAGCCCGGAAGATAACCCAAAAGTATAAATACATTTTTCAAAAACCCGACATTTACCGTACATAAATAAAGGACACTAATAAAAGATGCAAGAAGAAAAATAAACATTTTTTTCTTGCCGATTTCAAAAACTCGATTGTATTTGATAATTCCCAAGAGTAAAACAACTGGAAAAATGGCGCTCAAAGGTAAAACGTGATCGAAATAATTAAGAAATATATCTTTTAGATGCCACCCAAATTCGAAAACCATTCTTCTGTGATACATGGTAAGTAACGGGTATACGATATTATCTGTTGCAGTGCTAAGGATTGTATTTCTGTAACTGGTCGCAAGATCCGTTGAGACGATCTTCTGTCCCAAACTAGTCTGTCCACCCGAGACTAGAGAGGCGGCAAATGGGATTAACCAAAATAATTGACTCGAAATAATAAAGAAAACGAAAATAAGAGATCTCTTAAGTAAACTCTTGAAGGGATTTTCGACGAAAATCAAAAAAAAGATCATTCCTAAAAATAAAGGTAAAAGTAGACCTAATATCCAAGGTATAGAAAAAAATACAAAGGATAGTAAAATTGACCATGCTACAACTTTTATAATGTCAACGATTTTTCCCCACCTCAAGTAACATATGTAGTAATACGCAACAATAGGAACCAATGCGATTAGCCAAACAGGGGCCAGGAAGAAAGATAGACTGACGAGAGTTATTGGAGAAAGAAGATAAATCAATCCTGTCACAAAAGCGATTGAATACTCTTCCCCTATCAACTGACGAATAAATTTCTGAAAATAAATAAATCCCAAAACAAGAACTGCGGAAAAGGAAAAATAGGACAGAATTAATTTGGAATTTAATATACTGTCGATCACCGACCCCACAAAAACGAAGGGCAACCAATAATGATTTGGTATGTAATAAGGCAAAGAGGAAATATTATTCCAGGAATAGAGAGTGAAGCTGTTAAGTATTTCCCTCGGGTAGACCATGTAAAACCTGGTATCATCTCCCCCAAGAAATAGTCTTCCATCAAACAAAAAAAAGGGCAATAATATCAGCAACCCTACAACAAAAATGTTTGCGATATTAATAAAGTGGACAATTTTAGAAACGTGAACTTTTCCTCGACTATTTAATCTTTTCATCTTTTAATCTTCTTGACGATTCTTGCAGGGTTTCCAACTGCAATGGAGTTTTCGGGCACATCGTGAGTAACAACTGATCCAGCGCCTATAATTGACCCATCGCCAATTTTTATTCCAGGGAGAACAATACAGTGTGTGCCAATCCAAACATTCTTGCCAATTGAAATCGGCTTTGTTTCGTACCCCTGCTCAAGAACCGAAACACTGCCGTTTTTATAGCTATGATTGAAGTCTGTAATAAAACAAAAAGCGGCAATCGTAGTATTTTTTCCTATTTCGATTTTCTCATGAGCCATTATGAAAGTAGAGTCGTCGACTAATACATTTTCACCTATGTGAACTTTCCCTGACCCTCCCGCAGTCATCCTAGTGGCCCTACCAAGAGTTACTTTTCCTGAAATAGTAATGGAATTTTTTACGCTTTGGAAAAAATTGTTGTTACCCCTTAGTAGAACCGAATAATCGATATTATACCCTCTCAACCTTAAGATGGAAATCTTAATAAGTGATGTGGTTTTTTGCGCAAACAATCTGAACGCCTCAACTAAAGTCTCGAGGAAGCCTTTCCTATTTATAATCTTAATAAGTTCCCTGGCATTTCTTGACATGAATCTATCTTCTATTAATATGGGAATTGTAACAGGATTTATTTATTTTTGCATGAAGCAAGTAGATTGATCTTCCAGGCTGCGAAGTTTGAATCCTTGAAGTACTCGGCGTCTATATCATCTATAATTTTCGTCAAAGAGCGTAACCTATACCATAAGACTCGCAAGGACATCAGCCCATCCTTTTTACGGCTCTCTTTTTGAATCGAAACGCTTCTGTCATAGTATTTTACAGCCTTTTTCTTACCAACCACCATTTCCAAAATCTCTTTTGGAATCATAAACTGAAGATAACGAAGGAGCTGTACTGGAATTCTTTCAGAGAACCTCTTTTCCTGTATTTCAAATCCTTTTCGGGTAAAAAGTCTTACAATGTAATCGTGAGTGAACTCAGGGTGAATATGACCGACATGTTTGAAGGTTAGGTCTCCCCAAAAACCAATCTTATCTAGCAACCAGCTAATTGTATAGGGCTGACCTTCGCAGGGTATGGCACCCAGAAAAAGTCCCCCCGGTTTTAAAACTCTTCTCACCTCATCGAGGAAATAGTTTACGTCAGGTATATGCTCCAAAACATCTAGGCACGTAAGTGCATCAAAATAATTTGAAGGATAGGGTAGCTTTTTTCTCATTGGCTTATATGAAACTTTCCCCGTGCCAAACTTTTTTGCATACTTTATTGCGGTCTCGCTTACGTCGCAGCCATAAATTTTTGCTTTTGGGAAATAGAATGGAAAACACTCCGTCATATCCCCTCCTCCACAACCGACATCTAATATTCTTCCTTTTTTAACTTTTAACATTCCGACTACGCGGCGGAGCTCGGGTTTTTTCGAGAAGATCTTTTTATAAAATCCTCGTGACCTATCCTGATTGACTCCCATAAAAACCTCCTCATAATTAAAGGTTTCTTTTTTCATTTTGTAACTTTCCCCATTGATGCAAATGCATTCCTAAAAGAATTTTCCCAGGTATTATCCTGTCCGAATTTTATAGCGTTCTGTCTTAATGTCATATACAATTTTTGATTTGAGAAAATGTTTATAATGGCTTGCGCAAAAGCTGCCGGGTCATCATCAACAACTATTGCCGCGCCTTTATCGGCAACAACGTGACCAAGAGGTGGAACGCGGGAGGTCACGACAGGAATACCGGCAGCACAGTACGCTCTGATTTTACCTGCGTCTGCATATTGCCTGATGGAACCGGGGATATTTCTATAGGGCGCAAGTCCCACAGCGCAATGACTTATAACTCTGGACATCGCGAGCTCATCTTCAATAAACCCGTGGCGGATGATAGATTTTCCAAGTTTCATTTTGGTGATGATTTTTTTAAGCCAAAGAAAATCCTCATTTGTTCCTCCAATGATATGTAGCTTAGTATCTTTAAATTTGTCAAGAATTATTGAGAGAGCCTTAATGGGAATATCAGGCCCATTCTCGGCACCCAAAGTGCCCATATATACTATTGCGTGCTTGTCTATGCTTGAGATGGGAGCAGCTTTTATTTGAGCCGGTAACAGCCCATTTGGAACATCAATGACGGGGGCTGATTTTTCAGGATCGAGTCCCGCAGAAATCCTCGCCTTTTGCATTGCAGGCGATACATCCCAAATATAATCGGCATGCTCAGCGCAAAATCGGTCAAGTGCGAGATATACAAAGTTAAACCACTTACTTGGATACCTATTGGGAGAATAATCAGAAACGTAATAAATGACTTTTTTAACCCGTCCTAGTTTTCTTAGCAAAATCGCGGCTAACGTATTAATACTTTCAAGACACACGGCGTAATCGAATTTAGTTTTATCACGTAAAGACCAATCAATTACAGATAAAAAGTCTCGCAACTTAAACCTTATTTGGGTTTTTTGAGAACGTGAACTTTCAAGATACGACCTCAACAAACGCACATACCATGACGATTCATGGGATTTAAAATTTTCTTTATCACCATTATATTCCTCGATTTTTGGCATAACCCTATCGCTACCCGGGTGGGGTTGGTCGACAAGTACAAGCTTCTTAATTTTAGGTAGGAGGAAGTCTCGGAGCGGATTGAGACTTCCACTGGTAGGCAATCGTTTGCCGTTCTCCCAACGTGAGAAAGTTACGAACAAAATGGAGGAGTTTTTTAAAAGAGAGGATTTATCGTTTTTTGCCATTCTTCAGATTTTCCCTTGCTTGCTCTACCATCTCCCGAATGCCTTCCTTTAATGAAACTTCGGGCAGCCAGTCCGGAACTCTTCCCATATTTAATGACGGCATCGGATCATGACCTTTATTTTTTCCGGGGTAAAGCTCTGTCCCCGTTATATCGCAAATTATTTTTGCAATATCGATAATCCTGACCCATTCATAGCTGCTGGCATCGTATACGGTTCTGCGTATGTTTCTGGAGTTTAGTGCCGTGTGAAATGCGCGAGACAAGTCTCGGATATGAGTAAACTGCCTCCATTCTTCTCCATTGGTTAGCATTTTAATTTTACCTGTTGTCAATGCCTGATATATGAAATCTGAGATAACATGGCTCTTAATATCCATTGGCTCCATCACCCCATATGCATTCCACACTCTTATGCAGACTCCCCCAAGCTCGTTTGTCCAAACTTCACCTAGCCTTTTCGTGACTCCATAAACCGTGTCACACTCTTCCGCCAATTGGCTTGAGATAAAGAGAAAGTCTTTTTTCTGCTTTTCTATTGAATCGAAAATATTTCTCATCAGATCTAAATTCCACTTGAGCTGAGACAGTTGAAGCTTTTTTTCATAAAGGTATTTTGATCCACCCACATCCCATGCAAGAAAGTAAATTTTATCAATGTCTTCAAAATTGAATTTGCTGGTTCTGCCGTCTTCTTTCGGATCTCTTTTGACGTCGAAATGGATTACGCTTTCACCTTTTCCTTCAAGAAATTGGCAAAATGGCTTCCCAATAAAACCCTCTGAACCTATTACTAAGTTTTTTGTCATTTTATTTACGAGATTTTTCTACTTGCTTCAAGATCCAAGAATATGTCTTTTCCATACCATCCTGTAGCGGCGCTTTCGGTCTCCATTTAAGTTTTTCCTCAATTAAAGAGTTGTCAGATGTCCGCCCACGAACTCCAAGGGGACCGTCTACGTGTTTTATTTTCACGTTCTTGCCGGCAATCTTCATAACCATCTGCGCAAGTGCATTTATGCTAATCATCTCGCTTGAGCCAATGTTGACAGGGCCCATGAAATCAGACTCCATTAATCTCCGTACCCCCTCAAGGCACTCATCTATATATAGGTAGGAACGTGTCTGTTTTCCATCTCCCCAAATTTCTATCGTTCCGCCATTTGAAGCTTCGGCAATTTTTCGGCATATGGCAGCGGGCGATTTTTCTTTTCCGTTATTCCAAGAGCCTTCAGGACCAAATATATTATGGAACCTGGCGATTCTCACTTCCATTCCGTAATTACGATTATAAGCAAGGTACATTCGCTCACTAAACAATTTTTCCCACCCATATTCACTGTCAGGAGCCGCGGGATACGCTGATTCCTCCGCGCAGTTAGGGTTGTTCGGATCCGTCTGGTTGTGCGCTGGATAAATACATGCCGAAGAGGAGAAAAATATTTTTTTTATTCCCGTTTTTTGTCCAAAATGCATCATGTTTAAATTAATCTGTGCGGAATTGTGCATTACATCCGCGTCGTGTTCACCCGTAAATATGTATCCTGCCCCACCCATATCTGCGGCTAATTGATAAACCTCGTCAAATGGAATATTGAGAATTTTTTTGCAGAATTCAGGATCTCTTAGATCTCCTACTATAAATTCGTCAGCATCTGTTTTGCCGTACTCAGGCTTTTTAACGTCAACTCCTCGGACCCAGTAACCTTCTTTCTTCAGTCTTTTGACCAAATGACTACCGATAAATCCCCCTGCTCCACATACGAGTGCAGTTCTTTCTGATTTACTTTCTTTATTTAAGGTCTTATTCACGTTTATAAAATTATAAGGAATTAAGGGAAAAAATCAACACGCTAGTTAATTAGCGTACATCTTGTAATATTTAACGACATCTCCCAACGAGAATGTTTTGTTAATTTTTTTAAAATCTTCCATGTCTCTTTCTTTCGGGAATGAGTAGTATTCGTCCTTGTTATGTTTAAATTTCTTAACTATCTTTCCCTTTAAAGCATTATCGATTGCGACAACGGTAACATCTGCGCTGATATCAAATGCCAACACGTAATTATAGAATAGAGAGTTTTCTTTATCATTCTTAAAGCTTGCAGATGCCAAGATGCTTCCCTGATCAATTTTCTCGACCATATAGTGAGCACTTACACCTATCATCTCCTCATTGTTTTTCATTGCCCAAAAAACAGGGAGAACACCGCCGTACTTAGGAAGAAGCGCAGAATGCCTATTGATACAGGCAATTTTGGGAAGATCGAGTAATTCTTTTTTGAAAATTTGGCCATTAGACGAAATAATAATATCTACTGCCAAAGATGAGAGATAACCAAGATGATCCCCACTATTTACACTTTTGGTGACAAAAAGAGGTATCTTATGCTTTCTTGAAATTCCAGTTATTGTATTGTCGGAAATTCCGAGCCTGGATAGAAAAGATCTGATCAGAGAATTTAAAACAATAAATACAAAAGCAAAAGTCCCCCAAAGGATATATTGCTGTAAGACGGCGTGAATAAGCCCACGCCTAAATGAATCTTGGGCAATAGTAATACCTACGATTTTTATTTTCTTATTGGCAAATAACCTGATAAGACCAGATAGATAGTGCGGGTGAAATAGATTTTCATCCGCCAAGATTAAGTAAACATTCAAGTTATTTCCTCTCTTTTTCATCTTGTATAAAGTCTTTAAATCTTCTAAATTTAAAGTTGCTCAACATAAATTCAAACATGCCCGTTAGATTCCTTTTGTAAGGATAAAAGAAAGGATTCCAGAGCAAGCTAACGTCTTTATTATATTCCTCGGACTCCGGCTTTTTAATTTGCCATTCGTGTATAAACATGTTCACTATTTCATTTTTGCTTTTTGCTCTCTTTAATTGTTGCTGGTAGAATCTTCTCCCGAATATTCCCCAAAAATAAGATGAGCCGGTCGGTATACCGAATTTTTTTAAATTGGAGATAGTCATATTGGCGGGAAAAAATATTTCGGATTTTTTGGGTTTGTACTTTTTAAACGATGTGGTAACGGGTATTTCATAGATTCCATCAAACCTATGCAAGACGTTACTGTTTCCATACACCGATGAGGAATATTCAAATCCATATTTTTTTAAAAGCTTGTAACCGTTTCTTATGAAAGTGATAGTAGGCGCCTGGAATCCTTTCATCCTATACTTACTTATGATTGAGGCAGAACCTTCAAGTTCTTTTCTTAAAATGTCTTCGTTTATTATATTTGCATGGGTGTGAGTATGCCACCCTACTTCATGACCTTCGTCTAATATTTTCTCGATTGTCCCCGGATATATCTCTTCAAGTTTTCCGACAATAAAAAATGTTACTTTCTGCTCGTTTTTTTTCAAAACCTTAAGTAAGTACTTAAGAACATTCGGAGTGTAATTGTCATCAAGTTTTTTGAGTTCCTTGTGACTCAACTTTTTTTGGTCAATTCTTCTTGAAAATATCCAAGACTCCAAATCTATACTGAGAAGATGACCTTTATGCTTAGCCGCTTTCTGCCTGATCGCTTTCATTTTCTCTTAGTTTCAAAATAATTTGTAATAATTCCCAGGAATCCACCAATATATTCAGTGAACCTCATTACAATAAAGGCTACTGTTGTAACCGGATCACTTGCGAACATTTTCCAGTTCTTGATAAATGAGTACCTTATTGGGAAAAAACTGGTGAAGGATGCTCGTGGTCTTTTGCCAATATACTTAACTACTTCTCTGCCGTACATAAAGCGCTTCTTAAATAACTTGCTGAGAGTGAGCTTGCCCTCATTATGCTTTATGTAATTTTTTGTCCTAGATATTTTATAACCAAGCTCTCTTGTTTTTAAATGAAGATCCCAATCATTTCCTCCTGCACCTAAAGATAGATCAAATCCACCGACATCCTTCCACACATTCTTCCTAAAAAAGCGCGGGGCCTCAATACTATCGTCTCCCCAATAACATCGCCGCTCCAGTTTTTTAGCCTTTGCCCAAATACCAATTCCAAATGAGTCTTCGGGAATAATTACCGCCCCCGCACCTTTTTCGCAAATCTTCACGGCCTCGCCTATCACATTTTTTGTTAATTCCATATCTGCGTCTAGCCAATACATAAACTCTCCTTTTGCTTTTGAAGCACCGAAATTTATTTTATGAGGAGCATCGAATAAAACTTCTTTAAGATTTGGAGTGTATTCAAAATATCTACAGTTGTACTTTTTGGCAAGTTCACCGACATTATCCGTTGACCTTCCATCTACTATAATAACTTCGACATTAGAATAGGCCTGATCTCTAATGCTCCTAAGACAATTCACAAGGACGATAGCTGAATTTCTTGTAGGAATAACTATTGATACTAATTTATTTCTGTTTTTTGCCATACATTTCCAGTGTAAGAAATCTCTCTAAAGCATCTTGCCACGTAGGAAATTCTATGCCCATCATTTTTGCCTTATTGTTACTCAGGGCGGTAAACAGAGGTGGCTTTGAAAGCCTAACGTAATCTTCAAGTTTTACTGGAATTATTTCTATGTTCTTGATCCCGCACACCTCAAATGCTTTTTTAGCAAATTCAAGTCTCGACGCCTGTCCTGAATTACTAAGATGATATATCCCGTATTTTTTTGTTTTTATTAATTTTTCTATAGACTCTGCAAGATCGTAAGAATATGTAGGAGAGCTAATCTCATCCGCAACAAGTTCTATTTTTTGGTTTTTCCCTGCCTTCTCTAAAACGGCATGGAGAAAATTATTGCTCCATTTACTGAATAACCACGATGTCCTAATAATAAAATACCGTGTTAAGCTTTCTTTTATTACCTTCTCTGCTTCGTACTTTGTATATCCGGCAACTGTTCTTGGATTAGGTATGTCTTCTTCCGTGTATGCTGATTTTTTTTCTCCATCAAATACCTCGTTTGTGCTAACAAATAAAACCGTACATTTATTTTTCTTAGCTGCTTCTACAATATTTTTCGTCCCATTCACATTTATCTCATACGCTCGGTCTGGATTTTTTGTACATTCATCTCCGCGTGTCATAGAGGCAAAATGGAAAATTATATCGGGCTTAAATGCAGCTACTTGTTGAAGGACTTGATTCAAATTTGTAACGTCTAGGTCTTCTTTACCCACGAGGTGCAACTCGTTTTTAGAATTAATCTCTGAAAATGATCTGGCTAGCTGCCCTCCGGCACCTGTAATAAAAACTTTCATACTTTCTGTGGATTTTTTTTACTATTGTTCATTATACTGTAGCGTGGCAAAAATACTAAGGATGATAAACAATCCAAACCAGATGTAGCTCGCTACATGCGAAAACCTAGCTAAGCTCTTATTTGGAATAAAAACGGGTAATAAAGATGTACTCCAGCCTATTATCGCCAACCTAAATATGAAATATGAAAATCCGAATACTGGAACCCATGTCAACTGTAACAGGGGAGCACCTACCAAAACCAGGAAGAAAAACGTTAGGAGATAATTTTTATTGAAATATTCCTTAATGAAAAGAGCAATAGAAATAATCAGGAAGGGATAGAATGGATATCTATACCAGCCGTGTCCCGGTTCATCCGGAATTCCAGCCAGAAAAATTACAAAATAAGATAATAAGGCCAGGATTATAATAAAATTTTTCTTAAAATCTTTGGCCAACAATAAGACGTAGGCAAACCAACCAAAATAAATCCACCCATCAGTTAAAAAACGGTCAACGAGATATGGCTTTTGGAATAAGGCAAATATACTTGTAAAACTTATGTCGTATCGGTTAAGCTGGAGTCCCCAAAGACTGAAGAAAAGTTTGGAATCAAAATAAATTCCATAAACAAGATAAATAAGTGCGATCGGAATTACAATGGCGGCAAACATTCCAGCGTCTTTATATTTCTTCAAATACATCAAGATGAGAATTATTGATCCAGCGGCTGCGATCCAAGGAATTTTGGCTAAAATCAAAAGTCCACAAATAACGGCAGCAATATTTCTATATGTGGGATTTTTCGTTTTGATAAATTTCGTTATTAAAAATAGACTACACAACCAAAGAGGTATGAAAAAGTTTTCATTCTGGACTATTCTTGATCCAACCGCGACAGTAGGAACAACAGCATAAAGTACTGAGGAAAGAATGCCTACTCTTTTGTCGTATATTTCGCTTGCGAGTAAATAAACCAAAAATATACTAATTGTTCCAAGTAACAATGCCAGAGGACGAATATATCTAAGCTCAAGATGATACATGTCTTGTGCACCTCTTAATATAGCAAACCCTCCCGCAACCAGACCAAATAGTGGCGGGTGCTCAAGGTATGGAGTTACGAGTCTAAAATGTGTTTTTTGGTAAATGATTTCTTTTGCATTTTTATACTGAGGATGAGGAGACCAAGAAATCGGTACCCCCTTCTCTATAAGATTCATTCCCTGCCAGGTCCATGCATATTCATCAAAGGTTGCCCCAAGTCTTGGCCATGTATTTAAGTCGTGCTTTCTCAGAAAAAAGCCGAGAACTATAATTACCAGAAGGATGATGTAAATATATTTCTTTTTGATAACCTTAATCATTGTCAATTATAGATTTGAAGTTGTTATAAGTTGCCTGCCAGGTAAACTTTTTCCTCTCCTCTATCGCTCCTTGCTGCATTTGCTCATACTTTTTTTTGTCACTTAGTAAGAGCTCTACTGATTTTGCCATGTCCCCCGGTGTATTGGTTTTTGATAGTAATCCATTCTTACCGGGAATAACCACTTCCCTCAAACCTTCAACGTTATAGGTCACAGACGGAGTACCCCTTGCGCCCGCTTCATGCACTGTTAATCCCCAGCCCTCCTTGGCTGAGGGAGAAATCAATACATGAGACTTCTCGAGTAATTTATTTTTTTCATCGTCTTCTACAAAACCCCAAAGCTTCACATTCTGTTCAAGAGAACTTTTTTTAATAAGCTCATTCAAGTATCTCACATATCTATCCTGTCCCCTACCTATAACCCATAGGCAAATCCTGGGAAAACTTTTTTTTAAGATAGACGTTACCAGAATTGCGTCTTCTATTCCCTTCTGACGAGTCAGTCTTCCTACGAATATGAGAGTTGGAAATTTATTTTTTTTTGGATTTGAGATGATTGGAGTATCACAGCCGAGCTTAATTACGCTTGTACTTTTTTTTGAAAATCCCAAGTCTACAAGTTCATTCTTTGAAGAATTGGATATTGTTATCACGGGTAAGTTTTTATAAAGAAAAGGATAAATTTTTTCAACGCTTTTCCCAAAAAAATTAAAAGGGAACTTTACGGCAACGTCCCACAACTTTCCTGCGACCTCGCATATTAAAACTACTTTTTTTTCTTTAACATACAAGGGGGTAAAGAAAGGAATACCATGAACTTCATCAATAACCAAATCGACTTTCCCTTTTAAATTTTTTTTATAATATTTGTAAGCTTCATAATGAACGGAGGAAAAGAGCGTCCTAGCATCAGGATTACCCCTTCTTATTATTTTTACCCCATCCACCATCTCACTCGCCTTTGAGTTTTTGTATCTTGAGGAAAATTGGATGACGTTCTGACCGTCCCCAACCATTCTCTTTGCCAATTCGTGTGTCAAAATCTCAGCTCCACCAGATTGCGGATTTTTAATATCTCTCCAATTAAGAATTAATATATTCACTCTAATTTAACCAGTTTTTTTTATTACTTTTTCTGTAGTATTTAATTAACTTAACTCTATAAAAAACAGCAGCGCTGTCCCAAAGCATTTGAAATATCTCTTTCCAGAAATTAGAGGACGTGATGGAGCTAGTATTCCTAAAATTAAGCCTAACGGGTGCCTCGATTATCTTCCTATAACCCAAAGCATACGCCAAAGATAGCATCTCAACATCAAAAGCAAATCTCTTTACGAGAAGCCTCGGAAATACATCTCTTGCTACCCTTCTTTTAAATAATTTAAGACCCACCTGAGTATCTTTGATTGAAAATCCGAATATTATATGTGTCAAGCTCCTCCACCCCCAGGATAAGATTTTTCTTATGAGCGGATATTTAACTTTAGAATCAGGATGAAGCTTACTGCCAATCACAATGTCGGCGTTGTTCCATTCCATCAAATCTATCATTATCGAAATTACAGACGGATCAAGATCCATTCCCGCATCAATAAAACCTATAAGGTCTCCCTTTGCTGTTAATACGCCGTGTTTAACAGCAAAACCCTTGCCTTGATTTTTTTCATATTCTAAGACGACGGTATCATCTTTCCTGTACCGATTTAATCTGTCGGCGGTGTTATCAAGTCTTCCATCAACCACAACAATTATTTCATATTTGTAAGGAAGGGCTGACAGAACTTTCTTAAGATTACTTATGTCTTTTACTATTGTTTTTTGTTGTTTGTAAGCTGGGACAACAAACGAAATGAGATTGATTTTATCCACTTTTTGCATGCGGATAGTATAGCAAAAGGGATATTAGAAGTAAAAATGTAACTATTATAGAAACCCATATTACCTGAGAGAGATTTGCGTGGAAAAAATTTATCAAAATTATCTGCGCGATAGCGGCAACAGCAACGATTATAGAAGATGTTGTTTTATGAATAGAAAGATAAAAGTTTGCGAGCAATGATCCCAAAGCATATATGGAAATGAATACTGCGAACAAACCAAGGAGGGGAGCAATTGGTGAAAATTTAGGTCCGAACAGTAGATTAACCATTAGATTTGAGGCAGTAAAGTAAATAATAGTTATCGCAGAACATATTGCAAGAGTAATAGCAAAACCGCCTATCAAAAACTTTTGATATCTATCTCCTCTTGCGTGAGATTCTGACACCATGGGAAAGACTACAAAAACAATCGGCGATGCTCCGTAGTAAACTATCTTTCCCAAAACCGACAACGCTGAGTAATACCCCGATTCTGTTCCGCTGAAAAAATGTCTGACCAAAACGATGTCAGTTGTGAACAATGACATGAGAGCAAGCGTTGTTATAAATGTGGGGATTGCAAATTTAAGTAGGTTTTTTTGCTTTGAGAATTTAGCACTAATATCAAATTTAGTTTTAATAATGCCACGTATAAAACTTATCGATAGGACAAATCCTAACAAAAGTCCTATTCCGGTAGCGGCGAATGCGCCCTCCACTTTAAAACCCAACCAAACCAATACAACAGCAAAAACAAGCTTTCCGGCTGTTTCAAGAAAGTTTAGAATTCCGAATTTAAAAAATGATGATGTACCCTGGACTACACTCTTATTAAGGGTGTAAACAAGATTTAGCAAAAAGGTCAACGCAAGAATTGGAATTAAAAAGTTTGATGAAAGATGCAAGAATGATTTTAGAATAGGAGTCAAAAGAATAACCAAGACCGAAGTTGCAACCCCAAGCAAAACCAACTTACTGAAGGCGTAGTTATACAGATCGCTCATTAAGGTTTTCTCTCCCTTGCCTTTATACTCTGAGACGAACTTGACGACTACCAAACTTAGAGCAAGAGTTGGCACAAACAATATATAAAGAAGCGAGATAACGCTCTCAAGTGCTCCATATAGAGAAACACCCAGCATTCTACCCATCAACAGGTGGTAGACGTAACTCCCGAAATTCATGAAACCGGTTCCAAGGAATACCCAAAGGGTGGCCGACAAAAATTTGTTAGCAAAAGTTTTTTTAATAAATGCCTTCATATGTTTCCACGAGGGATCTAATTGATTTTTCAATTGAAAACTTCTTTGCTTGGACCAACCCTCTTTCTGATAACTTCTTTTGTAAGTCAATACCTCCGACAACTTTTTCTATTGCCTCGGCTATGCTGCTACTATCAAATCCGTCCATATAATATGCGGCTTCTGCTCCGACTTCCGGCAGACTTCCTCCTCGAGAACAGATAACTGGACACCCGCAAGACATTGCCTCAAGTACCGGTAGGCCAAAACCCTCGTATATTGAAGGCATTAAAAGCGCTGTCGACAAATTATATATCGCGGCAAGATCTTCAGTTGGGACAAAACCCAAACGAATAAATCTATCGTCTTTTTGAACTTGCGATAGAGTTTTTTTCAGATCATTATTCCAGGGGTGATTCAGAATTTCTGTTGAGGAATTTTCCCATACTTTGCCAACCATAACCAGTTTGCTATCAGTTTTTTGAATTGCCTCAATGAGATTTGGTAAATTTTTATTCCACGTGGCATCACCTACGTAAAGTAAGAAATTGTCGGGCAGTGAATATTTTTTCCTGATCGAAATTTTCCAGGAAGAACCTGTAATTTTTTTAAGCTTTGCGTCTGCCGCAAGATATACTACTTTAATTTTATTCTGATCTATGCTGGCAATCTTTGCTATGTCACTCTTGGAAACTTGGGAATCGGCAATTACAACTCCTGCCCCTTGTAATCTCTTCTTCTGAAGTAGCCATCTGATGTTACCCTTTAATCCAGCAGGGAAATTTTTTTTGAACACAAGTGGAGTTAAATCGTGAACAGTAACTGCAAACTTTTTTTTAATGCTGGAGGGTAAAGTCAAAAAAAAGGGATCGAAATAGGGATAATGAACTAAATCCACATTTTCAGGATACTTATTCCCCTCAAAAAAAATATATTCATTCTTTTTATCAAATTTTGGAAGGTTATCTACCAACATATTTATGTACATGCCTACACCACGAACCTTATGCGCCGAGTCCGATTTTTTTCCTATAGGAGACGTATCAACTGCTATTCTCATTTTTTAATTATACCAATAGTTCTTCTGGTTATTAAAGCCAAAAACAAGAGGGAAAGGAGAAAATAAACATAGGAAATTTTT
This sequence comes from uncultured Gammaproteobacteria bacterium, assembly GCA_964452165.1. Taxonomy (GTDB): domain Bacteria; phylum Patescibacteriota; class Microgenomatia; order Levybacterales; family GWA1-39-11; genus GWA1-39-11. The sequence goes on along the minus strand of CAYVKP010000001.1, from coordinate 484,560 downwards.
TGAATATTGGTGCTTCCAAGAAAAACCCGTACTTTATGGTTGCCTTCTGGAATATCAAGCGATATTAAACCTTTTTTGTTAACTAGGGAAACCTTATGCCCGTCGAGCGACCCCTCCCAACCCGGGAAATAGGCAGCATTAATTCGCAGGGTAGAGCTTAGGCTGGAGCTTGTTTCTAAATTATAAGACAAGGGAGTTATCTTCAAGTTTTTTAATGTAACCGAACCACCTGTAATACTAATCCTGCTCTTGGCTTTAGGAGGAACTTTGTCCAACCACTTTGTATTAAATGCATTTCCCGGACTATTAGTCCCATCTGTAAAGTTAGATCTTGATAGATAATGACTATCATTTCTTGGATAGTAAACGAAAGCCTTTCTATATCTAATACCTAACAATAAAGGCAAACTAAAAAGGCCAATAATTAATACGAATTTCATTTTTTTGTTTTCCACCTTTATATTTGAAACTACACCCCCCGCAAGATATGAGCAAATCAAAATCTCAAGACTTAAAAGCCGCCAGGGAAATTGAAAATATGAAAAAAGAGGAATATGTTTCCAAAGGAAAATTGAGTAAGGAGTCATTAAGAAAAATACTGCAAAAAATGACAATAGAAAGAATATGGATAGCTTACCTAGTTTCTTAAAAATAAGGGAAATGGCACTTACAAAAATTGCAAACAGATTTGCATAGCCTATCTGTACCGACATCGGATTTAATGGGTCATTTGGAGAAATACCGAAACCCCAGGTGGGGACGAAAAACTTATGTACGGCAGTAAAACCTGCACTGATATCAAATATCGCAAGTCCCTGAACATACTTGGTCTCAAGAAGAGCGGGAAGCCAGAAAGGAGAGGCAAGACCCAACCCAACCAAAACTATTATTGCAAACGCCAATAAATCACTTTTATTTTTAAATCCTATTGCAGAATATAAAATAAAAAAACAGAAGAACATTAACGCTAATATGTTATGTGCAAGTATTAAAAGCCCCAGACTTACGCAAGAAAATGCAAGATAAGTTCTTTTTTTAGTTGCAATAAAACCGTCGTAAGACCACAAAAGTATCGGGAAGATAGCAAGGGCCCATACCTCTCCAACAGATCCTCTTACATATATATCAACGAAATGGTAAGGAGAAAAAGTATAAAAAACTGAAGATAACGCTCCTCCCAATTCCCCCCAATATTTTTTTGTCCAGAGATAAAAAAATATCCCACCTATAATGGTTGCCGACACCATATTCAATTTGAGCGAATCGATAAAACCAAATCCTAGAAAATGAAAAAGTGAGGCAATGTAGTTGGGAAGAGGATATACATAATTAAAAAGAGGGACCCCAAAACCATTATTAAAATCGGGCGCCCATCTTGGATACAAAAATCCAGATGCAAGAACTTTATAAAATTGCCAGAATCTTAAAACGTGATACTCTCCGTCGTGAGTTGGAGGAATTCCATAATTGAATAAATCCAAAATGGCAAAGATGGAGACAATTATGCTTAAAAGCAAGAATTTATATTTTGTATACAGTGCTTTCGCTGTTCTCATAAATTTTTAAAAAGTTATCATTCATAAAGGCTGTATTAACTTTTTGGGCGTTTGTTGCAAATCCCGTCTTATAAATTACGATATATCTGATTTTACTTGATTTTAGAACGCTAAATATTGCTTTTTTATTTGTGCCAGAAAAAACTAATGACTCATCAAACATTCTAACGCCCGGGTCTCCTCCGTAAAGATAAATATATCGGGGTCTTCCTAGGAATATTTTGGCGCCTGCGATAGATAGAGGATCGTAGATTTCCCCATTTGTAAGCAATATCTCCTCCGATTTTGTATTCTTATTTATCCACGAGAACGTACTACTGAACTTGTAATCTGTTATCCGAGCATACACATCATTTTTTACGACCACCAAATGAAGAAACCCGGAAACCGTCAAAAGGAGAACTAAGGGTATTACTACAAATCTATAATTTTGCCTATTAAAAATGCTCCAAACGCCATATGCTGCAAGCATGTTCAGTGAGACTATCCAAACATTGAAGAACTTATGGTTATCAAACATGTCTTTTGAGAATTGAAACAAATTCGCAACTATAAAAATGGGTAAGAAACACAGGAAAAACTTCCTCTGGTGATTGTTACCAGCCAGAAACCCGAATATTACCACTGGAATTGAAAACCCTAAATTCCATATCCAGAATAGAATAAAATTCTTAGCCGATAAAGATTTTGCTATCATGAATCCCGGCATAAATACAATGTTATTGTCTGAATGCAGTTTGATATAGTAAAATTGCGGGGCGCTTACTACCAAGGCGACCAACAACACCCTAACGATAACTCCTCTCAGGTCTTTAAAAAATAAGCCGAAAGAAAAAAGTAAAATGAAAATGCAAATCGAAACGGATACATGCCAGAAAACCATAAGTCCGATAATGGTACCTAAGAAAATCGTTTGGATACCGTTTAGTTTTCCTTTTGAAGCAAATAAGCTGGAGCAAATCAAAATCAAACTTGCTAGCGCGAAAATTAAATGGCGTTGATTAAGAAGTACATTTATATTAAGAAAGTTCTCATTAATAACCAACCCCAATATATTTCCCACAGGATAAGTATTATTGTGGTAAATAGAAGCAAAAGATAAGCCGTATTTACCAATAAGATTCATGATTGATAAGTCGCTATTTAGAATCATGAAAATAATCGCAACAACTCCCACCGCTCTACTTTTAAAAAAGCGGTAGCCAAATGTAACCATTACACTGGCAAACGACACAAAAGAAAGAGTGGATATTAAATTGATGGCATAGTCTAATCTCAAGCCTAAGTACTCAAGTATTCCAGCGTAAAAATCGAACATAAAGTGATATGTAAGGCCTGATCCACCAAAAAAGGGTATTTCTGGGATATAGTTCTTTCCGAAAGTCAGATAACGCATAAAGGGTATATGGGCACCAAAATCTTGATATAGATTCGATGCTATCAAAAATTGTTTGTTATGCGGGTCGTAAGAAAAAGATTTTTCAAAGACTAGAAACGTTAACAAAAAAACTGCCAAATGTATGAGGTTTTTCCTATCGAGGGTTTCCCTTATATCCCCAACACTTTTGTGATTTATTAAGAAAAAAAATACCGATATCCCAGCGTATATCCACAACGCATGAGAAATCTCATGAGTTACAAATAATAAAACTGTAATTAACGAAACAGAAGTTATTGATCCAAGGATAAAAGAATTTGCAAGAAGGTTTTTTTTGTAATCTGAGAGGAAGTTCTTCGACAAAAGCCAACCATTACTTATTACTGTCAGTAGAAAAAATAAAGCCAACATCTTATTGGATAGTCTTATTCTTCTTCATTAAAATGGTCGATGCAAAATATAACGTCGGTGGTAGAAAAGTTAAAAGTATTTTAATCAAAGGAGTGGGACCAAAATACGTGCCTAGCAACATGAATGGAATATACCGCAGCATAAGGCCGAGAGAAAAAACGGTAAAAATTCCTGCAATTGTCTTTTTTGCTGTCACAAATAGTGACAGGAATGTCATGGGCCATATTGCATACCATGGATAAATTTCCTCTCGAATTGGAGCGAGAAAAAATACTACCGACATTAAAAAGAAGGAAATGAAAAACATTCTATTCCAGTCTACTTCTTTCTTATTAATTTTGAGGTAAAGATAGTAAATGAACACGGGAAGGAGAAACAGAGTTGCAAACTTTATGAGGATTGAGCATATAAGTAGAATAATCGAATAGTAGATTTTTTTTTCTTTAAGAAAATATAATGAAGCAAGAGCGAAAAACATCATAACCACATCGTTGTGTCCGCTCACAAATGTTTCGATCAAAACCAAAGGACTTGCGGCAAAATATAATACGGACATGGAGCTTTTGGTCATCTTCCAAATTAGCCAAACTATTCCGAAGAAAAACCCGGCTATCAGTAATTTAAAAAGGGCTATGGAAATTAGGTAATTATTAAAGGATGAATAAAAAGGTACAGATGTCAATAGAATCCATAATGGCCCGTAGAGCGCTGTTTTATTAGCTGCGTGAGTAAAAAGTAATACTGGATCACCAAAAAATTGAATCGGCATAATTACGTACGGATTTTCAAAATAGTGAAAAGTAACTTTTGCGGTTGCTATATAGTTGAATAGGTCGAATGAAAGTGCTGCCGGATAGGATAATAAACCGGCAAGTGGTATTATTATTAGCTTTTTCATTTTACCGACCCCTCTATCTTTAGATTTTTTTAAAATAATCACATACAGATAGAATAGCGTTGAGATAAAGAAAACGTATAGTGTTGTGGTAACTAACCTATTAGCACTGAAAAATCCCGAATACAAAAACTTAAGATATAAAAAATTAGGATCTATGAAAAGATAAGTAAATAGTGAGAACAAGAAAAATAGTACGATATAAATTAAAACCGAGCGAATCATAAAGCCCCTTCTCTTTGTTTAATAGAATTATCAATAGCAGACCAAAGTTCAAGATTTGTAGATTTTGACTTCTCCGGTTGCCAATTGAAGATCTGCGGAACATTCATTTTCATTTTTGTGAGCTCTCCAATATGTTTTTCCTCTGCTTCTTTCAGGGTCGCGGCCTCCGCCTGTATATTCTTGCCGTGTTTCTTTGCTGCAATAATATGAGGTTCGATTTTCCTAAAATAATTGTCCGATTTAATTAGGGCTTGATAACCTAGTAAGTATTGGTTGTAATCAAATAAAGTTTTTGCTTCTACTAAATATTTATCCGATTCTTTCAGGTTGTATGTGAACTGCCCAAAATCACCAAAAGTCCATAGGCCCATGAGTCGCTCTTTGACCTGATCTATTTTGTAGAATATGCTCCCTGGCATGGCTGATGGATAAGGCAAAACGTATGAAGAGCTGGCGTAGACTACATGGGAAGATAGGAAAAACAGAAGAATAACCGACGAGAGTAACCGTCTCATTGTATTTGATCAAACTGGTTTTTGTGCCAAACCCAAGCATTCTTGACTATTGTCTCAAGGTCAGAATTATGAGGATTAAAAGAAAGTTCTCGGTTTATTCTGGAAGGATCTGCCACCAACCTATCGGGGTCTCCGGCTCTTCTACCCTTCTCAATTACATCAATTTTTTTGCCGCTCACTTTCTCAATTGCACTAACCACTTCTCTATTCGAATACCCCTTGCCTGTACCAACATTGTAATAAAATCCACCCAGAGTTTGGTTTAGTTTTTGAAGTGCCAGAATGTGAGCATCAACTAAATCGAGAACGTGTATGTAATCTCGTATACATGTCCCATCTGGGGTATCATAGTCGGTTCCGAAAAGACTAAATTCAGAACCCGAAAGAGCCGCTCTTATCGCAAGTGGAATTATATGAGTCTCCGGCTTGTGGTTCTCCCCGAATCGTCCAGTCGGAGCAGCGCCTGCTGCATTAAAGTAGCGTAGTACTGCAAAATTTGTATCCGGATTTTCTGTTCTCAATTGCTCTAAATTCTCTTCCACCTTTAGTTTAGTCTGTCCATAAGGATTAGTAGGATTCTTAGGGTGATCTTCCGGAATTGGAACTTGAGATGGAATGCCGTAAACCGCGGCAGTTGAGGAGAATATTAAACTATGGATACCATTTTTTACGGCCGCTCTAAATAGATTATCTGAACCTACTACGTTGTTTTGATAATACAAATCTGGCTCCCGAGTTGACTCCTCTACAAGCGCATAAGCACCGAAATGCATAACAGCTTCTATTCCTCTATTTTGAAAAACTGCCTCAACATCTGTTTTGTTCTTAAGATCGCCTTTAATAAACTCCGATCTGGAGTCAATGACTTCAGCGTGACCTCTCTCAAGACTATCGAAGACCACAACCTGATCTCCCCTATCTAGTAAGGCGCGTGCCATAAAACTTCCAATATATCCTGCTCCTCCGGTTACTAAAATTTTCATGATCTGGTTAAATATATTACATAAGATACAGGAAATCTAGCAGCTGAGAAAAACGAGAAAACGAATCCCTGCCAAGAATCAACAAATCCCTTATGTCTAATGTAGGTTGTAAGAAACCACACAATGGGTTTCACAAATAGATATAAACATGCGTCATAAATTTTCAGGATTATATTTTTACTCTCTTCTTCTTCCTTGATCTGAGCTGCTGAGAAGTCGTTATACCTATTCCACTTTTTCAAATAAAAACCGAAGCTCGAATAAGGATAGTGTAATAAGGAGTGTTTAAGATGTCCCACTTTCCCCTCAACTTCCGCCTGTTCATGCACGTCTTTTTGTGGAAGCCTTCCTTTTCCTTTCCGATAAAGCCTCAGTGTGTAATCCGGAAATTGCCCGCCCTTTTTAAGAAATCTGCCTAAGAAAAAGTTTTTTCTCGAAATCCAATATCCATTGTATTCCTTGGGATTCTCCTTTAGTATTTCCGCAATTTCTTCCTTCAATTCTTTTGAGACATGCTCATCGGCGTCCATTTGAAGTATCCAGTCACATTTTGCGGCATCAATTGCCATCTGCTTATTAATATGAAAATTCGGCTTGTTTGTGGTCTCTTTAACTTTTGCCCCGAATTCACGAGCAATCTCAGCAGTTTTGTCGGTAGATGAACCGTCAACGATTACGATCTCATCTGCAAAGTCGGCAAAACTCTCAAGACAAGCTTTTAGATTTTTTTCTTCGTTATATGTCGCAAGTACTACAGATAGGGTCTGCATTGATAAATATTATGATATCACAATTGGCTGAGCTTGAGGCAGTATTAGTAAACGTCTTTTCCCCTTTGTCTCATCAAGTAGTAATATATATATGACTCAGGAACCCCAACCTGAAATTCTATCCTGCTTCCCCCGTTAACTGCATCCACCGCTCTTTCGGTTCGCTTTGCAAGACCTACATCTTTATAGGGCAAATACATAGCCAGGTTGTAGTACGCGTAAATACTAAGCATCACCAAGACGAATGCTTTTGCGACAATATTTTTTACCAACCAAATTTTATAAATTAGGTAGGAGATAATTACTAAGGCCAAAAAACGATGTATGGAGTAATAATAATCAGTCATCTCACCTTTATAGGTAGAAAAAACTATCCATGGCACTAAGAAGAATAGACCGGCAATGTAAAGAAATTTAATTTTATTTTCATTTTTGATTTTATCCTTAAGATATACTATCGCAAAAATTATGGGCAATGCTAACTTTATCTTTTTGATATTATCAGGAAGATAAGTATCAAAATGCAAAAATGCATCACCTATTATCTGCAGGAATCTTCGAAGATGAAATCCGTGATAATAGTTATTGATATATGAAACGTTGGAACCTGACGTTTTGTTTACCCACATGTAAATGCCGCTCGGGATGAGCCATGGAATAAACGATAGAAGCGACAAAAATAAATACTTAAGAGTTTGTCGGGTTCTGGGCAAAAAAGGAAAGCATAGAAGTGCGATAATTGGAAAAAATATTGCTGTGAAATGTAGATTAAAAGCAATTCCTATTGCGATACCTAATGGGATTAATTTCTTGATATCCCCTGTTATTGATTTATATAAAAGGTAGAAAATCAAAAGTGATATCGCAGGCAAAAACCCTACGGGCCATTGGATTTTGTCAAATAACATTGTTATGAAGTTAAACGTATTTATGAAAACTGCAATAAATGCCACTTCTTTTGAAAATAAACGAGAAGTCGCGTAATATAAAATCCAAAAAGAGACGGCGCTTGTGAAAATAGCAAATAGACTTGACGCAACCGGATTAAGGTTTGAAAACCAATAGAAGACAGATATCAAATAATAATATGCCGGTCCTATATAAATTCCCGAATTGGCTTTTGCCACCATTCCAACGAGAGGATACCAGTGGTTAACTATTATGTTTTTGGCGGCCCATGCATTATCAACTTGATCATATCCAAACGGGTTTTTGATATCAATTTGATAAGATCTTAAGACTATCTCTATAGCAAAAACGATAATTACAGGAAGGCCGACTCCAAAAATTTCTGTATTCCAAAATTTCGAAATTGATTTTTTCATTTAGTGCTGGCAATTCTCATTACTGTGGAACCATTTAGATCGTTAATCGTTTCAACTGTTGCCGTCGTATCGGGAATCTCGTGTGGGGTTGCGACTATCAAAGTATTTGGTAATTTAGAGTCTTTATCCCAGTCAACAGGTCTAAATTCATATTTTCCGTAATGTCTTTCTACTCCAAATCCACCAGACTTTTGTCCGGCAGTCTTTTGATAATCCAATGGGGGATACTTTAAGTAAAAGGCAAAAAACATATGCGCCTCGTCGAGGGGTTCTTTAGTCGAAACTATTATTTTGTCGTATTTTCCTTCGACAGGCTTTACAAAATCTACCGCTTGTTGCCAACCATACTGCCACTCGGCAGCATAAAAATAGTTTTGCTGGTTATAGTATTGATCCAAAAAGAAAATGAAATTAAAGACTATGAAGATTGCTGCTCCAAGAATGGGAAGATATCTAAGCTTATTTTTGTTCTTTAAGCCAACATGAATTGCACCGAGTAAACCCACTGCGGTGAATATTTGAAAAGTTGGTAGGAAATTTAGAGTTCTAAGCGCGTGAGGAACACCGGTTGTAAACGCTGCGGGTACTGGGGCTATGAGAAACCACGAGAAAACTAACAATTTAGTTTTAGTTTCAATCTCACCAAAAATCAAATAATATATCCCAAGTAGCAAGAAGGGGATTTCCCAAAGGTACAAAAGCGCAGTATTGGGTGCATGGTGACGTTTTAGATCACCATTTATAAACGCCCAATTAAAATCAAAATGTGAAATGTAACCTGCTACAAAATCTTTTGCGTATTCAAACCTCCTATTATCAAGAACCTGTCCCAGCTTATCACCACTTTGCCTGTCATAAGTTTGCCTGGTAACATTTTGCTTCAAAAGACCAGTCTTGTCAGCAAGAATGCTAGTTGCCTGAGCGCGCAAGAGCGCGGCTTTATTTGTGGTCAGGAAAATAAGCATGGGGGAAATAATAATTATTCCAAAAACTATGCTGCCAACTATGTATCTCTTGGGTAAAGCAAAAAAATTCTTCCAGTAGATAACTACGAGCACAAACATAAAAAGCGGGGTAAAAACTTTTTCGCTTTGGTATGTATATATTGAAAGTACAGCACACGCCACCGATAAGAAAATTAGTTTATGGTTCTTAAGACCTCTGATAAAAAATAGGGCGGCTAGAAGATTTAATGCCATTCCAACGTTTGATTCAAATGCGATACGGGAGACTTGAAGCGCAATTGGTGAAATTGCTAGGATAAACGCCGCGAGAAGTGAAAGTGAATCCCTGTATTTGTGTTTGTCAAAAATCGTCTGGACAAGAAAGAAAGTTGCAACAACTGCGATAACACCGAATATTGCAGATGGTAATCTAACCGTGAAAGTACTAAGGTCAAAAAGCTTAATTAACGGAACTATCAGATAGACGTAGAATGCCGGCTTGTAATCGTCGAACGATCGCAATACTACCGGCAGCACTTTCCCGTACTCATCTTTGCCTGTCAGCAAAATTGAGTAGGCATTATAACCAAGGGCTGCCTCGTCCCAGTCCGGTGAGGGCGGAATACTCCCGAGCTGCCACAAGCGCAAAATGGACGCTACAAAAACAATCCCAACAAGCATTAATATAACTGTTTTTTTAGACATATTTATAAAGTGTAAGCTGCAAGAACAAAGCTACCGTCAAGTGAATTAAACTTTTTAAGAATTTGAGCATTACCCGGAATGTCAGGATTACCCATTATGTAAAGAACGCTGTGCTGTTTTGCGCGATCTCGAGAATCGTTGCTACCGAAATAAAATTTTCCAACTCTTTTTACTGTTACAAATCCAAAGGGGTCGCGACTGACAGTAGAATTTTTTCTGAATTCATCGGGTGAAATCTTCATATAGTATAGGTAGTAAATATATGGTCTTCCCAAAGAAGTTGTGGTGTATACCCTGTCGTACCTATTCGCAACCTGACTGACGTAATCTATTGAATCTTTATAGCCATACTGCCACTCCCGAGAATAAACCTTTGGGTAGTTTGCAAAATAGTCATGGTAAAAATATAAGAAGTTGAATATGGCAAAGATTAGAAAATAATACAAAACGATTGTGGACAAATGTATTTTAAAAATCCTTCGTTTTGTTTCGGCAATAATCTGATACAAACCTACAAGTCCGTAGGCTGAAAGAATTTGGAATGTTGGTAGTGTTGTTTCAATTCTTAAAGCATGTGGAGTTTCCCTAGCAGTTGCCGCAGGAATAATTCCCAGCAGGAGCCAGACAGGAATTAACCACCACTCTCCCTCTCTTTTTCTGAAGAGCAAAATAACTCCGGCCGCCAAAGTTATGATTTCCCAAATATACATTTGGCCGACTGTTTGGATTGAAAACTTGGGATTCCCATCTCCTCTTATGAATAAGAACAGAGGACCGAGATTGTCAAAATAGTGATTCATAAAACTTAAACCATAATAAACCCTTCTATTATTGATGACTTTTGACCAAATGGCGCCGTCATCGTTTGCTATTTTTTGATTTGAAGTTTTGACAATACCGGGATCACTAAAAATATTAACCTCTTGAAATCTCAGCTTGGCTTGAGGAGTCAACAGAAAGAAGAAAAGCGGGATAAACATTAATCCGCCAACTACCGCGGCAATTATAATCTCTTTCTTAATTTGAAAAAGTTTTTTTCTGAAAGCAAAAACCAGCACCAAGACAATGATGGGAGTAAAAACCCTGGCGGTATTAAACGTATACATAGATAAGACGAATGAAATCGCAGAACCCACGATAAACCATTTTTTCCTCTGGACTGCCTCAAGAAAGCATAATATTCCAAGGGCTATAAAAAATGATGCAACGTTTGCTTCAAATGCCGCGCGTGAGAGGAGAATATGCCATGGAGAAATAGCGAGAAGCAGAGATGACAGACCTGCATAAAGTTCAACATTTTTAGATCCCTTAAATATTCTCTTGGTCAAGAAATAACATACTAGAATAGTAAGGACTCCAAAAAAAGCAGAGGGAAAACGCGTAGCAAACTCGTTTAAGCCTAGAATTTTTACAGGTAGCACATCAAGATATGCGTACATTGGAGGCTTAAAGTCTCCAAAAGACTCCAGATATGTTATTGGAAGAAATCTCCCAAACTCATCTTTTCCATCAATTCCTATCGAATAGGCATTGTAACCCCAAGCGGCTTCGTCCCACGTCAGACTTGGAGGATTACTGGCTAGATGATAAAATCTTAGAAAAGCTGCAATAATTATTATTAGTGCAAGAAATAAAATCGATTTTTGCTTGAATATTTTTTCCACTGTGCTTATTTAAGTTACCACAATCACAAAAAGATATCTATTCGACAGCCAGTACTCTAAAGGCGGCTGTTCCATCTCCCTTATTTATTACAGAGATATTTTTTATCCCTTCCTCGGAAAGTTTACATTCCCCTTCGTCAACATAAAGAACCCCTTTTTGTCCTATTATTTTCGTTGTGGTCAGGCCCGTATTTGGGTCAACGTCTACTGACTGCCTCAGGGGACACGCGTCATGACTTATATCATATTTACCAAAGGAAACACTTCCGTAATTTTCTCCCTTTGTATTATTTTTGATGATTTTTTGAATTAGGGAAGGATTATATTTGTTATAGAAGAAGATAAAGATTGAGGGACTACCCGTGGCATCAGTAAATACTATTCTATTGTAGGACTTTTCGTGTTGATTCAAAACACCAATTAGGTCCTTATACCCTTCTTCCCTATGCCAAGGCCTATGCACAACTTGATGTACAAAATACGAATGCAAGTAAAATGCAAAATTATAGACCATAAAAATAAGTATCAAGGGATACGCTAGCCTCACGTACTTAACCTTATGCTTCTTTATCTGTTCGGTTATAAACAGAAATCCGTTAGCAGCAATTATCGACAGCGCAGGAAAAACCAATAATGTTCTTTGAAGATTTGGGACATCGTCAAATGTCATCGCGCTTCCTACAGGCGCAAGAAGAATCCACCCTGTAAAAAACCAAGCCATTTTTTTGTTTTTTGTGAATAGACTCCAAAGGCCGGATATGATGAATGGTAAATCAAGAAGATACAGAAGCCCCATATTAGGCACCCTATATCTTTCCGGAAGACCAGAATCCGTAAAGAGAAAATCGTAGGAGAAATGCTGGAAGTAATTGTGTAGAAATGTGGTTGAGTAATCTATGGCTTTGTTGTGGAATAGTCTGGCAACAACCGATGGGACTCTCATGACCCCATCCTCACGTAATTGCTCCTCAAGAACAAGCTGTGTGCCGGGATTTTGCAGGATTGATAAGGTCCTTATTCTAAATGAAAGACTGGGAGAAAGCAGAATGTAGATAAGAGGAAGGATTATTAACAAAACGTAGATAGACGACTGCATTATGGTTTTGCCTTTATTTGGTTTGTAAGTAAATATAAATAGTAGAGGAAGAAACAGTGGTAGAAAACTTCTTGGTGCTTGATAAGTAAAGAGCGCGACGAAAAAGGACAAAAAACTTAGAACGAACAGTGAGGGTCTATTCTTCTCCTGCCAAAGAAGATACAAATATACTCCAAGACTTATTAGAAAAACTACTATAACGTTTTCAGTAGCGACGCGTGACAAATTTATATGCCAAGCAGATACAGCCAAAAACAATGCACTCACAAGGGCAACAATTTCCGATCCTTCGTTTTTTTTGAAAAGCTTTTTTACAAGTAAGTATGTAGTTATTATGGTCAACGAGCCAAATAAAGCAGAGGCAAACCGAGTTGAAAATTCGTTTAGACCAAAAAATAGGATTGGAGGGACTGAGAAATAAGAGTATGCTGCGGGACTAAACAAGAATGACCTTAAATGAACAGGGAGAAAGTCTCCCGTTATTTCTCTTCCTGTCTTAAGAATTGAAAAGGCGTTCAACCCAAAGTAGGCCTCATCTGTATGAAAACCTGCCGGAACAATTCCCAAGCTGTAGAAGCGAAGCAATAATCCTAAAATAAAAATAGCGACCAAAAAGAAATTTATTTTTTTCACTTTTTAAAAATTTTATCGATCTTACTAGCAAAAGACAGTAACAATATTATCAGAAAAAATCCTACGAGACTAAGGCAATCCGACATTAATCTTATGGCCGATTCTCCAAATATGACATTAACCTTATGAATTCCCTTGGGGACTTTAAATGTTATGAGACCCCTATGATTCATATCTTGAAATTCGACTGGGACCCTAACGCCATCAACCATTGCTCTCCAACCTGGAAAATATACAGTATTATCAAGAATTGTTAACTCCGTTTTTGCCGATAGAGATATATCATGTTTGTTGGACTTTATATTTTGGTTTGTAAATTTACCTTTTCCACCTATTATTTCTAACTTATTTTTTGGGAAGGAGTAAAAGTCTCCAGCGGTCCATATGGAGCTCGCTTGACCATGATAATAAGTAGTTCCAGGGTATGAAAAATAAAAAAAGTCGGATTTTTTAGGAATTTGCTTTAGAACCAAAAAACCAAATGAGTATATTACTATCAAAATTAAGAGAATAACCTTAACTTGCTTAGTAAGCATTTGAGAGAACAATGCTCCGATGACAGAGGCGCAGAAACCCGCAACTCCTATAAATCTCCATGGAAATTGAAACTTAGGCAAAAGAGGAATTACTTTCCAAACCGGGGACGATAACGAGATAGTCATAAAAACGAGTAGAACAAATGTTATGATCCAGAATTTTAGGCTAAGAGCACTCTTGGTCTTTTTAAATAGATATGGCACTGAGCATAAAACTAGTAACCAGTGTATTGTTCCTATCTGGGGAGAAAGACCGCCCACCCTATTAACTTCAGGACCAAAGCCCCACCTGGAGTAAACCAAGGACAGCAAGGATGGAAAGTTATCTTTAAACATTTGTCCTATAAATAAGTCTGAGTTCGTATATTTTGCTTCCACTATTGCGGGTAGCCAAAAAAATGAAGAAGCCACAAGACCAATCCCCAAAGAAAGAAAACTCAAAAATAGATTTTTTTTGGATTTTGAACGGAATAATACGTATAGAGCTAAAATTATTGAAAATACAAGACTGACCGAATTATGCGATAGAATTAGCAAAGAATAAAAAAATGCCGTTAATGCCACAAACTTAATCTTTTGAGTCGTGAAGACTTTTTCCAGAAAGTAAAATACTAGAGGAGCGATAGATAAAGCTAAAAGCTCAGCAATATCTCCTCTAACATATAAATTTAGGAAGTGGTATGGTGCAAGTCCGTACAAAGCCGCACCAAATATGCCCGTTATAACATCGCGGGTTAATTGCTTTATCCAAAGAAAAAATGAGGTGAAGGAGAAGACGAATGAAAAACCGATTATAATTTTGAATGTAGTTTCAAGATCTATGCCCGACAGACTCAGTGGAACTGATATAAATCCCGGCAAAGGATAATAGAAAATTAATACCGGAGAACCGAAACGATAATTTAGATCACCTGCCCACCTTGGTGGAAACTGTTTGTCTTCAAATGCCTTAACGTAAGCTCCAAATCTTGCAACCTGCGCCTCTCCATCATGAGATAAATAAAAATTGTTCTTAAAAAGAGGAACTAAAAATACTAATCCGATGAGTAGCAAGAAGCATATTTGCAGGTAAGTTTTCTTTTCAATGATTTTAAGAATCTTATTCAAAAATTCCATATCTCTTTTTTTTAATCAAAATTGCCACAGCAATCGTTGCCCCAATTGAAGCTATAGTTACCCAAAGGCCAACCCTAAAGCTTGTTGGATCATAAATAAATGACACCTTATGTTGTCCCTTCGGAACGAATACTGCCCTGAAGGAATAATCAGCTCTGTAGATTTTATTCTCGGCTCCATCAACATAAACCTTCCAACCCGCAAAATAATTATCCGACAAGAATAAAAGTTTATTACCCTCCGTATCGACGTCAAACAGAACCCTGTTTGGCTTATAGCTGTCTAGGGTAACTTTTCCCTGAGGCAAACTATCCAAGTGCTTTCCTAGACTTTCCTCAAGCACTAGTTTTTTAGAAATATCAAAATTAGAATCGTAAAGCCTATTTAGGATCGCCTGAGGATTTTTCTCGACTACATAATCGCCTGCAAGAAAGTACCTCGGAAGAGCGCTGTCATAAGAAGAAATGTTAAATTTATCGTCAGACCAAACTTTTTTGAAGTTTGGAGTTGGGGCAAGTCCGTCTTTGGCTGGCTCCACTACATATTTTATTCCCAGTATCTGAGCGATACGCGAGTAGTAAATGCTAGCGTTGAACCTGTTCTTATTATCTACAAAAATTTTGGCATCGGCTCTTGGGATACTCGAGAAGTACTTACCATTTTTAGTCATAGAGTTAATTAGCTCTCCATATCGGGATATATAAATGGAGTCGTATCCTTCGGGTGACTGTAGACCATAATATGCAAACATGTTTCTCTCCACATACGCATCGCCCGCGCTTACTACTCTGTCTATGCCTATACCTGCATTTTTAAGTTGAGAGAAAACTTGGTTTTGGGGAAAAACGAATTGTCTTTGGGAAAAATACAGATACTTATTTGCAAAATAAAAGGATCCGGCAATTGCAACGGCGATTATGCACACCACGGCGATTGTTTTAATTTTTTTAAAACTCCCCAACAATATAAAAACGCTTGTTGCAACTAAAAATGCAAACTGAAGATAAATATTTCTCAAAGAGATGGAAAGATCCTGAGGTGGAATCTCAAGTAGCGGGCCGGAGTTTTTTGCAAGCATATGAATTTTTAAGAGGGCAAGAGCAATAAATAGAAGCGAGAAAAGGGTTTTTTTCATGTCGACTTTGGATAGATATTTTTCAAAACCATAAGCCGCTAGGACCGCGAAAGAAAACATTGAAAGATACAAAATTCTTGAGGGTATAACTTTTGTAACCAGAGGCAAACCCAAGCTATAAAGAATAAACCACGATGTTGGAATATATAGTGCTAAAGAAAGAGAAACAACTGAAACAGCTTTATAAAACCATTCTTTTGCTGAAACTTTAACAGTAAGCATTTCGTATAGAATAAAAAACAGTGCCGGTATTCCAACGTACATTACCCTCTCATAGTAGAACCCCCTACCAAAGTAGTTATAAGTGGCAGGACTTCCATGCAGATCCGGAACTAAAAATCTTGCAATATCCGGAAGTCTTAAGAGGTATTCATTAAATAGGTACCGAACATCAGTTGTATCACGTGGGGAATACTTTAGTGCCTCAAATGACGGAAGAAGATGAATGAAGGAAATGAGAGCTGATAAAATAAATGCGGCTGCAATAAGTACCAATGGTCCAATTTTTTTGGTTTTGAAAAGTTGTAAACCGGAATATAAAAACACAAAGAGATATAGATACATGCTCATTTGAAACCAACCGGAAAGTATTGAAAAAGCCAGAGCAGCAACAAGCAACAAGAAATTCCACCACTCTATTTTCTTAAATATTTTCTCCACGGAATACAAAGCGAGAGGCAAAAAAAGGCATGAATAATATGACATAAACGATTCTTCCCACCAAACTATAGAAAAAAGAGACAGAGAAAAAACCACAGAACCAAAGAAGCTGGCTGTCTTTGATAAACCTAACTCCTGCAAATATAAGTAGGTGAAAAAATAACAAAATATGGGCGATACAATTATGATTAGTGACCATGCATCTATCTGGGGCAAAATCAAAAATAAAAAACCTAACGGATGAAAAATCGCAGATTGATAAGTCCCAAGCAGGGTGTTGCCTGAGAAAACATACGGATTCCATAGAGGGACAGTCAAGGATTTTATCTCATCCATAGATATTCTTCTAAGAGGGTAGAAAATTCGTAGATTATCAAAGCCTATTGGCTTGTTTGGTGGTCCCGATGGATAACCGGGAACTCCATAGGTTTTCCATGGCTGATAATAAGCCATTAATAAATTTGCAGGAAACGGAACCTGATTACGGAAAAAATAATTCCTGAAGATAAAAACAATACAAAGGGAAAAGATCAAAAGCAAAAGTAGACTCGCCTTTTTTCCGATCAGTTTGTTAATCTGAATTTTATTAAAGTCCATAAAGCAACCACTCCGTCGCGAACAGTATTCAATTTTTTACCTTCTTCGTAACCGCGAGGGTTTGTCTTGATAGGTATTTCTTTAATTTTCAACCGTCTTTTTAAAAGTTTTGCCGTGATTTCAGGCTCAAAATCGAATCGGCGTGAAACTAAGTTCATATTTTTAACTGATGCCCTAGGAAAAATTTTATAACATGTCTCCATATCGGTTATCCATTGTCCGTAAAGGACACTAGTGACAAGACTCAAAAATCGGTTTCCAAAATAATGAGCCAAGAATTGGAAACGTCTCTCTTCATCGCCAAGCCTCGGAAGGCGATTTAGCCGAGTCCCGTAAACCACATCAAGTTTTCCTTGAATATTTGAGAAAAGTCTAGGAATATCATCTACGTCATACTCTAGATCTGCATCTTGGATTATTAGATAGTCTCCGCTTGCTGCATCAATTCCCGTTCGAACAGCCGACCCTTTACCTTTGTTCTTTTCGTGTTGAATGAATTTAAACGTTTTTTTGTTTTTGTTTGATAAATAGGTTTTAATTTTTGAAGCTGTTTTATCACTTGACCCGTCATCTACTACAATTATTTCTTTTTCCGTACCTTTTATTCTAACTTCTGACACCCTGTCTAAAACCTTGGAGATTGTTTTTTCCTCATTAAATACGGGAATGATTATGGATAACTTCATTTAAGCAACTCCGTGTCCTTTTTTTTGAAAATTGCTTTTTGCAAATTTCTTTTATTAATTATCGCTCCTATTCGTAGAAATGCAAGAATGAAACCCCACAAAAGGGCGGTATCTGATCGGATTACGGCGCTGAATATATGATAAGGAAGCCAAAGAATATGAGAGAAGACTAGGGAGTTATCCGTAATATTTTTCCAAACAAAAATAAACTGATTACGATAGGCAATTTTTTTAACTTGCTGCGGACTGTATGTTTTTTTAATTGCACCTTGCAAATGATAGTGCTCGACTATACTTTTTGGTTGAAATTTTACAGAATAACCTGCCTTTTGCGCTCTGTAGGATAAGTCTATATCTTCCCAATAGAAGGGATTATAAAGGCTATCAAAGCCTGAAAGCTTATTAAATAAGTCTCGCCTAACAATACTACTTCCTCCCGAAACCCAAAACGTACTCTCTTCATTAACTTCTGCTCGACTGTGAATTAAAAAACCACGTTGCCAGGAAGCTTTCCCTCTACCTCTCAAAACTACACGCCCCTCCTCTATGCTCTTGTCCATCATTCCGACACCAAAAAGATTCTTATCTTTCTTGAAATCTTCAAAAACCGCATCTAGGAATTTTTCTTGGACCAAAACGTCTGAGTTAAGCAACAAAACCAACTCGCTTTTTGCCTCTTCAACTCCTCTATCAACCGTTGATGAGAAACCCATATTTTTATCATTCCTGAGAAGTACTAAATCAATGGAAGAAGCTTTTTTTAAGCCGGTAACTTGCTCCTCAAGTTTATCGTAATCCTCACTCTCAGAGAAATCGTCGACTATTATTATTTTCCCAACATCATATTTCTTAATGCACTTGATCAAAATGGGCAAATTTTTTTCAATCAAATTGAAACCATTATAATTTGGAATCACAACATCTATTTTCATTATTAAAAAAGTGTATTATAAAATTCTATTCTATGGTTTCCGGCTGGAATTATAACTCCTCGAAAAGCATAGTCCGCAAGGTAAATTTTGGAATCTTTTCCGTCAATTCTAGCACGCCAAGTTGGATAGTAAGCATCAGTCAAAACAAGAAAGCTTTTTCCTGGACTTTTGGTATCAACAACTACTTTATTCTCTGAATAGGTATTGAATGTCGCAGTACCTTTACTCCAGTGCCCTGACAAAATATTTTTATCACCTGGATCTTCCACTATCGCTCTATCTGTTAATGGGTATTTACTGTCAAACAATGCGTTAATAGCGTCCTGTTTATTACTAGCAACTTGTGCATAAAAAACAAAGAAAGCCCGAGGTAAGACATTACGGTTTTCAAAGACTTTTACTGTTCCGTCCGTAAATACTTGCTTGAATTTACCAGCATCCAGATCTGTAAATGAAAGAACATATTTAATACCTAGCAAGTTAATAATGTCAGAATTGACACTTTGAGGCGTAATGATTCTATTGAACCCAAATGGCGCAGATATATCTGGTCTTGACCGTGAGTAGGCTGCCATAAGTTCTCCGAAACGCCTGAGATAAAGCGGATCATAACCGTCCGCTGTTTGTATATGATACACTGCCGAAAAATTAGGCGGTAAGATTTGAGAATCCGTCGCCATCACTCGATACGGTTCTCTTTGATTTTGTAAGTAAGTGAGAACGGAAGAACCGGGAAAGAGGTAATCTTTCTTGGCGAACGTCTCAAATTTCCAGCCAAACCTAAATAGATCAAATATAGAAATGCCAATCAAAAAGACTAATAAAACCTGAGACGCCGGGGTTTTTAATTTGCTTGTTGCCGATCTTAAAATTAGAATTGCAAATAAACTTAAGAAAATTAGCGTAGGTAGTATAAGATTTTGTTTTGTGACAGAAACATTTGTGATGGTTGTTAGATTAAATCCGTGGCCAAACACAAACACCCATAGTCCTATGAACAAAACTGCAAAAATACCTAAAATGTAATTTACTCCCCTACCTTTCTTTAAATAGTAATCTAGACCTAATGCAGATAGACTTGCGAGCGAAAAATCCGCTAGAAAGATCAGCCTTGTAGGCTGCGATGTTTCAAGTAGCGGTATATGAAAGAAAAAAGGTAATTTTGCAAGGGGAGTAGGCAGCGCAAGGATAAGTGAGAGGATTAAAGCTCCTGCGAAGAAAAAAACATTCTTATCCTTCCTAAAGATAATCGCCAATACTGCAAGGAGAAGAGGGAACATTCCCACATATCCAATCAATTCTCCATAATTCCAAACTCCCCAATAGTTGAGGGTCGCCGGATTGCCGAAAAAATCAGGTATTATAAACTGAATCAGGTGTTGCCAGGGCACGAACCACCCTGGAGAGTTATAGCTTATAAGGTCTGCGTTTCTTGCGGAAAGAGATATGAGTTGCAAAGTAGGAATCCATTGAATTGATGTTACGAGAACAAAAACAATAAAAACGGCGAAGAAGCGGATGACGGCCATAAGGTTAATCTTATTATTAAATGAACGGAAGCCTAGGTAGAAAGAAGCCAAAATTAAAATATAGAAAAAGATTTGCAAGTGACCGGCGAAAAACGAGCTTAACAATGAAAATAATAAAACCGCAGGCCAACCAATGCTTTTCAAATTCAATGTTGTTTTTCTCTCTTTGTTTTTCTCAATAATCTTGTCGATTGAGAATAAGACTAGAGGTAACCACAGACTTGTACTTACAACGTTTCCCCATTCAAGCCACGCAATAAAAAATCCACAAAAAGAAAAAGATACTGCGCCCAAAAAACTTGCCTCTTTTCTAAGCTTAAGATTATTGAGAAACAAGAACATAAATATCCCAGCAAGAAGCGGCTGACTGAGAATCAAAATTGTCCAGGAGGCTGAGGTAGGTAATAGAAAAAATAAAATATTCAAAGGATAAAAAGAAGCAGATTGAAAATTAGCAAGCAGGGGAGTTCCGGCGAAATTATATGGGTTCCATAAGGGCAAGGTAAATTTTCTTTCCATTTCAGTTACTAGAGTTCTCCAGGGATAAGTTTGTCTGACGGGGTCCGTAATCAAAAAGTTTTTATACGGAATCCCTCTAGGATAATCCTTGGCATATATGTCTCTGAAGGGATAGTAAAGACCTACTATTGTATCTGTGGGAACCGGAAGCAATCCTGATATAAAAATCTTTTGAAAGAAGAAAAGAATTGAAAAAATGAGAAGAAACAGATATAAATTCTTTCGCAGTAAGTCAACCATTTTCAATAAGTCGTTTTATCTCATCACAAAATCTGTTTCCTTCAAAATCTTTGGCTCTTTTCTTTGCCTCAATCGCCATTTTTTCAAGAATTAATTTTTCCTTTGAGAGCATTTGCGTTTTTTCTTCAAGTTCTCCTACACTGTCCCATACCAATCCACTGACTCCGTTCTCAACAATCTCCTTCTGTCCACCCGCATTGAACACTACGGGAACAGCTCCCGCACCCATGGCCTCAACCGTTGAAATCCCAAAATGCTCTGCGTACTCGGGGTGCTCTTCAAGATTTTCTCCAAAACCTGAGGCGTGCCAATAAATCTTGGCTTTAGAATATAGGTCCCAAAGATCCTCATTTGATTTATTAATATAAAATTCGATCGGCATGTTTTTAGTTTTTTTCTTAAATTCCTCAAAAGCGCTCTCTTCTTCGGCGTTTACACTTACAGCCAGTATGAATCTCCAACCCTTAAATCCCTTTTTTACCATTTTTTTAAATGCATCAACCATGACATCTTGTTTTTTATAGTCTGACACACCTATGTTTCTTGCTCTGAATCTGCCAACATGCAAAATGATATTTTCTTTTTTTAATTTCTTAGGGAATAATTTAACCGGCGGATAAACCACAACACTATCTACCCCTAACTGCTTGTCAACAAAGCTCTTTGAAAAATATGAATTACAAAAAACCTTTGATATTCTTGAAAGTTTGATCTTGGTCTTTAGGCTCGATTTTGCTCCGGGAATTGGTTGTTGAATATGGATAAAGATTTTTTTTGATAAAACAAATGGAATACTTCCGTCGCTTAGAATGACCATCGCGTCATATTTTATTGTCTCCAAAACCCGTTTCAAAAAACCTACATTAGAGCTGAAAATGTTCGCTGAGAATCCAATCTTTGATGTATCAATTGAGAAACGTTTGGCTGCAGCCGTAAGGTCCTCTTTATCATTCCAAAAAAGGGTTACAGAATGGTCTTGGGACAGACACTGTGCAATGGTCAGCATATATTTTTCCCCTCCTCCCATATCGTCAAGATAAGGGTCGTATATCCCAATTCTCATATTGTCCTATTTTATCAGCTATTGATAATGTTTAAAAGCTATGCTAAATTAGACTTATGAATCCACAGTTTGCTGGCTCACCCTATTTGCTCCTAGTTTTATACATTTGGTCTCTGATCATTAAGGGTATCGCCTTATGGCGAGCAGCACATCTCAAACAAAGAAATTGGTTTGTCGCAATATTAGTATTAAATACGATAGGAATTGTTGAGCTAGTTTATTTGTTTAAATTTGCAACTAAGCGATTGACCATAAAAGAAGTCCGCTCCTGGATTCCCTCAAAAAATAAATAGTTTATTTATCTTGTTTCTCCCAAAGTTTTGCGTAGGTTATAAACATTGAAAAAGCCTGGTAGATACCTTCTATAACACCTGCCGTCCCGTTCTTCCATCCTCCCTCTTTAAAATAAGAAGAGGTAAATCCTGTCGCCATTACGCGAACAAAGCGAAAAAAATTCATCTTTGGATGATTTGTTTTGCGCCTCAGCTCCGCCTCAAACTCAGACCATTCGTTAGTCTTTGATATCATTTGTTCAAAATTGCGATGTGTAAAATGCTCTATTGGAGATTGAATTGTCTCGAGTCTTCCCTCAACCTCGGGTGTCTCATGTACAACTCCCCGCCAACTTTTTAATTTTCCTTTTTTAAATACTCTTTGAACGCGGTCTACAAATCCCCAATCCCGACCGTAAAAAAAAGTTTTTCTCCTTATATAAAAACCGGCAATATCCTGAGAGCTATTGAAAGCTAAAATATTTCTCTCTAGCTCTTTTATAAAATCCTGAGTGACACGCTCGTCGGAATCGAGATAAAATATCCACTCATTCGCGGCTAATGTTGCTGCCAGGTTTCTTTGATCTGCAAAATTGTTGAAAGTATTGTGGGTAACCTTTGCACCCAGCTTTTTGGCGATTTTGGGAGTCTCATCGGTTGAATCATCAACCACAATAACTTCATCGGCAAAGTCTTTAACTGATTTTATTGCATCTCCAATTACATCCGCTTCGTTTTTAGAAATAATTAAGACTGATATTTTTGTTTCCATAAAGCCGTCCCCCCAACCCCTAAAACGCCAAGAAGTGCGAGAGCTAAACCAATTTTAAAACTATCCGGATCATAAGTAAACGTTACCTCGTGTGTGCCTTTTGGCAGATAGACAGCGCGAAACGCATAGTCTGCTCTGTATATTGAGGCTGGTTTTCCATCAACGTCTGCTTTCCAGCCCGGATAAAATGGATCCGACAGCACCAACAGAGACGAATCCTTAACGCTGGCTTTTATTTCTATCTTATTAGGCTCGTATTTCGTAATATTTACGCTTCCTGTTGTGCCACCCGAAAGATCAAGGCCTGGATTACTCTCGAGAATTGCAACATCTCGAAGATTAGTATCCTTTTTGAAAATAGTTCGAAGAATCATGTGATTATCCGCAACTACCTTATATCTTCCCACCAAAAAAGCTTTCGGAAAAGCATTCCTATTTTCAAACACATTAATATTGTTATCTTCATAAGCTACCTTGAACTGATCGGCAGGATAATCCCATATGGGAAACGCCCAAACCGCGTGTCCATCCGAAACTTTGTGGATTATATATTTGACCCCAAGAAAATCAATGATTTTTTCTGTGAACATGCCGTTTTTGGATACCATCGCAACAGATCTCGCGGCTCTATGAAAATTACCGTCCTGTGCCGCATTCGAAAATTCACCATAACGGCCTATGTAAAGAGGGTCGTAACCTTCGGTACCTGAAACCCCGAACATTAGAGGCAACTCTTGTCCAAAATTGCCGAAGACACGGTCTTTGGAATCTACTCTAGAAAGAAATTTTGAAACGGGAACCTCAGGATAAAGCAGGTTCTTCGGATCAAAGGGTTGCCATTTTGTTGCAAATCTTGTTAAGTCAAAGCCCGTTAACATAATTAAAACCGCACAAACGACAAAGACGAATTTCTTGTTTTTAATCACAGCAGCTATTAATAGTAAGATCGCAAATATTGCAAAAGAAATCGATGGTAGTTTGAGATTTGAAAAAGCTATTGAGACTTTATCTGTGGGAATTAGAAGCTTGCCTAGGACCATGGCCCAAAGAATTGTAAATGTCGTCGCGAAAATACCAACCAACACAAAGATGTGTTTCGTCTTCTTATCTTTTATGTCGGCAAGGATATAGTCCAGTCCGAATCCCGCGAGAACAGCGATTGAAAAACTCGCCAAAACTATTATTCTACTCGCAGCGCTCGTTGAAATAACGGGAATTTTTAGAGCAATGAGTAAATCCAGAATGGGCGTTTGAAATGCGAGAAGAAAAACTATAATCGTCGAACATAAGAAGAAAATTATATGAGCACTCCTCTTCTTCAAGCTATAAAATGACAAAATTAAAGGAACCAAACCAAGATACCCATTCCACTCGGCGTAGTGTCCAAACCAATCGTTGCGGGTGACAGGATTTCCAAAAAAATCAGGTGATAAGAAAGTTGGCAAATATGCCCATGGAATAACTTCGGTTTTCATAAATATTCCACTTCTGACAGATGCGAAATACAGCTCTATTGACGGTAAAAGCTGAGGAGAACAAAGTAAGATACCAAAAACAACAAATAAAATATTTTCAATAAAAAGTCTCAAGTCTTTTTTTTCAATGTATTTGAATATGCCATAGGCAAATACTAGAGCTAGAAAATAAAGACTGGTTTGGAAATGTCCGCTGAAAAAAGACAGTGGAACCGACAGTGCCAGAAGCAGTTTGTAGTGCCATTTTTTCGTTTCATAAATTTTTTCGATTGAAAAAAGTGCCAAAGGAAGAAATAGTATTGCGTAGCCTAACGTTCCATATAGTCCCCAGGTTGTTATAAATCCACAGAACATGAAGGCAACTGATGAGATAAGTGCTGCTGCTTGGCTTCTTTTTAAGGCGCGAGCGAAAAAATACATGAACAGGGCGGCCAATAATGGCTGAGCAAGAACCTGAAGACTCCAAGCATCAATAAACGGTAGTACGAAATAAAGGAGGTTAACCGGAGTAAGGGCGGCCGACTGATAGTTAGCAAGAAGCGGGGTGCCGGAGAAAGCGTAGGAATTCCATAACGGAAAAACTCCTCTTTTGTAAGAATCTATAACTAATTTTTTCCAAGGATATATTTGATCAATTACATCCGGTGCAGCCCCGTTTTTTACAGGACCCATATATAATCCGTAAGAATTCCACGGGGCAAAATTGGAAGCAAGATATGTTGAAGGAAAAGGTATTTTGTGGCGGATTAAATACGGGCTCGAAAAAACGAACCAAAGCGTAATAATAAACAATATTGGCCAAAATTTATTTAGTATCTTTTGCATATTTTCTGATAAAAACTCCAGAGAAAGCCAACATCACAAATAAACTGATTAACGAAATGTAGTTTGAAATTTTTCTTATTTTGGTATCGGTAAAAACGACATCGATCCTATGATTCCCCGGGGATACAAAAAAAGTCATTAGCCCGCGATTTACCGGATCTTGAAATTGGATGTCTTGATATTCCTTTCCATCGACGTATACTTTCCAACCGGGAAAATACAATGTATTCTCTTTGACTCTAATTCTGTCTTTAGCGTCAACTTCGTATGCGTGATGAATTGAATTCCGCAGTATGTATTTTATTTGCGCGGTGCCGTCTATTATCTCAGCCCGGGCCTTTGGTCTTCTCTCCATAAATCGGACTGACCAGATAGGCGCGCTTTCACCGGTATCTGTTGTGCCATTATAAATTCCGCTGTAGAAAGACTCGGGGCGAACTAAGTATCCTTTAGGTATCCAGTAAGTATGAGTTAAAACTAATGATAGAACTATTGTTCCAAACATTAATAATCTGGCTGACTTCTTAAAAACCGATGCCACAATGGCACCAATAAGTGCTGCAGCAAAAACAGAAACTGAAAGAAATCTCCACGGAAATTGAAATTTCTGAAGAGTACCTATTGCTTTCCAAAGCGGAGCCGAGATAGGAAGCATTATGAAAAGACTGCCAGCGAAGTAAATCAACGCAAGGAGGTAAAGAGCTCGAGTCTTCTTTTCCGCTTTTAATTTTCTGACGAGCAGAACTGGCGAGACAATGACTGCCAACCAAGACAGGATTCCCACCTGTAAGCTAAACTGGCCGGTCTGTCCATAATTCCACGGGCCGTACAATAGACTATTAAGGTTCACAAATCTAGAAAGAGTGATTCCTTCAGTTACGATATCCCGCAAAGTATACTTTCCCTCCATGAAGGCCGGCACCCAGAAAAAAGCGGATAGAGCAAATCCCAAAAAGAGAACAGCAGCGTATTCTAAAATGACTGATCTTCTCTTCGATAGAAAGAGAAGATATACTCCGTAGAAAATTATAAAAGGAAGAAACATTAAGCTTATAGCATTGTGTGCAAGAATTAATCCGGCCAGCGACATCGACGCTCCTGCAAAATAAACTCCATTAGGTTTTTTGGAAGTTGAGATTTTCAAAAGAAAATAAGCTATTAAAGGCGGAAAGATAAACGCAACGTGTTCGCCGATCGCTCCTCTAACATAGAGATCTACAAATCTGTAGGGGGCAAACATATATAAGAATCCGCTGACAACTCCTGCTTCTTCCCCCAAAAACTCTCTGACCCACATGTACATAAAAATTCCACTAAGTATGAAAGTTAACCCGAAGACTATCTTTAAACTGTCAACGAATGAAAAGCCCAAAAAATGAAACAGGGAAGCGCTGTAAGATGAGAGGGGGTATAAAAACATTAAGATTGGGTGACCGTATCCCCAGTTGAGATTACCTGCCCAACGCGGAATAACAATTCCTTCGGAGAGTGAAGTATAGAAATTGGCAATTCTTGCTACGTGGTCTTGCCCATCGTGAGTAATCGGCAAACCTGCGTGCAACAAAGGAATTAAAGGCACAAAGCCTAAGACTACAATAAGTATAAAACCTAAATATTTCCTTACCATTTAAATTGGAAAGCTTCCTCTTCCAAATCTACCCAAGTAAAAATCCAGAACCCCCGCCTGGTTCTCAAATATCTTTAACTTACTTAATAATTGCATAAATTTAGCTTCAAAGTGTCGTTATTGGTCTTGACTGTAAAATCCAGATTCGATTTTGATCGTCAATTGCCCACTCTATGTCCTGAGGTTTTCCATAATGTGTTTCTATTTTTATAGCCATATTAACTAATTCCCTGATGTTTTCATCTGAAACTTTTTGTTCATTTCTCTTATCGGATGGGACGGGGATTTCTTTATTTTCTCCCTCTTGAAATACCAACATAGTATCTTGAGCTTGAACATCTTTACTTTTGATTTCGAAAGTATTCTTATTAATGATAAAGTTATCAGGCGTAATTAATCCTTGAACTAATAGCTCACCCAACCCAAAGCCTGCTTCGATCATAACTTCATTTGTGTCTTTTGTAATCGGATTGACAGTAAACATTACTCCCGAAGTTTTACTATCAATCATTTTTTGTACGACAACAGCTACGAATAAATCATCTTCTGCCAAGTCCTGTCCACCCGCATAAGATAAAGCTCTTTCTGATTTAACAGAACTCCAACAATCCCTAACTTTATTTATTAAATCATCTCTTGAAACATTAAGATAGGTTTCTAATTGTCCGGCCCACGAAGCCTGAGATGAATCCTCTGCAATGGCTGACGATCTAACCGCAACTTGTTGGGCATCAAGTTCATCAAAGGCTTTTAAAATTCCTTTTCTCACATTAACCGGTAGAGAGTCGTTGACAAATTTTTGGTGAGCTTGAGCAGTTATAACAAAACCGGAGGGAACTTGAATACCCGCTTTTACCATTTCTCCCAAAGAGGCGCCTTTACCACCTACCTGTTTTGTGTCTCCCTTGGATATTTCGCCAAATTTTTTGATAAATCCCATTTTATGATAGAATTCTTATCTCTCCCTTGTCAGCATTTACTTCCACCACGTCACCCGTCTTTAAAACTTCAGTTGCATTTTTAGTCCCGACTACGCAAGGTATTCTTAACTCCCTTGAGATAATTGCCGCGTGAGATGTAATACCCCCATAGTTAGTGACAATTGCGGAACACTTTCTAACCGCACTCATGAAATCAGGTGAGGTCATAAATGTGACTAAAACTTCTCCATCTTCTAATTTATCATTTTCGCTAGCATTTAATAGCACCCTAACTTTACCCGTTATTATTCCTTTAGAGGCACAGTTACCCTTAACAACACGGGGACCTTTTGTTTGTAAACTTAACATCTTCTCCCATTCTTTTGTTTCTTCGCCAACCAAAATTGAAGGTTTTTCCGCATTTTCTTCCCAAACCACAAAACACTTCTCTCTTCTTTTACTTATGAACTCTTCAGTAACATTTCTATCCAATATATCTTTTATTTCGTGGGGAAAGGTATCTCTCATTACATTTATGGAAATGCTTGCTCTTCTTCCAATTTCTCTCAATAAAACTTCTAGATAATGCAAATACACTAAGATGTTTGCTTTTCTATCATCCTGATAATTAGCAAAGTTTTTTAATAACTCTACTAACCTCTTTGATTCCGGATTTAAATCTGCAATTTGGGAACTGTTATCTGAGGACTTAACCGGCTTAATACTGGAAAGTCTTTTCTGAACTTCCTCTTGGGACAATACTTTAGTTTGGGAATAGTTATTATCTATCCAAAAATACTTATTTATAAAACCATCGATGTCTTTTGTATCTAAAAGATAAGTGTCAGCTTCCTGAATATAGGAAAGTTTATCTGGAACAACAAGATGGGCTATCTCATCACTATTTAATTCAGAAACCTCTTTTAATTCTATTTCTGCTTGCATAGCAAGCGGTTCTTGTATTGCTCCTATTCCGTAATAATTTACGAAAGCATCGTGAAGCCTGGAATGTAACTCAGCTAGCTGTCCATTTTTTAATCCCGAAAGAGCTATTTTATCTATTTCCTTCTCGATTCTCCCCAAGACCTTTAATCTTCTAGTCATCTCTTCTATCATCTCCCGTTCTTTCTCTTGATCTTTGTAAATCTCAAGAAGCTTAGAGCCCAATCCATAGAACTCAGCATCCTTCATACACCAAGTAACTAATCCATTTTTAAAGATTAAAATCGTGGTAGGAAATCCAAAACCCGTAAATTTCTCGAGGGGCTTCATCGAACCTTCAAGAGTCGGAAATAAAAGATGGATTGCCGCCTCTCTTTCCCACCTAAACCATTTATCTTGCATTTATCTAAATATCTCCCCCGGAAGCAAACCAAGTTCTTCTCTGACTTTTTTAATTCTTTTAACGTATTCATTAAAAATTGGTTCTGGCTTATGAATTCTATAAAATCCCTCAGCGTTTTTATATAAAGAGCAATCGAAGACGTCAACGTCTTTTACTAATTCCATGTATGGATTATCTGAATAAACTTCTTTCTCACTGTGGTGGGCTACTGCTTGAGTAATTGTAATGATTTGATCTTCGCTAAAACCACCAACTTCTTCCAATACTTGCCTAGCAATTGGAGAACCTTCTTTACCGTGATTTTTATATGTTCCGTTAATAATTACATAAATGTCATGTAGCATTGCCGCAATTTCACACATTTCTACATCCAAATTTCTCTTCTGAGCTAAAATTCTAGCAATCTGCATACAACCCGAAGCATGCATCAGCTCAAATATCTTAGAGTCTTCCCTCTCTTCGTCCGGATTTTTCGAAGCTATAATTAACTCTAAAATTCTTCTTTCAATTTTCTCTGCAGGAGAGAGATCATCGCCTTTATAATGATGAAAGTCTTTTAGATTATTCTTCATACTAGTTACCTTTATAATATCTGCATTTTACCACTTAACTTTAAATTGGAAAGCTTCCTTTTCCAAAGCGTCCAAGATAGAAATCCACCACTCCCTTTTTTTGCCACTGCCTTCCCTCTTTGAAAATTTTGAGACTCTCACGAAGAAGAGCAATTTTAGTTCTTATCGAAGCATATGCGGATCCAAATAAAAGCCTGTTGCGTGTTATGTAATAGTCCTGAAGAGTTGATCCCGAACCGCCACCGGATCCTGCATTAAGATGCCAAACTATACCCTTGGGATTGTAAACGACACGCATACCCGCCTTCTTCATCCTTTGCGTGAGGTCTGCATCTTCGTAATAGAGATAATATCTTTCATCAAAAACCCCCACCTTTTTTAGAGCTTCCGTTTTAATGAGAAAGCAACACCCTGTTGCAAGTTCAGTTTCAGCCTCTACATCAAACTGTCCATGATCCACTTGATCAACTCCAATATTTTCTCCTATCAGGTTTTTCCAGTCCATTTTTCCTCCGGCATACCAAATGACTTTTCCGAGTTCGTTTTTTTTATATTTGTCTTTGTGAAATTCGTGACCTTTTGCAAAATATATTTTGGGGACTACTCCACCAATATTTTCGCTTTGGCCAAACGTGTTCAATAGATTGTCTAGTAAATTCTTATCTACCAAAGTATCGTTATTGAGAAGCATTATGAAATCGGCTCCATTATCCATAGCATAACGCATTCCCACGTTACAACCTCCGGAAAACCCTAGATTTTCTTTATTCCTGAGAAAAACTATGCCGCTCAGAGCTTTATTAATCTCCTCAACGGATTCGTTGTTTGAGGCGTTATCAATAACCACTATCTCCAGTGTCTCGTTTTTTTCCATCTTCTGAAGAGACTTTACGCATGCAATGGTATCCTCAAAGCCATTGAAATTTAAGATGACTACAAAAACCTTTTTCATTATTACGATTTCTTAA
This sequence comes from uncultured Gammaproteobacteria bacterium, assembly GCA_964452165.1. Taxonomy (GTDB): domain Bacteria; phylum Patescibacteriota; class Microgenomatia; order Levybacterales; family GWA1-39-11; genus GWA1-39-11. The sequence goes on along the minus strand of CAYVKP010000001.1, from coordinate 453,671 downwards.
GGTCTGAGGTGGTTATTTTTCGGATAGCTCGAAGTGCAATTTTCTTAATGGGATTGTTTGAATTCCGGATCAAAGCAGTTGTAAACCAATACTTTACTTTATCTTTAGATTTTTTAAGTTCCTTATTAACTTCCTGGAGAAAGTTTTGATTTTCTATTTCTACAAACTTATGTTTTTCCCAAATTTTTGCAAATACCACTTCCATGTAAAATGCTTGCAGCATGCTTAAAACCAAACCGTGCAAACCGTCCCCATACCCCTTTTGTAAAAAGAACGTCTTTACAAAGTCATCAACCGGAAATCTTACAGCATCTAGCCATGAAAAGGTATAGTTGCCGGAAGTTATATTCTCAGCTTCAATATCCGTATAATTATTGAGCTTAACGAGATATTGAGAGATTGTTGAATAGTTATTATGGAGAAGAGGATTCTCCAATTTTTGCGTAGCGCCAATAACCTCAAGGGCCTTATGAACATCGTTCTTTCTAAAACTTCCAGCACCTTTTCTAAAAAGCTTGAGCTGGTAGTCGGGCCACCACATATCACTCTTAATCCATTTTCCGAATATTATGTTTTTTCTGGGGATCCAATATCCATCGGCGTTCTTGTCTTTGTCCAGTGATTTTTTAATTTCTGAGCCAAGCTCTAAGGTAACTTTCTCATCCGCATCAATAGAGAAAATCCAGTCTCCAGTAGCTTTTGAGAATCCAAAATTTTTTTGTTCATCAATTTTACGTGGATCGTTTTTTTGTTGATAGACCTTATCTGTATATTTTTTAGCAATCTTGGCCGTATCATCGAGGGAAGAGTTATCGACTACTATTATTTCGTCTGCCAACTTTTCTACCGACCTTAAGCAACCTTCAAGATTCTTCTCTTCATTATAAGCGGATATTACGACTGATAGCCTGATCTTGTTCATTTTTTGATTAACTTTCTTACATCGCTTATGACCTCTTTACCCTTGAATACGTACATTATCCCAAAATATATTCCTCCACAAACAAGACTCACAATAATAAGTGCCACAAAAGTCTTGACCAATACTACACACAGGACATAAGTAATTATTCCCATTATAACAGCAGCCACGATAGGTTGATAAATACTCGTCCAAAACTTGAAGTCGATAATTTTATGGACGAGACTGACCGTGTATAGGATCGTAAGAGTAACCAGGAAGGAAGCAATAGCAACACCATTGAAACTGAAGAGCAATATCATAATAGGAGTAACAACCCAGATCATGATCGTCCAAATAACCATAAGCTGTAAGGTCCACTTAACTTTGCCGTTGGAGTCCAAAACATTGATGAGTATCCCCGAAAGCGAGGACACCATGGCGTTAAGCGAAAAAAACACCAGAGACATATAGGCAGCATCCCATTTACCATTCCAATGAGGAAAATATCTGATCAGATAAGGCCCGACAATTATAAGACCTGTCAATAGCGGAAACATTACTAGAGAAACAAAGAAGAGCGATTTTTCCACTGATGCCGTGAGCATTTTTTTATCATTTTGAAAACGAGCATATGTTGAGAATGTTACACGAGTCACACTGTCAACAAAATAACGATAAGGGTAAAAGGCGAGGCTCTGAGCAAAGCCTATAAATCCGATCTGGGAAAAACTTAAAAACCACCTCAAAACAACAGTCATGAAATCGTCCTTGATGGTTGCTAAAACATTTTTTGCCTGAAATTGAAGGCCGAACTTTAAATGGACTAAAGCTGCCTTATGTACGCCGAGACCAATTTCCCACGGAGAAACAATATAATAGAATGGGACGCTTGCAATGCTTGATATCAGAAACGCCCAAGTGTAGGCTGCAATCCCGAAGTGTCTTAGGGCAAGAATTAGAAGTATGACATTAAAAACGACTGATTCGACGAGTTGCGGTATAACTAATTTATGAAAATGGATTTTTCGCTCAAGTAGAATTGACGGAATAACTTTGAAAGATGAAAGAAAAATCGTAAATACCAAGGCGAGCAGAAGGCCGTATGCGTCACCGTTCAATCTGAGCAATGAGGAGATCGGAGATTTCAATAAAAGTATAGCCAAAAATATTGCACCCGTTACAGAAGACTGGAGAGTAAAGCTCGTCCTTAAATCTTCACGGGTTAAATCATCTTTTTTCTGAACGAGTGCTGCACCAAAACCAAAGTCTGTAAAAAAACTTATTACTCTTTGAATTGCGATTACAACAGTATATATTCCTACTTGAGCCGCAGAAAAAATGCTAAATATTACTATCGATGTGCCAACGGTTAGAATATCGAGTATGACCGTACGAGAGATAAACGCAATAATCCCTTTAACCGTCTGCTCTACTATTGAAGAACTCGACTTTTCCATTCGTTATATTCTCTTGTTGTGTATATCGGACCAAAGAATCAAACTCTCGAGTATAGCTCGCACGATAACGGGGAGATTTGCGCCGGTTTGCTTTCCGAATTTTCTTTGGTAGTGACTTACTTCTACCTGCTTAATTTTTAGTTTCTTCCTTACAGCCTTTGCAAGAATTTCGGTTGTTATCATTGCGCCCTCACTTCGTAATGGAGATATTTCATCAATTGCTCTTCGTGTGAACATTTTAAAACCGCAGTCTATATCGCGAAACAAAAACCCAAAGAGGACAAAATCCCAAGCTTTAAGTAAGTTCATAAGCATAAGTCTTTTTGCTAGATTGTGGTCTCTCCTTTTTTTCCTGTAACCAATGACCATATCTACATCTTCAATATTTTCTACAAACTTATCCACCTCGGAAAAATCAAATTGCCCGTCCCCATCGGTAAATACCACGTAGTTGTATTTTGACTTCTCAAGACCTTCCTTAATTGCAGCTCCGTATCCCCTGTTAGGCGTGTGAGAAATAATTCGAATGTTTTTTTCCGATTTAACAAGAGCTTCTGCCTCGCCAAGCGTGTTGTCAGAAGAGCCATCATTAACTATTATTATTTCCCATTTCTCAGCTACTTCGTGCGCGACTTGAGAAGCTTTTAAAACTACTTCTCGTATGTTTTTTTCCTCGTTCCAAAAAGGAAAAAATATGGATAATTCAGGAAGTATTTTTGCCATATGGTTTACTTATTATAACAATTACTAAAGCTACAACTCCAACCAAACTCACCAAATTCGAAGCCTTCTCCAGTAAGGTTTCTCCAGACTCGAATTTAAATGAGCCACTAACAGAATCTTTTTTATAAAAGCTGTCCTGACGTATACCTGAAAGCGATGTCTTAACCGCACCCGGAGATGAAGGACTTTTAAAGCCTTTAGGCATATACTCATCTGAAATTTTTGATGCAGACCAATTAAGATAATTTGTATTTGTATAGTAGGAAGATGCTCTGCTAAAGACTCTCTGCGGAGCAAAGAGCTTGGCATTAAGAAGAAGTGTTGCCCCGATAATCAAAACCGATATCACAATGAGAAATTTTCTATTTCTCAAACTTCTGATCTCCCAAACCGCAAAGCCTATTAGAATACTTGTGAAAAGCCCCACAAAATTAAGGAATCTCCACGGAAACTGAAGAAACGCCATAAGGGGCAGAATCCAAATTGGTAATGAGAGTGGGAGGAGCATAAAAATTGAGAAGACCAGAAATCCTATGGATGATAGGACCACGAACTTTTTTTCTTTCAATCTTTTAGTGCTAATCAAAGCGAGGATTATTCCAAGCAATGCAAATATCACATTAGACTTCCCCAGCTTAAAACTTATTCCATCAGCGCATCCCGGAGCAGAACCACCAAATCCCCATGGACTATCCCACAATTGAGAAATACAAATGAAGTGATCACGAGGATCTGAGCCACCCCCCAAAACTGAGGTTACGTTGGTAAATCTGGCTTCAAGGGCAGCGGGGATAGCATAAAATGCGGAAATCAAAAACGCCAAAAAAATAACGGCAGCGTAAGAAACGAATAGTTGTTTTCTTTCTTTCCCGGTAATAACCGATACTAAAATAAAAATTACCATGAAAGGCAAAAGCATTAGGAAGGATAAATTGTGGGAGATGATTACTGCTGCAATAGACGTCGATCCCAAAGCAATATAGAATTTCGTATACCTTCCAATCTCGTGAATTTTATAGAAAGATAAAAATACTAATGGAAGGAAGAGATAGGCAAAAAGCTCTGCCAGATCTCCTCTGACGTAGATGTTAACGGCGTGGTAGGGAAAGTATAAGTAAATGATCGCCGAAACAAGAGCAGGAACTCTTCCAAAGAAGGATTTTGTCAAAAAATACATGGATACACCGGACCCGATGATCCCTGCAACAAATACCACTTTCGTTGAAAACAGTGCATTCAAACCTAAGGTGGTCAAAAAACCGCCTATATAATAAGGTAGGACAGAATAGAAGTTGAAGATGGGATAGCCTGCCCCGTATCCAAGATCGGGAACCCACCGGGCAGGAAACATACCAGCCGACAAACTTTTGGCCATCTCAAAAACTCGTGCCACTTGGACATCGTCATGAATTTGGAAAAAACCGCTTCCCAGGAACGGCAAGACTGCAATAATTGAGATGACAAGATAAACAATTAATGTCCAATTATCTACTAGGAATTGTTTTATTTTCATTTCTTAAACAAATTGAGTATTTTATTCTTGTATACCAATGTAGACAATGCGAGTAGAGACATGATTGAAATTGCGTCCGCTAGCAATCTTTCTTGAGTTTCACCAAAAACAAGAGTAATCTTTTGGTCTTTGCCCCCCAGTTTTAAGTCCATGGTTCCTTGGTCATTATCATAGAAAATGGCTTTGGGTTGATTATCGGAATATGCTTGCCACCCGGGATAATAAATTGTGTTTATTCTGACTTGCGCGGGAGATGATGATACATAATCAAATGATATTTTATCAGCATTGTAGGTGATATTTTGTACTTGTCCTTCGCCTTTTACCACATCAACCTTATTTTCGAAATGGCTACTTGGTTTTTTTGCAACCCACCTTGGCATATATTCGTCCATTACTGTAGTTGTTGCTTCGTTTGTGGAATAAAAACTATCGTCTTGAAGATTAAAATTTTTGGGCAATAAATAATCTTTTGAAAAATACATTGTAGCGATGACAAGAAGAACTCCTGCACCAATTCTAAACTTAATTGGGATTTGAGAAAGAGAAAAAGCCAGAAGAAAAGCAACACAAATAAGCGCGAGTGATAAAAGACGGAATGGAAATTGTATAAACGACACGGGAAGAAATTCCCAAAAAGGCGCACTAAATGAAGACGCGAGGAAAATACAAAATAATGCAACAATTATAAAAACGACTGTCATTTTGTGTTTTCTAAGTAAATTGTTTTTTACTAAAAGCCCCGCCGCAACAAGAATAATAATAAACGTTGTTATTCCTATTAAATTGTAGTCTGCAAAATACGTGTTGAAGTCGGATATGTGAGTTTTTGAGAAAACCGTATTGCCCAGTTCAAGTATCGCGGGCAGGGAGAAAAAAGCAGAAATTCCAAAGCCGAAAAGTAAGGTTTTCTTGTAAAAGTCTAAAAGCTTTTTCTTATTCTTTTGAGAATATAAAGACCCAATCATATAGAGGATAATTGCTAAAACGAACAGAATGGCCAGGGTGTTATGAGATACGATAAGCAGTGCCAATCCCAAGGATGATAATACTAAATCTTCTCTTTCTACTTGCCACAAGACAAACGGGAAAACCGCGAGAGAGAGCAATTCACCAACAGAACCTCTTTTTGACAGGTCGTAGAGATGATACGGGGCGTAAACATAAAAAAGACTTGCGAAAAAACAACTCACTTCATCAAAAAAGCGTTTCAACCATAAAAACATAAATAGTCCCGAGGACACGATACTAAGTCCTATTATTATTTTTATGCAGTTGATAAAACTCAAACCGGCAATCTTAAAAGGAACGGCAAGATACATAAATGCGGGATATAAAAAGTTTGCAACCGGATAACCATATCCAAAATTAAGTCTGGTTAGAAATCGAACAGGAAATTGACCGTCTCGCAAAGCTTGATAAAAAGCTGAGAAGCGGATTATCATCCAATTACCATCATCCGTTGTAATAAAACCCGGTTTTGCAAGGAACCAGAAAGACGGAATTACAAATAAAATTAAGAGGACAATATAAATGTATTTATTTTTCATTTTTGAAATTGAATTTAAACAAATAGACCAAAAGTCCTAAAAGGGCTACTGCTGATATATAAAGTCCGTAATAAAATTTTTTAGGATGGAAAGAAAAAACTATTTTATGCGGTCCTGCCGGAACCGCAACTGCTCTAAAACTGTAATCCGCAAGATAAATCTTACTATTTTTTCCATCGATGCTCGCCTGCCAACCAGGATAGTAATTATCTGAAAGGTAAAGAAGGGCCGGTCCCGAAGAACTAGAATGGATCTCTACTCTATTTTGTGAATAGGAAATGAGGTTTGTGCTTTGCAAAAGTTGTCCCCCCGAAACCTTGGGATCTTCATACAAAATGAGCTTTTTCTTTTCGTCAAAGTCCGAAGCAAAAATAGTCTCTAGCGCCCTACTCTTATTCGGGACAACAACATATTCGTTTGTTAAAAAGAAACGGGGTGTCATATCCAAATTTTCATATGCTTGCCAGAAACCATTTTGCCATGCCAATTTATAACGATCCGGAGGGAAAGTAACATTGTCAGGATTTGCTTCTTCCTTTATCCCTTCGTCTTTATTTAAAACGTATTTTACGCCGGTGATATTTAGGATTTTCCGCCGATAAATATTTTCGGAAAGATCCTCACTACCAAACCCCCCAGCAATATTAGCATCGGGCCGGGGAAGAATTTCGGGGAGCCTACCGGTTTTACTAGCGGCCAAAATCTCGGTGTAGTTCTTGATGTGGAGAGGATCATTTCCTTCAGTTGAAAACGTTTGGTCAAAAGTTTGGAAATTACTTTCGATATATGCAAAACCGTATCCCCAATAACGATTAATCCCGGCATTATTCTTTATAAAATCAACGACGGGTGCTTGCGGATATAAATAGCTTTTGGGAGCAAAAGGCGTAATCTTTTGGAAATAATAAAACAACTCAAGAATTGTAATGGCAAGAACAGCGAAAATGTAAAAGTTTTTATGATGTCTCTTGAATATCTCAAACCTAGAAACAAAAATCATAGTTGAGCCAATGAATACAATCAGGGTCGTAAGCGGAACGATCAGATTTCTTTTAGCAATGTTCGCCTCCGCAATAAGACTAATATTGGTGGTGGTCTTAGGATAAATTATCGAAAGCAAAAATGCTCCTCCCAGTATTGCAAGCAGTGAAAGACTAATCATAAAAATCTTTTTCTTGTTCTTATTTTCCAACACGTAATCAAATCCAAAAGCCGCAAGAATTGCCCCGGAAAAAGATAAGATACTTAGAATTCTAGTGGCAACCGTAGTCGACAGAACGGGGATTGGGATCAGATAGAAAAATCTAGTAACAAAAAGGTCTGTCGAGATTAGAAGAGAAAAAAGAAAAAGAATCGTGAATATTTTCACTTCTACTTTTTTGATTGAAACTATTGCAAGAATTGCAAAAATCAACGGAATCAAGCCGAAATACGATGCCCGTTCTATATATGTACCGTTAAACCAATAATTTCGGGCGGCTGGGTTTCCAAAAAAATCAGGAGCCACAACTGTTATCAAATAATAAATTGGATTAAGCATCTTCTCGATTTGGGAGAACGTATAATTACCCCTCGTAGAATTACCAAATAATTCAAGTGTTGGCAGGATCTGGAAAGCCGACAGAATTATGGGAAATATTAAGGTGGAGATAAATACAAATGTTTTTCTGAAATTCAATTTTTTGAGAGAATTGCTTTTTATCAAAAAGTAAACAAAAACAATTGCGTAAATATAAAAAAGACCCTGTATGTAGCCTGCGAGAGCCGCGCAAAATCCAGCAACAACAATTCCAAGAAAACTTATTTTATCTGTCTTCTCGATTAGTTTGTCGGCAAAATAAAGGATCAGCGGGAGAAAAACAAAAGTATGACCAATATTCCCATACTCTATCCAAACCGTCATATAAAGGCAGAACGCAAAAGAGACTCCACCAAAAATTGAAGGCCAGAAGGCCAACTTTAGTCTTCTTAAAAATAGGTAAGTGAATAGAATGGATAAAACGGGCGCAAGAAAAATATATAACGTCCATGCGTTCTCAAAGCTGAGAAGAAAGAATACCAGGTTACCTGGATAGAAAACTCCACTTTGAAAATTTGCCATCATTGGATTGCCGGAAAAATTGTAAGGATCCCAAAGGGGTAGCTCCATTTTTTTGAAGCTATCGATTGTAAATTTTTTCCACGGCAATAGCTCTTTGATTACATCAGGTCCCTGAGCTTTATTAGGGACAGCGCCCGGGGCAAACCCTCCGTAAGACAAAGACTTATAGGGCTCGTAATTTCCTACCAGTAGATCTCCGGGGAAGGGGATTTTTCCCGAAAAGATCTGAAAGAAAAAGAAAGCAGATATTAAAACCGAAACGATTAGAGGAAATAGAGGAATTCTCATGGAAGAATTTGATAAATTCTGTAGTAATAATCGCTTGTCCCTTGTTTGTAACTTGCTATTTCCCGAGCCTTCCAGCCGTTTGGAATTTGTGTACCAAGACACGAAGGACAAGGCTGATAAAAAATGGCATACGTCGGCATAATTTTTGCGCTACTTACCACTTCTTCTGGAGGAGTATTTTGAATCGGCCAGAAAGCCTGGATTTTAACATTAGGATTATCAACAAGATACATTTCAAGACCAAATGGCATAAGCCCAAACGTTCCTTCTGTCGCTATATATATTTTTTGACTAACCGCCTGTTTTTTGAAAAACGAAACGGATTGATTAACACCATTTCCCGCAGACCAGTTGTTTATGAACTGACCGGTATCGGCTCTTGGAATGGGAGCCGCGGAGAAATTGGTAATAATGAAAAAGTCGGCATAGACATAAAATGCAAAAGCAAATATTATAACGGCTACTCTAAAAATAAAATTCTTATAATTATCGAGCAAATTATAAATACTGTATGAAACTAGAGGAATTAAAGGAAGGGTCATCAAGAGTATAAATCGTGGATAAATTAATTTGCCAAAAAACGCAAGCACTGCAAATGGAAATAAGAACCACAAAACAAGGACAGATTTTTCAAGAAAGTTCTTTTTGTTAACAAAAAAAGAGGCAAGAACCAGGACTATTCCCGGAATACTAAAGTATATTATTAACCAATTTACCAGCGCCGAGAGATTACTTGATAAATATTGGGTAGGATGTTCTATCCACTCACGAACCGGATAGACAAAAAGAGCGTTCTTGTCACCTATTATGTGGAAGAACGGAGAAAGCCTGAGAATTGAATATATTGAGTAGGTAAAAATTACTATGAGCAGAGACAACCCAGCAAATCTGGCAAGACGCGAAGATACAACTTTTTTCTTCCAATCAAAAATCAGCAATAAAAACGGAATGGAATAAACTGACAGGAAATCATTTGACTTAGTCAGACCCCCTCCACCGGCAACGATTCCGGTAATGAGAGCGACGTCAAGCCTTAAAGTCCGCACAGTCACAAGAAGAAGATACAAAATCCAAACCGCAAAAGTCGCAGCAAGACTATCGTAGAGAGCCATACGGTCATAAACTAGGCCGAATGGATAAATTGTGTAAATAAAACCTGAGAGAAGTCCTATCGCAACAGTTGCTTTCGTGAACGAAAATATTTTAAATTCTCCCTTCTTATCTTTTTCCTTGAATACTTCATTCCCCAAGAAAAATAATCCGATCGTTGTAGCAAATCCGGCAAAAACCGAGACCAAGCGCCCTGCCAAAATAGGCTCTTTGACAAATTTTAAAGCTACCATCGCAATCCATACGAACATGGGCTGTTTCCCGTCTGTCAGCGAAATAAATCGCCAGGCTGCGTCTTGTTTGGCTATTTGTGCCCATCTTATATAAATTGCTTCATCAGTAAAAAGAGGCAAGCTGAGAATGTGAAAAATTCTTAAGAAGAAATATAATGCAACTATTCCAAGTGCCCCCAGAAGCAAGGAGAAGTATCTATTTTTAAGCATATTGCTTTAAATTGATTATACTCGAAAATCCTTATCTGCAGCAAGCTACTCAACCTTGTTGGGAAAAAAGAAGGGTTTTATCACAACCAATACTACCGAGGCCGCGATTGAACCGTAAAGCATGTAGGCAAGAATTGTGGGTGTTGGCGGATCCCAATTACCATTGTATAAAAACGGAACGTAATTAAGTAGAGCAAAAAGTGAGACTATGACGACGGGAATCATAACAAAATATTTCTTTTGCACAAAAGCCGCAAAGGGAAGCGCGTAGAGAAGGTACCATGGCTGAAACTGAGTCCTATATGATGCGAATCCGATAGGAAGAAGCATTGATATAATCAAAACGTAGAAAAACTTCTCCTTTTCGACTTTAAAAATACCCTTGGCGATTATTGCAGGTATCATAAGTGCTGTCGCGTACTTTATTGCAACCGAAATTATTAAAGCGAACAAAGACTTAACATATTTACCTTCAAGGAAAGCAAGAAGTGCAAAAAGACCAATAAAAATCATGACTATATCGTTATGGGCTGAAACCAAACATTCAATTAAAACCAACGGATTAAGAGCAAAGGCAACCACAGCAAGTAATGTATCAACCCCTGTTCGTTTTGCTATTTTCTCTATTAAAAAAGCTGATCCAATAAAGCTTGCCGCCATAAGTAGTTTAAATAAATAGAACGTTAACAAAAAGTATCCGAATCCTATAAAAGATAAAGGCACGGTGACCACAAGCCACATTGGCCCATATGGATAGGTCCTGTGCGTCCAATGCATAAATGAAAGCATGGGGTCACCCGGATAATCCAATGCCTTATGCAAATAAGGGTTTGCATGATAATGCGTTAGAATCTTTGCGTCAAAAATGTAGTTGAAGAAGTCATATGAGAAGGCATTGTAGGAGAGAAAAAGGATTAGCGCTGCAAAAATTACTATGGCAAATACCATTCTCCTATCAATTAGTTTTTTGCGAACAAGGTTAAGTGTTATTAGATATAAAACGAACAAAACAGCTACAATTCCGATATAAATATATGTTGAAAGCGGCCTATTAAAGTATCCTACGTACTGAAATGATTTCTCTACTGCTTGGTAGATTGAAGCTCTTGAAAGCGTGAGAGAAAGATCAACTTGAGTAAAAGAATAAAGAAGAAGAGCAACTGATGTGGCTATCCACAAAGGCAGGATAAGTTTCTTCATAAAATTAGTTGTTGTAGACCCCTTTTATAATATTCTTTTTAATTTTTATAAGATCAATAACCCCTCCTATGGAGTCTTTTATTGGAGAGACGCGGCGGGTTTCAACATAAAGCCAATCAACCGGAACCTCCACAATAAAATAACCCATTTTTTTACCAAGGTACAACAACTCTACATCAAAACCGGCAGTAACCGAGGACCCTCTGATAGTCTTAAATCCATTATGAATCTTGTGTATCTTGGTGAAGATATCGCGAGCGGCTTTTTTTGTAAAAAGCTTGAAACCACACTGGGTATCCTTGAGCTTCGGCATACCTACGAACAAAATCCTCAGAAGCGCTGCGCTTTTTGACATAACTCGGCGGGAAAAAGGTGCACCACGCCTTGCATTGCGGGATCCAATGATAATATCTCCACCCTTCTCTGCCAAAGGCAAAAGTTTTTCAAGCTCCTCAATGGGGGTTGCTTGATCCATATCGGTGAAAAGAATATAATCGCCCACGGCTGTTAAAACACCCGCGGTTACTGCCCCGGCTTTGCCCATATGCGAGTTTTCCATTAAACGAAACTTATGGTTTTCTTTTGCAAACTCCTTTACAAACTCCCGGCTTCCGTCAGTTGATCCATCATCAACTATTATCACTTCGTATTTATACTTCTGTCTCTCAAGGTAATGCTCTATGTGGTCAAGTATTCCTTTGCGAAGATTTCCCATCTCGTTGTAGGAGGGAATCACCACGGACAAGAAAAACGGTTTCATAAAAACATTATAACAAATCAAGCCGAGCTTGAGTTCAAGGCTCAATTTAAGGTAAAATACTTTACCACTTGGCCCCATCGTCTAGTGGCCTAGGACACCAGGTTCTCATCCTGGTAACGGCGATTCGACTTCGCCTGGGGTCACACACGGAGCTAAATTTCTAAGTCTTAGGAAGACTCTTCAGTGCCTCGCGGTTAAGGTCATTTGTTTTATTATTCTCCTCACGTAATCTCGCGAGTCCTTTTTGTTTTCTTTCCCCTCGCATCTCACTAACTTTTGCTTGCAATTGCTCCTCTGTCCACCCTTCATCTATAGCTTTTTTCTTTACCACGTTGGTCCAAAATAAAGGATTTGGATGCCATGCCTTCTCATCTTTATCATAATATCCCTCGACATATTCAGGTGGAACAACATAATCAGCAGTTGCTTCTCCTATCCTTACGCGAGAACCGGTAGGATCAGGTTCAGCAAATGGAAGCTCAGGTCTTATCTCAGCATCAATCTTTCTGGCATTTTTTAAGGCTCCCCATTCAGCGTAAATATTCGGTATCGCAAAGATTAGTCCTGTTCTTGCCCCTCTATGTAAACTTGCAATTTTTTCAGCTGCCTCATCTGCGTCTGTTGAAAGGTATTCTGCGTTTCCTTGGAAAACAGTTCCACGACTTACTCCCCAACCATGTTGTACCACGTCTTCAGACTCATCATTATTTGTACCTCTTACAAGTCTTATATCTTCTGGGGTTGTTGTGGGAACAAATCCGATTTTTTCAACAAGCTCGTCTTTAAAACTTTGTTGTCCAGCTTCTTTAACTGGCATCTCACCATTTTCGTTCACATTAAGAGTATACAACGATTGCAGTATGTTTCTCCACTGCTCCAAAGAACTACATATTTGGTTCCAATGCAAAAACATTTGGGCCACAGCAATTTGACACATAGCTTGCTTCGTGAAATACTCGAGAGGTGGAAGAAAACAATCAAAATCATCCCAACCTGCCTCAGCCTGACCAAGAAATATTTGAAAACCTTGTTCACAAACTTTCGGGTAGAAAAATTAGAGGTATCCCATTGTCTATTATTCTTGTATTGATGGCTATAACTATTCTTGTCGTTGGCCCATTATCTTTCCGTTTTATTAGCTATCTTGCTGTAAGCAACATACATAGCGAGAAACCTTCCTTTTTTAATAAGTGCTCCATGGATAAAGATTGCGAATTGGCTTATCCATACAGTGTTTGCGAAGGCTGTTGTGAATCTTCTTCAGAGGAATCAAAAGCAGTTAATACAGATTGGATCAAATCTGCAAGTCAAAGTTGTAACCCACCACGACACAACAGTGTGCTAACTTCATGTATCTGTTCCAACAATAATGGCAAAAGATATAATGCAAAATGTATTAACTCCGTTTGCCAAAAAGTTCCTTTCATCAACTGAAAATACGAATACTGAAAGCTCCAAATCTAAAGAGCCTGAACATCTCAGGCCACACCTCTTAATGGAGATGCTGATGTGAAAATTCATTTAAACTGGCCAACTCCTGATGGTGGTTAAACAAGGAGAAATATCTGGGTCACAAAGATTGTTTTTGGTAAGTAGGTAGTCGTTTCTGTTCAATCAATTTATGTTCTACGATATGCGACCAATAATCTCCGTATGTCTTCAGCAGGACCAGCAGAACCAGAGCAAAAATGGGCAAATGCAACAACACAATCATAAATGCCCCACCAAGAACAGTTAAATGCATAACAAAAACCCTTATGTAGGGAGTACCCATTTGCTCTAGTGGAGCAATGTAAAGATATTCTTTTTGACCTATGAAATTTTTCCAGTATGAAACGCCGTGATTAATTACTAAAGCAATAGAAGGAATAATCATTTGGGTAATATGAAAATTTTTTACCGGAAAAAGACCGATAATGAAAACTAGATGACCAAGTAAAAAACCTCCGTAATGTAAACAAAAAAATGGAATAAGAATAATATTTGAGAGCCTACTGTATTGCTTCATTAGGAGCTGGTTATCATCTTTAGTAACTTTCTGGCTTTCTGAAATTCCTTGGTCTTTCATCATTTTTAATATTGTGTACATTCCGACGACAAGGCTCTGTAACCAGTACGAAAATACAACTGTAAATATCTGCCAATTATCAAATAAAACTCCGTAAAGCGGAATAAGATTAACAAGAATTAATGTAATGATGGATATTTTATCTTTATACATGATAACTATTATAACAGCGACCTAATTCCTGATGGTAGCCGGTAAGTCACACAAAGAACGATAATTTGTTAAAATTACAGCATGGAATTAACTCCTTATGTAAAGAGCCTCTATCAACAACTGCTGACCGAACTTAAGAAATTTGGAGAGATCACTGTGGAAGAAAAGAAAACTTCAATACATTTCAAAAATAGAGCTGCATTTGCGGGAGTACATCCAAGAAAAGAATATTTTATTCTCAACATCGTCTCGGCATCTCCCATTAATAGCTTGAGAATAGCAAAACAAGAACAAGTCTCAAAGAGCAGATTTCATAATGAATTAAAAATCGAAAAACCAGAGGACATAGACAGTGATCTACTCAAATGGCTTAAAGAGGCATTTGAACTTATGAAGTAGAAAAACATTTGGGTCACATAAGAGATTTTAATCTCATCGCATTCTCTGTTGCGTAGCCGCCATTATCATTATTAAAAAAGGCATAAACTTCTTCTTTTTTTGAATACAGCCGAATTTTTTTTGCCCAGTTTTCAAGCTGATTGTCTGTGTATCCCGACGAATACAATCCCTTCGGCCCATGAAGCCTTATATATACAAGTTTGCCTCCCGGCATTTCTATCTCCGGAAATTTTGAAGACTGAGCAATTACAAGCGTTGAATTATTGGCTTCTAAAAGTTGGCAAACTTCATCTCTAAACCAACCTTTTTCTCTAAATTCAAAAGCGTGTTTAATATTCTGCGGGACTAAATCCAGAAAAGTTTTCAATCGCTCAAAGCTTTTTTCATTGAACGAAAAATTCCTTGGAAATTGCCAGAGAACCACTTTCAATTTTTCACCTAAAGGCTTAGCGTTTTCAAAAAACAATCGCACCGAATCCTCAACGCCTGCAAGTTTTTTCAGTTGGGTTATAAATCTATGTCCTTTTATTACAAAGATAAAATGGGCTGGCGTTATCTTATACCAGTTTTCATAAGTTGCAGGTTTCACTGTAATGTAAAAACTATTATTTATTTCAACAGAATCAAATTTGGACGCATAAAACTCCAACCACTTTTTTTGCGGTAAATTATCAGGATAAAAGCTTCCCTTCCACTCCTTATAATTGAAGCCCGAGGTTCCAATTCGGATTTTCATCAATTAGCTGATTGTCCGCGGCCTGTAACCTTCTGAAGTTCTTCTATTTTTTCTGCGGCTGCAGCTTTTGTTAAACCCTTCGTATCAATCTTAACGCCCGCTTCTTGAGCCATGGTGGTCAAATAAGAAATCTGGGCTCCCGTAGCGCGTTCCTCACCCGTTTTCCAATCTTTTGGGTCCTTTTGCGTATTATCCGTAACCTTAGTTTTTACCACATATTAACCTTAGTTTTAGAGAATAATAAACGCGTAAACAATTCGTAATAGTTGCGTGAAAATTGTTGTATTGGCCATTTTTTTGACCTATACTTTGCTTATTATGAGAGCGATATGGTCAGGTTCTATCAACTTTGGTTTAGTAAATATTCCCATCAGATTGTACCCGGGTACGGAAGATAAAAATCTGGATTTTGATTATCTACATAAAACAGATTTATCGCGAGTCCGATATGCCAAAATCTGTGAGAAGGAAGAAAAGGAAATTGAATATAAAGACTTGGTTAGAGGTTTCGAATTTAGGGATGGAGATTATGTTGTCATAACAGATGATGATTTAAAACACGCAAGTCCCGAGAAACACGACTCTATACAAATCCTGAGTTTTGCAAAAGCTGACGAGATTGATACGGAATATTTTGATACGCCTTATTATGTGGAACCTGCCAAAAACGCTCAAAAAGCATATTATCTTTTGTATGAAGCTCTGAAAGAATCAAAGACGGTTGGGGTTGCAAGCTTTATCTTAAGAACTAGGGAGTCTTTAGCAGTTTTAAAACCTCACTCCAACATCATAATTCTTAATAAAATTAGATTCCGAGAGGAAATAAGAAGTCACAAAGATCTTTCCGTTCCAAAAGATGAACGTGTATCAAAAACCGAAATAGATATGGCAACTTCATTGATTGATAAGTTAACAAAACCCTTTAACCCCGAGGACTATGAAGACACTTATCGTGAGAAGCTTGAGAAGATGATCGCAAAAAAAGCAAAGGGTGAAAAACTTCCAACTCCAAAGACTACGAAACCCCCTACTCATGTTCGTGATCTAATGTCACTTTTAAAACAAAGTCTTGCCGAAGAAAATGCATAATGACGTTAAAACTTTATAATGAAAAACGCAAATTTGATAAAACACCGGAACCCGCGGGTATGCAAAAAAACCATCAGGGTCCTCTGCGGTTTGTAATTCAAAAGCACCACGCTTCCCATCTCCACTACGACTTCAGGCTTGAAGCAGACGGCGTTTTAAAGAGCTGGGCGGTTCCAAAAGGCCCTTCACCGGATACATCGGTCAAGCGTCTTGCCATGATGGTTGAAGATCACCCTTTTGATTATCGTAATTTTGAAGGAATAATACCCGAGGGAAATTATGGAGCAGGGAATGTAATTATCTGGGATGCTGGAACTTATGAATCGGCGAACAATCCTGAAAATTCCGAAAAAGAAATCTTGAAAGAATTACATACCGGAAATATTAAATTTAGATTGTTTGGGGAAAAGCTAAAAGGGTTATGGGCGCTCGTAAAATTGAAAAACGCAGATGAAGAAAATTCGTGGCTCCTTATAAAAGAAAAGGACGAATACGCAACCAGTGAGGATGTCACCTTGCAGGATAGATCTGTTGTATCGGGAGTAAAAGTAGATGAGGTGGGAAGCGGATCCCGCAAGGGAAGCATTGACGAGGAATTTTTAAGATCTCTACCGAAAGATAAAATCCCAGAGTTTATAAAGCCAATGCTTGCTACGCTTATTGATAAACCTTTTGACGATGAGGAGTTTATATTTGAAATAAAATGGGATGGATATCGAGCAATCGCAGATTGCTCCCAAAAAAAAGTTAGATTATATTCCCGGAATGAAACTCTTTTTAATACACACTACCCAGCTCTCGTGGAATCGCTCAACGCACTTAAGTTAAATGCTGTGCTCGACGGGGAAATTGTTGTAGTTGACGATAATGGAAAGCCCAATTTTCAAAATTTGCAAAATTACAGAAAAGTTAACAGGGGTAGTTTAATTTATTATGCATTTGATATTCTCTTTTTGAACGACAAAAACCTCATGGACGTACCACTCGTAAAACGAAAGGAAATCTTGGCAAATCTTATTCCTGAGAACAGCAATATTCAGGTAGGATCGCACATAACGCGCAACGGAATAAAATTCTTTGCCGCTGCAGCAAAGGAAGGACTTGAAGGGATTATCGCGAAGAAATCGAACAGCACTTATCAGGCTGGTATTCGGGGAAATAATTGGTTGAAAATAAAAACACATGCAAGACAAGAGGTAATTATTTGCGGTTTTACACGCCCCCGTGGGGGAAGAAAATATTTTGGTGCATTAATCTTGGGTGTCTATAAGAATGGGGAACTGACTTATGTGGGACATACGGGTAGCGGATTTGATGAGGTAAGTCTTAAAAGCATGGACTCACGACTACAAAAAATCGTTACCCATAGATCTCCTTTTAAACGCGTGCCCGTTACCAATATGCCTGCGACCTGGGTAGAGCCAGTGCTTATTTGTGAGGTTGAATTCTCACAGTGGACTGAAGGAGGACACATGAGGCAACCTATTTTCAAAGGTTTGAGGGCTGACAAAAGTCCACAAGAAATAACCATTGAAAAACCGAAAGAAGTAAAAGCTGCGACAAAACCCGAGGCTTTAAAATTTTCTAACCCTGATAAGGTCTTCTGGCCCGGTGAAGGCTACACGAAAGGAGATCTCAGACAGTATTATCAAAAAATCTCAGGCCTAATTTTACCCTATCTTAAAAACAGGCCGGAATCTTTAAAGCGTTATCCGAATGGAATTAACGGTGAAAGTTTTTTTCAAAAAGACATTAATTTTAAATTGCCAAGCTTTGTAGACTCTGTAAAAATACCATCTGACAGCGAGGGAAAGGATATAAATTACCTTGTATGCAATAATTTGGAAGCGCTTCTTTATATGGTCAATCTAGGCTGTATTGACATAAATCCCTGGAACAGCAAAATTGGAAGTCTTGAGAACCCAGACTACGTAATTGTGGATTTAGATCCTGAAGAAATAGGTTTTGATAAGGTTGTCGATGCTGCCAACCAAGTGCGTGGTGTTTTGGAGAAACTGGAGATAGAAAGCTATCCAAAGACCTCAGGTGCAACGGGTATTCATATTTATATTCCGACGGGAGGTAAATACACTCACGAACAAGGCCGGAAATTTGTAGAAATTATCGTTAATATTGTAAATCGTAAAAATCCTGATTTTACAAGTGTTGCTAGAAGTCCCTCCAAAAGAAAACGCAAGGTTTATTTAGATTTTTTACAAAATAGGATAGGGCAAACTCTCGCCGCTCCATATTCCATCAGGCCACGTCCTGGTGCAACGGTTTCCACACCACTCAAATGGAGTGAGGTTAACAGGAAATTGTCACCTGGTGACTTTACAATTAAAAACATTTTGACCCGAATTGAAAAGGTAGGAGACCTTTGGAAACCAACACTTGAAAGAGGTATAGACCTTAAAAAAATAATGCGTACGCTTGAGGAAAAGCTTGAGCAGGATTTTGAAATGGATTCTAATTCCTAATGGTTATTTGCTTAATCAACAATTTATTTTTTAATAAACTCTAACAAATCTTTGAGCTCGGAAAGACTTATTTTCTCCTGGTATCAATATATTGACCATTAACAGTCTTTGGCTTTCCAGACTTGTAAGCCACCATAGGAGTTGCTTTATAAAATCTCCACTCGGATTCTCCTTTTACATTTTCAGGTTTTTTTACTTTAAACTTTGCCTTAGATGCACGAGCGTCATAGTATCTCATTCCCTTTTCTATTTCCTTATTAGATTTTAACTCTTGAGTTTCTGCTTCTATATATATCGCATCTCCCTCTCCTTCACCTTCCGTTGAATCAAAAATCACAATGGCAACTTGGGGATTGGCGCGAACATTTTCAGAGTGTCGTGCATTTTTACCTGATACCCAATAGAGATTAAGATCATCGTCATACGCAAAGAAAACGGGAGTAATCCAGGGCTTACCATTTTTATCCGTGGAGGCAATCGTAAGATACCTGTTTTGCAAGACAATTGTTTTTGCTTTTTGTGTTTTAGTCTTCATAGTGACATATTGTACCACCGGTTATCGCGATACTAAAGCATTTGAGACCTGGATAAATTTCTTAGTCGGCGGCGATTGGGGTTGGGGAAGTAATATTAGTTGATGGCGCCTGCTCTCCTCTGATATCTTCAAGTCCTGCAAGTCTTTTTGTCAATGCAACCTTCAATACTTCATCCATATGAGATACAAAAACAAATCTCAAATCTTTAAGAACCTGTTTTGGTACATCTTCCAAATCTTTTCTATTGTCTTTTGGTAAAATTATTGTCTTAAGACCTGCCCTGTGGGCAGCAATTAATTTCTCTTTAAGACCACCTATCTCAAGAATTCGTCCGCGAAGCGTCACTTCACCTGTCATTCCAACTAAGTGGCTCACGGGAATTTTTGTAAACGCCGAAACCAAAGCTGTCGTCATGGCTCCACCGGCTGATGGTCCGTCTTTTGGCGTTGCACCCTCTGGCACATGAATATGAACATCAATTTTGCTGTAGAAATTTTCTCTCAATCCAAGGCGAGATGCTTTTGAACGAATATAAGACATGGCAGCTTGGGCCGATTCTTTCATGACATCACCCAATTGCCCCGTCAGAATAAGTTGTCCTTTTCCAGGCATCAGAGCAACTTCGATAAACAAAATCTCCCCACCAACAGGAGTCCAAGCAAGTCCTGTTGCCATACCTACCTCGTCTTTTTTCTCGGCGAGCGATGAGGTAAATTTGGTTGGACCCAGGAATTTTTCAACCATCTTTTTATCAACTATGGTTTTTTCGGATTTTTTCTCTGCAACCAACTTTGCTATCTTTCTGAAAATTCCGGCAAATTCTCGCTCAAGAGATCTCACTCCTGCTTCTCTTGTATATCGCTCAATAATAAAGTGGACAGCGTCATCTTTAATCTCAACATTACTATCTTTTAGACCATGTGCTTCCATTTGTTTTTTAATCAAGAAGCGGCTTGCAATATTGAACTTCTCTTCTTCCGTGTATCCGGCGAAGTTGATTATTTCGAGTCGATCACGAAGCGCCGGCGGAATTGTATCCAGCATATTTGCTGTCGTTATAAACATTACATCCGACAAATCGAAAGGAACATCAAGGTAGTGATCTGAGAATTGATCATTCTGCTCTGGATCCAAAGCCTCAAGAAGGGCTGCTGATGGATCACCACGGTAATCTGCGCCAACTTTATCAATTTCATCAAGCATAAATACCGGATTTTTTGTACCTGCATCTTTGATTCCCTGGATTATTCGTCCGGGAAGCGCTCCAACATAAGTTCTTCTGTGTCCGCGGATTTCTGCTTCATCGCGAATTCCTCCAAGAGAGACTTTGACGAATTTTCTGCCCAGTGCTCGCGCTATTGATTTACCTATTGATGTTTTTCCAACTCCGGGGGGTCCGGCAAAACATAGAATTGGACCTCTCATTTTTCCAGCCAGCTTGTGAACTGCCAAGTATTCAACTATTCTCTCTTTTGCTTTTTTAAGACCATAGTGATCTTCATCTAAAATTTTTTCAGCGTCCGGAAGGTCTACGTTGCTCTTTGACTTCTTGCTCCAAGGAAGCGAAACTAAAGTCTCGAGGTAGTTACGGATATAGCCAGCCTCGGGATTATACGGAGTAGTTTGTGAAAGCTTCTTCAACTCTTTTCTTGCCTTCTCTTCAACTTCTTTTGGCATTCCGGCAGCTTTTATTTTATCGAGCAACTCTTTTACTTCACTGCCCTCCTCAGAATCTCCGAGCTCTTTTTCTATTGTCTTGATTCTCTCGCGAAGTATTGCTTCCTTGGCGCTTTTCTCAAATTGCTCTTGAGTTTTGCTTGAAATTTTTCTCTCAAGCTCCAAAACTTTTACCTCACGTGACAAAAACTCCGAAACTTTCTCAAGTCTTTTCTTTACATCAATCGTCTCAAGAAGCTCTTGGCGCTCAGAACCCTTAATATCAAGGGTTGATGCTATTTGATCAGCAAGCTCTGAAGGAGCAACTTCAGACATTATATTCATGAAGACTAGAAAATCGGCTTGCTTGCCCAAAGAAAGCGCTTTTTTAAATTCAGCAATCAAGTGGTTTGAAAGGGCTTTAATTTCAGCGGTATCAACATTCTCCTCATCTATTTCTTCTACGCGCGCAAGGAAATATCCGGTTTTGTCATCGTAAGAAACTATCTTGGCACGTGATAATCCACGAACCAGCGCATTAACCTCACCATCTGTGCGGATCATTCTTTCAATGTGGGAAACTGTACCCATTGAATATAGATCCGAAGGCTCGGGATCGTTCTGCTTGGGATTTTTTTGAAGAACAAAGCATACAACCCTTTCTCCTGCAAATGCAGATTCCAGAGCGGCTAGGCTTTTCGGTCGTCCAAAAGTAAGAATTGACTCTGTGTGGGGGAAAACAATTCCGTCTCTTATTGGAATTACCGGGATCAGTTGTTCGTTTCTCTTACCTGATAGGTGTATCATGGCGAATACTTAGCAGTATAGCACTGCATTTGCTAATTTGTCAACCCCTGCGTTTGAAGACAGTTAAATATAGCTCATATCTGAAGCTTAGTCAATAAGAATAGAGTAAGAGAAAGCTGATCGACCCTCAGCCAATTTCATGTTCACAAAAGAGGTGGTATACTGATCAGCATGAAATCTTTACAAACATTTCGGGGCAAAATTGTTTCTGGAAAGAATCGAGGCAAACAATTGGGTTTCCCTACCGCAAATGTTCCGCTTCACAAAAAAATTCCGGAGGGAATTTACGCTTCACAAATTACAATTGACCAAACAATTTTCAACGCAGTTACGTTTATTGGCTCGGCAAAAACCTTTGATGAGAAAGACTACAAGTCCGAGACTTATATTTTTGATTTCGATCAAGATATTTATGACAAAAGAGTTACAGTTAAACTGTTCAAAAAAATTCGTGGGAATAAAAAATTCGATACGGAAAAAGAGCTAGTTAAACAAATGGAGAAAGATGTAGAAGAAGTAAAAGATCTTTTTAAAGACTAAATCTTGGCTATTGTATCTATCATTGATAATGCGGCCAGCGCTGCTTCTTGTCCCCTATTTCCTTCTTCTCTTGTTGCTCGTTTTCTTGCATCTTCAATGTTGTAAACTGCCAGAACTTCATAAATCACCGGTATCCCATACTGCCATGAAACATCCATGCAGCCGCGAATACATTGATCTGCAACTTGCTCAAAGTGATATGTCTCACCTTTGTGAATTGCTCCAATAGCGATAAGAGCATCAAATTTATTTTTCTCGGCAAGTTTTTTTGCTGCAAGCGGTATTTCAAGCGAACCTGGAACTCGAACGGAAAGTATCTGCTCTTTCCTGATGCCTTTCCCTAAGAGAGTATCGATACAATGCTCCTCAAGAGCATCAGTAATTTCTCTTTGAAAATTACTCCCAATTATTGCGATTTTAATTTCCTCCGTCTTTTTCATTTGTTAAGCTTTTCCAAATATTTTGCCAAAACGTCGACCTCAATATTTACTGCGCTACCCCGGATGAGTCCCGACAACATGGTATTATCCCATGTGTACGGGATAATACCAACTGTAAAAATTTCGTTGGCAACATCAATGACCGTCAGCGATATTCCATTCACTCCGATTGAACCCTTTTCAACAATATATTTGGACAAGGACTTTGGTATTGAAAACTTTAAAATACGACTATTCCCTTCCTCTGTTAACTCCTCAAGTCTTCCTACCCCGTCAACGTGCCCCTGAAGAATATGTCCTGACAAAAAAGTGGCAGGAGTTGCGGGTAGCTCTAAATTAACAATATCACCGTCAACCAAATATTTTATATTCGTCAGTTCATGAGTCTCCGGCATAAAGTCTATTACGAAAGACTCTTCATTAATCTCTACGGCAGTCAAACAGATCCCATCTACTGAAATGCTTGTTCCATTTTCGATTTTTTTAAGCAAACTTTTGTCCGCCTTTATGGTAAGCTTTGATTGTTTTTTTTGTATGACCGCTCCAAGATTTGTAATTATTCCTGTAAACATGACTGCCTAAGTATACCCGATTATTTTAAATTTTTCAGAAGTTTATGCCTGAAGAATAAAGTCACCATCCCGGTATTGATTAATGTTATGTAAAGAGGGAAGGCGTATTCTTGAAATGTCCAAACTCGAGTTGCCAAAAGATTAAGAGCAGCACCAATTCCAGCCAAAAAGAAGAAATACCAAACTTCAGTTTTGGGATGATAATAACTTTTAATAATTGTTGGTACCATTCCTGTAAAATCTGCCAAAATCGCAGCGTACAAGGCGAGTGTGGAGCTCCCCGTTACCTGCCAAATAATAATTCCAACCACGGCTATAACCAAACACAAAATATCCATTTTGCTCCACCCTCCCATCCCATATTTGAAACTTAACAAAAACAAAACCGAAGAGAATGTAAGATTTGCTCCCGCCAACCAAACCGCTACGGAGTTATGCTGCGCGAGAAGAGAAAGTGTAGCTAGGGCCGAGAGTGTAAGCAGAACGAACCGCGTTGTCCTGTGTGGTTTTGCTTTACCCCTGAAAATCGCAATTATATAAGAGGAGTATGAAACCATGTTAATAATGATGCTCAGGGGGAGAATAATTTCCTTCATTAAGGTGAGTATAGCAAATTACTTGGTTGCTTTAAGAGAAAAAAGCAAAGGAACCTGGATCTTCTTATCTTTCAAAACGTATTGTCCTTTTTTATTCTTTTCCATAAATCCGGGGAACTGGTCATACATGGTATAGGGAAATTCGTGAAGGAATTCTATTTTCAAACCTTGCCCTATCAATGAATTAATAACGTCACTTACTGTATGACTCCATTCATAAGTGATACCACTTACGTCATCGCTACTCCAATCCGTATAAGTACCGGACGAATCATCAAGATAAGGTCCGCGGTCAAAATATTTATATGCAAACTTAAAGTCATGGCTTATGATTTCTGTAAAAGGATGGAGATCTATTATGTAAAACGTTCCCCCGGGAGCCAAAAAGTGCTTAACGATTTTTGCGAATTTCTTAATACTTGATAGCCACAAGAGGACTCCGTAAGAAGCAAAAACTATGTCGAACTTTTTATCCAAAACTTTTGGCAGACTATAAATGTCAGAACAAACAAAATTTCCGGGGACTCCGATCTGCCTGCTCAGTTTTTTTGCTAAACGGATTGAATCATCTGATAGATCAACTCCTGTCACAATTGCTCCGCGTCTTGCCCAGGAAAGAGTATCCATCCCAAAATGACAAAGGAGATGCAATAATGTTTTATTGCGAACACTTCCCAACTCGTCTATTTCAGTCTTTTGTAAACTAGTTTTTCCTTTTTTAAAATTCTCGAGGTCATATAATTTTGATTTTGAATGAACTAACGTAACGTCATTCCACCACTTGCGATTTATAGAGGAGTAATCTTTCACTATTAAAGTATTAGATGGTTTTGGTCGTCATGTCAACCCTTTTTGGTAGATACGAACCTAAAGAAGATTGCGGCTTACCCAGTGGATCGTGGCAAGATAGTTTTTATCGCCTATCTCATGTTCGGTTTTTTCAATCGGAATTAAGCGTTTACTCGCAGCAGGTATTTTCCCAAAAGCTCCCACAACTCTTCTGACAAGCGACTTCGCCTCTTTTTCTCCATAAAGCATGAGCACTTTTTTTGCTTTTGTTTGTGAGGCAATTTTTGCGTAAGAAAGTCCTGCAAAATCTTGATAACGAGCCAAAGTTGACGGTTTCCAGTGATAGCCGATCTTAGGTAAATCTTCGGAAAAGTAAGGAGAGAGCGAACAAAGAACCAAACCATCAACTTCTACTTTAGTTGATGCAATTAAACCAATCATCGCACCAAAAGAAAATCCCAGAATATATCTTTTTTTCCCTTTGGCCTTCTCAAACTCTTCAATAAAATGCTCCGTATTCTGGGACACTGTAGTTTTATCCCACGATAAAGAAACGACTATAGGAAAATACCCTTCGTTAGCCAATATTTTTGTAATTTCCCGATAGGCACGACTTTTAGACCTCTGCCTAAATCCCGGAATGATAAAAATGACCTTTTCATGCATAGGAGAGGCATTATAGCAAACACGAAGCTAAATTTTCAAATTAGATTGAATTGGGGGGATTTTATATATCATCTTTTGTAGCATCGGTTGTTATCATTTCACCTTTCTTAATATCTCGGGCAGCAACATCACACATATTTACCAAATCCTGATAAGTATTAGGACTATCGGAATGATTAACGTATCGCTCGGGTTCACTGTAAAGATCAATTACTCCGTGGTGTACGTGAGTAAATTCTCTTTCGCTTTCAGGGAGATTATTAAATTCTTCCGGAGTCAGGTGTTTGAGACGATACTTAATAAGAACCTCACCTTTCTTGAAATCCCGTCCGGCATAAATGCCTTTCCCAGCTAAATTTCCTTTGCCGGTTATTAAATCTACCATACCTAATTAATTATAAACGATAGGCGGTATTATTTTGACTCTCCTAGTTTTTCATTCACCCACTTGAGTTTTTCCTCAAGTCTTGTTTTCTTTGCTTCCAGATGCTCCTTAGACATCTTGTGCTCTTGGCAACAATCCATCATCATCATTCCGTGTCCGCCGCAGTTACAACCACAGTTATTGCAGTTACCGCAATTTTCACAACATTTTTCGTTTTTATCCGTCATATTCTCACCTCCCTACCATTTAATAAAATTAACATGATTCTCTTAACAACTAAGTATACACCTATCAAATGCTCTGTGGATAAACGTCGCGTAAGAGGCTTGTAAAGCCGTTCCGTTAAGGAGGCCTGCTCTATGCTAGAAAGATATACCCTTCTTTTGGTTCAAGAGTGAAGTTGTCGAATTTAAAAATCTTTCCCATCTGATTATCTATGGACGTGTTAATAAGTAACCTTCCAGACTGAGATACTGATGATTTTATATGTATGGTAACCTGTTCTTCCGCGAAGTTTAAAAGGATGAGTGCCTTTTTACCATCTGCCGTGTTTCTTTTGTATGCTAAGACAT
Organism: uncultured Gammaproteobacteria bacterium; assembly: GCA_964452165.1. Taxonomy (GTDB): domain Bacteria; phylum Patescibacteriota; class Microgenomatia; order Levybacterales; family GWA1-39-11; genus GWA1-39-11. The sequence goes on along the minus strand of CAYVKP010000001.1, from coordinate 427,138 downwards.
TATCGTTATTTACAACCACTTCCTTAGGTCGGCCGGGCATCAACCTCTCTTTTCTTATTGAAATTAGGTGTTTGTAAAGTGAGAGCATTGACCGGGAATCTAAAAGCTGTTTTTTTACATTTGTTTCTTTATAGTTGGGGTCAACTGGCAACCACGGCTCTATTCCTTTTTTTGTAAAACCTGCATTATCAGTATCGTCCCACTGCATTGGTGTACGTGCAGGATCCCTAAGTTTATCGACGAATGGATCCTGACGTTTTTCCGGAGGAATTTCAACGTCTACCATACCTATCTCCTCACCCTGAAACACAACCGGCAGACAGTCGAGCGTCATCTGAAGCATTGCGGCAAGCCTGGCGTCTTTTTGACTTCCCAAGCGGGTTGCAACTCTTGGTTGATCGTGATTTCCCAAAGGCAAGGGAACAATATCATCCTTTTTTAATAAAGCGTAATAGTCAAAAATGATTTTCCTAACACCATAAGCGCTCCAGTCCGGACCTAAAATTAGATCAAAATCAAATGGAACGCTCAAGCCGTACTCCGAAAGCCTGTACAATATTGCTCTTTCTTCCGTACCTACATATACTTCCTGAATAACAAATCCACCTCTCGAGCCGACGAGATTTCCCATATCTGCGAGTTTTTTAAATCCCCTCATTTGATCTTTACTTGCCTGATGAGAGTATATTTCATTTGGGTGATCGACGCCTGCAACGTAAGCAGGATTTAATGGTTCATCGGGGTATTTAGGGTTTTTTACAATGTAGAGTCCCACGTCAATTCTGAAGGCATCGACCCCTCTATCCATCCATGTCAGTAATATTCTATGCATTTCCTTTTCAACCTCGGGATTGTCCCAGTTAAGATCCGGCTGCTCTTTGAGAAAGCTGTGAAGATAATATTCTTTTGTTTGATCATCATATGTCCACGCGCTACCCGGCGTATTATCGAATACATTTATCCAATTGTTGGGTGGTGATCCATCTGGTTTCCCGGGAAGCCAATGGTACCAATTGCGTTTAGGGTTATCTTTGGAAGAACGAGATTCTTGAAACCATTTATGCTTGTCCGATGTGTGATTAGGAACAAAATCCATCATCACTTTCATTTTTCTTTCGTGTAAGTCAAAAATCAACCGATCCATTGTTTTTTGATCTCCAAACATGGGGTGTATGTCCAAATAATCTTCTATGTCATATCCGTTGTCTTTCATTGGAGATGCGTACACTGGAGATAGATAAATAACATCAACTCCCAAATCCTGTAGATAATCTAACTTCGCTATAATACCTGCTAAGTCTCCATTTCCGCTTTTGTTTTCAGCATTATAAAAACTGCGGGGGTAGATATGATATATAGTTTTGAGGCGCCACTCGTTCCTGGCTTGAATTTTGCTAACCACCATTTTTTGTCCCAACATTTTAAACTGTTATATGGTTGTGGGCCTGTCCGGCTACACCTTCTAACATTTCGTGGAAGTTAGAAAATTGTTTTTCCGAAGTAAATTTGGCCTGAACTGTTTTTATTCCTGCTTCTATAAATTTGCTTCGTGTGGCCTCGTCATTAATCAGTCTTTCTATCCTGTGTGCAAGAATGCTTGAGTCGTCCGGCTGGACTAAATAGCCGTTGTATGAATCGCTGATTATCTCAGGAATTCCTCCAGTTTGCGCACCAATGACAGGAATACCACAACTCATCGCCTCAACGAATGTCTGACCAAATGTTTCGTTCATTTCAGATGGGAGAACAAACAGGTCAGAGCCACGATATACGTCCGGCATATCAACCAACTCAAACATTTCTATTATTGACTTTGATTCAATGTGATTTAGCTTAATGTATCCCTTCAACATCTCGAGCGCCGAGTTGAAATCGTCCGCAAGATTCTCGGTCGCCCTTCCAACGCTGAATACAAGACGCCAATTTGGATAACGCGGTGAAAGCTTAGAGAATGCCTGAATTAAATTAATAAGACCCTTTTCCTTGAGTATATTCGTATGTCCTCGAATAATCCTTGAGGCGGTAAGTATAATCTTGGTATCTTCCGGTAAACCCAAACGCTTCTTAATTGAATCTCCGCTAGCTTGTACGGTATTAAACTCCGAGGTGTTTACTCCGAGATAATCCGTTGTGAGAATATTTACGTCTGTCCCCTTTTGAAAGCAATCACCTGCCACACTTTTGCTAACGCAGCTGACCTTGCTCCACATTAATTGATTTACTAGCTCTATTTGAAGCTCAGATGCAGGATACATGTGTAATCTTAAAATAATAGGCACCTTGTGTCGTGCTGCTGTCATATTCAAAAGCAGGCTATAGATGGCTGGAGGACCAAACATAAAATTCTCGGCACATATAACGTCTATTTTTTTATCTTTTAGAATATTTCCGACTAGATTGGAAAAAAGCTGCGCGTTTTTCGCGATTTCTTTTTGGTGATGGGCCGCATTTCTTGGGATAGAAAAGTTGTGATCGAAGTATATGGATACGTTTTCTTCAGTCTTAATTTTACTTTGGCCAATTGTTGGGATAATAAGGTGGACCGAACAATCCTTTTTATTTTTGTAATAATTTATGAGATTAGTGATATAACGTTCGACACCTCCAATGCTCTCGTACGGAGAGTTGGGGCTGATAAATAAGAGGTTCATGTTATTCAATAAAAGTTAAAGCTACACCTTTTTTTCCTGCTCGTCCGGTTCTTCCAATTCTGTGAATATAATCATCGTAAGAAGTTGGCGCGTCATAGTTTATTACGTGGGTTATGTTTTCTATGTCAATTCCGCGAGATGCAACGTCTGTCGCTATTAATATCTGCAACCCGTTATTCTTAAACTCCTCCAGCGCTCGCAGTCTCTGACTTTGTGATTTATTACCGTGAATTGCAGCAGTATGAAAACCTCTTTCTGAGAGATTTCTCGACAGCTTCTCCATTCCCCACTTGGTCCTCCCAAAAATCAGGACTTTATCAAAACCGGGCTGAATTAGAAGATCGTGAAGCACATCTATCTTTGCTCTCTTGCCGGTCAAACGGACTATGTCTTGTTCTATATTTTCTGCTGTATCCTGTTTTTTGACAGAAATGGTAACGGGATTATTTACAAAAGTCTGCAGAATTTCCTTGGTCCGTCCGTCAACGGTTGCCGAGAAAAATAAAGACTGGCGCACACTTGGAAGAAGAGAAATAAGATATTTAATGTCTTTAATAAAGCCGATATCAACCATACGGTCTACTTCATCTAAGACTACGTTTTGAAAAAGCGAAAGATTTAGGGTTTTTCTTTCTATCAAATCCTTTATTCTTCCCGGAGTACCTATAACAAAATGGGGATTGTGACGCAATGCGCGTGTTTGATGCTTAATGTTTGTTCCTCCGATTGCGGCTACCGCCTCAAGATTCATGCCTCTGGCAAAAATCTTGAACTCATCGCTTATTTGGACTGCAAGCTCGCGTGTTGGAACGACAACCAAAACTCTTTGAGAGTAATCTAGGAAGCATTTGTTTATAAGTGAAATAAGAAACGCTGCCGTTTTGCCAGTCCCGGTATTGGCGATACCAATGACATCTTTGCCTGCAAGTATTTGGGGTATAGATTTTTCCTGAATTTCCGTAGAACCAACGTATCCGTGCTCCGCAATGTTGCGTTTCAGGTGATCAACTATTGCGTAGCTTGAAAACTCCACACGGGAGGCTTCTTCTTTTACCTCTGTCGTGGTTGGATTCGCCTGCTTTATAAACAGGCTTGGATCAAGCGCTTTTACGCGTTTCTTGTTGCTAGCCTGTCCGAAACGTGGACCTGCTTTACTATAATTATTTCTGTTATTGTGTCTAAACATACACTACCTTTCTGCTCGTAGGTTTCTTAAGCCTTAAAGACTTATCTGCTCAAAGATGATGTGGTTTAATGTGAAAGGAAGATACGGGTGGAAGTGAGTATCTTTTATCTTTTTTTAAACTTGCTCAAGATGTAAGCAGAAGTATTTAACTACTATCTGCGACTAAATACATTATACCATGAGAGACTCGATTAACCTAATCTGCCACCGCCCGTTTTAGGTTCCGCTGTGCTAAAATAACGGTGATGCGGTGGTCGAGTGTTCAGACGTTTGTCCGCAAGGCAAAAGACGCAAGTTCAATTCTTGCCCGCATCTCACATCTTTGAATACAAACATTATGACAGCACAGGAATACATCATCTCGACTTTCGAAGATTTAAAAAAACCTATCCAAATGGAAGACATTGATGACATGCCGCTTGAAGACGCAATTTACTCCAAGGTTATGTCTAAAAAGTTTCGCAAGCTTGCGCCTGGAGATCCTTGTGTAAAAATTACAAAAGAAGCAATAAGGATTTTTGTCAAAGAAGGAAAACCGGTAAGAATATTTGAAATGTTTGGTGGCAATAAGTTATGGCGATTTGAAGAAGCACCCGAGATAGACTGGGCAGAGCTTTTTAGCCTCGCTTATTTCGTGCAATGGGCTCGATTGATTGCAAGCGTTTATAAACCTGGGGTACACTTTGAATACTTCTCTCAGGATATTTCAGTTGAGAGTCTTAACAATGTTCCACGGTCTGAAACGGATAAATATTCAGAGACTTTCCAAGAGCTCTTAAAATTCGTCGAGCCTTACCTACCACAAAACATAGAAGTCACGTACACAAGACACTACGGCTTATTTAAAAATCCCGACGATTATTACAAAGAACTGGAAGAAGCAAAAGCTGATATTCTGAAAAGAAATAAAGGTAAATTACCCGCGCTGACAGATGTGATGAAAGCAGCGACCGAACTCAACGTCAAACTTGCTCCTGGCCAAGATAAAGATCCGCAGTGGCGGGAAAAAGTGGAGCTTCAGCATCAAGCAATTTTTGAAACTCCAACATTAAAAAAAATTACCGATGATCCGGCAAAAATATGGACATGCCCTACTTATTATGAGGACTCAGTTGTCACGGGAAGCACAAAGCGCTCTATGGCCAAATTCTGGGCCGCAGTTGGAGCCTTACAAAAAGATGGCGATAGCTTTGCCGAAGTTGTCCTAACACCAAAACAATTGGAAAAAGCAAAATTCGACTGGGAAGATATTAATATTGAAGGCCTCCCTGGCAAAAACTTCAAGAGAATTAGGATTCTGGAATCCGCTTAATAAACCAGCAAGTGGATTACGATGCGTCGTCTAGCGTAGTATCGATAATAATTTCTTCGCCTTTTTTAAGTTTTCTTATGATCGTTTCTTTAGCTACCCCAACAGTTCTTATTGAACGTTCGACTGCTAATCTTGCCACTTTGACTACAGGATCTTCAACTACTTTTATTACTTTAACCAATGGCTCTGCTCTACCCTGAAGTATTAGAGTATTCATGCCGGCTCGTAAACCCGCAGTTACAAGGATGGCTGTCGGTAAGCCTTCCGTTAATACGGGCTTGTTTCCACCAAAAAATACAACCTCCGCTAATGTATTTATTCCCAACAATTCGACAGATCCTGCTGCATGACCTATAACTGATGAGGTTTTGCGTTTTCCGGTGGCAACATTTAAAACGTTTGTGCTTGAACTTGCGCTATATCCTTGTTCATCAAGTGTTCTGCTTTCTCTAGCTACGCTAAAAGCTCCAACTGTAGCAATAGCTCCGACCGTAATGGCTCTCAATAAATCTTGATCTAATTGACCCTTAAATTCCTGCACGGCGGATGTGAGTCCCTCCGCGAGTGGAGAGGCGATAAGTGGGGTAGCAACACCCACGGCTCCCCCTATGATAATACCTTCGGGGTGCACTCTTTCTTTAGCCGAACTCCACGCTGTCCTTGCTCCGGACCACGCTTCTTTTATACCAGGCATCAGCCCATTATATCACTCCATTTTGAAGCCAAAACTTCTAAACCAACATTTCGTCTGTTATCTTAGCGAAAGAATCAACTATATAATCTGCGTGACTGAGATGCTGCCTTGAAACACTCGTAGTCAATGCTATGCTCCTCATCCCGGCGCTCTTTGCTGCCGTGACACCTTTTGGCGCATCCTCAATAACTATACAATTCTTGGGATTTTCACCAATTTGCCTTGCTGCGTAAAGGAAAATGTCCGGATGGGGCTTACCTTTTCCGCCCACTTCTGAAATGGGATAAATATGTTGACCAAATAAGGATTTTAATGGTAGATGACTTAGTGTAAGCGTCAAAAACATATTGTCCATTGAAGTTGCAATGGCCTTTTTGCGTTTTTTGAGTCTTTTGTAAAAAGTTTCAAAACCTTCCATAAACGTGACCTTCTCTGCAAAACCTTCATTCACAAAACGCCTCCTATGCTCAAGGAAGTTTTCAAAAGTGTCTTGAATTTCGTAAAAGTCGTGCATGATTTGGGTTCCGTCCTCAAACTTGGACCCCATAAGAAGGTGCTTAATTTTTTCCTCAGTATGCACTTTATCGTAAAGCGCGAGAAGGCTTACGGATGAATTGTGCCAAACAGATTTCTCGGTATCAATAACTACCCCATCCAGATCAAAAATGATTGCCTTAATCATGAGCAGATTATATCAAAATATTGAAGTCTCAACCGTAGGCAAGTAGCGTGGAAAGAACCTCTCTACTGTGTGCAAGAACTGCATAGTGGCCTTCTTTTGGATAAATTTGTATGTTGGGCTTAGGGAGATATTTTACCAAATCCATATATGCTTCTATGGGTACGATTTTATCGCTATACCCCTGCCAGACATGAACAGGCGCTTTAATAGATCTTAAGTTCATTTCCCAATCTTGAGTCATTAAATACAGTTCCCTCGCCGGTCCCCTCACGCCTTGCGCAAGCGCATCTTTCGTCTGCTCCTCAACTGCTTTACGAACCTCATCATTCAACGCGCCTTCGCGTGAAGTCACAAAATCTACTGGAGACTTGCCCCAAATTTTGCTATAAACATCTACGGCTTTGATTAAAGACTGCGCACCAATATCAGATCCTGCTGCTGCAAGAGCGGCGCGAGAGAAAAGCGGGAACCGACCTCTCAATTCTGGAGTATTTCGCCCCATACTATTTGCAATTCCCACAACCGTAACTTCTTTGGGAAGAAAGACAGCCGTAGCCAAAGCATACGGTCCGCCACCTGAGACTCCAAGGACTCCAAACTTTTTAATACCAAGACTGTCCATAAGTTGCTTGACGTCCTTTGGAAAATCTGTGATTTTCCTGTCAGGCTGGAAGGTTGAACGACCCATTCCTGGACGAGTTAGAGAAATAATTCGAGCTCTCATTGTACTGGCAATATCGTCTACTAATTCCGCTTGTTTTCCCGTGCTCGGAAATCCATGACAGTAAACAAGAGCTATCCCGTCAGGATCACCATATTCAAAATACTCAAGCGTCCTGCCGTCTCTTAGATGGAGAAGGTTTGATTTGTTATCTTTAGGTCCGCCGTCAACCGGCGGCCTCTCACGATTACTCATAACAATGGGCATTGCTGCTGGACCTGGATTCGAACCAAGATAAACGGATTCAGAGTCCGTTGTCCTACCATTAGACGATCCAGCAATAAATTAAACTAATAATTTTCTAAACTCATTACCACCCTTATAAGATTTTATTTCTTTTTCTCTAGACCTTGCATAAGTATAGTTCTGAAACGATTCCGAATATACCATTTTGAATGGCTTTCTCTTCTTGGTGGATTCTACTGTCCCTCTATTATGCTTCTCCAATCGTTTGTTTAAATCTTTAGTAATACCTACATAATATTTGCCATCAAGTAAACTCTGCAATATGTAAACAAACACCATTATAGTACGTTGTCCTACTTTACCCCGCTAAGCGGGGCGGGGACGATCCAGCAATGTTGGTCTATTTTACAGTAAAACACCTTTTAAGGCTACTTTTGGTATAATGCCTGTTTATGTCAGAAGGCGAAAACAGAATCGATGTTCAAAGACTTATAAAAATTGCTTCAATTATCCAGGATCTCCCGGGAAATTCACCGTTTCATCTTGGAAGACAGGACTTTCCGGCCCCTGCTCTTCAGGCTCAAACATTCGACGGAGTTTATGAAGCCCGTTATGACTTACAAAACTATCGACAATTATTTCCAAAGCTCAAAACTGAAATCCAACCGACACCAGAAGAGTTTGAAGACTTCGTCAACTCAATAAGAGCGTCACTTACAAAACAGCCTGTTGTTTTTGCCCAAACTATGGAAACCTATGCAATTCCCCCTGACACAAAAAGGCGAGTAATGTGGTATAGACGAGGAACTTCCAATAGAGTTTTAGCCGAATTTTTACTTGAGACACTTGATCAAGAGGGATTGGGACCCAGAGACCTGGTTGTAGTAGGTAGCTTGCGATCACTAAGATCCGTGCCCGACATCGAGCACCTCCACGTCCTTACAAGAAAACCGACTCGAACCCAAACTTAATGCTGTTATAATAGCCTTGTATGCCTATTATAAAACTTCTCCTCCTCGTGATTGTTATATATACGGTAGCTCAGCTTCTATATTCAGCATTTTTCCTATTAAAAACTGCAAGTCTTTTACTTAACCAACACGTTGGTAATTTTACTTTGGGTAAAGGCGAAGAATACAATATGTTCGTCGCCGGAGACAGTATTGGTGCCGGACTTGGGGCAACAAAATTTGAGACGAGTGTTGTGGGAAGAGTTGCGGGTGAAATTGCAAAGAAGAGAACGGTAAAGTTAACCAATAAATCCGTCTCAGGCTACAGGATGGTAGATATTTTTAAAGTTGCCCCTCCGCAAAAAAAGCAGGATCTGATTTTACTTATCATAGGCTCAAATGATCTCTTTCACTTCACCGGCATTGAATCATTTAAACGTAACACCAGAAAAATACTTGAGCTTTATGCGCCCCTTGCCAATAAGCTAATCATTGTAGGACCGGGCCGCATTTTTGATGCGGGAGCAATTCCCTTAGTTCTAAAACCTATCTATAAAGTGCGCGCCCCACTATATGCAAATGTCATGAACCAAGAAGCCGGTAAATTTAAAAATGTAGTTTACGTGAATCCCATAGAAGCAAACTTTCACGATAATTATGGTCCAACCGGTTCGGTTGACCATTTTCACCCAAATGATGAAGGCCATAGATTTTGGTTTGACTTGATAAAGCCAAGCCTGTAATTCACCGCTTTCTTACTTACCCTTTACGTTACTTTGACCCCTGAGGCCTAACATTTGCTTATGACAAATGCTTTGGTAAATACCGAGAAAAAATATGGAGAAATGCTGGATCTACTTATGGAGAGTGGAATTCCATTCATGGTCTCCGGCACATTCGCGCTCGCTTTTTATACAGGCTATTTGCGCGAAACTAAAGATATAGATGTTTTTTGTAAGCCGAGTGATTCAACTCGACTTCTCAAGTTTCTAAAGGATGCGGGTTACAAAGTTGAGATAAAAGATCCAAGATGGCTTGCGAAAGCCTACAGCGGACAGAACTACATTGATATAATTTTTGGATTTCCAAGCGGAACAACTGTGGTAGATGACTCTTGGTATGAGAATGCCGTTGAGGGAGAGATGTTTGGAAGAAAGATGAAGATTGTCTCTCCCGAGGATTTGATACTCTCAAAAGCTTACGTTCAGGAAAGAGTTTATTTTCAGGGAGCAGATGTAAACCACATAATCTTAAAACAGGGAGAAAAACTGAACTGGGAAAAAGTTCTCAAGCGGTTTGATCATCACTGGCCGCTCTTATTTAGCGTCTTGATGAATTTCAGGTTTGTATATCCCTCATCAAGGAATATTATACCCAAATGGCTCTTGAAAGAATTAGTCGCGCGACTTAACGAGGAGACCATGATACCAGAACCTAAAGATAAAGTTTGCCTTGGGCCACTTTTATCAAGAACTCAGTATGAAGTTGACCTTACGGATTGGGGATACAAAGTCGTCACATGACAGACTCAAATGAACAAATTAATAAAATAAAAATTGCAGCAATTGCCGATTTGCATGTGGAGCGACAGCCTACGGAAGTATCGTACATCGAAACCTTTGAACGCGCTTCAAAGGAAGCAGACCTAATTGTTTTATGCGGAGACTTAACCACTTTAGGCAAGGCTGACCAAGCCGAATTTTTGGCGGAGCAATTGAAACACGCGACAATTCCGGTTGTTGCTGTCCTTGGCAATCACGACTATGAATCCGGTGAAGAGGAGAGAATTAACGAAATTCTTCAAGCTTCAGGAATTACGGTTCTTGATGGAAATTCGCATGTTGTCAGAGGAATTGGAATTGCCGGAACAAAAGGTTTTGGGGGAGGATTTGCCGGTAAAATGCTCGCGCCGTTCGGAGAGACGGGAATAAAAAATTTTGCCAAAGAAGGAGAACGTGAAAGACTAAAGCTTGAAAAAGCTCTTCAGTCTCTTGATACAGACAGAAAAATAGTTATATTGCATTACTCTCCGGTTCGCGATACTGTTGTTGGAGAAGATCCGGAGATTTTTCCGTTTTTGGGATCATCAAGACTTGAAGAGGCCATAAACAACTTTGACGTGACCGCCGTCTTTCATGGACACGCCCATCATGGAACAATTCTAGGCAAGACTAGAAATGATGTACCGGTTTACAACGTTGCGGTTCCACTTCTGAGAAGGGAAAATTTGCTCTACAAAATAGTCGAGATCTAACTGATATAATGTTGTGGTGAAACAAGTTATCGGCCTTGTAGGGTTACCCGGAAGCGGCAAGAATGAAGTTGCCAAATACCTTAATGAGATGGGATTTGAATATTTTTCCTTATCTGACACTTTAAGAAATATACTTTCATACCTTGAGATGAACCACAAAAGAAAACCTCTTGAAGACATAGGAGACATATTAAGGGAAAATTTAGGAGGTGAGGTTTTGGCACGAGGAACAAAACTTCAAATTGATAAAGTTGTGAATCAAAATTGCGTTGTTGATGGAATCCGAAATCCCGCGGAGATTAAATTTCTGAGAGATCAATTGGGTGCAAAAATAATAGGAGTTACCATTAATTCCGAGAAGATGTTTAAGAACATTAAAGATAGAGATAGACCAGGAGATCCAAAAAGCTTAGAAGAATTTGAAAAAATGGTAGCAAGAGAGCTAGGAGTTGGGGAATCTGAGAGCGGGCTTCAAGTGGAAAAGTGCCTTGAGATGGCTGATTTTGTAATAGAGAACAATGGAACCGTTGAAGACCTTAGAAAAGACATTAACAAAATCCTTACGTAATTTTGAATTGATATATACGTCGTTTATGAGTATAATGCTTAATGGAATTGCTTAAAGTCAAAAGTGCTAGCTTAATACTCGTGCTATATAATTAGCACGAAGTATATATGACCCAATTTTCGGATCTCCAAAATTTTTTCAACGACCGCAATACAAACATGATAATTGCGTCGGACGCCTCCCCGCGCGTATATGTTGTAAAGAACGGTGAACTTGTACTGGAAAGTACCGCAGGTGGAGTAGCTGTAGCACTCGACCCTATTGCCCAGGCAACCAAGGCAACATATATTGGACGCGCGAAAAATCCGGACGAGAAAAAGAGCACTTTAATTGAGGGGACAGGTGGAAATTATACTCTGAAAAAACTCTTCTTTGATAAAGAAACTGTGGAAAATTACTATGCAGGATTTTCAAACCAAACCCTATGGCCGCTTTGCCATATTGCATATGAAGAACCCAAGTGGACAAATGAATGGTACGAAAGCTACAAGAAAGTTAACCGAGACTACGCGAACGCAATTAGAAAATCTTTGGTTCCTGGGAAAATGAACTTTGTATGGGTTAACGATTATCAACTTGCCCTGGTTCCTTTGTTTCTCGGCAGAGAAAAAAATATGATAACCGCAATGTTTTGGCACATTCCATGGCCAACTTGGGAAATTTTTAGAATTTTACCTTACAAAAAAGAGATACTTATTAGCCTGCTGGGTTGTGACTTTCTGGCATTTCATAGAGGGTACCAAGCAAGGAATTTCATTCAAACTGTTGAGCGCGAGCTTCAAACACGAGTTGACGATGAAACTCAAAAAGTCTACTTTAATAATAACTCGACAGTTGTACGCGGATTGCCCATGGGAATTGATGTTGATGTTGTAAAATCACTTGTCAAAGAGGAGGACAACGACGGAATACTCAAAGAGGTTGTAAGAAAAACTTTGGGAATTAAGAATGACAATGCTCACCCTCTTGATGTCTACTTTAATAAATATAAAGTCATTCTTTCGGTAAGTAGACTTGATTATACAAAGGGAATAAAGTATCAGCTTCAAGCCATTGATAAGTTCTTTGAAAGGAATCACAAATTTATTGGAAGAGCGATATTTTTAAGCATAATCGCGCCTTCCAGAGAATTTATACCATCATATAAAAGGGTTCATGATGAGGCGCTTGAACTTGCCGACAGTATCAACAAAAAGTACCAAAAGGGCGATTGGAAACCCATAAACCTGATATACCAAACGTTTGACCGCGAAGATATTATAAATTTCTATAGCAAAGCAGATGCCTGCATTATAACTCCGGTTGATGACGGCATGAACTTGGTATCAAAAGAATTTGTTGTTGCAACGTCTCTTTCAAAAGATCCCGGAATGCTGATACTTTCCCAATTTGCAGGAAGCGCCATTGATTTAACTTCCGCATTGATTGTAAATCCATATAATATAGATGAGGTTGCGACTGCAGTAAAAAACGCTTTGGAGATGAGTAGAAATGAAAGAATCAAAAGAATTAAGGATATGACAACTCAACTTGAAGAAAATAATGTTTATCAATGGGGTATGGAATTTATTCGCCAGGCCTCTCTTGCAAAAACCTAATTACGAACCTTATTTCTTTTCTCTGTCAGAAGATCTAGGAGTGCTGCTGCACTCCAAGCTTGATTGCGACAACTCACCTGGCCATTTTCACCCTTGAATTCAAGGTATTTTCCATCTTTCTGTTTTATATAAAGTTCGATAGGGCTACCAAAGAACCTTATTGGCTTAATTGTTGCGCGCTTGAGTAGTCCTGCCTCCTTGAAGAATTTGAAGCGAACCAAACCCTCATGGATCATTCCATTAAGCTTGGGCCAAAAGCTACCATTGTGATAAGAATTTTGTGACCCATTGTATGTGGGAGATTTTTTACTCATTGTTCTGATACCTGCGGTTGGATCAAAAAGATCTGACATAAATGCTCTTTTTACAAAATCCTTTATATATTTGTCGTCGATTATAGAATATACTTTTCCATTTTGCCTGTAACTTGCCCATAGAAGGAGTAGGGGGTTGCCAGTAATTGTTTCTATTTTTTTACCCGTCCCGTCCAGGGCCTGAACCGCATAATATAATCCTTCGCTCTTGAATATGAAGTTTTTATTGAAGTTACGTTTTATAATTCTGGCATAAGAATTTAGAATTTTGTGGAATCTTTTGACCCGACAACTTTCGGGATTTTTCTTAAAGAAATCCTCCCAGAGTTTTAGAGCAAACCAACCATAACCTTGCGCCTCAACAGGCGCAATGGGATAAACGGGCATGGTTCCATCGGGGCGCTGAATCGACTCCTGAGAATCAGTCCAGGAATGAACAATAAGACCACCTGCTTTTCGATTCTTTGGTATTTGGTATTCAAGAACATGATTACGGTCGGAATCCGTGTGGGTCATAATCCACATGAGTCCTTTTTCTACTGCTGGCAAGACTTGGCGCAAAAATTCTTTATCCCTGGTTTGTCTGAAAAACTTATATATAGCGACAAGTCCCAGAGGTGTGGAATCAACGGAATCGTAGTTTCTTAGGGCTCCGTCGGGATAAACATACCAAGGCTTCTCAAGCTTTGTAAGCCTCTCAAGATTTGTGGTTCTATATTCGTGTACAAATTTTCCGGGCTCTTCCCCACTGTCCGGATTAAAATCTTTACCCTGGAGACCGGCAAGGGTCAATAATGTTCGTCTGCACGCAGAGAGTAATTCGAGCTCGTTTATGTCAAAGGCGCTTGAACGGTTTGAAACAGCTTTAAGGATTTTAAGTATAGTTATCGCGCTATCTCGGCCAAAAATACAACCATATGCCTCTTGCCTGCCTGAAGCGTAGATACCGTCTTCGGTTACAAGATCCATCAAATTACTGTGGACTACATTTCTTAATAAATTCTTATTCATGGAAATAGAGATGAAGTTAGGTTACCAAAGTAAATTGATTCGCGTCAAGCAATTCGGGGGGTCAATTTTGGACGAGAGATGGAGGTAATGTTTTGGTTTTAACCATCTCAGGACTTCTCATGCCTATAACCTTCTTATATATAGCTTCGTAATCCTGAATCATTTTGGTCGCGGAGAAATTTTGCTCAACATATGTTCTGCAGTTTTTCCTTTTAATCGATTCTATGTTTTTAACGTATTCAATCATTTCAGATGTGTCTTCTGCTATAAATCCGTTTTTGCCGTGTTTTACAATTTCCGCTATTGATCCTCGTCCAAAAGCTACAACAGGAGTACCACAAGCCATCGATTCAATTAGCGTAAGACCGAAAGGCTCGCGCCACATTACGGGGTGAATGAAGCAAAGGGCTCGGCTCATCAATCTATTGCGGCTTGCAGCATCTACTTCACCAATCCATTTTATTTTATCTGTTAGTCTGGGCTCAACAAACTCTTTAAAATATGGCATGTCGCATGGATCAAGTTTGGCAGCGATAACCAGAGGAAGGTCCAGAAATTGTGCCACGTCAATTGCATGGTGCACACCCTTCTCCTCAGTTATTCTTCCAACATATAAAAGATACCCATCATGCTCTGATGAAAAAGGATAATCGGTAACTTCTATACCGTGATAAACGTTACCTATCCAATTCAGTGCAGGGGCGGGCTTCCTTTGTGAATAAGATATGCTGACAAAATAGGGATTATTAAAATTATTAAGCTCCTCGTAAAGTTTTTTTCCATCGGGGTGAAACGCTCCGTGAAGAGTCATGACGACGGGGGTTGTCGCAAGGGTTGCGGTAGGCAGAGAAAGATATCCATTGTTGTCATGTATAACATCAAATTTATCTTGCATTGAGTATGCCTTACCAATATTCAGCATGGGAATACTTCCTGCCTGGTACGGATTTTTAATTTTTGCTTCTCGCAAAGACTTTGGATGGGAAGAAATCAATCTTGCGGAGGTTTCCGAATCGCCGCTGGCAAAAAGAGTAACATCATGGCCGGATTTAACCAGTCCTTGCGTTAATGTATAGATAAATCTTTCAGTGCCTCCATATTTTTTAGGAGGAACCCGCTCACCAAGAGGAGCGACTATAGCAATTTTCATGTATATTAATATACCTTGACCGAATTTATAAATAAGCAAAAACAAGTAAGAAAAGGGTAAATCGAAACTGCAAAACAGGTATAAACTATGATATTATTCAGGCATGGCCAAAAAAAACCCCAGACTCTCTCATTTGGTTTTGATCATATTTATTCTCGCCGTTGCGCTCGTCACAGTATTGTCTTTAAAGCTTTCGTATTTATCAAAAAGATTTTTTGAGACTAGAAATAGGGCAAAAGACCAAAGTGTTGCCAAAATCGTGGTAGTGCCAGAAGAAAGCATAACTCCATCTCCTGCAACAAAAACGGTAGCCCAACCTACTCCTACAACCGCGGCCGATAATTCGCCTTGGGGAATTGCAAAACAAATTGATTCAACCACTTGGACCATGAGGGTAGGACAAGATGCAACCATGGCAACCCCAAATGAAATTTTTGATGCCTTAAATCGTTACCGTCAACAAAAAGGCAGAGGAAACCTTTCTTGGAATGATAAGCTTGCGAACTTTGCGGATTCTCGGGCCAAAACTTTTCAATCAATAGAAAAACTCGATGGCCACGCCGGATTCAACGACTACTTTAAAGATGAGCAACACATGAAAGATATTGGTTTTTGGGGACTTGGGGAAAACTCAAGTTACGGATTTCGCATGCAGGGCGTTCACCTGATTGAATGGGTATTTGCAGGAGATGCAGACCACGATAATAACCAATTGGATCCTTCGTGGACCCATGTTGGAATTGGAGTTGCGGGGACAGGCGTTGACGTAGTATTTGGAAAAGACAAAATATAACTAACCCCGCTCAGCTATAAATTTTTCGGTGCTTTCCAAGTCATAATTTTGTCCCGATATTTTGAGTGCCGCACAAGCATTTGCGAATTTAGTCGATTCAACAGCATCTCTTGTTTCAAAATATTTATACATGAACGCGATAGCGAATACCTCTCCTGCTCCGGCCGTATCCTGAGAATCGACCTTGAAAGCGGGAACTTTTGCAATTCCACCTTTAGTTGCAACAATTACGGATTCAACGTCCCTTGTTAGAATAACTATTGGAAAACCCCTTTCGACAAAAAATTTCATCTTGTCTTCATCTGTTTTTATATCTGCGACAGATTTTATTCCTTCTATGTCCTCCCTGCTCAATTTTAGAATCTCTATTTTACCAATGCATTGATCTATGTTCACCCAGTCTGATTGAGTTTTTGGATATAATCCTTCTGTATTTTTTTGCTCAAGTGAACGAGCAAATCCCTGAAGATCGAGTAGAACCGTTTTTTTTGCGAATAAAGAAAGCAATGAATCCCCAATCTCTCGATATATGGGTATTAGAACTATACAATCGTAATCTTCTACGTTTAATTTAACGTCTGATGCCTCTATGGAAGCTTCAACGACTGACCTCAGTAGCATTTCCCTTGGTTCTTTTGTGTAATCATTTGAGAAGTTATTGCTCGACTTTCTGTTAACACGCACTACATCAACCCCTAATGATCTTAGTTCCTCCACTCCGCCTTCGATATCATCTGCTCCTACAGTTACAACAGTCGTATCTATTCCAAGTTTTGCTGCGGTACGTCCCCCATACATAACTCCTCCGCCAAATCTTTCTTTGACGCCATCAGGATATTTTGCGAGCGAGTGAGTGATGGAGCCAATCAGGAGCAGCTTCATGAATTAATTAAGTCTACAACCTGAGGAAGTAGGTCTTTGTGAGTTGAGAGAATTTCATATCTTTTTCCTATATCCTCAAGGTCCGGCTCAAGCTCTTTTCCCTGCCAATCAGTCATTATTCCACCCGCCTCATTAAGAATTAGTTTTGCTGCTGCAATATCCCAAATCCTACCCCGGCCATGCATCTGAACCTGGTACTTATTATCCGCCGTTGAGGAGACAGCCAGGGCGATCGATCTGTTTTCACGGATTCTGCCGACTTTGTGTATTAACTTTAAAATTATTTTCAAAACTTCCTCTCCCTTATTTTTATCTGATGTAGTATTGTAGCCAAAAATTGCTTTATCAAGCGCAACCTCTTTTATCAAAAGTGAAGTTTTTTCTCCATTTATATACTTATAAGCTCCTTCATTTTTCTGAGCAAAATACGTGACTTTTTTTAACGGGTCGTGTACTATACCCGCTTTCACCTCTCCGTTTTCAGCGTATGCTATGGTTATGCAAAATTGATTAATACCGTCAATATAAGCGGAAGTCCCATCGAGCGGATCGATGATAAATAAATTTGGCGCCTTATCCGCTATCCCCTCCTCACTTATAAACCCAAAGTCTTCCCTTCTTTGACCATTCCCTAACATGGACGATGTAAGACTACTTACTATCGCTTCCTGACTTTTAAGATCCACTTCGGTCACAAAATCAGTCGGAGATTCCTTTGTTGAGATTTCTATCTCCTTTTCAAAATAATCGGTCTGGATTTTAGCTGCGGCAAGACAGGCTTTTTGCAAAACGTCGAACATTTTATCCGTCATATCTATATTTTACCAGAGCCGGATTGGATTTTTATTCTCATCTGTAAAATCATAAAAACATTTCGCTGGATCTGTATTTTGGGCAATCCAATCTATTAAGTCCTGGTCCATGGGTTCGTTATTGTAAATTGATAATGTACGGCCATGTTTTTGCAGTAGACGAGAAAGCTGATCCCAAGAGGTTGGTAATAATGATGCCCTGACTGGAAATGTAACCTCCGAAAGATCACCTACTAAACCGAGCATCTCGTCAATATTCTCTGAAGTGTAAACAAATGCAGGATCCGGCTTTGTGGTCCAACCTAAAGACAACATTCCCTGAGGATATTTTTGTTTTGCTGTCTTTATAAATTCAGTCGGGTTGAAGGGTGATTTCCAGCCGCCATTTCCGGTTAAAACATCTGCGTTCAGAATTATAGGAATAGAAAGATTTATCGATCTCAGAATTTCGAGAGTCGGAGAAAATGTAGCGGGATCTTTAAAGTCTAATTTTAACCCTTTTTTCGATTCTTTAATTTGCTCGATCAGAATATTGATGGTCAAGTCACTTTCTTTTTTTGGGGGGTGAGCAGCAATGATTTGATTTTCACCTGAGATACTTATATCTGTCTCTATCATCATGACAGCAGGATCACTAAGTGATTCTTCGAGTTTTTCCAAACTGTTTACAGCATGCGCCCAAATAACTTGTCCGGACGTTTCAATATTCCAGGTCTTCTTAAAATAGTCGATTAGCATACCTTGCTGATTATATCAAAAGAAAGCTGGTGATCTTCAACGCCGTATTTTATACTTTAGTTATGGGAGATAAGCAAAAAGCTTTGGCTGCAGTAATTTTAAGTGCACTTGCCGGCAGCGCGACCGCAGCAATTACCAAGATCGGATTAAACGACTTGCCGCCTTTCGCTTTTGTCTTTTGGCGCTTCGTGATTGCTTCAATTGTCATTCTCCCTTTTATTAAAGTTAACAAAATTATCCCGGATTCAATTAAATTACTTCCGGTATCACTTTTCTTTACTGCCAATATATTCTTTTTTATCATTGGCATAGGAATGACTACTGCTACTGTAAGCCAAGTTCTTTATGCCGGAACTCCCTTTATAATAAGTGCGATTTTATTTTTTTTGTTGAAAGAAAAAATAAAATCCTCGACCCTGCTTGGAATTGTCATAGGATTTTTAGGAGTAGCTTTTATAATTTTTCTACCCGCGTTTTTTGCCGGCAAATTCTCCGGAAACATCTTAGGAAACATTATCATCTCAGGCGGCGTTATATCGACTTCATTTTTTCTCATTCGCTCAAGATCTGCTTTAAAAAAGTATAGTCCGCTAACAATTACCGCCGCGAACATTTTAACAACTGCATTAATCTCTATCCCCTTTTTCTTGTGGGAGGTGAGATCCGGTCACAACAAAATGGTGTTTAATCCGGAATCAGCCGGAGCGGTAATCTATGTTGCGGTTGCTACAACCGTCGTAGCATATATTCTAAATCAATACGCAATAAAAAAGGGTGGTTCTATATTTGCCTCAATGCTCTACTATCTAAATCCGCTTTTTTCTTATTTTTGGGCAGCACTGCTTCTTGGTGAAAAACTAAACTCCGGAATTATTATTGGTGGGTTATTGATTCTATTTGGAGTATTTGTAGTTACTTCCAAAAAGTAGTCGAACGCAAGACGCAGAACTTGACAAAAAATTTGGCTTTTGCTACTATAAATCATGGAAGTCTTAAATTCTCCATTTCCTTTCGCACTTACTTTCAACGACGTCCTGCTCATTCCCGGCTATTCCAATTTCTCTCGTTCAGAAATTACTCTTGAAACCAATCTCACCCACAAAATTAAGTTAAAAATCCCATTGGTTTCTGCTCCCATGGACACCGTCACAGAATCTGATCTTGCCATTTCTCTCGCGGAAAGTGGAGGAATTGGAATAATCCACAGAAATTTTTCAATTGAAGAACAGGCCGGAGAAGTGAAAAAAGTAAAAGAAAAAAATCTTTTAGTGGGTGCTGCTATTGGACCGAATTCCGGTTTTGAAGAAAGAGCCGCAGCCCTTGTGTCAGCCGGAGTAGATGTTATCGTAGTCGATACAGCTCACGGCTGGACAAAAACACAGATAGATACAATCCGCTATCTCAAACAAAAATATTCCGAAATTGAAGTTATCGCAGGCAACATTGCAACATATGACGGAGCAATGGGTCTTATAGAAGCAGGTGCAGACGCGCTGAGAATCGGAATGGGACCCGGGGCAATCTGCACAACAAGAGTCGTCTCCGGAATGGGAGTCCCCCAAATTACCGCGATCATGGACACCGTAAAGGCAGCGAAAAAGACTAACACTCCAATAATGGCAGATGGAGGTATGGCAAATTCCGGAGATATGGTAAAGGCTTTGGCGGCCGGTGCATCAACGGTCATGATGGGAGGATTCTTTGCGTCAGCACTTGAGTCTCCGGGCAAGAAAGTAGAACTTCCGGAGGGCGAAGTTCCAAGAAGATTTAAGAGTATTTTCAACCATACCGGCAGATATATTTTCAAAGAATATCGTGGCATGGGATCTGAAGCAGCAATGAGACGCGGAGCAGAGACAAAATCCGAAGGAGAGTTTCACGGTAAAAGCTATAAGGACCGAACGCTAGTTGCAGAGGGAGTCGAAGGACTCGTACCAATCAGGGGAACTGTTAAGGAAATAGTTGATGTTGCCGTTGGAGGAATTAAATCTGGATTTTACTATTGCGGATTTAAATCAATTAATGAGTGTCACAAATCAGCTCGCTTCATGCAAATTACACAAGCTTCTCTTCAAGAGTCTCACCCGCATGACATTTTAGTAACCAACGCAGGAAAAAGTTACGCATAAAATGATTTACGTTGTAGACTTTGGAGGTCAAACCGCTCACTTAATCTCAAGGAGACTTCGCGACCTTGGAATACCCTCTGAAATGATTCACCCGGAAGATTCAGTAAGTAAGGTCGAAAAAAACAAACCTGCGGGAATCATTCTGTCGGGTGGACCCTCTTCAGTCTATGAAAAAGGTGCTCCCGCAATTGATGTAAAAATTTTTGAACAAGGAATTCCTATTCTTGGAATTTGCTATGGAATGCAGCTCACCTCCCATCTCCTAGGTGGTAATGTAATCTCAGGGCGAAAAGAATACGGTCCGGCAAAAATAAAAATCACGGACAATAAGTCGGAGATCTCCAAAGGGCTTGCCACAACATCAACCGTATGGATGAGCCACGGCGATGAAGTAAAAAGCGTGCCGCCCGGATTTGAAACAATCGGATCCACCGAAACCGTTCCTTATGCATTTGTTGCAAACTTTTCCACCAAAAATTTTGGCGTTCAATTTCACCCGGAAGTTGAACACACGGATGATGGAACAAAAATTCTTGAAAACTTCATTAGGATTTGTGAGATTACTGGAACCAAAAGAGAAATTGACGTCGAGCAAATTATTGAGGACATCAAAAAAATTGCCGGAGACGAATACGTTATTGGTGCAATTTCAGGTGGTGTCGACTCAACAGTTGCGGGAACTCTTGCGGCAAAAGCCATTAGTGATCATTTTATTCCGGTTTATGTAGAAAATGGCTTAATGCGTGAGGGGACGGAAAAACATGTGAAACAAATATTTAAAAAGTTCGGTATTGAACCAATTATTGTTAAATGCGAAGAGGAAATGCTTGAAAGACTTAAAGGCGTTACTGATCCTGAGCAGAAACGAAAAATCATAGGGGGTTTTTACATTGAAATTTTCGATCGGGAAGTTGAAAAACTCGCAAAATCGAACAAGAATATAAAATTCTTGCTTCAGGGAACCATCTATTCTGACGTCATCGAAAGCAAGGGGACAAAAAACGCGGATAAAATAAAAAGTCATCATAATGTTGGGGGACTACCCGCTGATATGAAATTGAAGTTACTAGAACCATTGAGACTTTTTTATAAAGATGAAGTCCGTAAAATAGGGAAAGATCTGGAGCTACCGGACGAATTTGTATGGAAGCAAGTTTTTCCGGGTCCGGGGTATGCCGTTAGGATTCGCGGAGAAATTACCGCCGAACGACTTACGAAAATTAAACAAGCTGATAATATTATTCTAGAAGAACTTGAAAACGCGGATATTCTTAAAGATTTATATATGTCCTACCCTGTTATGACTGGAGCGCAGTCGACAGCAGTAAAGGGCGACGGTAGATTTTTTGGTGAGGTGATAGCGCTTCGCGCAATTGAATCAAAAGATGTTATGACATCAACTTGGGCAAGACTTCCTTACGATGTTTTACAAAGAATATCTAGTAGAATTGTAAACGAGGTACCACATATCTCTCGGGTAGTTTACGATATCTCAACAAAACCCCCCGCAACAATGGAATGGGAATAAAAAAGAAATTTTTTTATTACTAATAATTGATTAAAGGGTTGGGGTATACTTATAAGCCGATCCATTTACTTTATAGTTTGGATTTAGTGACTCTACTATTGTAATAATCTTTTTCGCATCCCGATATTCAGGACTATTTTCAAAATAAGACTTTGTTACGTTCATCACATTTACTGCCTGCTCCCCGGGTTCGAAGTTTTTATAAAAAGCGTATTGGACTACGAGATAACCATTACTTTGAAAATCGAGTTGAAGCATAAAATATCCTCCAACTTTTTCGTAACCTTTGACATCAAAGCGTTGTGGACCAGTAAATCTTACTGCGCCAGTTTTATTCTGACCAGCAGTATAACTTATATCAGAAAACTTTAATATTGAATCCGGAGGATAGGCAACCCTGAAACTATATTCTTTACTTACGTACGTATTCCAATTGTCAGGAACATTGATATTTACAATAGTTGGCTTTAAATTACTAGTTTTTGTATTAGTTGGCTCATTGAAAAAAATGCCTATTAAAAATCCAACCATTATGGCAATAATTACAATAACCACTATTTTTTGTTTTGCTTGGGAATTGGTTTTTGTTTTAGCCATGTTATAATTGTATCATGACTTCAATTGATGATTTTGCGAAGTTAGAATTTAAAGTAGGAAAAGTTATTTCTTGTGAGTCAGTTGAAGGCTCGGAAAAACTGTTAAAACTTATGGTTGACGTTGGAGAAGATACCCCGAGACAAATATTATCGGGTATTGCAAAGTGGTACCAACCAGAAGATTTAGTTGATAAGATTTTTATTTTTGCTACAAACTTGGAACCAAGAATGATGATGGGATTTGAATCTCAGGGTATGCTGTTGGCAGCAGATGGAGAAAAACCAATTCCTTTAACAGTAAGTGAACCGGCCGAAGCGGGAGCAAAAATTAGATAAGCTTCAGAATATAAGGGAGAAAAATATAAACACCTACGATTGCTGCCCCAACAGAAACTACTAAAACCATTCCGGCAGCAACATCTTTTGCAATTTTTGCTTCTTGCCTGTGTTCGCTGGTTATCAAATCTGTCATCTCCTCGATTGATGTGTTTATCATTTCGGCTCCAATTACCAAAACTATCATAACTACCAAATCAACAAATTCTTCGCTTCTTACATTAAGGAAAAGAGATGCTAGTAAAACTAGCGTACCTATAACTATGTGAATTTTGACATTTCTGTTTTCCCTTATGGAATGGGCGATTCCCGACAGAGCAAATCCGAAAGATTGGGATAAAGAGTGACTTTTCATCTTATGATTAAATATTTTACAACTAAGTAAGATATAAAAACAATCGAAATGCCAAAAGTCGAGCCTACAACCGTCTCAGCAAGCTGATGTCTTTTAAGTACAATTCTCGACCAAGCCACTACCGGTGCTGTAAGTAAAAGGGCCCAAAACCAACCTCCATATAAGAGCCCAACCACAATTGAAAACGCAGAAAAAACAGCAAGATGAATGCTTGCCTTTATTTTTGTGTTTATGATTTCAGCGATAACTATACCCAAAATCAACGCAGCAAGTCCAATAAGAAGAATACGCGGACCATTGAGATATAAAACTAAAACAAAATACAGAATGCTCATAATTCCTGCGAACGCAAAAAGCGGCGGCCTTTGTTTTCTTACTGAGACGTCGTAATCGGAAAAGAATCCTCTTTTAACTCCTACTGAAACAAACAAACCAACTATACCTGCAAAAACTCCCGAGATAATAGTCCAAAGAACCGCGTAACTAAAATCTCCTCTACTTTTAAAAATTAGCGCGAAACAGAATGGGAGGGATACGATTAGAGGATTTGAGACAACCGAAATTATTTTGGCAAGTTGTTTCATTGCGAAAGCCGAGCGAGTGATTTTTCGCGGCCGAGCGCTTCAAGAAAATCAGGCAATGGTAATCCTTGTTCTCGTCCAGTGAATGCCTTGTATAAAACGGGCATTCTTACCTGATGCTTTGACATTACCTCTTTTAATTTTTCGAATATCTGATCTTTTTTCCAAGAATCAAGTCCGTTTAAAATATCAGCTAAGTCTCTTTTAACCGATTCGTCCATATCACTCTTTTCTTGAGAAACCATGGTTTCAAAATCGGCGAGAGTTTTCATTCTGGTTTTAGCAAGTTCGACAATTGCGTCGTTTTGTATAAATTCCTGAAGGTCATTTGAATAAAAATCAGCCAAACATTTACTAAGCTCTTCGCTGCTCTTGCTCCTTATGTATTCACCGTTTATCCAAAGAAGTTTTCTTTCATCGAAAACAGCCGGCGAGGTATGAACGTCTTCAAGCTTAAACTCATTTTGTATTTCCATTCTTGACAAGACTTCTCTGTCATTTTTGGGCGTCCAACCAAGAAGCATAAGATAATTAACTAACGCATCTGAAAGAATTCCTTCGTTTTTATAATCTAATGCGGATTTTGCTCCATGCCTTTTTGACAATTTTTTTCTTCCTTCTGCCCCCAATACATTTGGAAGATGCGCAAATACCGGTGGGTCCCAACCCAAAGCTTGGTATATTAATAGGTGCTTCGGGGCCGATGATATCCAATCATCTCCACGAATTACATGAGAAATTTCCATCAAATGATCGTCAACAACGTTTGCCAAATGATATGTTGGAAATCCGTCCTTTTTAAGGATTATAAAATCCTCAATTTCACTATTTGAAAACTCAATTTTCTTATTCCCAACGGCGTCTACCCACGACGTCTTTCCTTCTTTTGGAACTATAAATCTTATTGCCCCCTCATCCTCGCGAGCTTTTCCTGCTGAAACGAGTTGTTCTGCATATTCCTTGTAATGAGTAAGGCGTTCGGATTGAACTTGGTATTCATCCCACTCTATTCCGAGCCACTTCAATGACTCCTGTATTGCTTCAATTGCGCCCTCAACTTTTCTTGCTTGATCCGTATCCTCGATTCTCAAAATAAATATGCCACCCTGAGACTTGGCGAAAAAATAGTTAAATAAAACTGTTCTCATGCTACCAACGTGAGGAGTTCCTGTTGGGGACGGAGCAAAACGGACGCGAACTTCCATACTATTGCATTTTAGCTTAAGTTTTACCTATACTCAATACATACCATGGCAAAACTTGCTGAAGTTACATCTGAGGTAAGAATCCTACTTAAGCTGCTCGCTGCATCATTTATTGTCATAACCATTCTCTTTCTTTTCTTTAAGGGCGGAACGATTGCCAAAAATATATTCTTTCCTACTCCCCCTGCTCCTCCGGAAGAAAAATTCGGAAAATTGCCCAAGATTGACTTTCCAACTACTAAAACCGATGGGTTTGATTATAGGATCAACACGTTAAGTGGAAACTTACCTTCCACGGGAGCTTCGCAGGGCCAAATCCCGGATCGCATAAAGGTTTATAAAGTTAAGATAGGTGAACCAAGTCTTATCGCACTTTCTACCGCAAGAACCAATTTACGAAACGTTGGATTTTCTAACAACGAAACGAAACTTTCGGAATCTACTTATCAGTGGAATAACGATAGCAATGAAACCGTTCAATATAATATTCTAAACGATAACTTCAGAATATCCTCAAACTTTCTAACAGATTCTCCTCCCACAAGACTCAGCGGATCTGCAACAACTAAAGAAGGAGCCTATGAATCTGCTGTTAACTTTTTGTCGGCGATGAATGAGGACGTATCAGACCTTGATAGAAGCAATTCCATGTCAAAGTATCTTCGCATAACAGATGGCCAATTGGTTTTGGCGGATAGCCAAAACAACGCACAATTTATCAGAATTGATCTCGCACAAAAAGATATAGGCGGTTTAAAAATGTACTATCCCGGGTTTGATGAGTCTTTAATGTACTTCATTTACAGAAACCAGGATGATTCGCCCAAGGTTGAGGAGGCAAAGTTCATACATGTCTCTCCCGATTTAAACGATTCTTCAACCTATCCTATTAAAAGCCCCCAAGATGCGTTTGAAGATTTAAAGTCAGGAAAAGCGATGGTTTTCAATAATAACAAAAATAACGTTATCGACATAACAGATGTATCTCTGGGATATTATTTGGGTGTGGAAAATCAACCATACCTACTCCCCATAATGGTTTTCTCGGGAAAAGACTTTAAGGCTTATGTTAATGTCCTAGTCCCATCATCAATAGAGAACTGAGTGTAGCCTTTTGACCGCGTTTTTGATCAAACTTTCTGTATCGAGAAAACGGTCTTGACTCCCCAACACAACAACTATGTAAGTTTTTTTATTGCTTAAAATGGACGTAACCAAAACTCCCCCCGCTTCATCTGTAAATCCTGTTTTTATTCCGGTAACACCATTACTACCTAATAGCTCGTTGAGATTTGATAAGTTATGAACCATCTTACCGGACACGTCAGTTACAACTATATGTTTGGTTGATACTATTTTTGCAAAAGTTGGATTTTGCATTGCGAAAGCTCCTAGACGAGCCAGGTCATAAGCGGTTGTATAGTTGCTATCATCATAACCGTCTGAGTCAAAAAAGAAGGTGTTGTCCATCGCCAACGACTTGGCTTTCTCATTCATTTTATTGATAAACGCACCAATCCCACCCGGATAGTGCTGCGCCAAAACATACGCGGCATCATTACCTGAGGGCAACATCAAGCCGTATAGTAGATTTTTAACTGTTATTTGCTCTCCCTCTTCAAGTTTCATTTTTGATCCATCCACTGAATAAACACCCTCAGCGGTAAGAACCTTATCAAGAGGATAATTCTCAATAACCAACGTTGCTGTCATTATTTTTGCGCTTGATGCGGGAGCAAATCTGAAATACTCATTTTTTCCGGCTATAACGGATCTCGCCTGTGGGTCGTAAATTATAAATGCCTTGGAATTAATATTTAAAGTATTTATGCTATCTGAAAAAACCGAAAGATGTACCCCCGAAGAATTTTGACCAATATGTAAAATGGAGTTCTTGCTCACAAGCAGGAAAAAGTAAATGAGAATACATGCAAGGATTGCGTTCACCAAAATCAATATCACAAGGGTTTCCTTGTTGGGTTTCATTTTAATCATATGGGGCTTATTCAACTTTCGAGAATCTTTGGTCGATTCTCTCCATGTCTCTTGGGAAAAGGCTGGCCTGACGGATATTCGCAAGACCCAAAAGATGCATTGTCATTCTTTCAAGACCAAATGAAAATCCTCCTTCAGGCGGCATACCATAACGGAAGGCCTGTAAGTACATCTCAAACCTTGATGGATTCATTCCTTTTTCCTTGATGGCAGCAACAAGTTGATCGTAATTGTTAATTCTTTGAGAACCACTCAAAATCTCAAGTCCTCTGAATAGCAAATCATAACTTAATGAATACTCGGGGTCCTTTGGATCAGGCATCGTATAAAATGCCCGCTTATTTGTGGGAAAATGTGTAATGGTAACAAAGTCGCTCTCATGCTTTTCCAATGCCCACTTACAAATATCTACCTCGTCTTGAGGTTCCAGGTCTTTTTCTCCTCTATTATCCCGACCATACTCTTTGTAGATAACTTCTTGTGCCTCTTGCAATGTCAGTCTTGGAATTTTATTAGGAATTTTTGGAGCATCAACTCCAAATTGTTTTAGAATTTGAGGATATTTAGTGGCTGCGTATTCAACTGTCTTTGAACCAACCAATTCGAGGGCATCTATCAATTCTTCGAACTCAACAAACCCCATTTCACAGTCTAATTGTGTCGCAACCGATAGATGTCTGGTTGTGACTGATGGTTCAGCACGGTATGCATGCGCTATTGTGAAAACTCTTTCAAAGGCAGGAACTAACATTTGTTTGTAGAGTTGCGGGCTTTGAGTCATAAACGCGCTGTGACCGTAATAATCAACTTTGAATACATCCGCTCCCCCCTCTGTTGCTTCCATAGCAATCTCAGGAACAACTATCTCAGTGCAATCGAGCTGCCCTGCTGCTTTTCTAAAACCTTCAAGTAATGCTGCCTGGACTTTAAAAATTGGTCTCACCATTTGGTGGCGAAGAGTCAGGGTCCTGAAGTCTAAAAGCGTAGGCAATTCCAAATCCAAATCTTTTCCTCCCATATCAAAGGGCATTTCCGCAGCTTTCGAAATTACTTTAAGACTTGAAAGATGGACCTCAATTTTTCCTGTCTCAATTTCCGGATTTATATATTTCTCGCCTCTTTCAACAACTTTTCCTTCCATTTCAACTACGTCTTGCACCGAAAGTTTTGAAGTTTCTGTCGCAAGCTCATCAAAGGCCGTAACCTGGATCACTCCGGAGCGATCACGAAGATCAAAGAAGGAAATTTTACCGTGAGTTCTAACGCGCTCTACCCAACCCTTCAGGAGAACCTCTTTATCAACTTGCTTATTGCAGTCAACAATTATGCTTCTTACCATGTTCCTATTGTATAGTGATTGTGGCTAATTGACAAGCGCTATGTCCTTTATTTTCAGTTGTAACTGTTGCCTGTCCTGCCATTTATCAAGTGCCACAGTGTAGACAATATCCGCTTTTGCACCGATCTCAAAAGAGGTCTCGGGTTGATTGAATAAAATCGCGTCCAAGACGGCGTCATTTTGGGAAATCTGTAATTTAATATGATTTCCCTTACTACCAACTGAGCGCGAATTTTCTATGACGACATTTTTGGTTAAAAAGACCGGTTCTGGATTTCCCATACCAAAAGGTCCAAGCGTCTGAACTTTCCCATAAAAATCGGTGTTAACCACAGACAAAGGAATTTGAAGATCTATTTTTAAAACTTTCTGCAAAATTTCCAAACCTATTTGTTTTCCCGCATGCTCGACTAGAGCTTTTTTAAACTCTTCTATTCTTTCCGTTTCAATCGTAAATCCCGCCGCTGCCGGATGACCCCCTGCATCTATTAACATATGGCTGAATACTCGAATAAATTCAATGATATTAACTCCTGGAATTGCACGTGCAGAACCCTTAGAAATCTTTTCTCCAACGGCAATCGCAATTGCCGGCCGGTAATGTCTTTCTACAAGCCTTGAAGCAACCAAACCGATTATTCCCTGGTTGTAATTTTCATCGTGAACAAAAATGATTTTTTCAGTTTCTTTTATATACTGGCTAATATTGTTTGCATGGGAAGTTGATTCTTCTGTTAGAAGTTGTCTTTCGCGATTTGTTTGGTCTAGATGAATAGCAAGCTTTTTTGCTCTAACCGGATCTTTAGTACAAATAAGTCTCAGACTATCCAGCGCATGAGCGATTCTGCCGGCAGCATTAAGCCTTGGAGCAATAACATGACCAATCTTGTAAACGTCTACTTCTCCTCTCTTAATCTGAGCTTGATTAAAGAGAGCAATTAATCCCGGGCGATTTGTTTTTCTAAGAGAGTCTATTCCAAACCTTGCAAGAGCCCTATTTGGCCCAATCAACGGGACCAAATCTGCAACCGTTGCCAATGCGACCAATTCAAGGTGACTATCAATATTGTAGTTTTTGACATTGAAATCTAAAACAATTTCTTTTGATAATAAGTAAGCAACTGCTGCTCCGCAAATCATCGTGGTGTGAACAATTGAAAATGCAGAGGGCGTTTTTAGACGAACATGATGATCTGTAACTATAACATCTATTCCATGTTCTTTTGCGTAATCTACGGCTGACCCTGCAACGATTCCATTATCTACCGTGATGATCAAGTCAACGTCAGAATTTTCTTTTAGGATATGATCTATGCCGGCCTTTGAAAGGCCGTAACCCTCACTCGCTCTATGAGGGATGTGGGGAATAACATTTTTGTAGAAAGCGAACAAGGTTTCCCAAAGAATTGCAGTCCCACAAATTCCGTCAACATCGTAATCTCCAAAAATCACAATCTTTTTATTTTTCTCGATCGCTTTCTTAATTCTTTTGATTGTCTTCTTTATCTCTTGCTGGTCAATTCCCACGCTATTGCTCGTAACTTGATTAATGTCCGGGGTTAAAAAAATCTCTTTGGTTTTTTTTGTCTTTATGTCTCTGTTAGCAAGAAGCGCATTTATAATCTCGCTAGTCTCTAAATTTTTTTCACTTTTGAATAAAACTTTCCATTTGAGTCTTACCATCGTGCTATAATTCTAACATATGGAAATAATGCAAAAACTACCACGAGAAGTCGAAAATATTTATAAAAAACTTAAGAAAAATGACTTCAAAATGTATCTTGTTGGAGGAGCGGTGAGGGATATTATTCTTGGAAAACCTATAACTGATTGGGATTTTGCAACTGATGCAACTCCTGATCAAATTGTTGAACTTTTTCCAAATGCCTTCTACGATAATTCTTTCGGAACCGTAGGGATTCCCTTCGAACAAAATGAGAAACAAGAAATCATTGAGGTCACCACATTTAGAAGTGAGTCTGAATATAAAGACAATCGACATCCTGAGAAAATCGAATGGGGCAAAACAATAGAAGAAGATCTTAAAAGAAGAGACTTCACCATAAATGCTATAGCAATCGAACTGGGTGAGTTTGCGGAAAAGGTTATTGATCCTTATGACGGGAAGAAAGATAGCGATCTAAAAGTAATCAGGGCTGTAGGAGACCCCAGCGCAAGATTCAAAGAAGATGCTCTGAGAATTTTGCGCGCAATTAGATTTGAAGCACAATTAGGATTTAAGATAGACGATCAAACTTGGCAAGCATTAATTGAAACCAAATCTCTCATTTCAAGTATTTCATGGGAAAGAATTAGGGATGAACTATTGAAAATCTTGGTTACCGAGAGGGCGTACGAGGGAATCAAACGGCTTGATGAGGCGGGAATTCTTGAGATTATACTACCCGAACTTATAAAGGGTAAGGGAGTTTCCCAGGTAAGGCCCGGTAGACATCACACAGAAGATGTTTTTACTCACAATTTACTTTCATTAAAATATACTCCCTCGACAGACCCAGTAGTCAAGCTGGCAACACTTATCCACGACGTTGGAAAACCGGACGTAGCAAGCAAAGACAAGGACGGTTTTGTAATTTTTTATAATCATGAGGTAAGAGGAGCACAACTTGCGTATGAAATTGCAGAGCGACTAAGACTATCCAAAAAACAAAGAGAGAAAATCGTGACTTTGATTCGTTGGCATATGTTTACGGTTGATGAAAATGCAACTGATAGTGCGGTCCGCAGATTCATTAGAAAAGTTGGACTTGAAAACGTAAATGATATGATAGATTTGAGAATTGGCGATAGACTTGGAAGCGGAACAAAGGAGGCCGAGTCATGGAGACTCAAGAATTTTAAGGAAAGAATTGTAAGCGAACTCAATCCTCCATTTTCTATTAATGACATGGCGATTGATGGAAATGACATAATGAAAGAATTGAAAATAAAACCGGGACCAAAAGTTGGAGAAATATTAAAAAAACTTTTTGAAGAAGTTGACGAAGATCTTTCAAAAAACACCCGTGATTATTTACTCTCGCGATTAAAAGAATTAAATAAATAGTGAGAAATATTATTCTTGAGGCAAAAAACCTCACAAAAAAATTTGGGGATTTTACTGCCGTTGACGGGTTGAACTTTCAGCTTGAAGATGGAGAGATACTTGGTCTTCTCGGACCAAATGGGGCCGGCAAAACAACCACGATCCAAATGCTTTTAGGAGTAATGGATCCAAGTCAAGGCGAGATATTTTATTTTGACAAGCCATTCAAAAAACATCGAGAGCAAATTCTCAAATACATAAATTTTTCTTCGGGATACATAAGTCTCCCCTACCTACTAACTATTGGGGAGATACTTGATACGTTTGCAAGGATATATGAAGTGCCGGACAGAAAAAAAAGGATTCAGAAGCTTATGGCAATTTTTGAAATCGAAGATCTTTTGAAAAAACAATTTTATAAGCTTTCCGCAGGCCAGAAAAGTCGCGTCCTTTTAGTCAAAGCTTTTGTTAATTATCCAAAAGTCATTTTACTTGATGAACCAACAGCAGCTCTTGACCCAGACATCGCAAAAAAAGTTAGGGAGTTTCTCAAAAAAGAGAGGGCAGAATTTAACGTAAGTATGCTTCTCACTTCTCACAACATGGCTGAGGTTGAAGAGATGTGTAATAGGGTAATATTCATTAACGAAGGAAAAATTATAGAGGAGGGAACCCCATCTCAAATTGCCAGAAAAATTAAAGATGCACACGTACAACTTCTAATTTCTAAAAGTGGACAAAAAGCTATGAAATTTTTTGAGAAAAACAAACTGGTATTTAAACACGACAATAATTATTTTACAATTACGGTTGCTGAAAAGAATATTGCATCCCTACTTTCCTCTATTGCTTCTGAAAATATTGAATACGAGGAAATATCCATTGAAAAGCCAACACTTGAAGATTTTTTTATTAACATGATAAACAAATGAACCTAAGAATAGTAAAAGCATTAATAATAGGTTATTTTTATTACTGGAAACATAGCCTTGATAGAATAGGTGATTCTTTTTATTGGCCCGCGGTAAATTTAGTTCTATGGGGACTAACAAGTGTTTATATTAAAAATGCGAGCACCGGAATTCCAAATATTGTTCTTGTAATCCTCTCTGGTGTGGTTTTTTGGCTTGTAATCTGGCGCGCGGGACACGAAATATCAATTAACATACTGGAGGAATTCTGGAATAATAACTTGGTCAATATCTTTGCAACGCCAGTACGAATAAGTGAATGGATTTTGGCAAACATCTTGCTTAGTATTTTAAAAATGCTTATAACTCTTTCATTCGCTGCGCTACTTGCTTACCTACTCTATGCATTCAACATATTCACTTATGGATTCTACCTAATTCCTTTCATAGTGAGTCTCTTAATCACGGGCTGGGTACTTGGGTTTTTTATTGCAGGATTCATTATTAGATTTGGGAGAACGATTCAGACAGTGGCATGGACAGTACCTTTTATTCTTCAACCATTTATTGCACTTTACTATCCAATTTCTACTTTACCTCACTGGGCACAGACAGTATCAAAATTTATTCCAGCTACATACGTTTTTGAAGGAATGCGAGAAATTTTGTTTACCGGACACCTGTCTTATGATAAACTTCTTTATAGTTTTGGCTTAAATATAATATATCTGGCTACCGCAATTTATTTTTTTGTTACAATGTTTAACCAAAGTCGAAAACTTGGCCTTGGAAGGCTAATAGGATAATTTATATGTTAAAAGATAAAATTCAAGACGATTTAAAAGCAGCGATGATAGCAAAAGATGCCGAAAAGCTTTCTGCAATCAGAATGCTTAAGTCTGCAATTCAATATTATGAGATCGCAAAAGGGGGAGCCGGTTATGAAGCCAGTGATGAAGACGTAATAGACGTCGTCGGAAAAGAAATTAAAAAGAGAAAAGAATCAATCGAACTCTACAAGCAAGGCGGAAGAAACGAACAGGCAGAAAATGAGCAAAAAGAAGTAGACACACTGCAGTCTTATTTACCCGAACAAATGTCAGAAGACGAGGTTGGGGAACTAGTAAAAGAAGCCGTTAAACAAACGGGAGCCAAATCCATGCAGGAAATGGGAAAAGTTATGGGAGCACTAATGCCAAAAGTTAAGGGAAAAGCCGACGCAACTTTAGTTTCAAACTTAGTACGCGAACAACTCTCGAAATAGTTATTTTCTAACTCTTTTTCTTCCAAGTTCGTTCCAAACAACCAACAATTGGGAGGCATTGAAAATGGAGGAATATGTTCCTGAGATTATTCCTACCAAAAGCGCTGCAACAAACCAACGAATAGATTCTCCACCAAATAAAAGGAGTGTGAATAAAACTATCATTACCGTTAAGGATGTATTTAGTGATCTATTAAAGGTCTCAAGTAATGAGTTATTTACAACTTCATCAAATGGAAAACTGAAATTTTTCTGTAGGTTTTCGCGAACTCTATCAAAAACCACAATTGTGTCATGAACTGAAAAACCCATAACCGTAAGTAGGGCCGTAATAAAAAGCGAGTCAATCTCAACGCCTGCGAAGTGGCCTAGAATTGAAAAAATTCCAACAACCACCAAAATATCATGAAGCAGGGCAATTATTGCACATACTCCAAACTTCCACGACGCCACCGGCTTTGAGACTTTTCTAAATGCGAAAGCAATATAAGCAGTAATCGCAAGAGAGGCTATAATTACTGCTTTGAATGCGTTAATTTCCGTTTCTTTTCCAATTGTTGCACCTATCGTGTTGAAGCTTTTTTCTGTTATGTTGGGGTAGGACTTTTTTAGATCGGTCATTACTTTTGTTTTAGTACGCTGATCTATTGCTTCAGTTCTAACTGAAATCGTCTTCGAGTCGACAATATTGACCGATTCCGTTTTTACCTTGTCTTTGTTTATTATCCTTTCGATTGCCGCTCGATCAACCTGATTTTTGTAACCTAGTTCAAGCCTTGAACCCCCGGTGAAATCTATGGAAAGTTTTAAGCCGAATAGGGCAAGCGAAATTAAGCCCGGTACAATAACTATTGCAGATATTAAAAAGTATAGATTTTTATTTTTAACTATATTCATATTTATTTTTCTCCTTCAAAAAATCTTACCAAATTTCTGGTGACCAAAATTGCTGAGAACATTGATACGATTATTCCAATCATCAAAGCTACTGCGAAACCTTTTACAATACTCGATCCAAACTCAAGAAGAATCACGGTTGTAATAAGACTTGAGATGTTTGAATCTCTTATTGAAGGCCATGCGCGGGAAAATCCTAGTTTGACTGCGATTGATCTGGGTTTACCGAGCCTAAGCTCTTCTTTCATTCTCTCAAATATCAAAATGTTTGCATCAACAGCCATACCGATAGACAAAATGAGTCCAGCAATACCAGCCAGAGTCAGCGTTATGGGAATTATTTTGAAAATAAAAAGCGTTACTATAACATAAATTAGTAGCGCTGCGCCTGCAAGAATTCCTTCTTTTTTATAAAGAAGCGTCATGAATATTATAATGGACAGAAATCCTATAATTCCCCCCCCCAGGCTCTTTTTCAAGGATTCTATTCCAAGCGATGGGCCGATCGTAGATTGACCTATAAGCTTAAGCGGTGCGGGAAGAGCACCAGAATTGAGCTGGCGAACAAGAGCATTTGCCTGATCCAATGTAAAATTCCCCGTGATGACCGCATTTCCAGAAAGAATTGCCTGCTGTACAACCGGAGCCGAAATTACTAGATTATCTATAACTATTGCCACCTGCTTTCCAACGTTTCTGTTGGTTATATCGGCAAAATATTTTGTCCCCGTTGGTGTGAAATTAAGCTGCACCTGAGGAGTCCCGTTTTGAGAGCCGTACACTACCTGTGCGTTCTTAAGATCTCGCCCGGTCAACGGGGTCTCATTGGGTTTATTTTGATAAATCGATGTAAGACCCACAGGTAGAAGGATTGCATCGGCGGTAGCAAGTTTTTCCTTACCATTCTCCCAAAATGAAAGTCTGGTGGGGCTTGCGAGCAGATCCAGGTCTTGGGAAACATCTGAGGCCCCGGGCAATTCAACGATTATTCTATAGTCGGAACCGATTTTCAAAGATTGAACTGATGATTCTCTTACTCCATAAGGATTTATTCTCCTGTCAACGACTCCCACAGCAGATTGAAACGCTGAATCGCGGTCAGTGGTCTTGATATTTTTCATATCTACTTCGTACGTAAGCCTGCTTCCTCCCTGTAGATCAAGGCCCAATTTATAAGGTATATCATGAGTTACTTTTAAAGGTCCTAAATGTAAATTAAGGTGAGAAGAATCAAAACTGAGAGAAACAGGCCTTCCAATTAAAGGCATCTTAAACCCTAGTTTTACAGGTGTCGGCAAATCAACAAGAAAAAGCAAAAAGGCACAAACAAACAGAGTGAATAGAAAAAACTTGGGGGTCTTCATCTTAAGCCAGGAGCGCTTCCTCGTCTCCAATAAGCATTACCCGAGATCCGTAAATTATTCCTGTTATAAACGGGTCGCGTCTTTTCTTACGGAAGGAAAATTCCTCTTCACTCATAACCGTGTAATTAATCTCAGTTTTCCTTCTTGCTTCTTCTGCCCTAACAATAAGCGATAACTCCGGCACTACCACGGTCCCTACCAAAAGCAAATCTACCTCCTCGGGATTTTCGCGAATTCCTCGAGCAAATTTTCCGGACAACATTGCAAACTTTATCTTTCCAAGCTTTATTCTATTCTTTATGATATCTGCTCCGATTCCTTTCATTTTTGAGTGAATCATCAAAAGATCGTTGTAAAACGGATAAGACTTATCAAGATAATAGTAAACTCTATTTACGCGAGGTTCGCGAGTTAATAGTCCCTTTTTCTCAAGATGTATGAGCTCTCGCCTTACAGCATTTATTTCCTCCTCAACCCTACGAACAATCTCGCGAACATGATACATTTCGGAGGAATTTTCTAAGAAAAGCGTGAGGATTTTTACACGAGTTTTACTAGTAATAAGGTCTGAGAACATTACACGATCATTATAACTCGTACAACTTTATTTGACAATAACAGGAGCTGTTGTGGAGAGAACCTCAAACCATATTAAGCCAGGGTCAAATTTTATCTCCTGACCGGAAGAATCGTGCAGAATTAGTCTTGATGTTCTATTTTTCTTGCTCCAAGTTGCCTTGGTTGCAACTCCATCTTGATACACTACCGCTTTGCCTGTTCCTTTTGTTCCATACAGCATGTGGAGATTTCCTTCATAGCCGTCATTTGCTCGTGCTTCTGTCATGAAAAGCGTAACAACGTTTTTTGCGGCGACTTGTTTGTCCGTATCTTTATCCATGTGGGGTTTACCACCATTTGTACGAAGGTAGGTATTGGTTTTTGGATCATAATTCCACTTTACCGAATAATCCCCGTACCCTTGCCAGAAATCAAAACTAATCTCCTGAGCGGCCGGTCGCTTGGAGGCTGGTGTTTCATCTTTGAATTTGTAAGGAGTAAAATCCTGATCCCACGAATTTCCGTCTTTATCAACATTAGTCAACTTCCTTTGCTTACCAATGTCCCAAAGCTTGCTGGTCGTTGAATACATAGTGTGCTCTGTAGCTACAGTATGGCCTAGTCTTTCGTAATCTCTCCAATATGTCGGAAAGCCTATCGAGAATTGATTCAAGTCATTATATGTCTGCCAACCATATTGCTCTATTTGACCCAATGCATCAGCGGGGCCCGAGGTGTTTGCTCCACCGACGTGAGCATACAGAGGATAATCTGCGTACTCCGAGATAAAGTCTAGGAAATAAGTACGCGCAGACCTCACGGGACCTACAATTCCCGCATCCTGACAATAGAATACTGCCAAGAATCGAGTTATGCCTCCTTCTGCAACCGCTTCATAAACAACGTCAGCAGAGGATATTCCCGACTGAGGACGGGCATCAAGTGAATTCTCTATCATTACTCCAAGCGGTCTGTGTTGTTTCCACCAAGCTTCTTGCTGTTTAGAATATTTTGCTCCGTTTAAAGGACAGGCTTGGGTCCTGGGAAGATTATTGTCAAACGCTACTTTTTGATCTGACCCTGTTGAAGGAAGAGCAACTGGTGTTGTAACCGACATGGATCCCACACCACCAACATGAGAGAAGACAAAGTAGGAAGCAACTGCGGCAACCAAATAGACTACCAAACCTATTACTAAATTTTTTTGTTTACTATTCATTATTCCGACTTGGATAAAAATTTCGCGCCTTTCAAAGCTTCAAGTTCTTCCGTTGATAACTCATGTTCGACGCCTTTTCCGTGAGCAACACCCTTTGCGTACCAACGCGTGCCGGTCCTAGTATGCAAACTCGATATCACAACTCCCGTATTATCTGCGTCTACCAAAGCAAGAATAAAGCTTTGATCTCCGCCTGTATCCTTGAATGGATTGAAACGCACAAGTCCAATTTTTTGAATATGTGCTGCTCCGTCTTTTTCAAGTTTATCATATTTTCCCATGAGATTATCAAGTACCCTTTTGTTTTCTTCGGTTGTTGCAGCAAAGCTATCCATCATCTTAACCAAGGATCCGGATTTACCATCTTTTGCCAATCTAACATAATACAAATAAAACCTGAAGAACAGAAAAGTCAATATTCCGGACCAAATAAAGAGAAGGATGAAAATAATAAAATCGGGGGTAAAATTCATACGGCAATACCCATTTTACTCGTTGCAAACTTATACTGTCAAGACTATCAAATTGCCTGTGAAATCAACGTAAACTGTTTTTTAGTAAACGTCTTAGCCTCGATTACCCCTTGACACGTGCGTGTGGAATGTGATACTTTTTCTAATCATCACGCACTTAGGCTCAAAGTATGAGTAAAAAAAGAAAAACAAAGAAACAAAAAGTGTTAGCAGCGACACGTCAAGATTTTTCATCAGCTATAACATTTAGGAATCCTTCTGAGGACAAGCAAGAAATTAGAATTGAGATTCCACAAAGTTTTTCTGCTACTGAAAATGTCCCGCTTAAAAAGCATAACAATTACTCTTACGTTGCCGCGGATATGCGAAAAACCTTGGCAATCACAGCGCTTCTTGTAGCAATTAATATAGTCTTCTACTTCATTCTAAAAGCAAAAATTATTAATTTTTCAGGAATTTTATTTTAATGTTGAAGGGAGGTGAGCAAAAATTATGTCAAGTATGTATTGTGTAAAATGTCGCGCAAAGAGAGAAGATGCAAACGCAACGAAGGTAACCATGAAGAATGGAAAACCAGCAATGAAGGGAAAATGCCCGGTTTGTGGAACAGCAATGTTCAAAATTGGAGCAGCTTAAGCAACTCTCTTTGGCACTAAAGTTAAAACCCGATTATCAGTATTGCTTGAAAATAGCCTACTCTTATCGGGTTTTTACTTTGGGAGAAAAGTATTTGGGAAAATATTTATAAATCGGGTCAGGAGCAAACCCCGCTTCAAGATCTTTTTGCAGTTTTTTGTATTTTTCAACTCTTTCAGGATACCAAGTTTGCCCCTTCATAAGAGGATCATTCCTGTGCTTCTTGTAAATCTGCTCAAATGCCTTCCCTTGATCTCTGTAGGACGTGTTTGAGCAGATTCCATCTCCACCGTACTTCTGCAAATACTCAAACAGAACAAAGGGTATGTGAATATAGCCATTGGGAAACTTTCTTCCAAGTGTCAGAATAAAATCCAAATCATCAAGCATTTTAAAACTTCCGTCCCAACGCAAACCCTTAACTTTTTTGTGAAAAATTCCCGTGCCGCAAGTTCTGACTTTCCAGTGATAAAAATCCTGCAAATTGACATCCAGACTCTGAGCCGAGCTAGAATTTATAAAGTCAATTAATTTGTAATCTTTGTAAAGCTCTAAGCGGCGGTTGTAATTACAGGTTGCAAATATTTTTTTAGGATTCTTCTTAAAGAATTCGCGCGCTACCGATAGATAATTTTCATAAACAACATCATCACTATCAATATAAGTAGTGATCGACCCCTTTGATTTATTTAAACCGAAATTTCTTGCAGCGGATGCTCCCTCTTTTTTCTTTTTGAAATATTTTATTCTAGGATCTTTTTGAAATTCAGCAACTACCTGCTCCGTATTATCGGTCGATCCATCATCAACGATAATCATCTCCCAATTGGGATGTTCTTGTTTCTGAACGGCCTGGATAATTTTCCAAATAATATACCCGCGATTATAAGTGGGAGTAATAATCGAGAACAAATCCGACATTTGAGGCGTATTATACACCAAAAAAACACTTTAAATCAGCAGTTCCGGGTAAAATTTTTTCAGAGTAAAAAAATATGAATCTCCAAAATATTTCGGATTACTACGTAGTTCTCGTTTCAACTCTCCGATCTCAAACCATTTAAAGCCGGCTGCCTCAGGACCCAAAACCGGATCAGTATCAACCGTTATTTCGTAGACTATAAAATAATGATTTTCTTTTCGGTTTAAAATTTCTCTGTTGAAAATTATTTTTCCTATCTTTTTGTGTTCAAAATCTTTAAAGCCAAGCTCCTCTTCAATCTCACGTTTTAAGGCTTCCGTCTCTGTTTCACCGGCGCTAACGTGTCCACCCATAGGACTTACGTACTGCCCGGGTTCTTGCCTATCTGGGGCTTGTTTTACGAGCATTATTTGTCCTTTCGAGTTTACAACTCCCGCAATAACTGTTTTGTGAAGAAGTCCTTCTTGATGTGCTTCTGTTTTTAAAACCGGATAAAGAACCTTGCCCCTTTCATCGACCACATCTACCATTTCATCATCAATTATCATAATTAAACACTTACTTTATCGTTCGGACTTGATGGAACTCTTATTCTCTGAACTACCAGTTCATCACTTATAACTTTTTTTACGGCAGTGACAACGTTTGGGGGTATTATTAGATAATCACCCGCTTTCATCTCTATCTCTTCTCCGTCAACTTCCCAGACGGCACTCCCACCAAAAACTATGTCAATTTTCGTAGCGGTTTTATTGGAATGGGGTTTTGAGGTAAATTTATTGTCCAGTTTTACAATTTTTATTTCAAGTCTGCTGTCCTTTGCAAGGCTGTCCGGCATAAAGTAACCATAAATCCAACCTCCTCTTTCCTGCTCTTCAAATGCGTTTCCTTTTTTAAACATTACTTTCCGGTATAGTGTTCAAGCTTATAGACTTTTAACACTGAGACGGGCCATTCGTCTACAATCTTTGCTCTTCCAAATCCGGCAACCTCCCAAAGAGATGATCCTTCAGGTTTGCAATTTAGATCTTCACAAACTACAAATAGTTGATCCGTTACGGTTTTTCTTTGTGGATCAACACCAGCGTATTGAATAGTAATCGGCGGTTTTCCCTCGGTCTCAAAAATATAGCGATATGCATGGTCTGAATTTCCACCAGTCAGAAGAGCAAAATTGAAAGGCTTATTATTAGCTTTGTTTAAAATGAATTCTGATATTTTTTTAACTTGCCCGTATTGATTATTGCCCGGATATCTAAATGGATAACCTAGGAAATTTAAGTACAAAACTATGGCAAAAGTGGCGACTGCAACAAATTTTAAAATTCGGTTTTTTTCCGAAATAAAGGACAGTAAATTTCCAAATAGAAGGAAGGGCAAGGGGAACATAAATTCAAAATAATAATCGTAAATTGCCTTGTGATAAAACCCAAATAAAATAACCCCGAAGAAAAGCCACAAACCAAAAAGCAGTCTGACAAAAACATTTTTTATCTTAATCAATGCAATAACCGATGCCACGGCGACTATGATAGTGAAGATGGTCCAAATTATTATGACGTTAGTATCATAAAGGCGGATCTTCCCAGCCTCAGGAAAATACATTAGAAGGCGGGCAAATAGTCTAAAAAACACATCGGGAACATTCTGGGTGAGCGTTGTGTAGCCAATATCGGTTGGTTTTGTATCTCCATGAATAATAAATGCTATAACTGTTCTTACGTTTGGAAATCCATGTCTTGCCTCAAACGCCAAAAAAGGAGATACGCCAACAACAAAACCAGCCACGAAGCTCGCATACTGCTTTATCAATCTAAGAAATAGTTCTTTTTTTGAGATCATGATGTTTGCAATTAGCATATAGAAAGCGATTGTTATCCCAAGAAAAATTTCTATATAGTGAAGTTGGAAAGCTATTCCGTACAAAAACCCAAGGAGAATGAACTTTTGAATTGATGGTTTTGGAATTGATTTATACAAGATATACAACATAATCATGGAGAAGAAAGGCATGGGATTTGGGTTCCAGGAAGATCTAGAATATTGAATTACCAATGGTGATATGGCGTAAAGAAAAGCTGCGATTAATGCCGGAGTTTGCCCAAACCACTCCTTACCAAACCTATATATTAGATAAACCGTTATAACAGAAAGCACGGCTATCATTATTGCTGGCCCCACGGGATTGTAATTTGACAAGAATAAAAATGGAGCCATCATGTAGTAGTAAATTGGTCCAGTAAAGAAATCCGCTGCCGATGCACGAGGACCCAATAGTGTAAAGTGTCCGTGCAAAATATCACGGACGACCAACACGTCTCTTCCTTCATCTCCTAAGAAAGTTAAATATTCTGAAATTCTATGTATTCTTAAAAATGCAGCGATTAGAAGAATTATTCCAACGGCGATTAAAATGTGGTTCTTCCGAATAAAATTGACAAGAGACATTATTTATTTTTCCAAATGAATTTTGAGTAAACAGTGAAATTCCAGATCAGAAGCAGCGCAGTCCCTGCCAAAAAGTAAATCTGGTAGTATTTTTCCCCGAAGAATTTATCCCCTAAAAATATTGTTCCTGTCTGGATAAAAATTACACCTATCGCGCTGGTTGCATAAAACTGGATCAACTTCAAAATATACCCTCCGAAGGTCTTAGCTCTTTTTTCTTTGAAAGTCCAAAGATTATTTAGATTGTAGTTTGAGAAAATTGCACATGCCGCGCCTATTAAGTTTGCTACCGAATGATCAAGGTGATAAGCGTCTGAACCAATTCTCAAAACGGCATAATTTATACCAAAACCAATTCCTCCAACCACTAAAAACTTGCCAAAAGATCCGGTTGCCAACTCTTTTATTCTTGTTGTCAAAACGAAAAAAACCACATTCATAATGTAGCCAACGGGTGCAATTTTGGAATCTCCCACATTTCTTTCGCCAAAATTAAATGGAACTTCTCCTATTTTGAATCCGTCTCTCACTGCCTTTTGTAAAAAAGATATTTGAAAAATATACCCGTTAAATTTAGTCAGTTCTTTTTTTTCTTTAAGGAAAACTTCTTTTTTGACAGCTTTATATCCGCCCGTCCAGTCATGAATAGCAAACTTAGTAAAAACGATGCGAACGAATAGGTTGGCAACTATCGAAAACATTTTTCTGATAAGCGGCCACTTTGCAGGAATTGATCCTCCATCACTGTAGCGCGTACCGTTTACCAAGTCGTAACCCTCATCAATTTTTTTTAAAAATTCGGGAATCTTAAGAGGATCATGCTGAAGATCCGCATCTATTTCAAAAAGGACATCCGCATCCATTTTTTCAATCGCATAAGTCATTGCTCTGACATATGCCGCACCCAAACCATTTTTTTCGCCGCTTGAAATTTCAATGTTTTTATATTTTGCGGCAAGTTTTTTTACTTCATCCGCAGTACCGTCAGGCGAATTATCATCAGCTACAAGAATTGCCATCTTGTAGTCTTTTATTTTGGGAAATACATCATCTTCAATAATCGGGATTATTTTTTTAATATTTTCAAGTTCATTGTAGCTTGGAATTATTACAACTGCTTTCATATGCTTTTAAAGTATTCTATAGTTTTTTTTAGCCCTTCATCAAGCGTTATTTTTGGTTCATAGCCCAAAAGCTCCTTTGCAAGCGATAAATCAGGCCTTCTCTGGTGAGGATCGTCTTTGGGTAAATCCTCGTTTACGATTTTTGATTCTGAACCTGTTAATTTCCTGATAATTTCGGCTATTTCATTTATTTTATGCTCGTCGTCGTTACCCAGATTGATTACTCTACCACGAGCACTTGCCTCTTCCATGGTCAGAATTAATCCGTCGACTAAATCGTCTACATAGCAAAAACTTCTCGTTTGACTACCATCTCCATAAATTGTTATGTCTTTTCCCTCTAAGGCTTGGTTAATAAAATTTGAGACCACTCGACCGTCGTCTTTTTGCATTTGCGCTCCGTACGTATTGAAAATACGGACTATACGAGCATCTACTCCGTATTTTCTATGGTAAGTCATACAAATTGATTCTCCAAACCTCTTACCTTCATCGTAAACTGAGCGTATGCCGTTAGGATTTACATTACCAAAATAATCTTCTTTTTGGGGTGAGACCGTTGGATCACCGTAAACTTCTGATGAAGACGCAAAAACAATTGAAGACTTATTTTTAAGCGCACAGTCCAATAAATTCTTTGTTCCCAAAGAATTTACAAGCAAAGTTTCTACGGGATGAGCAATGTAACTTTTTGAACTTTTAGCATTTGGAGAGGCGGGAGAAGCAAGATGGAAAATTCCATCGATTTGACCGTTTGCCGCTATTTCTCCGTGAGTAATATCTTGATTTATAAATGTAAAATTCTCATCTTCAAGCAAACGCGCGATGTTTTTCTCGTTTCCGGTAATTAAATTATCTATGCAGTAGACTTTTGAGTCTCGTGAGAGAAGTCTTTCACAAATGTGTGATCCAATGAAACCGGCTCCGCCGGCAACAATATAGCTTTTCACTATTCTTATTGTACCAATTTGGACTGAATGATTAAAGCTTGGCTTACATGGCTATTGAGAAAAAACCATGGTTTATGTAAAATTAAACAATAAATGGCTAAAAAGGCTTTAATTATAGGAGCTTCCTCACAAGATGGATCTTACCTTGCAGAGCTTCTTCTTGAAAAAGGATACGATGTAACCGGTACTGTCAGACACACA
The DNA here is from genome assembly GCA_964452165.1 of uncultured Gammaproteobacteria bacterium. Classification (GTDB taxonomy): domain Bacteria; phylum Patescibacteriota; class Microgenomatia; order Levybacterales; family GWA1-39-11; genus GWA1-39-11. Next base: position 382,559 of record CAYVKP010000001.1, on the reverse strand, counting down.
ACGTCTTTTTATCACGAGAACATCTCCCATCTCTACGGGAAAATTAAAATTGAAGCAGTTGATTTAATAGATTCGGAAAGTATTGGAAACGCGGTTCGAAAAAATAGGCCTGACGAAGTTTATAATATTGCAGCCCAATCTGTTCCGGGAGACAGCTGGACACAGCCTTTCTATACGGGCGAGGTGACCGCGCTTGGTCCAGTTCGTGTTTTTGAAGCGGTCCGCCACTTTGCTCCGGATGCGCGCGTATATCAAGCGACAAGCCGCGAGATCTATGGAAATATTGAAGCAGAAAGCGCAAACGAAAACACTTTGATTGACGCCAACAATCCTTATGGAATTGCGAAGGCATATGCCCACATGATGACTCGTTGCTACAGGGAATCTTATGGAATGTTTGCTTGTGGTGGAATTTTATTTAACCATGAATCGCCGAGACGCAGTATGCACTTTGTCACAAGGAAAATTTCAGCAGCCGTTGCATGCATTAAAAACGGAGTTAATAAGTTACCATTAAACGAACTTGGTGAGCCGCTGGTAGATGCCGAGGGAAAAGTCCATCTTGGAAATCTTCAGGCCTCACGCGATTGGGGATATGCAAAAGAATATGTTGAGGCTATGTGGCTTATGCTTCAAACTGACCAGCCGAAAGATTATATTATCGGAACAAATACATCGCACACAGTCGAGGACGCCTGCAGAATTGCATTTGAACATGTTGGAATGGATTGGAAAGAACACGTTTATTCAAACGAAAAACTTCACAGACCAACAGAAATTAAGGATTTGAAAGGTGATTATTCGTTGGCCAAAAGAGAAATCGGCTGGGAACCAAAGACATCCTTCGAACAACTCATGAACCTCATGGTTGACGCCGACCTCGAAAGATTTAAATAGACCAATGAGAAAATTAGTTCCGATAATTGCATTTGCATGTGTACTTGGGGCTGTATTTTTTTTAAATCTACGTTCAACAAAAGTTACCGATGTATCTCAGCCTATTCAAATCAACAAAAATACAAAACCTGACGGATGGGTTAGTAGAATCAAATTTCCGGAGCAACCCACATCATACCCCGAGGATTGGCCTCAAACGATTCGCTTACCAGAGGTTTTCGTAGTCTACGAGGCAAAAATTACTACAGCTCTAAACCCCACTGCGCTACCCACCCGGGTATATGAACCCAGATTCAAAGACTATGATGGACTATTTAAATTTAAGGGATCTCCGAAAAAGGCTGCTTCTATTCTTAAAACTTATTTTGAAACTAAGGGTTGGAAGGCAGACTTGATGGAACAAGGCAATTTAACCAACACGTCTGGATTGCTTCTTTCCAAAGGCTCTGGTCCTCAGGAAATTTCAATTTTGATCTTGATTGACAAAGAACCAAACAATTCTACAATGTCTCGCCTTGATTTCTCCACAGAACTTCCATCACAATGGAAAGAATTTTAGTCTTGACTTCTCCAATATTCGAGGGTTTCGCGGAGCGTTGTATCAATGTCGATTTTTGGTTTCCAACCTGTAGTTTTTTCAATCTTTGAACTGTCACAGACAAGTTCTGGGACATCAATTGGGCGTATTAACTCGGGATCTTCCTCAACTTTTATCTCTTTATCTGAAAACGATAATAACTTATCTAAAATATCTTTTATTTGAACCGAGCGACCCGAACCAATGTTGTAAACTTCACCGGACTCGCCTTTTTCAAGTATCTGAGCGTACGAATCAACCATGTCTCGGACGTCGGTAAAGTCTCGTTTTGCAGCCAAATTTCCGACTTTAAGGACCGGCTCAATCTTTCCCTTTTCAATATCAGCTATTTTCTTTGCAAACGACGCAACAACAAAAGAGGGCGATTGGCGAGGACCAATATGATTAAATGGGCGAACACGTATTATTGGGATTTTATACGATGCAAAATATTGGAATCCCAAAAAGTCTTGAGCAACTTTTGAAACTGCATAGGGATTCACAGGACGAATTGGAGTCTCCTCATCAATGGGTAAATCTCCGGGGTTAACATCTCCATAGACTTCAGCTGAAGAGACAATAAGTATTCTGGGCTTGATATCGGCTGCTCGAACCGCCTCCAGCAAATTAACTTGCGCATCTATATTGTTGTTGATAAATTCTGAAGGATTTTTAAAACTCTGAGCAGCGGAAGCAAGAGCTGCGAGGTGGAATATTAGATCCGGTTTCTCCTGCAAGATTAAACCCTTAACAGATTCCGAATTTTGAAGATCTATTTTGACGAGTTTGACCTTATCCGAAGATACATTTTTCCGACTCTCATCGGTAAGATATGTACCGGAGACTTCATATTGACCTGAGGCAATAAGTTTTTCTGCAAGAAAACTACCGGCAAAACCTGTTACGCCGGTAATTAGTACTTTTTTCATAACTCATCTTCCAATCCCCATGTAGTTGAATCCTTGGCTTCTCAACTGCTCAGGGTCGTAAAGATTACGTCCATCTATAATATTTGGAGTCTTCATGCTTTTTTTAATTTTTTCAAAATCGAGCTCTTTAAATTCATTCCACTCAGTAAGAACTATCAAGAGGTCTGCTTTATCTGCAACCGAATAAGCATCTTTTGTGTATCCTATGTTTTTGAGAACCGCCGTTGAGCTTTCCATGGCTTTTGGATCGAAGGCTGTGATCTCTGCGCCATCGTTTTGAAGCAAGTTAATTATGTCGATTGCCGGAGCATCTCTCATGTCGTCGGTGTTCGACTTAAACGCTAAGCCCAAAATTCCTATTTTCTTACCTCGAAGTTCTCCTAGAAGTTTTCGCGCTTTTCTGACTACATCGCGTCTTGATTGATGATTTATCAACTCAACCTCCTCAAGTAAAGAAAAGGGGTAATCATTGTCTTTTGCAATTGAAATAAGCGCCTTCACATCTTTTGGAAAACAACTTCCACCATATCCTGGACCTGGAGATAAGAACATATTACCAATTCGCTTATCCATTCCTATACCTTCAAGGACTTTCAAAGCGTCGGCTCCCAAAAGCTCTGACAGTTTTGCGATGGCGTTTGCATAAGAAATTTTAAGTGCGAGGAAAGAATTTGCTGCATATTTTATTAATTCGGCTGTCTCAAAATTTGTTAACACTATTGGAGCATTAATCGGCTCATGTAATTTGACAAGAACATCTTGAGCTCGCTTTTTCTCAGCGCCAATAACTACCCTGTCAGGGTTTGTCGTATCGGAAATTGCGCTTCCTTCACGCAAGAATTCAGGTACTGAGGCGTAGTCAACTTCAGCGCCCTTCGGTTTCGTCTCCTCAAGAATTCTTCTTACTTTTTTATTTGTACCCGTAGGAACGGTGCTCTTAGTTGCTACAACAGTATAACCCTCAAGCTTTTGACCAACTTTTTCAGCAACTGATAGAACGGTTGATAGATCCGCGTCTCCAGTTTTTGTGGTGGGCGTACCTACTGCAATAAACACTATGTCCGAATCTGGAATCGCGGGAGCATAATCGAGTGTAAAAATTAACCGTTTTGCTTTGACGTTTTTTTTGACAAGCTCTTCAAGACCGGGTTCATAAATTGGAATTACTCCATTTTTAAGATTTTCAATCTTTTCTTTTGTGTGACCTATTACGTAAACTGTGTTCCCAAAATCAGCAAAAACTGCTGCGGTTACAAGTCCAACGTATCCGTGCCCTATAAAAGTTACCTTCATAAATCTTTTTTTATTTTCGAGAGACTTACAAAAAAGTCTGTCATTTCAAAACCGAGATTTCTTAGTTTATCATTTTTGAGCCTGACTTTAAAGGGGCGATGCGCTCGACCTTTGTAAAGTTTTTCGCGAGTTGTGAGTTCTATTTTCGACTCGCGTAAGTTAAATTCGCGACATAAAGCTATACCAATCTCATAGGGAGAAAGAGAGTTATTCCCAACCAAGTTTATAAGTCCCGTTGCGTTTTTTTCCATCAGAAAATTGAGGCCATGAACCACGTCATCAATAAATGTGGGAGTAATTATCTGGTCTGAAACAAAACTCACTGTTTCCCTTGTTTTTAACAGCTCCACCAAAGTCCATATCAAATCTCTCTTTATCTTGCTCCTAAAACCGAAAGGGTAAGAGATTCTTGTAATAAGTGAGTTGTGATTTATGGTTTTTTCTCCCCAGAACTTAGTTTGACCATACCAGCTAACAGGACACGGCAGGCTTTCTTCATCGTATTGTTCATCCTGTTCTCCGTCAAATACAAAATCTGTTGAGACATAAAACATTTTTATGTCTTTCTTTGCTGCAAAATCGGCAAGATTTTTTGTTCCTACAACGTTTACTCCAAAAGCTGTTGTCGATTTTTTCCATACCTCAGGGTCCAGGTTTTCTAAATTGATAGATGATCCGTCGTAAACTTTATCTTTAGAGAGTTTTTTTATATCTTCCTTACGGTCATCCTCACAGGCATCTACACTAGTTTTTGCGGCTAAATGAACTATGGCCGAGGGGGATTTTGATTCAAGAAAATCCCATAGCCTATTTTTTTCCGTAATATCAACGTTAAAAGATGATGAAACGGGAATAATTTCATATTTACTTTTTAGGAGGTCAAAAAATCTTGAACCTACGAGCCCTGTAGATCCGGTCAAGGCTATTTTCATGTTTATTCTGAGTTTTGAAGGGAATTCTTGTACTGCTTATCGTAATATTTCTGATATTCTCCGTCTTTAACGTCTTTCCACCACTGTTCGTTGTTTTTATACCATTCGACAGTACTAGCGAGCCAAGTATCAAAATCGTGTTCCGGCTCCCAGCCCAATTCGTTTTTTATTCTCGACCAGTCCACTGCGTATCTTCTATCGTGTCCCGGACGATCAGCAACAAATTCAATACTTTCCTCTTTTTTACCAAGGAGGTGGATAATTTTCTTTGCTATTTCTATATTGGGAATATCCTGGACTAAACCTCCGACGACATATGTTTCGCCTACTTTTCCTGATGTCAAAACCGCATCAATTGCTCTACAATGATCCTCAACATATAACCAATCGCGAACATAAAGTCCGTCTCCGTAGATTGGAATTTTTTTACCTTCAAGTAGATTGGTTATTGCCAATGGGATTATTTTTTCTGGAAATTGGTAAGGGCCGAAGTTATTTGAACAGTTGGTAATTGTAATAGGTAGGCTATACGTATGGTAATAAGCTCGCACCAAATGATCTGAGCTGGCCTTGCTTGCCGCATAAGGACTTCTGGGGTTATAATTTGTACGTTCACTAAACTTGTTCGAATCGTTTAAATCGAGCGATCCAAATACTTCATCCGTTGAGATATGATGAAATCTCTTAATACCCGCTTTAAGAGCCGCGTCGAGAAGTATTTGTGTACCTACAACGTTTGCCATTATAAAAGGGGCCGGATCGTGAATTGAGCGGTCAACGTGGCTTTCAGCCGCAAAATGAACCACGGTATCGATTCCCGCCATCACCCTTGCGACATCATCAACATTTGTAATATCTCCGCGAACAAACTGATAGCTAGGATTTGATTCTATCTCCTTTAAATTTTCAAGATTTCCCGCGTAGGTAAGCTTATCGAAATTTACGATCTCATCATCCGAGTGATTTTTGAGCCAATATAAAATGAAATTCGAACCAATAAAGCCTGCTCCGCCTGTAACCAATACTTTCATATTTGTCCCCTCTGCCTCATTTTATCAAGAAGCAATATTCCTATTATACTAGATGCTGTCTTGATTTCTCCGGCCAGAACCTTTTCTACCGCCTCCACAAGGGGCATTTTTATAAGCTTTATTTGTTCGTCTTCTTCGGGAGTTGCAGTTTCAAAAGAAAGATTACGCGCAACCACCAAATGCTGTTGGATTTTAACAAAACTTCCTGCAGCATAAATGGAATGAATTTTTCGATAATCGTGTGCCACAATTCCGGTTTCCTCTCTTAGTTCACGTCTTGCTGTATCAAGGATCTCTTCTCCTTCATCCATAATCCCTGCAACCGCTTCAATAACGGTCTCTCCAAGTAAATACCTGTATTGGTTGATGAGAAAAATATTACCGGAATCGTCGATGGGGAAAATTGAAACTGCAGGTTTTCTGTAAACGTCGTTGTGTTGCCGGGTGTTACCTTTGAACTCGATTGTATTTTCTACCAATTGGATATATTGATCTTGAAAAAGAGTTTTACTGGAGACTATTTTTGTCATGAAGTTAAAGTTCGCCAGCGCGAACTTTCTCGGCCACAAGCGTATTGGCCCGAAGAAGTTCATCGTGCGAACTTCCGGCGTCAATCCACCAATCAATTATCTTGCAATTCATTGTTCCTTCTTTAACATAAAGATTATTTAGATCGGTTACCTCTAGCTCTCCACGCTTAGAAGGTGAAAGTTTTTCGATCAAGCTGAAGACACGCTTATCGTACATATAGATTCCCGTTTGAGCTATGTTAGACTTTGGATGATCCGGTTTTTCCTCAATTGAGAGGACTTTACCTAGGTTATCAAGCTCTATGACTCCGTATTGCTTTGATTGAGTATCCATTCTGACTCCAAAAACCATGGCCCCTTTTTCTTTTTTTTCGAACTCTTCGCGGTCTAACTTTAGATCATAACCAAATATATTATCTCCCAAAATTACTAATAAGTTGTCGTCTTTTGCAAAATCCTCAGCCAACATAATAGCCTCAGCTATTCCTCCGGGCTTGTCTTGAACAGTAAAATAAAGCTTCAAACCAAACTCCTCTCCGGATTTGAGCAGGCTTGCGAATTGTCCTGAATGATCGGGAGAAGAAGAAATAAGAAGTTCGGATACACCGGCCTTTTTTGCAGCCTCAATTGGGTAATAAATCATGGGCTTATTGTAAACCGGGAGTAAATGTTTATTTGTTACTAAAGTAAGAGGCCTAAGCCTTGTTGCGAGTCCACCTGCGAGTATTACGCCTTTCATATTTTTCCTGCGTTAAGAAACAAAAAGCAAGCAAATATCAAAATGCTTACCAAGAGATATTCTACCACAATTTTAGACTTCAATGAATGGTGAGACTTGTGGTGCCACATGCCTATTAGTGAGTAGATCAAAAGAACGAATGCCAGATTAATAATTTGAAGTCTAAAGTCGTAAGAGAGGAGATAGACAAGGTAAAATCCGGCGAGTAAAATCGTCAGTTCCAAAATATAATACAACCCGTGACTCATTGGCTTCATACGATAACTCCTCCCCTCATAATGATCAAGAAAACTATAAAGAAGACAATTAGCATGAGGTGATCAAGATTGTGTCCGACAATTCTTGGAATTTTTCTTCGCTCAACAACCAGAGCATCAAGACAAAGTGCTAACCCCATGAAAATTAATCCCACCGTTGTTACTGTTTTTGTTGCGTTAGTATCTATTTTGGGCGTCTTTACCACTCTTTCAACAGACTTTGGAGAAGAAGCCACTACTGATTTGACTTGGGCCTCTTGTGGCGCCGCCGGGGCACTTTGTGCAGATTTTACAGCAACCTCCGGCACCTGGGCCGCTCCACTCGGTATCTCACCGAACATCTCAACCACCAGAACTGTGTCTTCTCCTTGAAGAGTTCCGGGAACTATCGCAAATCCTACATCTTTGAATTTATTTGAGAGGATATTGTCTCGATGAGTCGGAGAATTCATCCACGCCGTAACAACCGACCCCGAATCAGTAAAGCCTTTAGCTAAATTCTCTCCAGCAAATTGATAATTGTAACCAGAAGCTTTTATGAAGCCCCATGGCGACGTGGAGCCGTCGGGGGCAAAATGAGCCCAATAGTTTTTAGCAAGCATGTCCGCAGCTTTGCGTCTTGCGGCGTCATCTAGCTGGGCATTTTCAACAAGCGCAGGGAGACCACCGCTTTGTCTTTGCTGATTAACAAGAGACAAAAGATCATTTGCCGAGATCGAATAGGATATACCCAAGACGTCAGGATGAGTGATTTTAACAACATGAGAAATGATGGAAAACGAAAAAACCAGAATCACTATAAATAGCAGACTTGAATTATGTAGGATTTTGGCTCTGTGATTATTCTTTTCGTGAGGCAATAACCAATGTTTTAAAAACGAGAGCATATACCATTATATAAGCTACGAATTTAAAATCACAAGACCCGTGAAACTAATATTGAGGCGTTTCTATTTCGCTGACTTTTTTACCATTTATCTTAATGTTGTTTGCAAAACCCAGTGCGTTTGCAATTGATATACCAACCCGTAAACCAGTAAATGAGCCGGGGCCTCTTTCAACTTTTATTTCGTTTATATCTGCGGGCGTCAAATTTGCCTCCTTTAAAATTTTATCAATCAATGGCAGCGTGGCTTGAGCTTTCAAATTTAAAGCATCGGATTTGAGCTCAAAAACCTTATCTCCCTTTTCAAGCCGAACGACAATCTCCTTATTATTTCTTGTATCTATATATAAAATACTCATTTTACTAAGTGAACTGCTCCTTCGCGCAGTACTTTCCAAGGTTTTTTTGTTACGTCGATCACCGTTGATGCTTTTCTTGCGCTGCAGCGTCCTGACAAAACCATATCCACAAGGTTGACAAATTTTTTGTTAAGTTGAGAGTTTTTATATGGAGTCTGCTCTCCCGAGAAGTTTGCCGAAGGAGCAAGAATTGGAACTCCAATTTTTCTTATTATTTCAAGCGCTGTCCTATGATTTGGAATTCTAATCCCAATTGTTACCCTGTCGCCACGAACAAGAGCTGGAACTCTTTCCTGTTTGCATTGCATGACAATTGTCAATCCGCCCGGCCAATATTTTTTCATGATTTTACGGACATCGGGATCTATTTCTCCTACGTACTTCTCAGCCATCTCTACAGAAGAGGCAAGGACCGGCACCGGCTTTTTGTCGGGTCTTTTTTTGATTTTAAAAAGCCTGCTCACCGCCACACCATTATCGATTCTACAACCTATTCCAAAAGCCGTATCGGTTGGAAAAATTATTACTCCACCTTTATTCAAAGTGCTTATAGCGCGCTTTGTATTTCTATTCATTTTTGATTATTTTAATTTCCCTTTCATTATCGTCCAATATTTTAAAGTCGACTTCCCAATCATGTTTAATCTTATTTGTTTTTTTACCCCACTCGATGAATATTAAGTTATTTTTGCCGTCGAACATTTCTTCTAATCCAAGACTTTTTATCTCGTCATCATTTTCAACCCTGTAAAGATCAACGTGATACATTTTAATAGGCAAATCCTTAAGAACGCCGCTATGAGCTCTCACTAAAATAAATGTTGGAGAGATTATTCTTTGAGGTATATTAAGACCCGCGGCTGCCCCCTGAACAAAAGTAGTTTTTCCAGCACCAAGATCCCCAGTCAGAAAAATTATCTGCCCGGGTTTAAGTTTTTGGATAAATTCCTTGCCGATTTTTTTTGTATCTTGTGCATTTTTGCTTATTGCAACTTCTTCTTCCATATAAAAATTTTGTCGCCTAGTTGAAAGTATGCAAGTATGCCACAAGCTGCGATAAATATCAATCCAAGCACTATAAATAATAGCGGTGATCCTCCCGTTGATATTCCCAGAACTTCCGGCTTAGTAGAGACTGAGGGCGTATCCTTAGGCGAATCCACATTTGAAGATAGCAAACCACTATTGCTACTTTCTCCAGGTGACGGAGTGTCCGAGGCCGATACTGTAGGACTCAGAGCAGGAACTTTGGTAGGTGTAGACGTTGGTGCTTTTGTAGGAGTAGCACTTGGAGAGTTTGTGGGTGTTGGAGCGCTAGTTGGAGTCGGTGTTGGACCCGTTATGGAGACCGTAGTCTCAGTAGACCATGTTGGTGTTCCACAGCTGCTCGTATATCTTCCTACCTTAAATAAATAATCACCGGGTCCACCATAAAGAGAGCTGTTCGAATCTGGCTTGATTTTGAGTTTACCGCTCCAACTCCCACTATTTAAGTCGGACTGTGCGATTTTGTAGTATTGTGTACAACTCCCTCCAGGTGAGTTGATCCAATTCCCGCTATTATCCTGAGTGTAACCGAAATAGCTTGTTCCACTTGGATAAAAAACGGCCCGTAAAAACGAGTCGCCTGTACACCCGGAACAAGATAATACTATGTCAAGCTCTTTATCTTGCGATTGGTCAATGCTCGAAGGGATATTGCCGACAGTTAAACTAACTGCATATATGATCGGCGCAGAGAATAGGAAAAATAAAATCGCAAACAAGACTAGACAGACTTTTTTAAGCATCTAGAAGAAGTCTATTAGTTTATTGATACTCTGTCAATTTCGTAAATACTACCCGTGGAGTAGTGGTCGGTAAAGTTTATGTCTTTACCGTTTGGAACAAATGGGTCGCGCATTTTGTAATTTCCTCCCGAACCACTTACTAAAACCACAAAATGCGTTCCGCCATATGCATGGACTCCCACCACAACGGGATTTCCACCGGATAGGGTTGAATCTATCGAGGCACTTATTCTTTGCGCAGTAACCCCATCAACATGAATTGTGTAAAGGAGATAAGCCGGATAGTAAGAAGCAAAATTGTCAGGGTTTGAATTAACGGAGATGGGAGTTACTCCCCTATGTCCATAGTGGGTCAAAACCATTGCCATCGAGGTAACAAGACAACCATCAGAAGCAATTGTATATTGAGTACCGTTGAGAGAAAGCCCACCCCACTGTGTATCTCGCTGATTATAATAACATCCCCAATCATCACAGCTCGTTTGGCCTGATAGAAGAGATGCTCCTCCCTGACTTTGTGCAAACTTTGAGAATCCGGCAAGCTGAGCCTGGGCGGCTGACAACAATCTTTGATAGTTTGCTTCATTACCTTGTGTTTGACTTAGCAATGTCTGTTTACTTGCTTTTTCCTGATCGAGTTGATCCGTATAAGCCTCAAGCTTTTTACTTAAAGCCTCGGCCTCCGCTTGCTTGTCTTCGTAAATTGACTTTTGATTGGCATAATCATTTTTTGCTTGTTCCGCAGCATAAACTTTTCTCTTGTCATACGCCTGAACTACCCTCAAATAGGTAAGTCTATTAAATACGTCGTGGATACTGCTTGCTGTCAAAAACACCTCCCAGGGCTTAATCGATCCCACCTGATAGACAGCGGCAATTCTCCCAATTAATGCTTTTGTTGAAACGTCAATGTCTTTCTGAAGACCGCTAACCTTATTTTTGGCTATTTCTATTTCATGCTCGAGTTCTTTAATCTGCTCCCGAGTTGCTGAAATACGTAGCTCGGTCAGCTTTATTTGGTTATTCATTATGGAAATTTGAGACGAGAGCGTTTTTTCCTGTCCTTGGAGATCGGAAATTTTTGATTCGTAATCTTTTATTTGGTTTTGTAAGTCTGAAACTGCTTTTGAATTATCAGGAGTGGGAGACGGGGTTGGAGTTGGTGAATCCTGCGCAAAAGATTTAGCGCTTAGTAAAAAAGCTATCGAGCAAATTATAAATAAGGTTACTAATATTTTCCTGGACCACATTATTTAAGATAACGAAGAACTGCCAAATAGCTTGCAAACGCGCCGAGAGTAACCGCGATAATTATTTCTATCAAAAGAAGCTCGCCCATTATTATTGGCGATATAGGAAAAATTGAGACTCCTCTTAGGAATGACTCGAGAGCGGGGGAGAAATAGTAAAAAAGTCCAATCGATGCTGCTCCACCAACAACCGAACCGACAAATCCATAAAATGCTCCCTCAAGCAAAAACGGCGCTCTAATAAACCAATTAGATGCTCCAATTAGTCTCATTATTTCTATTTCTTCGCGTCTCATCGTTATCTTTATTCCTATGATTGTAACTATTACCATCGTTGAGACTACAACAAGAATTGCAATTACTCCGGCGCCTATTTTTCTTGCGGCATTCGTCCAAGCAACAAGGGTATCAACTATGTCTTTTTGGAAAACGACTTCCTCAACCTTATCCGATCCTCTTACAATACTTGCAAGATCGGTCAAATTCTGAGCCTGTTTTGCCTGAACTTCAATAGAGGCCGGAAGTATATCGGAAGTCACCAAGTCAAGAAGTATTGGATCACTTTTGTTTTGCTCTTTATAGATCTTTAGTGCATCTTCTTTTGATACATAGGTAATAGATGAGGTTTTTTGCGTGTCCTCAAGTTTTTTTTGAAGAGCAGCAATATCGGCTCGAGATGAAGTGTCTTTAAAGAAAACTGTTAGCTGAGGTCTTGATTCAAAATAAGCTATGAAGCGGACAGAAACTATCGTCAAAATTCCAAAAACAGAAAATGCAAAAAAAGTAAGGCTCATTATCATGATCGCAGATATAGCCTGATACGGCGACCTTCTTATATATTTTCTGACTGTATCTAAATGCATTTAATCTCCTTTGCTTGCAAGCTTTTCAAGACTGATCTTGCTTGTCTCGCCTTTGGCGGGATCTTTCTTTTTCTCATCATCATGGTGCTTATCCTCGTCTTTTTTTTCTTTCTCAGGGGCTTTCTTTTCCGCTGATTTTGTTTTTCTGTCTTCAACCATTCTGCCTTTTTCCATCGTCATTATCCGATCATTAGATTTCTCAATGATTTTATCGTTATGAGTTGCCATAAAAATTGTTGTGCCTTTTTTGTTGATGCTTTTCAAAAGATCAAGTATTTGAAATGAAGTCTGAGTATCAAGATTACCCGTAGGCTCGTCTGCCAAAATTACTTCAGGGTCAAAAACTAGGGCTCGCGCTATTGCCACTCGCTGTCTTTCTCCACCGGAAAGTTGCAATGGAAATTTATTAAGCTTATCCTCAAGTCCCACATCTATCAATGCCTCTTCAGCTTTATTTCTCGCTTCGGATTCACCCGTACCTGAGAGTTGCAATGGAAGCATTACGTTTTCAACAACAGTCCTGTCCATGAGCAATTTTAGGTCTTGAAATACCACTCCAACTTTTCTTCTCAAAACCGGGATTTTGTTCTTTGGAAGATTTATCAAATCCCACTCTCCAATATTTATTTGTCCTTCAGATGGGAGTAGATCTCGAATTATTAAACGAAAGATAGTGGTTTTACCGGAGCCCGTTGGTCCAACCAAATAAACAAATGCCCCTTTGTCAATTGAAAAATTGATGTTGTTAAGGACAGGTTCACCAGTACCGTACTTTTTTGTAACATTGGCAAATACAATCATCGGAAACAGGATCAGCAGAACTTTACAAAACTTGAAGCCTGCCGACGTCCATAAGCCAACCGGCTTTATCGGACGCATTGGTTTCTCCCCACACTTTTACTTTCTTACCTACAAAACCTGAAAGATCGATCACTGAAGATGTCAAATAAACGTTTTGTGAATCTCCGCCCGGGCGCTCCAAGTGGTATGCTCCTTCACCATCTATTCCACCTACCTTTAATGTTCCTTCCGCACTGTCCTTAAAAGTCTTCTCATCCTTAGAACCAAAAACTTGGCCGGCCGAGATAGATGTTGTTGTAACTTTACCATTCGGGCCTGCTACCTGAACCGTTCCTGCACCGCTAACTTTTGAAACTACAAATCCGGTTGCTACACCCAAAACTGCGAGGATTAAAAATAAAACTATCGGTGATTTTCCGCTCATAGGTTTGAAATTGCTTTGGCCCGGTTTACCCGGTTTGGAAGATCTCTTGTCCTCGGCCGATTCATCAAAGCTATGGATGATTTTCGCCTTCTCTTCCATACCAATAAGTAAACCACATTTTTGCCATTTTTACAACCCTACATTAGCTTGCGTACTATTATTTTTGTGTCTGCGTGAGTTGAGAGTTTTGAGATTTGCCTCTTTGTAAACCAACCGATGTCATGTGACTCCCGTGTGTTAATTTTTAAATCTTGTTCGGGAATTTCTACGACATAATTGAGGTCAAGATGATAATGCCTGGGTGTGTCTTGCCAGGCAGGAATTGTTTGCTCTATAAAAAATTTTGGAGTCGGAAGAAAACTTCCCTCCTCATCAACAAATTCAATTTGTGCTAACAAGAAACTTATATCAAGCCCCGTCTCCTCTTTTACTTCACGAACCGCGGTTTCGATGGGATTCTCAAACTGCTCAATGTGGCCTCCCGGCTGCATCCAACGCTCCAATTTTTTGTGATGAATTAGTAGCATTTTCTTGGGCGCCCGCGAACTTAAGATCCAAACTGAGGCCGTAAAATGTTTCTCCCCTTCTAAAACGCCTGTTTTCATGTATTTGAACTCTCTTTAAGCTCCGCGTCGATAAAGATATCAATATCTCCATCTAAAACTGCCTGAGTATTGCTAGTCTCAACTTTTGTCCTTAAATCTTTAACCATTTGATAGGGGTGAAGGACGTAAGAGCGAATCTGATTTCCCCACGATGCCGGTCTATATTCACCTTTAATTTTTTTCTCCGCTTCTGAACGCTCTTCCTGTTCGCGAGCCCACAATTTTGCTTTCAAAAGTTTTAATGCATTCTCGCGATTTTGAGCTTGAAACCTTTCAGTCTGGCATGTGACAATAATCCCGGTTGGCTTATGTTTAAGACGGACTGCAGACGAGACCTTCTGAACGTTCTGTCCACCGTGTGAGGAGGCTCGATAGAAATCCCACTCAAGATCATCTTCCTTAATTTCAGCTGACGTGTTTTCTACCTGAGGCAAAACCTCAACCAAAGCAAAGGATGTTTGCCTTAGTTGATTTGCATTAAATGGAGATAAGCGGACGAGACGATGTGTCCCAACCTCACCCTTCAAATAGCCGTAAATAAAATCTCCCTCAACCGAGATTGTTACGTTTTTGATTCCTGCTTCATCTCCCGGCGTCTCATCAACTACCTCAAAATTCCACCCCTTTTTCTCAAAATACTTGACGTACATTCTATATAGCATTGAGGCCCAATCCATAGCATCACTGCCTCCTTGGCCGGCATGAACTGTGAAGATAACGTTACTCTTATCGTATGGTCCTGCAAGATAAAAGTAGACCTCCATCTCAGAAATTAAGGACTCAAGTCCCGTGGTATTATTCGAGTCGATATATTCCTGAAGTTTTTTGACGGTCTCAACCTCTTTTTGTAAAGCCGCCATCTCTTTCATTTTTTTAGTAGCTACGAGACTATCTTTCCAAAAGTCTGGATCAGTACTTTGTGCTTCTATTTCGCGAATTTTTGTCTGCTTCTCCTCAATGTTTATTTTTCCGACTAAGATTTTTGCTCTGTCAATTAAATCATTCATAACAGTTTGAATTTTAACAGAAAGAGAGCTATTTTACGAAGAAGTTAAAAACGAGCGCCGCTACAGCGAGGGACATAATAACGGTTATTATTATTCCCATTATATTTGAGACTTTTGAATTCGTGTTGTCTCCCATGATTTTTTTGTTGTTAGCGATAAATAAAATTAAAATCATAAGGGGTGGAGCAACAACCCCATTTAAGATTGCAGTGTAATAAAGCATTTGAAAAGGCTTAATAGCAGTAAAGTTAACCAATAAACCGATGATAGTTGCGATCGTTATTACACCGTAAAATCCATGTGCACGCTTGAACTTTAAACCCAAACCAGCTCTCCAATTGAATGATTCAGCGATTGCATAAGCAGCAGATCCCGCAAGGACCGGCACAGCAAGTAAACCCGTACCTATAATGCCCAAAGCGAATAATAAGAATGCGAATTTGCCGGCAAATGGCTGTAGAGCACGAGCCGCTTGATCTGCGGTCTGAATTGTAGTTATTCCATGGGTAAATAATGCAGAGGCTGTTGCTACGATTATAAAAAACATAACAAGATTTGAGAAAAACATACCCATAAGCGTATCCGCTCTCATCTTTTTTATGTCTCTCCTTGTGACGTCGGGTTTTCCCTTACCCATCGCTTTAATTTTTCCCTCCTCAATCTCTTCCTCAACCTCCTCATCTGCTTGCCAAAAGAAAAGATAAGGGGAAATAGTTGTTCCCAAAATTGCGACGATGTTCAATACATAGTTTCGACTGAGAGATATATTTGGAATAATAGTCGAGACGAAGACCTTAGACCAGTCCAACTTAATAACGATTGTTGTTGCTATATAAGCAAAAAGAGATAGGGTCAGGTATTTTAAAAACCGTGCATACGTAGTGTAAGGAACAAAAATTTCCAGAACCAGTGTCACAACTGTAAATATTAGCAAGAGGATTACAAAGGGAATACCTATTAACAAACCTGCTGCGCCAGCCATTGCACCAAGGTCAGCGCCAATATTAATAGTGTTTGCCACTAATAAAAGCATGACTGCGAAATATAGAACTGTTTTGGTGTAATTTTCTTTTGCAATTACTGCAATCCCTTTGCCGGTAACAAGCCCGATTCTTCCACACATCTCCTGAACTGCGGCCATAAATGGAAAAGAAAAAGGCGCAGTCCATAATTGAGAAAATCCAAATTGAGCACCGGTTTGTGAATAAGTGGCAATTCCTGAAGGATCGTCGTCTGAAGCGCCCGTTATAAAACCGGGTCCGAAAATAGAAAATAATTTCTTAATTTTTTTGATCATCACTTATTTTTACACACAACCTCGCAGAAAACACCAACCGCATCTTTTTTATCTTGAAGCGATGATAAATCGGAGATAACTTTTTGGATTGCGGCCTGAGAGGAAGTTAAATTATCCGAAGTAATCTGAGAAAGTGCGGTTTGTGCGCTTGAAAGTACGTTCTGAACGTCTTGCTTGGACGGAAGTGGTGGTACATCTTGAACAGTGGATACTTTACTTTCAGATACTCCAAGTACTCCTCTTTCTTGGTTATTCGAATCACTCTTGGGCAGAAATAAATATGATCCGGCTATAAGAAGTAGCGCCAAAACTACTAGTCCTACGGCAATTTTTTTAACATCCCAGTGGGTTTCAATTATCTCGCCTTCTTGAATTGGTTCTTCTTTTAAACTCTTCACGTCCTAATTATATTATAACTGCGCAGTGTTATAATCAGAAATATGGACCTTAAATCAATAGAGGAGAAAGTAAAAATCTTAAGCGAGAGAAACAAGTTGGACTATGACCTCAATAGTCCGCGAGAGAAAGAAATTTTAGCAAGAACCGTTAAATTAAATGAAGAGGTTGGAGAGCTCTGCAATGATATTCTGGGAATTCTTAGACTCCAAAGAAAGGCCAAACTTGAGAATTTTGACAAAAGGAATATGTATCAGGAATTTGCCGATGTCTTGATTACATTAATGCAGCTTGCCATTGCAGCCAAGGTTGATATAAATCGAGCTGTCAACGATAAATTGAAAACGATTAACGCCAGGATTGATATTGAGCAAAAAAGATAATTTTATCGAATTGCTCTTACATATTTCTTACACTTCTCTATTAGTCTTTTGACTGCAAAAGCCGATACTAAAGCAGTTAACTTGACATCAAAAATCAAAAGGATATAATTCCAAATTATGTTACAAAAAGTATTAATAGTAGAGGATGATCCGTCGCTACAAGAGTACCTGAAAGACCTACTCTCAGAGGTGGACTTTTCCGTAGAAATAGCACAAGACGGCGCCGAAGCCCTTGCCTTCCTTAAAAAGGTAAAACCAAGCCTCGTTGTTTTGGATTTGGGTTTACCAAAAATAAGCGGCGAGACTGTATGCAGCGAAATAAAAAAGAAATATCCTGAAACCCCCGTTATAATCCTCACTGCCAAAGGCGATACCTCTGATATTATTCATGGTCTAAACCTTGGAGCAGATGATTATTTGGCAAAACCGTTTGATGGACAAGAACTTATTGCGAGAATCAAGGCAAGACTAAGAGACACACACGACACCAAACTCAAGGTTGCGGACCTGGAGCTTGATCGGTCAACGCTTGAGATAAAAAGAGGAACTAAGGATATAAGTCTTACCCCCACAGAATTTAAACTTCTTGAATACCTAATGAGCAACAAAGGAAGAGTTTTAAGTCGAGAAATGATATTAAATCGCATCTGGCTAACATCACCGGATATTGAAACTAGGGTTGTGGACGTATATATGGGATATTTGAGAAAGAAAGTTGATAGTGGATTTGATAAATCTTTGATTCAATCCATGAGAGGCTTCGGATACGTAATTAAGGAATAAGCTTCTCCTTCTTACCCTACTCTTACTACCTCTTAATTTGCTTATCACTCCCCAGCACTACAATCAATATATGAAAGAAGGAGGTGAGATCAAATGAACGTTGTACTTTGGATAGTTTTCGGAGCGATCGCGGGCTGGTTGGCATCAATAATCATGAGGACAGATAGCCAACAAGGTCTCTTTATGGACATAATTCTGGGTGTCGTTGGAGGTGTAGTTGGAGGTTTCATAATGAGCGTCTTCGGTCAACCCGGAGTTACAGGATTTAATCTCTACAGTTTCATAGTCGCAATTGTTGGAGCCGTGGCACTAATTGCCATAGGAAGAGCGTTGTCGGGCACAAGATAAGGCAGTATTAAAAATAGCGCCTTGAAATATCGGGCGCTATTTTTTTGGTTAAAACCCCAGCTGAAGAGTAATTTTGAAATCTAGTTTAAGCGTGAAGACTTCTGTCGTGGCGGAGAATTATAGGAGTTACAAGTGCGTTTACGAGAGAGATTATAAGTGATATCAATATCGAATATGCAATCAGGGCTATAACAGCAGATACATCAATTGCCGCGCCTTGTATAAAAACGTCCCTGAACATACCCTTGAATGGATAAATTAAGCTACCGCTTACCGAATAAACGAGACTGACAAGCGGGGTTGACGGGTTGGCAGAGAAGAATCTAAAGACGATTCGCAAAAGTAAGAAAAATCCTATTATAAATCCGATTGCGTTAAATATTTTGACAAGAAGTATTCTGGTACTTTCCATATTACCTTATAGCCAATCGTCCGCTTACAAATTCAGGTTTATATGTAGGTGCTTGGAAGCTATACTCTTTTGATCGAGCCGTGATCTTTGAGTACTTTTTACCTTCCGGATTTGAGCTTAACACTGCCCAGAAGTGATAAAAAATGCTTCTCTTTGCTAAATTCTTCATATATATCAATATAGAACACAAGCATAAGAGAAAAAGAAAAAGAGTGTAAGGATTCGTTAAGAGGTTCTGATTTGCTTTTTTAGTTTTTTGAAGTCTAACATAAACATTTCTCTGACCTTGGTGAAACGAATTGCCGCTGATGGATGGTATGAGACAAAATGCAATCTGCCATTTCTGACCATTGTTTGTCCGTGAAGAGCGGCGACGCTTATCTTTTCGCCCAAAACTCCTCGGGCTGCGACACTCCCGAGCAGAACTGCCAGATGAGGGCTTATTACCTCCAGTTGCTTTGATAGATGAACCATACCATGCTTAATGTCTTCATCGGTTGGGGTTTTATAAGTGGGCAAATACTTGACTGGGCTTGTAATGTAAACTTCATCCTCAGTAAGACCAATTTTTCTGATTTGCTCCCTAAGAAATTTTCCGGATCTCCCTATGAAGGGCCTGCCAGTTGCTGCTTCAGTTTTACCCGGGGCTTCCCCTATAAAAATTACTTCTGCGTCTGAATTTCCTTCCCCCACCACCGCCGTACCAATTTTATCTTTCTTGCAAATTTTACACTTCTCTATTTCCTGAGCAATTTTATTGAGTGCCAATCCTTTGTCCACGTTTATATTATATGTGATGGATTAGTTGGAAAGATCATTTCAACTACTGTCCCTTTACCCAACTGTGATTTAACATTTATTGAACCGCCGTGTCGCTGAACAATATTCTCGGTTAAGAAAAGACCGAGGCCCATTCCTTCCTTAGTGTGCTCCTCCCCTTTATAAAACCCTTCCACAACATGAGGCAGGTCTTTTTTGGATATTCCTGATCCCTCATCCTTCACTGCGATAATAATATTTGAGCCGCGGTGAAAAAGACTTATCTTAATCCTTGTTCCACTTGGTGAAAATTTTGCTGCATTATTGACCAGATTGATAACTGCTTGCATTATCTTGTCGAAGTCACATAGGATTACATCGCTCCCTTTTCGAATCTTATTTTCAAATATTACCTTGTGATTTGGGTGCGTAACGCTTGATGCACCAATTACTCTCTCTATTATTTCCGTAAGGCTATTTCTCTTCCAGGTGTACTTAAGTTGGCCAGTCTTGACTTGTTCTACCCGGAGTAGTTCTCGAAGTAAATTGTTAAGTCTCACTGTCTCACCATATAAAATACTTACCCATTTTTGTGGTACCGGTTCACCTTTTTCACTTTTTCTCTTCATCATTTGAGTGTATCCTTGAATTGTGGTTGTTGGGGTGCGAAGCTCATGTGCAGCCATCGAAATAAAGAGATCTCGAGTCTTTAGTGTACTTTCAGCTTCTTTATAAAGTCTGGTTTTCTCTATCGCAAGACTAACTAACCCACAAAAAACCCGTAAAAGCTCGAGCTTATCCCTTGTAAAATGTTTGTCATTTTTGGCAAGAAGAGTGAGGGCACCAATTGCCTTATTGTGATATGTAAGAGGAATTATAACTATTGATTTGATTCCCAGGGCCGTAAGCTTTGGGTTGATTCTATCTTTTTTATCACTTGTCAAAAGCTGCGTACGCCCGGTTTTGAATGATCTATAGGTATACCCATCACGTCGAGGCTCAACATAACCCGGATCTTTCATGTTTGTATAGACTCTACTCAAAATACCATTATTCTCAAGAAAGATTATTCCAAATTCGGCTTGAGCGATTTTAATTGCCTCACTTACTGCTATTTTGTAAGTTTGAGGCAATGACTGAGGAGCAAGAAAATCAAGCGCAGACTTATAAATGCTCCGCAACATTGCTGACTGAGCGTTTCGTACTTTTAAAGCTTCCTGAGTTTGTGAGAACAATCTGGCATTATCTATGGCAAGCCCGATTCTTCCGGCCAGCTCTTCTATGAAGATCGAGTCTCCTTGTTTGTAGTAAAACTTGTCCTTATTTGAAGCGAGAGTCATTACGCCCACAATCTTACCTCTACTTTTAAGAGGGGCAAAAATAAAAGATTTTAAATTCAGTTTTGAAACGATCTCTTTTTCTTCAGGAATCTTGGAAACTGTGGAAAGCCATTGTTTTGTTGCCTTTCTTATTATAATTGGTTTACCTAGTTTGGCTGCTTCGTAAATTGCTTTTTTATTCTCAGGATCTGGAGTAAAACCAAAGAATTTCTGCACTATTCCCTCATGTTTTCCATCTGAAACACCTACTGCTAAACGCTTCATATTCTCGCCTTCAATCACATCAACGAGACAAAAGTCTGACAAATTGTTAACAACGAGATTCGCAACTACCGCAATGGTGGCTTTATAATCCAGGGACGACGATAGTATCTTGCTCGCCTCCGAGAGAAATTTGATCTTATCCTCAATCCTATACGGCATCGTGCGGATATTGTAACAGATAAAGCTTCAATTTCAAGTTTTCTGGTGCTTGCCATAATATAGATCGAGGTTTACAATAGGCCTGTAATATGAATCCTAGAGAAGACGGTAGAAGAAGACATAGACGTCACTTTAGAACACCGCCCGAAGCAAGAAGCTATGTGAGAAGAGCGGAAACTCATGGCGTGGTGAGCTTAGATTTATCATCTGGTGAGTCTCGCTTTGGAGAGATTCCTCAATATTCATCGATTCGGCGTGAGCTAGAACTAAGTGGCGCATTTGCGGAAGCAGCAAGGCGTTATCCAAAGGAATCGCTTGAGAACTCGAAAAGATATGTGAGGGAACGTTTTGGAATAGGCGAAGATCCCTACATAACTTTCAGCGGAGGCGGAAGCGACGAAATTCTCGAGCGTACGGTTTATTGGCTACTAAATCCATCAAAAACCCAAGTATGGGGAATTCCCCCTCACTTTCCTGACACTGCAAATTTCATAAATCGATTTAGAGATAGAACTTCTAGAGGACCCGTAGGTGAAAATATACTTTATGCCCCAGTTCCGGTACCGCTTGATACAACACTGGGTGAGAAGTTGGAAATTGCTATGGACAGAGTAACAAGAGCACGAGTCGAAATGGTGGGAAAGGCCCGAGGAAATAGAGGATCAGCCGCATATTATTTTGACAATGGCAACAACCCCACTGGTAGCACGGCTTCACTCCAAGAGGTGGAAAAATTTGTCAGTTTTTGTGCTGAGAGAAAGATGAAGGTTATCATAAGTGAGGCTCAAGGCGATGCATTTGAAGACAACCAATCGGCTATCAGACTGACCGAAAAATATGATAATCTCATCGTGCTGAGATCCTTATCAAAGCTAGGCGGTTTGCCGGGAGAAAGAATAGGCTACGCAGTTATGTCAAAAACGTTAGGAGAAAGTTTTAAAAGCGTTGAGAGAGATTACCCAATTGACGGACCCAAAACACTTTTGATAGGCGAGCTTATGAAGAACGAGATATTATTACCTCACTTTGCTAATAAACGAGAGGAAATAAAAGAAGCAAAAACCTTACTTATGCAAGCCTTCGATATGGAAGGCGTTTCTTACCTACCCACCGATCCAAGAGTTCCACTGATAACTATCAAGGGGAAAACCGATCAACTATATCCTAGACTTCTCCAGCTGGGAGTAGCAACAACCAGTGGAGCAGATTATGCGGACACCTCCAATCCTCAGCTTGGACACAGATATGTGAGGCTAGCTCTACCTGAAATAGAGGATGTCCCGTTTGTTACGGAAAGCATACTCAGGGCTGATTCGGGTCCTGATTTTGATCACATGGAGGCTCTTGCGCCAAATTCCATCTTCTAGCTCTTTGCTTCCTTGAGATCTTTGTGGAGTTCTTTTTTGATTGCGTGGGCGGCATTTTTTATTTTCTCTTCAACATCCTCTACTTTTTCGTGCAAAAAATCCCAAACTCTTTGATGATTCTTGGAATTTAGATGTTCAAGGAATAACTTTTTATCCGGAGCGCTCATTTCGGACATAATCGCATCAAGGATTGAGTGATGAATATGAGATTCTGCTAACGACTTTAGATGTGATTTTTCAGAATCCGATATCTCAAGCGAATCTATTTCCAAAAATAGGGTTTCAGTTTCTATAATAAAGCTATAAAAATGTTTAACCATAATTTATTTTACATTTACGGGACCAAGCGGAACAGTGTCGTTAGGGTCATCGATAAAATAGTAAAGAACCGGGCCTCTCTGCGCTCCGTCGAAGCGCTCTAAATACTTCATGACCTCCGGCGAACCCCCTAAATGCTTTCCTGTCCATTCGGCGGGTCCAGCATCTCCAATATCTGCTACCACAGCTTTCCCGTTTTGGGGATTTACCACAAGCATTTTTCTGAACTTAAAGAATGTAATATATTCGCGTGTGTGATCCGCAAATCCGGGAGCAAGAAAACTTTGTACTGCTATGTAATATTTTTCACGATCGGAGTCTTTGGAGGTCAGCGCATCCCGTGATGGAGCAAAGTAACCCCATCCTCCAAGTCCTGGCGCCATCCCGGAGCCTGCGGTCGCAGGGTCACCTGAGCCGTCCGGCGAGAAATGTGTATCCATAGTATCGCCCGGATAACGCATAAGATGTTGCTCTGCGCCAATCAAACCGTAAGAACGGTTTAGGCGAATTCCACTAAGCTCCGCTGCGACTTTGAAGCCAAAATTGCGGGACAAAACCTCCGACACCGAGTTTTCCTCATCAGTAGTCAAAGGACGAACTTCTTGCGGAACCACTTTTGAAAGATCTGAGATCAGAAAAACACTCTTGTCTGCTGGCAACTGATTTTCTTGAACTGATAGAGAAGTTGAAGGGGGCAAAAGACTGGCTGCGGGGCTTGAAAGTAGCATTAACGCCGAAACAGAACCCACTGCAAAATTTCTTGTGTTATTGACGAAATCATGAATTGTATCACCGTGCTTTATCCAAAATTTTTCTTGTAGGTCTTTGTGTTTTTTAACCCAACGGTCCGCAAGCTTATGGTAAACTGGTGAACTTTTGCCCATTGATTTAATTTAAACTCTCTTGAAGCAAAAAATCAAATAAAGTATACTTTAGGCATGACGGCAATTACTCAAGCATGTACGAACTGTGGAAGACAATTCTTAGTAATAGATCCTGAACAAAAATTTCTGCGAGATAAAGGACTCCCCAACCCTACACAATGTTTTTCCTGTAGACAGGCACGAAGACTTGCACTGAGAAGTGAAAGAAATCTTTATAAAACCAAATGTCAAAAATGCGGAAAAGAAATAATTGTGGCGTTTGATCCCGCAAAAGCGCAGAATCCAATTTACTGCAAAGAAGACTTTGATAAATATTTCATGGAAAATGATCCCATCATCACTGATCCGCTTCCTGAAAATTAGATCATGACCGCCGAAGGATTTTTGCTCGAACTGCAACGCATCATAAATTCTCACCCCAAAAGGATGAGTCATACACTAAATTCTGAAAATGCCGAATATGGAGACCAACTTTATTATTGCAAAAATATGCTCTACTGCTTTGATACTGTTAAGTCTTCCGATTGCACTTACACTTTTGACGGTTTTGGATGCGTAAACTGCATGGATATAGATTACTGTTCGGATTCTCAACTTTTATATGATTGCGTTGACGCCAAAACATGTTTTAATTCCGACTTTTTAGAATATTGTTCTAATGTCAGAGACTCGTCTTTTAGTGCGGGCTGCAGAGATTGTCACGACGTCTTCGGTTGCGTAAATTTAACAGGCAAGTCATTTTGCATATTCAATAGACAACTTACTGAAGAGGACTATAAACAAAAGGTGACAAAATATAAAAGCTTGCCGCCCGCTCAAATTCTTGCAACGGTCGATGAACTAAAAAAAAGATACCCGTTTACGCAAACTCGTGGATTCGGCAACCAAAATTCGCCTTTCGGAAATTATGTTTACACCAGTAAAGATTGCTACATGTGCTTTGATGCAACTAACAATGAAAACTGCGGGTATTTATTTGATAGTGGTGGTATCAAATATTCCTACGACGGGGTTTTTAGCGGAGAATCGGAACTTGCATATGAATTTGTTGATTCAAGCGGTCTGTTTAATTCAAACTATGTTATTTGGTCATCAAATTGTCAGGAAAGCTCTTATCTGTTATCTTGCATGGACGTTAAGAATTCGCTAGGCTGTGTCAACTTGGAACACAAACAGTATTGCATCCTAAACCGACAATTTGAGAAGGAAGAATACGAGAAAATAAGCGCACAAATCCTTGAAGATCTCCGAAATAAAAACCTCGGTTGGGGAAATTTAACCTTCTAAATTATAGGTTCGGGAAAATCAGATTCATCGTTTACTATTGAGGCCGCCGAACTACTCCAGTTCTTGATATCGTTTTCAACGGCAGTTCTATTGCTTCCAAAAGTTGTTCTTGACTGACGCATAATCTCCTCAGAATAATTGGTTCCAGCCTTTGGAATATCAATGGTTTTTGCAGAAAACGGAGGAGACAATCTTCCGTCAATAGACATCTTTATATACATTTCGCGGACATTAAGATTTATCATGTCTTCTGCTGAAAAAGTTGGGGCAAACTCATGCTCCAAATAAGCTGCGTCGTCACCACCAATTGCAAAAGATATTATTGTACCGACATTTCCAAAAGCAGTTGCCTTAACGTCATCCGGAAGTTGAGCAATGTACTGATGAGCAATCGTTAAGTCCAAATGATATTTTCTTGCCTCGGAAAGAATTGAAGAAAAAGCATCAGTTGCGAAATTTTGAAATTCATCAACATAAAAATAAAAATCGCGTCTCTCTTCTTCCTTCATTTTTGATCGGGCCAATGCTGCTTGTTGAATTTTAGTAATAAACATAGACCCTAAGAATGCAGCATTCTCGTCTCCCAGTTTTCCTTTTGAAATATTGAGCAATACTATTTTACCCTGGTCCATAAATTTGCTGAAATCTAGTACATTTTTACTTTGGCCAACCATATTGCGAATTATGGGATTTGAAACAAACTGTCCAACCTTATTGAGGATTGGAATGACGGCGTCATTTGAGAATCTTTCATTCCAAGATGAAAATTCATTTACCCAAAAACTTTTGACAACCGGATCTTGTATTTGTTTTATAACCCGCTGGCGAAAAGTGGTATCAGATAAAATTCTAGGGATTCCTAAAACGTTTGAATCGGGAGTTTCAAGAAGCGCTAAGGTAATATAGCGAATTATATGCTCCATTCGTGAATTCCAATTTGATTCAAACTGTTTCTTAAAGATCGCGATAAAGAAAGTTGCCAGGTGCTGTCTCATTTCAGAATCTCTCACCGGCTCTAAGGGATTGAAGGCAATTGGAAAGTCGCGATCTGAAGGATCTACATAAACAACGTCTTTAATTCTATTCTGAGGGACGTATTTTAATAATTCCTGAGCAAGATCTCCATGAGGGTCAAGCAAGCAACACCCTTGTCCATTCTGGATATCTGACACCAAAAGGAGTTGGAGCAATCGGCTTTTACCACTTCCCGTTTTTCCTACAACATATAAATGTCTTCTCCTATCAAGTCTTTTCAGTCCGAATCTTTTTCCTTCGTTCCTGTAGTTTGTTTCACCAAAAATTGATATTTGAGATGATGGAACACTTCCCTCACGCGGCAATATGTCAGGGGCCGGCGCTCTCTTGCTTGTTGTGTTTACAACATTTGATACCACCGAACCTTTATATTGAAAGTGATAAACCGTGGCAATCTCTGGAATTGACCAAAAATCCCCATTTTCAAAAATTCTTGCAGCGTAAGCTTTAAGCAAATCTGCGTAGCGAACTTTCTTAAGTTCATTTGTTGGCCCTTTTAGAATTTTAAAAAGATTTGCGATTATTGAAAGTTTGGTCACCGCTGTTGTCTGATCCGGAGCTTGATATGCAATCCTTAGTTTTCCAAAATATATATCGGACTCAAACTTTGAATCCGTTTTTTCATTTGCTCTACCCGATATTTTGTATAAAAATCCAACTATACCTCTCTCCCAAAATTTGGATCCGGTGCGTTTGAGCGCCATTTGTATAAAAACTTTTTCTCCCGTTCCCGTTTTTGACAATACGGCTGATAGATTCTTCAATAAATCCTCCTCGATATTTTTATAGGTATTAAGTGAGAAAACGCTCGATTTTTTAAAAGTTAACTCTACTGCTGCAGTACCCGGACTTGGAGAAAAATAATCTTTCGTTTCTTCAATTTCGGCATCGGGAAATTGGGCATAAATTTGAGATTCTATTATGTTTTTATAACTTTTAGGAAGAACTATATAAAAACTCATAAACTGTTCTGAGGAGGCCATTTCAAGGCTCACAGAGCTACCCGTA
Source organism: uncultured Gammaproteobacteria bacterium (assembly GCA_964452165.1). Lineage (GTDB taxonomy): Bacteria > Patescibacteriota > Microgenomatia > Levybacterales > GWA1-39-11 > GWA1-39-11. Next base: position 355,349 of record CAYVKP010000001.1, on the reverse strand, counting down.
GGTAAAAGCCTGTGAACAGATCTCAGGAACGCCTCCATTGCGTCCTCTTTTTGTTCGTTACTGGGAGGAATTTTTATTCGGAATATTGCATTTCCATGTTCTTGTGCCTTTTTGGTTAGCTCTTGCTGGAAGAGAATTTTTTTGATGATTTTCCAAAGGATAAATAAAGTGAGCGGAACAATAATAGCAACAACTATTAACTGCAGGACGATAAATGCTCCTGTCACCAAAAAATCTACAATTGCTTGCATAAAAGTAGTATACAACTTTTTGGCCGTAAATAAACTTAGGCAGGTTTACTACTTGAAACTGTTTGGGTCGTGGGAAACTATAACCTGAGTAATGTAGTCTGCGAATCTTCCTGCTTGATCAAAATTATTTGTTTCAAGCTGAGCTACCTGGCTATCATTTTTAACAGCGTGGGCATCTATTAGAAGGAGCGTACCCGCAACGTGCTCGCGCATGTAATCTGCGAACTGTCCAGCGGAAATTTTGGGATCAAGATTTTGAATACTATTCTGCATCTGGTCTACCATCACTCCAAGATTGTCTTTTGCTCTATTTTTACTTTTTTCATCGCCAATTTTTACAGCTTTTGCATAGGCTACGTACTGATTTATATGATCATTCCACATGGGTAAGAAATCGCTTGTAACCTTATTTCCATACAGATTTTCAAAAATTCCAGTAATATTATTTGTGTTTTTATCAAGAGCAGATTTTAGTGCAGTTGTATCTTTTCCATCGATAATCGCCTTCAAATAATCGCCGGTAACAACTGCGTGTTCATGAATGGCAGAACTTACTTTCACTCTAAAATCTGATGCTTTTGAAGTTTCTTGTACAACCTCGCCAGGCCCTCCACCAATTCCCGGCACAGTGCCTGAGATCAGCTGTCCTTGGCTTTGCATGTAGTTTGATCCCAGGATCCACCCCATTACACCGCCAATAACCAAGAATAAAAGTCCCAAAGCCAAATACTTAGAGCTCCTATTTTCCATATAAAACAGTTTATTGCTTGAGTGTTAGAACCACACAAACAGGGAGTAAGAGGATAGTAAAGACTCAGCTATTGCGGAACTCGTTCCAGGATTTTATTTCAATTTTCTCAAGATCCTTTTCGGTAATTGCCTTAATAAACAGCTCAGCTTTCTGCAAATTGGTAAAAAGCATAATGTTTTTGTCGACTGCCGCACGCCTAATATCATAATCATCATTAACGTCTTTTCTAATCCCATTGTCTGTGATATTTATTGCCATATCAATTTCTTGACGTTCAAAATAATCCAAAACATTTGGCGATTTTCCTTCGTGAATTTTATTCAGCATTTTTACTTTCATACCGTTACGAGACAAATAATTGGCTGTTTTATCTGTCGCATACAGAGGTATTTTCAATTTAGAAAGTCTTAGGGCACTTTCCAAAAATTTAACTTTGTTTGTGACTCCACCAAGACTTATGAATATCCCCTTCTTTGGAACTCTTCCTCCAACTGATAACTCTGCCAATAAAAATGCCTCCTCGGCATCGGATCCAAAACAAGCAACTTCACCGGTTGAAGCCATTTCAACATCAAGAACCGGATCTGCGCCCGTTAATCTTGCAAATGAAAATTGAGCAGCTTTGGCTGCCACAAAATTGTAGTCAAGCAGGTTAATGTCACGAGGCATAATATCTTTGTTAAAGAATGTATCTGTTGCAAGTTTTGTAAAGTTGACACCTGTTACTTTTGAGATAAACGGAAAAGTACGTGAAGACCGCAGATTAAGCTCTATAACGGAAACGTTGTTGTCTTTGGCAAGACATTGGATATTAAAAGGTCCTGTTACATTGAGCTCTTTTGCTAAACCCACAGCGATATTTTTAAGTTTTCTAAGAGTTTCCATATATATTTTTTGCGGAGGAAGAAGAATTGACGCGTCTCCTGAATGGACTCCGGCATTCTCCACATGTTCTGAAATTACAAACGCTTTTATCTCACCTTTTTGAGCGACGCAATCGACCTCAATTTCCTTTGCATCTTTTATAAACTTTGAGACGGTAACGGGGCTATCTTCTGAAATTACCACCGTGCCAAGATAGTCTTCTATGTCTTGCGGGTTGTAACATACTTTCATATTCGTCCCGGAGAGAACAAATGACGGGCGCGCCAAAACCGGGAATCCAACTTTTCGGGCAAAAGCTATCGCATTTACCATATCAGCAAATTTGTACCAGGAGGGCTGATCTATAGAAAGTGAATCGAGAAGGGCTGAGAATTTATTTCTATCCTCAGCGCGATCTATATTGTATGCGCTCGTTCCAAGAAGATTACATCCATAATCGTCCAGAGCGCGAGCTCGATTATTTGGGGTTTGACCGCCAACAGATACTACAATTCCATAAGGATTTTCAAAATCATAGATATCCGCAATTCTTTCAAACGTCAATTCTTCAAAATAAAGTCTGTCTGAAATGTCGTAGTCTGTAGAAACTGTCTCCGGATTACAATTGACTATTATTGATTTCTTCTTATTATCGGCAAGAGACAGAGCAGTATTTACACATGTCCAATCAAATTCAACTGAAGAACCTATTCTATAAGGCCCTGAGCCTAAGACAACCACGGCTGCGCTTCTCAATGGTGTGACATCGTTATGGCTTCCTCCATAGGTCATATACAAATAATTTGTTTGAGCGGGAAATTCCCCGGCAAGAGTATCAATTTGAAAAACGGAAGGAAGAATTTTATATTTTTTCCTCAATTTGCGAATCTCAAGCCCTTTTTTCCCGACTAAAATTCCTATTCTTTTGTCTGAAAACCCGAGTTCTTTTAACTTTCTAAGTGAATCAGGGTCAAGCTTTTTAGTTTTCAATAGTTCTTTTTCGCATTCAACAATATTTTTTACTCTTTCAATAAACCAAGGGTCAATTCCGGTCAGCTCGCTTATTCTTTTGACAGAATAATTTTTATAAAATGCTCTTGATATTGCAAACATCCTGTTGGGTGTCGGATACGCAAGTAACGAGTCTAATTCTCCATTGAAGCCGTTGTCTTTAACTGCCCCCTCAAAATCAAGATCAAGCATTCTTATCGCTTTCTGATATGCCTCTTCAAAATTTCTTCCAATCCCCATGACTTCGCCTACTGATTTCATACTGCTACCAATCAAGTCTTGGGCGCGCTTGAATTTATTAATATCCCAGCGCGGTATCTTAACTGTCACATAATCCAGGGCCGGTTCAAAACATGCCTGAGTTACACCGGTAACTTTATTTGTCAACTCAGTCAACGATTTACCCAAGGCAAGTTTTGCAGCAACGTATGCTAGGGGATAACCGGTAGCCTTACTTGCCAGGGCCGAACTTCTTGAGAGTCTCGGGTTTAGCTCGATAACATAATAATCCAGGGTCGAACCGTTTTTTGGATTTGGATTCAAAGCAAACTGTACGTTACACTCTCCGACTATGTTCAGGCTGCGAACGAGTTTAATCGATATGTTGCGAAGCGCATGATATTCATAATTTGTCAGAGTCTGACTGGGAGCAACAACAATCGATTCGCCCGTGTGAATACCAAGGGGATCCATATTCTCCATATTGCAGACAGTTATGCAATTATCATTTTTATCACGAACTACTTCGTACTCAACTTCTTTGAAATGGTGTAAATATTTTTCTATCAAAACTTGAGTTACAAATGAAAAAGCTGCTGAAGTAATTTTTGCTAACTCCTCTTTATTTGTTGCAATTCCCGAGCCCTGTCCACCCAATGCAAACCCCGAACGGATCATAACCGGAAACCCCAAGTCTTCTGCTATTTTTTGCGCTTCGCGGGGATTGGCTGCCGTTTTGCTCTCAGGAGTAACAATTCCCATTTCTCTAAGATGATTTGCGAATTTTTCCCTGTCTTCTGCAAGCTCAATTGTCGATACGGGGCTTCCCAAAACCTCAACGTTGTATTTAGCAAAAACTCCTTTTTTGAAAAGTGATATACCGCAATTTAAAGCAGTTTGGCCGCCAAAAGAAAGAAGTATTCCGTCCGGTTTTTCCTTTTTAATAATTTTTTCTACAAATGTTTCGTTTACAGGAAGAAAATAAACCGTATCTGCAAGAAATCTTGATGTTTGTATAGTCGCAATATTCGGATTTACAAGAACGGTTTTTATTCCTTCTTCTTTCAAAGCCTTAATTGCTTGAGACCCGGAGTAGTCAAACTCTCCTGCCTCACCAATTTTTAAAGCTCCCGAACCTAAAACTAAAACTTTCTTGAACTTTTTCATATTCAATTAAAAAACCTGTTTAAAGCTTTGCCCTTAACCTTTCCGTGTTCATCAAGAATAATTAGTGCATTTACCCACCACCAGTCGCCCGCGAAAGGAGGAAAAACCTGATTCGATGGCTTGGATTTTGAATAATATAACCAATTATTCTTTGTTTCGAACGGCTCACCGAGCATAGTCTTAACTTCCTTTTCTGTCATTCCTACTTTTACCTTTTCGAACTTTTCATTTGAAAAACTTTTCGTAAATTCCGTATTAAATTGTGCAACTGATTCGAAATTGCCAACGTAAGCTGACCAGAACATCAACACTACAATAGAAACAAGAACTATAATCACCACGGTTTTTATTGTCCTCTTTTTCATATCTTTTCCAAGAAATAGTCAAATATCCAATCTGTATCTACTGGACCCGGTGTTGCTTCGGGGTGAAATTGAACGGACATGAAAGGAAGGGTTTTATGAATTATTCCCTCATTTGTATTGTCATTGGCGTTTGTAAACCAGGCCTTAAAACCGCTCGGAATTTTTGAGACGGCAAAGCCGTGGTTTTGAGTTGTAATATAACAGCGAGGCGACCCTTCCATAATACAAGGTTGGTTTTGACTTCGATGCCCATACTTTAGTTTTTGAGTGTCTCCTCCTGCTGCAAGCGTTAACAACTGATGTCCGAGACAAATACCAAGTGTGGGAATCTTGCGGCCGAGTATTTTCTTAATGTTTTCGATCGTTTTATCCGCAAGTTTTGGATCTCCCGGACCATTTGAGACGACCACACCATCAAACTTTCCGATTGTCCCTGCTAGCGGATCAAAATCCCATGGGACAGTAATAACACTCACATCTCTTTTCAAAAGCTCTCGCCTAATGTTGTCCTTTGCGCCACAATCTATGAGCACTACGGTTTTTTTGCTTTTTCCCAAACTTTTCTCAACTTTTTTAGTCGAAACTTGATCCACCAAATTTTCTTTATTAGGGTCATAAAAAGGAACGTCTTTCTCAAGAATTATTTTTCCGAGCATTGCACCTTTGCTTCTTATCTTTTGAGTCAAGGCACGTGTATCTTTAATTTCAATCAACGGAACATTTTCATCTTTAAACCATTGTGCTAGAGTCTTTTTGCTCTGAAAATGTGAGGGAGTATCATTGTAGGTTGAGACAACGAGACCCGAGACCATAATTTTACCCGACTCCCAAAAAATGCGAGCAGGAACTCCATAATTTCCTACCAGGGGGTAAGTTAAAATTAGAATTTGGCCACGGTAAGACGGGTCTGTCAGGCTTTCTGGATATCCGGTCATACCGGTTGAAAAAACAGCCTCTCCGGCGCGTGAGGTATTTGCACCAAAACTTTTACCATCCAGTTTTGTTCCGTCTTCAAGTATTAATTTCCCAACCATTTTATAATTTAGCCTGCCCCTTCAAAGCTTTCGAGAGAATCGGGGCCAAAAAAAAGAGCGCTTGCGGGCGCTCCGTTCTAAACTCTATTGTGAACAAACCTATAAATTTTCCTCATAAAAAACCAGAAGCTGTTCTTGCCCTGAGCGATCCGCCTTTTTGGCAGAGAGTCGAACGGGTTACCTTCTGGGGTTTTACTTTAACAAAAAGTCCTTATGGGGTCAAGTGGTGGTTTGTCCGGAATTGTCGTTTGTATTCGAATTACCCCAACCATTTCTTTTCTCCTCAGGCAAAAGATCCGCAATCGCATTCATTATTTGCCTACTTTGTCCTTCAAGAGTTTCCCTAACCCTTAGATATGCTTCCTTTGCGTCTGTGAACTGTCCCGTATTTCTCAATTCTGCACGCGATTTAGAGTTTCCAATCTTAGTAAACTTATCCAGGTCGTCTTTTGGAATTTGATCTAAAACAATCGTAGACCCAATTCTAAATGTTGCATCAGACCTCCCTTTGCTTCTATCATCAGTTATTGCCCCTTTAACGTCCTTGTATGCCATTCCTATTCTTTGCTCGGTGTGCATATCAAGCGCCACTGGAACTACTCTCCTGCCCTCTGTGAGCTGGGCAAGATACACAGCGCCTATAGTGGGTTCACTGGGTAAAACAGCTGTCTCTGTTCGCCTTAATGGCCTATGAGCTGAAATTACCATGTCAGAACCTTTGTCCATAGCTTCTTTCATTTCGGAAAAGTTTGAAGTATCAAAGCTCATGTATGGTTTATCTTTTTCTTTATCAAAAATGTTTCGAACGTCATGAAACCTATTTCTTCCTAACATGCGTATTGGAATCGCCTGCTTTAGGTCTCTTTGATTAGTTGCAAGAGAAGCGACATCGGCTTTTCTATACGGTGCAAGCGCTTGGATAGCTGCGAGTTCTGAAACATCCGCAAGATGATCGCATGCAACTACTACTTTTTCTCCTTTTGGAATTTCGGATAAATGCTCAAGTCCCTCCACTTTGGGAGGTTTAATCACTCTTTCTAGAGCGACCCGCGATACAAAGCCCAGTCTATCAACAAAACGACCGGGTCTTTTTGCAGGAATTTCAAATGCTGGAGGGACTCCTTTGCCCAAATCTTGATCCATTGAACTTTCGCCTGGCATGCCTATATTATACCAAGCCTAGTGATCAGAGTATTTATGAGGTAGGCGATCTTTGAATTCACCCTTTTCAATCCACCACCAAAGTTTCTCGACGTCTTTTTTGTTATAACCCTTTTTGATAATCTCGCTTTTCGATAAGTTTTTTTCGTAATGTAAATATAAAACTTCATCGGCAAACTCATAGGTAAATCCAAATTCTCCTTCATCTGTTTGCCCTAACCACAAACCGGCGCTGGGTGATTTATCAATTATTTTTTGGGGGATTTTTAAATATTCTGCGAGCATATAAACCTGTGTTTTGTAAAGGCTTCGAATGGGTTCAATGTCGCTTGCCTCGTCTCCAAAACGAGTGTAATAACCCAATAGATGCTCTGTCTTATTTTCCGTCCCGACAACAAGTCGATTTAGTTTCTTGGATAAATCGTAAAGGGCAACCATTCTCATTCTGGCCATAACATTACCAAGTCTTCCCTCATCCATAGATTTATCATATTTAGCAAATGCGTCTGTTGCGGGTTTTATATCGATTGTGATAACTTGCTTGGCGGGTATTTTTAAAAAATGTATAACTTCCCATGCATCTTGAGCTCCCTCATCATTCAATTCTCCGTACGGCAAAATGACCGGATAAATATTTTCTTTTCCAAGAGCGCGGACTGCAAGAGTCGCACTGGTTGCAGAATCAATTCCTCCTGAAACTGCAATTAAGACTTCCTTGTATCCTTCTCCTCTTAGAACTTGCCGTATGAGATCCTCCGCTTTGAAAGCTACCTGCTGTGGCTTAATTGTTTTAATGATCGTTGTCAAGAATGTAGAAGTTATTGTTAGCTGATATTTTAGCACGAGCATACAAGGAAAATGTAGATGCTAAAAATACCTTTTTAGTTTTTTTGTCTACAACATAGTATTTTCTTTCATTCACGTCTCTACTTAAAAAATACCAATTTTTATCATCCTCGTACAAATATTCCGAGTTGATAATCTGATATAAGTCCGTAGGGTAAGGAGTAGGGGTTAAGGAAATAGGTGAGCTAATGACCGGTTTTAAATTATCTAAAGAATACTTGTCTCTCGAAAGATTAAATGTGTAACCTATTTTATCAGAAGAACTATCAATTAAAGAAATCTCGCTATCTGAAACGCCGGTAATTTGCACTGCTTGACTACGCAATAACTGACTATCCGCTAAATATTCTTTTTTAACAGCAGCATTACCACTTATCGTATATACGACTAGACGATTGATCTGAGTGGTAGCGGGGTTATTATTGAAATCTACACCAAAAATTAGATAGTGACCGTCGCCGGACGAATACATATTGCGATTCATAGGTTCTGTACAATATATGTTGCCGCCGCCGTCCGTAACCAAACTAAAGAGTTCTGTTTTAGACTTGTCGTTTAAATTTATATTTACATAATGGGTCGTCTGACAGGAAGCAAAAGACTCTTCAGCGGACGAGTATGATATAAGGACGGTACTGGCCTCGGGATTGACTTCGAAAGAATTTATAAAACCTTCCATTTTCTCAGAATACAATACCTCAGGACTCAAAGTCTCAGAAGGAGAACCAAGCGCAACTTTCAACAAGTAGAACGTGTTGGTTGTGTAGGAATTCTGGTTCACGACCCTAACTGAATCAGTATCACTTACCATAAAGACCAGACTTTTACCGGAGTCCACCATTTTGAAACCATAAGCAGTAAAACCCTTACCTGTATAGCTTGATGGAAGAGTTCCCATTTTTACTATATTTCCATTTTTACTCGCCAAGAAAAGACTATCTTTTAGGAAAAAATAAATACCTTCCGATGCGGGCATGAAAGTGTCGGGATCTATGAAATCAACCGTACCAGTATTGAAGGTTGCCACTTTCTCGCCTAGCTTATTGTAAGCAGAGTACACACCCGGCTTTAAAGAAAACTTGTCATAACCTGAGACAGTATTCACACTTTGGTTGCCAAAATCTATGCCATTAACCTGATAAAGAGATTGTGGACTGAGAGGGTCATGAAGAGACTGAGTGATTCCAGAAATAAAAAATGTATCGTTGTCGATTCGAATTTGTGAACATTGATCCTTAGTCAAATTCAACAGATAACAACTGCCCGGGGCTCTACCTAAGTTGTCCTCACAAAATTGCGTTTTGGAATTACATGTTTTAATGTCGTTTTTTATATTTGGAAGCTTACCGTAAATACTGTAATTTATTTCGCTGTCAAATTTGTCTGTGATGATAGACGATGGGGAAATATCAATCCGGTAGGTGTCGTTCTGACAATGTTGTGGATTGGCCAACGCATAATCCTTAACCGTACATCTGTAGGCATCAGATACTCTAACTACACCCCTAACTGTTATTTTTCTGCCAAACGGTGGAGAGACCGCGAAATTTTCGGGACCCTGACCAATTTTTAAACCATCATAGCGCGTCGCTCCAATGTATATCTCGTTTTTAATTCTCGAACCTGTTGGGGTAAATTTATAACCATACTCTTGTACAAAAGTAGAGTCATTTACTGCCCCTTTAATCTCAACAACTTTACCGTCACAAAGATTTTTACTGTCTATGCTACAAAGATTTTCGGCATTTTTTGAAAAACCTAGTAAAAACTGTGTCAAGAAAAATGCTGTAAGCAGAATAATTAAAAAAGAAGGAATAATTAGTAAGGGAAATTTTCTCCTACCAGCATTTGGAGGGGAAGGAATATTGGGTAATCCTGATGAGACCGAAGCGTTCTCCACTTTTTTAAGTATTTCACGCATTAAAGATCCATGTCAAGCAAGTGGCAATATGTTATTATTCTTTTATGAATAGGAAGACTAAAATTATTGCCACTATTGGGCCGGCAACGCTTGACCCCTCTGTGTTTGAAGGAATAGTTAGAGAAGGCGTTGATATGGTAAGAATAAACACAGCCTACGGAGATTACGCTCAGTATGACCAAATACTTAAGAACCTTACAGATCACTCACTTGGAAAAAATATAAAAGTCATTTTTGATATCAAGACTCTTGATAAATTAGATTATTTTTCAAAAAATAATCTTGACATGGTAGCCGTATCTTTTGTTAATGACGCTGATCAAATTAAAGAAGTTAAGGAAAAAACCAAAGCATTTATAATTGCAAAGATTGAGACAACTGCGGGAGTAAACAACATACATCCGATTCTTGCTGCGTCTGATGGGATTATGATTGCTCGGGGAGATCTTTCAAAAGCAGAATCCATAGAAAGAATTCCTGTTTTACAAAAGGATTTATCGCGTAAGGCGTTGGCCGAAAATAAGTTTTTAATAACTGCGACAGAGATGCTTTTATCCATGGTCAATAATGCCAAACCAACAATTGCAGAAATATCAGATGTTTCAAACGCAGTTTTTGACGGTTCAAATGCCGTAATGCTTTCTGAGGAGACAGCCATTGGTAAATATCCGGTTGAGGCAGTTGGTTTTATGAGGCGTTCAATTGAAGAAGCAGAAAAATGGCTCGAGCTAAAAGAGAGGTATATTTAAGAATATTTACGCTCCGGATCTTTTGACGTTCTCAAATCTGGCGCCACGAACTATAAGTGCTTCAGGCTCCTCGTAAGAAACCCCTTGGTCTTGGTAAGCGCTGTAGGGCACAACACTTTTCCAGTAGTCTTCTGCCGCTCCCTTAGACATCTCCAGCAAAGAATCTCTTTTCTCACCGGATAAGGTAGCTAGCCGTTCTTCAAATGTCGCTCGACTTATTCCAGTTTCAGGGAAAAGCGAATCAAATATTTCTTTTCGCTCCATTAGTTTTGAAAAAGGCGTATCGCTCATCGCTGGAGTTATAATATTGCTTACAAATTCTGACTCAGCAATATAAAGCGAATTCTCATCCACTTCAAACTCCACAAGCACTTTATCGGCGATTGGCTGATGACCTTGGTAAGGTAAATGTGAGGAGAATATGTCTTGTCTTCGAGTAATACCTTTTTGTCTCAAATCTTCCGGTTGAAAATGGTCAAGCGCCCATTCCGCCTGCCAACGGGCGGGCGGGTGAACAGGAGGAGTAGTAGATTCAAAAACGCCTCGTTCTATTTCCGCTGCTCGAGCAGTTGTTACTTCAGTAAAAAGCTTTACTCGCTGAGGAGTGCGTTGCTCACCTTCATTGTTACTGTTAGGCATCATCTTGTTATAGAACTATGCTGGGAGGTTTGGGTAGTGGCATTTTTTCCACTTCTTTCCGGATCCGCACCAGCAAGGGTCATTTCTACCGAGTTTTTTGGTTTCGGTCGTTCCATCCGTGTCGTTCTTAACTTTTATTTTTTTTGATGAGGCCGAACTTTTGGCAGCTTTTTCTCCAATTTCTGATTCGGGTTGATTTACTTGGACATTTTGAGGCGTATGAACATGCGGGACGACTTCAGCAAAATTTACTCTGAATGCGCGACGGGCAATATCATCATCAACTGACGCAACAAGGCGCTCAAACATTCCAAAAGCTTCGTTTTTGTATTCGACAAGCGGATCACGTTGCCCATAACCACGCAGCCCTATTCCGGTTCGCAAATCCTCCATTGCTGTCAAATGCTCCATCCATAAATTATCGATCGTTGATAACGCTATTACTTTATAAATATGTCCTATGTGTTCACGCGTATATTGCTTTTCCCAAGTGTTTATTAATTGTTTGGTCAGACCTGTCAAAAACTCTGTAGTTTTTTCTACCGAACCAAGTTGCTGAATTTGTTTGTATAAATTTTCCCGTGAAGCCTCGTCAAATGGAACAATTGTTGAAAACTCATCTATTACTGTCTTGTGTCCGTCGGCTGCGCCCTGAGAGAAAAGATTTGCTGCAACAAGATTTGCCGTAACCGTGTCAACTTTTTGCAAAACAAAATCAACAATATCCTCATCACCGCGGACTATTCTCTGCCTCATCTCATAAATTATTTCTCTTTGCTGATTTAAGACATCGTCATAATCAAGAAGATTTTTTCGGATTTCAAAATTATATCCTTCAACCTTTACCTGAGCCTGTTCTATAACTCTTGAAACGAGCCCGTGAGCCAAAGGTGTATCTTCGGGAAAATTGAATCTTGTCATAAGACCCGAGATTTGCTCTCCACCAAAAACACGCATCAGATCATCTTCAAGAGAAATTACAAAAACGGATTTTCCAGGATCCCCTTGACGTCCCGAACGCCCTCTTAACTGATTGTCTATTCTTCTCGATTCATGCTTTTCAGTACCTATAACAAATAACCCACCGCTCTCCAAAACCGCCTCATGCTCTTTCTCCCATAGCTTTAAGTCTGACTCAAACTTTTTCTCTCCTGTTTTACCTGAATAAACCAGGTCAAATTTGGAGGGAGGCTGACCCCCAAGAATAATATCGACTCCACGTCCTGCCATATTTGTTGCAACGGTTACAGCACTGCGCTTTCCTGCGTCTTTAATGATGAGCGCCTCTTTTGTGTGGTTTTTAGCGTTCAAGACTTCATGTTTTATTCCTCGCCGTTTCAAGGCTTCTGATATTATTTCGTTCTTATCAATTGAAGTGGTACCAACCAAAACCGGCTGTCCTTTTTTGTTAGCCTCCTCAACCTCATTCACAATTGCTGCTACCTTTGCCCGAGTAGTTTTATAAATCTGATCCGCAACGTCCTCGCGAATCATTTCCCTGTGGGTGGGGACGACGACGACATCAAGCTTATATATTTTCTGAAACTCTTCCGCCTCAGTAACGGCAGTTCCTGTCATTCCCGCGAGCTTTTCGTACATTCTGAAGTAATTTTGAAGAGAAACAGTTGCCAAGGTTTTAGATTCTTGTTGAATCGCAACGCCTTCCTTGGCTTCAATTGCCTGATGTAGACCTTCAGATAGTCTTCTTCCTTCGAGTAATCGACCTGTAAACTCATCTACTAAAATTACCTGATTGTCGCGTACTATATAATCTTTATTTTTGTGAAATAGAGTATTTGCTTTGAGGGCTGCTTCAATATGATAAACCGTATCGAAATCTTTTTCGTAAATATCGGATACACCGTAAAGTTTTTCAACTTTTTCAATTCCGTGATCGGTAAGGTGAGCGGTTCGCGATTTCTCGTCTATCTTGTAATCTGTTTCGTTTGTTAATTTTCCAACGATTCCGGCATATTCATAATATTTTTGCGAAGGAGTCGCATCGGGCATTGAAATAATGTGTGGAGTTCTTGCTTCATCAATCAACACCGAGTCAACCTCATCGATTATTGCGTAAAAATGGTCAGATTGAACCATTTGTGCTGGATCCGTAACCATATTGTCGCGAAGATAATCAAAACCGAATTCAGAATTGATTCCATAAACTACATTGGCCCTATATGCTTCTTGTCGCGAAACCGGGCGCAAGTGCAAAAGTCTAAAGTCCTGGGCCTGTTCGTCGGTAAATTTTGGATCGTAGATGAATGAATTTTCAGAGATTATTGATGCGACACTCATTCCCAAGAATTCAAAAATTGCACCCATCCAACCGGCATCACGACGTGCAAGATAATCATTTACTGTAACCAAATGAACGCTTTTTCCAGTTAGCGCATTTAAGTAAAGGGCAGGAATTGCAGATAAAGTTTTTCCTTCTCCCGTTTTCTGCTCTGCAACTTTACCTTGAGCAAGAGTAATGGCGCCCATAATCTGCACATCGTAGTGACGGAGTCCAACAGCGCGATATGAGGCTTCACGAGCTAATGCAAAAGCTTCAGGCAATATTAAAAAAATACTTTCTCCCTTTTCTATTCTTTTTGCAAGTTCTGCGGTTTTTTTAGGAAAGTCGGCGTCTTTAAGCTTTTTAACTTTCTCTTCAAGGGCGTTAATTTCATCAACAATGGGAGAAAGTTTTTTAACTTCTTTGTCGTTTGAATCGAATAATTTGGAAATTGAACCGAACATAATTATTGAACTTAAATTCTATCATAAATGAACCAAAATTACCTTCTAAAAAGAATTCGCCCCGCCTTTCTTTCGAATGACGGGGCAGAATACCATTTGATCAATTGGTATTCCGTTCACACGGAATCCAACCGGAATAAGTTAGATTACTCTAACTTATTTCCTTTTCTTTGCTTTTTTCTTCTTTGCCATGTTGGTTGAACACCTCCCTTCATTTCGACGATAAAATCGAAATTAGGTATGAATTAATCGTGTAAAAAAAAGAACGATTTGTCAAGAAAAATACCTTGCTTCAAAAGTAGCAATTTAGATTGTCAAATGGGGAAAAATTAAAAAGTGTAAATTACCTATTTTTGGGGGAAATTCTGTCAATTTTTGTATATTTTTTCAAAACTTCCGGAATAATAACTGTCCCATCTTCTTGTTGATAATTTTCTAAAATTGCAATAAGAGTTCTCCCGATTGCAAAAGCCGTTCCATTTAGGACGTGAGCGAACTTTTTTTCCGAACCTTCTTGATACTTAATGTTGAGACGCCTTGATTGAAAATCAGTTGTTGTCGATGCGGAAGTTACCTCGCGGTATTTTTCCTGTGTCGGCACCCAAGCCTCAATATCATATTTTCTGGCGACCGGAAATCCCAGATCTCCACTGCACATTTTAATAACTTGATAAGGAATGCCTAGCTCTTGGAAAAACTTTTCTTCGATTGAAAGAAGGAAGTCATGCTCCCTGTCAGCGTTTTCTTCTGTCGCATACGAAACCATTTCTACTTTATCAAACTGATGGACTCTCAAAATTCCCCTTGTGTCTTTTCCATAAGAACCCGCTTCGCGACGAAAAGCAGATGAAAAACCAACATATCGGAGTGGCAAATTACGAGCAAGGAATGTCTCGTCCATATGCATCGCAACAATTGAATGCTCCGCAGTCCCAACAAGTGTTAATCCATCTTTTTCGATGTGGAACATATCCTCAGCGCCTCCCTGCTCCATATATCCCAACTTCTTCATTGTTTCAGTCTTAATAAGCTCTGGTGGAACAACTGGAATAAAGCCTTCTTTCGCAAGTGTATCGAAAGCGAATTGGGCTAGGGCAAATTCAAGCGCAACCCCTTCGTTTTTGAGATAAACAAATCTTGCCCCTGAGACTTTAACAGCGCGATTAATATCAATTATGTCGAGCATCTCTCCAAGCTCCACATGATCACGAGGCTTGAAATTAAATTTAGCTGGTTCTCCAACTGTTTTGACAACATCATTCTCCTCCTCAGACTTTCCTGTCTTCACATCATCTGCAGGGAGACTCGGGATTGAATAAAGCAGTCCGTCCAGTTTTTGCTTTATTTCTTTAAGTCTTCCTTCCTTTGAATCAACTTCACCTTTTATTTCTCGTCCACCATCAATATCTCTTTCTTTGGCTGCACGATTTCTTTGAGCATATAATTCCTGGAGACTGCTGGAAAGCTCGCGATACTCTCCGTCGAGACTTTGGATCTGTTCAATGTTGACGTCAATATTTTTGCTTTTTGCGCCATCGCGAACTTTGTCGGGGTTTTCTCTAATAAATTTTATATCTAACATACACCGATTATAACATTTAGTTTTTAATACTATCTAAAAATTCTTTGAACTTTGCAAGTGCTGCGTGTCTATGTGAAACCTTGTTTTTTTCTTCAAATCCAAGTTCTGCCATTGTCTTGGTTTGTCCTTCGGGTATTACAAAAAAATCAAAACCCCACCCGTCTTTTCCTCTCTCCTCATTTGTAAACTTACCCTTGATTTCACCAATGATAACGTGCACTTTCTGGCCGTCATGGTAACCTATCGCACACTGCGCAACTATTTTTTTATTTTTTTCATCTTTTAAAACCTGGAGTAATTTTTTATTTCCCAAACTATGAAGCAGGTATTTTATAAATGGTCCGGGAAACCCATTCCATGCATCAATTTTAAATCCCACATCGTCCACCATAACCGGTTTTTTTAGAATTTCAAAAGCTGCCTCAACTTTCTTTCTAACAACCGTCTCAAGATCCATACTTTGAATTTCAGGCAGCTCTAGCTCTGCAATTTCAAGAGGAATCCCCAAAATATCACTCGCCTCCCGGACTTTATTTTTACTACTGGTCGCAAATAGAAGTTTACTCATGAGGTAAGTATTTCTTTAAATCTTTTTTTTACCAAGTCTTTATGTTCGAATATTAACCATGCTGCTTTTGGACCATGATCTTTACCAATTAGAGATTTGTATATTGCTTCAAATGCTTCCGCCGAAGACAAATCAAATTCCTTAGCCCATTCGTAGATATTTTGTTGGTATTCATCTGCGTCTTGGGATTTATCAATCTCCGGGAGTAACTTTTTACCAAGGAATTCTTTTTGATTCTGAGTAAGTGTTTTTGCTTGGGCCGGCAAGTTTTCCTGAACGCTAAACTTGATTTTTTCGGGCGCATATTTCTCCACCCAGCGACGAGCATATGGAGCCCAATAGCTAAGATCCTGTTCTTTTATTTTGTTGTCTACGTTAGGCATTTGAACCAATTGTATAAGCGACAAAAAGCTCAGTTGGGGCACTTTTTCAGTTTCGCCGATTTGAGACAATTCAAAGGCTCTGTGATCGTCATCCTCGCTCTTTGATGCCGCCTGATAGTCAGAGTAAATTCTTGGAATAACATCAAGACTTCGTGGATCAAATTCTACGGCTTGCTCGGGTTTGGTTTTTATCATAAGAAACCGTGCGGCTTGAGGAGTTAAAATTTCAAGTAACTCCTCCCCTGTCAAACCAAGACCTTTTGAAGATGACATTTTCTTTCCACCGGTTAAGAAAAATTCATAACCAAATTTCAGCGGCTTAGGTCTACCAAATACTTTATCAATTATCTGCATTGCAATATCATACGATCCTCCAGCTGATGCGTGATCTTTTCCGGCTCCTTCAATTGTCACGCCGAACGTATACCAACACGATGCCCATTCAACTTTCCAGGGCATTTTTGCGTTACCCCCAAATGGAGAAATTTTGCCGGTAGAACCACAACCTTGAGCCCATTTGACCAAGGTAGGAGAACACTCATACTTTACTTCCTGCCCGTCCCACTCCGTAACTTTCGTGGTCCCTAATTTCCCACAATTTGGGCAAACAACCTGCAATGGAAACCATTCTTTCGAGATCTCTTTTTTGTATGTATCGGCGTAAACCTGCCGCACTTTTTCTACGTTGTCCAAAACTATTTTTATGGCCTTATCAAATTTTCCCGATTTGTACACTTCTGATGTTTTGTATATCTCAGGTTTTATATCAAGACTATCAAATAAAGCTTTAAATTTATTTCCGTAATAATCGCCAAATGTTCCGTTACCGTCTGGCGCTGGAACATTACTAATTGGTATACCCATATATTGCTCATGGGTGGCCTTTAGATTTTCCGGCAAACCATCTATCGGGTCGAGATCGTCGAAACCAAAAATATACTTTGCCTCTACTCCTTTTTGGCGGAGGGCTTTAAAAATTGCATCATGAATGACAGGACCTTTTAAAGAGCCCATGTGAACAATCCCTGAGGGGGTCCATGCGTCCTCGATAACTTGAGGTCCCTTTATATTTTCTAATAATTTATCTACCCAAAACATAAACCAATTATATCATCAAGGGATTGAATTAGAGAGGCTGACTTACGAGGCAATTCCTTTTAAGAAATTAACAGCCATTTTTCCGAGATCCTCAACATTATAACCACCTTCTTGAACAAGAAGAGTTGGATAGTTCAATTTTTTAATTTCTTGCCCTATCGTCTCATAAAACGGGATGCTCAAGAGAAATCCGCCGATAGGATCTTTTTCGTATGCGTCAAAACCCAAGGATACAACAAGAAAATCCGGGGCAAATTTTTCAACGTCCCCAATTGCACTTCTGAGGACTGGCAGGTAGTCTTTGTCGCTAGTACCTATTGGGAGAGGATAGTTTTTGTTGAAGCCCTCGCCCGCGTCTTTCCCTCTTTCATCTGCAAAACCCGTTTTGTAAGGATAACGCCTCATTGGATCTGCGTGAACTGAAACGTACAAAACATCACTTCTCTCATAAAATACTGCCTGTGTACCGTTGCCATGGTGGAAGTCTATGTCTAAAATCGCGACCTTCCCTTTCTCTGACAAAAAATCGGCAGCAATTGCAGCGTTATTGAAATAACAATAGCCACCCATACTACTTCTTTCAGCGTGATGTCCCGGGGGACGACATAACGAATAAACTAATTTCTCACCGTCTCGCACTTTTTCAGCTCCAGTTAAAGCTATGTTTACCGACTGGACCGCAACATGAAAAGTTTGCTTAACAACCGGCGCATAAGTATCGGTAATAAAAAAAGATGGATAAAGTATTCCCTCAGCAGGTATTTTCTCACAACGTCTCTCAAGATAATGGATATATGCGAAGTGATGCATTTTTTCAATGTGATCACGCGTAAAACTTTTGGGTAGAATAAATTCTCGTAAACCTTCCGCCCGAAGAGCTTCAACGATTGATTCTATGCGTTCGGGTTTTTCCACATATTTTTCCTTTACCCCGTCGTAAATTTCAAATTCAGGATTATGCTTTTTATGCTCCGGAGAGTAAATTACGGGGAGGTTCATTGTCTAAGATAAGCCATCATTTTACCTCTGGCATCTCCATTATAATACGTTTCTATCGCTTTTGGTGTCATGTACATAAAAGCAAAATCTCTATAGGGACGGGCTGCTTCCACATTGTCTCCTATAGAAACGTTTTGAACCAGAATTTGTGGGACCTGCGATCCGTTTTCACCACGCTCGGGAATTACGAGCCCCGCTTTATGTCCCACAACATTGGCGAAGGACTCAAGGTTACATTCGGCAAATATAAATGGTGTTGGATTATCTCCTAATGAAGTAAGCACTTGGGCGTTTAACATAGAAATTGCGGCGGGCATAATTCCTCTTTTTCCATGATCCTTAGATATACTCCATTCCGTACTTTCAACACAAGTAAGATTTCCATTTTCTCCGGGTAGATCCAGCTTCTGACCCATTGTGGCACCTACTATTTGACCTTCATATTCTATTCCACTAAACCAAATCGTCCTATCCGATGGTGCAGTCAGAGCGTCCTGAGCGAGATTTTTTCTGAAAATTTCGACTTGTTCTTTCTCCCATCCAAAAGCCTTTCCCCACAATTCATACAAACTATCAACCTGCCCCTCTTTTACCGTGTCTATAAACTTGTAGCCTTTAGAAAGCGTTGCTTCTATTCTCGCGAGGGGCTCCTCATCGGTGAGTCTAACTTGTTCGCTTGTGCCTTCAATCATTGTTTCTTTGGGAACTATCGGAGAGCGGCCATCGGCATTATGTCCAAAATAAGCAAGGGATGCACCAGGCATTCCAAAATCTGCCAAGGGGACCAAAACCTCAAGATCATTTTTCCTATTTTGATCCGCAAGCACCCCTGTCAAAATATCGTTTGAAACTATTCCTTTGTAAACTGCTCTGGTACGCGCTGCTTCTCCTGTCTGCCGATCAGGCATTGTCAAAAGCCTGCCTAGATTTGAGCTAAATTTGTCGGCTTCGGTAGGATACGTTTGTTCATTGAAGTAAACTCTTCTATCAGACCTTAAAGAAGCACCGGGTCTACCCGTACTGGATACGAATTCGTGAGGAGATTTTTGTCCCGTTTCTATTGCTGACATATCTTGTGCGCTCATAGTCTTATTATATAAACAAATGAGCGAATGTGGTAAAGTATACGAAAGATGGGATTTTGTGTCAAATTTTTATATATTATTGACAAGATTGGTATTATTTGTTAAAATATTAACACTACGCTCGAGATGATATTCTCGAACTCAGTACAAGCATGATAACAGTTCCTGAGGCTACGGAGAGAGTTGTTTCAAGATCCAGGTATCTTTCTGAGGCCATGTCCAAAAACATCATAAACCTCTCCTCGCTAGCCCGGTACATTAAGCCTGAGCTCGAGGCCATGTTAAATAAAAAAATAAGCAATGCGGCGGTCTTAATGGCCCTAAAGCGGCTTTCAGCGACTATAAAGCCAAAATATGTACCTTTTGACGTATTTTCAGCACCTCCGGACATGATTGTGCGCTCAAATCTGGTTGAAATAACTGTGGCCAATTCTGAAAAGCTCATGGATATATATCCTGCTCTATTAAAGCTCTCCAACACTAGCGAAAAACACTTTTTCACTATAACCGAAGGCCATTTTGAATCCACAATCATTGCCAGTAAGAGTCTGAAGGAAGAAATTAAAAAACTTATTGCTAACGAACAAATTCTTGTCGAATTTGATAACCTTTCAGCAATCACTGTCCGCTTACCGAAAAGCTCAATAAATACTCCCGGCATATATTACTTTTTTCTAAAATCTCTTGCTTGGGAAGGAATAAATATAGTGGAAATTGTCTCGGCCTATTTAGAGCTTACTATTGTTCTCGAGGAGAAAAATACAAACAGGGCCTTTGCGGTTCTTCAGTCTTTGTTTGATAAATCTATTTAATAGTCCTCTAGTGTTGAAGTGTCGCCTTCCGGAAGATTTAATTCTTTTGCTTTAAGAAGACGGCGCATAATTTTACCCGAGCGAGTTTTTGGAAGCTTATCAATGAATTCCATTTCTCTTGGATATGCGTGCCCCGCCAAGTTTGCCTTGACGAATTTAGCAATTTTATCCTTCAACTCATCCGTCCCCTCAACTCCGGGCTTAAGTACCACGAATGCCTTGATTATTTCGCCCCTGACAGGATCCGGTTTACCGATAACTCCCGCTTCGACAACGTCGGGATATTCAACCAACGCACTTTCTACTTCAAAAGGTCCTACGCGCTCCCCCGATGTATTGATAAGATCATCTGCTCTTCCTACAAACCAAAAATAACCCTCTTCGTCAATATACGCCTTATCCCCTGAAATATACCAACCATTAGCAAAATATGAATCGTATTTTTCTTTGTTGTTCCATATTTGTTTCATGATTGAAGGAACAGTTTCGGGTTTTAATACCAAGCTTCCCACTTCACCCTGAGCAACTTCTTTTCCACTCTCATCAACTACGCCAGCTTCTACTCCCGGAAAGGGTTTACCCATTGAGCCGGGTTTTATGTCCATACTGGGGTAATTGACAATTGCCATTCCGCCAAGTTCTGTTTGCCACCACGTGTCATGGAAAGCAAGGCCAAAAGCTTCAAGTCCCCACCATATTGCCTCGGGATTTAACGGTTCACCTACGCTAAAAAGTGCACGGACAGACAAGTCAAAATCCTTGGGTTGAACTTCAGCACTCATCAACATTCTAATAGCAGTTGGAGCCGTGTACCAAACCGTCACTTTGTAATCCGCAAGCACCGTATACCAAGTTTGCGGGCTAAACCTTCCTTCAAAAATTACCGAAGTAGCTCCAAGTGTCAAAGGTCCAAGAATTGCGTATACTACTCCGGTCACCCAACCCGCGTCGGCAGTACACCAATAGACATCATCCTCGTGAACATCTAGCACATATTTCGTAGTCATCATAGCCTGGAGAACGTCGTAATGAGCGTGGACTACGCCCTTGGGTTTTCCTGTAGTTCCGGAGGTGTATAACATATATGAAGGCTCTTGTTTTTCCATGTGTGCGATATCGAATTCTTCTGAGGCTTTTTCCATTTCTTTTTCATAAGAGACTATCTTCTCACCTTTGGGGTGCGTTACACTTCCGCGTTCTACGATAATGACTTTTTTAAGGTTCGGTAACTGTCCCCATATTTTTTCAATTCTTGGATAGAGAGCTTCATTTGTTATTAATACTTTTGCTTGCGAATCAGAAAGTCTATCAAGAAGTGCCATCTCTTGAAACGCCGCAAACATCGTCCCGACAATTGCACCGGTTTTTAGAATTCCAAGGAAAACAACATAGCGCTCGGGAATTGTAGGAAGGAAAATAAAGACACGGTCGCCACGAGAAACTTCTTGAGTTTTTAAAACGTTTGCAAACTTATTTGATAGTTTTGATAGATCTTCATAAGTATAACTTTCTTTTGCCCCATTGGCTCCTTCGAATAAAATTGCATTCTTTTTTGCTTTTGATCCCTTCGCATGGCGATCTACTGCATTATAAGCGGCGTTAATTGTCCCATCCTCAAAAAAATCTAATTCACGCTCAGCATCTTTCCAGGAAAATTTAGAACGGAAAGAATCATAATCAGGAATATTTGGGGAAACCGGAAACTTTGACAAATCTTTCTTAATGATGTTTTCTCCGGTATTATTATTCATATAGCTTCTTGACCTATCGGGAATTCTAAGTCTAAGAGAAAGACTTAATGAATGGAAACAATTGTGTAGACGACTTTCCCGGCTGGCGCTTCAACTTCAACTTTTTCACCAATTGCTTTACCAATAAGAGCTTTCCCAAGTGGTGATTCATGCGAGATTTTTTTGTTTTTTGGATCTGCTTCCCATTCACCTACCAAACTGAATTCCTCTTTTTTGCCGCCAACCGAAACAGTAATTAATGCTCCAAGCTGAACAATTGCTCCTCGTCCCGACTTGTGATTTTCGTCAATAAGCTCTGCGTTTTTAATTATCTCAGAAAGTTCTTCTATTCTTCCGTCCATCAGAGACAACTCTTCTCTTGCGGCCGTGTATTCTGAGTTCTCAGCCAGATCTCCCATAGAACGCGCGGCAGATACACGCTCGAGCACCTGAGGTCTCTTCTCGTCGTTGAGAACAGCAAGCTCTCTTTTCAACTCCTCGAGTCCTTCTTTTGTAACGTAAACTTTTTTCTTATCCATTTTTACATTAAACCCCACTCAAAGATTTTTCGTGGGGAATTAATAGACCTGTTATATATACAGGATACATACCTATATGTCAATATCCTGGAGTATCGGATGAGCCTCCGAAAAGGTGCTTTGAGAAGAAGCTTTTAGTTGAGAAAGATAATCTAAATAACCCTTGCATTTACTGGCGAAAATAGCCTCCACAAAATGAGTTTTGTCTCTGGGGTGAAACAATGCCTTGTCCCGAGTCACTGTCTCTTTTGTAATTCTGTCCTTCATATATTTTAGTTGGAGATAGTACGATATACGATCTAAAAATGAAACTAGAAAATTGTCCTTTGGTTGGGTAGTAATATAATTTTTTGTTTTCGAGACGTTTGGCATAAATTTGCTAACCCAACTATTACTATCAAGAAGTGCTTGGTAGGTAAAGTCTCGATTGAAAATTACTTTGAGTTGAGAAAGTTCGTGCGCTGCGAAAAGATTTGGAGAAATTGATAGTGACGATAAGGTCAAGTACATATTGGGGCAAATTTTGTTTATACCGAAATTATCTTTTCTGTCCCTCTTTATTCCAAGGACTGAAAGAACCAAACTTACGATTAATCGAGTTATCCACAAAGCATTTCCGTCAGTAACAATAAATAAATCCACATCATCTTTTCTTTCGCAGTTCTCCATTGAGAGGCTTCCGCTTACACCAATAAGTTTTATTGTTGGAATAAAATGCAGAATATCTATGGTTTTTAAAGCCAAGACCATTTTAGGAACGCTTTCTGTTTTTCGATTTTTTCTTATCTTGCACAATTTCTGCCGTCCGTTTAGAAAATAGAGATTATTTTCTTTACTTATTTGACCGGCTTTGACCATCTCACGTAAAACATGAGACATTGCTCCTCGAGATACCTTTTCACCAATATAATATTTGTAGATTTCTTCCCGCGTTAGGGGAAAATCAAAAATATCGGAATACGATAGTGTCTTTATTATGGAAGTAATTATCTTATTTTCCTGCATTTTTTGAGATTATTTGGTTTTGACCGGCAATTAATGTATCGAGTGCCGTATCGGAGGACGAGTTATCCAAAATAATTGATCTTATAGCATTTCCAAGATAAGCATTGAGTCCATCAACCATGGCATCGTCGTGAGTATCAGATGCGAAAATTGTTGACGTTGCATTTTTGCCTTGTGAAACAAAGGGATATATCAATGTATTCGATGACAGGCTATCCGCTAGGTCTTTCCTGGGAGGCA
Organism: uncultured Gammaproteobacteria bacterium; assembly: GCA_964452165.1. GTDB lineage: Bacteria > Patescibacteriota > Microgenomatia > Levybacterales > GWA1-39-11 > GWA1-39-11. The sequence goes on along the minus strand of CAYVKP010000001.1, from coordinate 331,585 downwards.
GTTCTCCAAATAGACGCACCTTTGACTCTTGAGAGTAAAGTTGCTGCATTGAATTTTTAGACGTTAAGAATTTAAGAAATTCAAATGCCTCCTTAGGATATTTAGTCGAGGATGATACCCCCTCAACCCAATAACTTGCGATTGTCGCTTCATTCCCACCAGCTACGCGAGGTGCCGGCAAAACAGCAAATTGCAAATCCGGATTTACTGCTTTAATTTGGAAAATATCCCACGAATAACCTATGTACATCGCGACGTTCCCTTTTGCAAAAGCAAGGGTAGAATTATCCATAGTAGCATTCCATACCTGTGTTTCTCCTTTTGCCAAAGATGTGTAGAAATCAAGCGCTTGGACACTTGCTTGTCTTGAAGCGCTTAAATTTTTTGGATTGGCTCCATTTTGCGCCATTAACAAGGATATTATATCCGGAGCGTGTGAAACATTATCATATGTTCCCATCGCGATACCCGAAGTGGTTATCTTTCCATCTGTGCTATCTTTTACGGTAAGCTTTAGAGCGAGTGGATATAGATCTTCCCATGTGGAAGGATAGGTATCAATTCCGTTCTCTTTGAAAATTTGTGTGTTAACAAAAAGAGCGAGGGTGTCAAAGTGTATTGGAACACCATAGTAGGCGCCGTTTATCTTTAGGTCTCGTGCGACAACCGGGAAAAATTTACTGTCAAGCTCTGTAGATTTTACAACATCTTGAGGAAGAGGTAACAGAAGAGGTGAGACCTCAAGTACCCAACTATTGCTAAATCTAAAAACGTCAGGTCCTGTACCCTGAGACATTCTGGTCTTAAGTCTATCAATATATTTACCGAGCGATTTAATATCCTGTTTCTCAATATTCACTTTAATATGCGGATTTTCTTTGGTAAATTCTGTGGCAAGAGCAACGAGCGGCGAGGTATCCTCCCAAAGGCCCCAATAAGTAAGCGTTACATCTTGAGGCTTTTTAGGAGACAGCTTTGGAATTACAACCACAAATACTATAAATAAAACTATCAAAACCACTACAATTCCCACGACTAAACTTACTACTTTCTTTATGGGAAATGCCGGCGGGACATCTTCTTCCAAAACTGGCTCTTCTTGGGCGGCGGAATCTAAATTTTCGTCCATATTGCTCTCAATTCACTTCTATCTATAGTATAATACTTTAGTCTTCAAAAAATCTATTGAACCAAAATGCGCTATCTACCTAATAAAGCCACTGCGACGTATATTATTAAGTCAATCTACTGGTTTGCTGTAGGATTTATTTTGGCTGCGGCACTTCTTGCGAGCGCCGTTCTTTTTTACTTCCAACACACATATCACGATCGCGTAATTCCCGGTGTTTTTGTGGACAACATATATATAGGCGGGGAAACCAAAGGCGAGATAGAGAAAATATTCAATGAGAAGAATGAAAAAATAGGCAAAAATACTTTCGTGTTTTCAGCGCAAGATATGGATTCGACTATTTCCGCTAAAACTCTGAGTATTGGCTATGATGTCGATTTAATAACTTCTCAAAGCTTGTCGTTAGGAAAAACTAAAAATATCTTAAGCGACGCCTATATTGTGTTGTCCTCATATGTAAATGGCACACTGTTAACCGGTGCGCTCAATTATAACTCCGATGAGCTTGAAAAACAGCTTGCACCGATTCAAAAACAAATTGCCAAAGACCCCGTAGACGCCCAGTTTGAAGTTAAGAACAATAGAGTCGTTGCTTTCAGGCAATCGAGCAATGGAGAAAATCTAGACTTCGACCTTCTTAATGACCGGGTATTGCAACTTTTACCAGCCTTGCCAAAACAAACTCCAGGAATTCATAGGATAGATATTCCAATTAAAGAAGTGGAGCCCAATGTGACAACGGAGAAGGTAAATAATTTAGGAATTGTAGAACCAATAGGCGAAGGTCATTCTACTTTTTATCATTCTATTCCGGGACGTATTCATAACGTTGCCTTGGCAACCTCAAGAATAAATGGAGTACTGGTTGCGCCAGGTGAGGAATTTTCTTTTGATAAAGCTCTGGGAGATGTCTCTAAATTTACCGGATATGAAGAGGCTTATGTTATTCAAAACGGAAAAACAGTTTTAGGAGACGGCGGAGGAGTTTGTCAGGTGTCAACCACTCTTTTTCGCGCAATTCTCGCTGCCGGGCTCCCAATAACCGAAAGGCATGCGCATGCTTATAGAGTGGGCTATTACGAACAAGACGAACCTCCGGGGCTTGATGCTACAACTTTTGTACCAACAGTAGATTTGAAATTCAAAAACGATACGGGTAAATACATATTAATACAAGGGTATGCTGACACCACTAATCTATCTATGACCTTCACGCTTTACGGGAAGAGTGACGGTAGACAAGCTACAATTTCAAAACCTGTAATCTCAAATATTGCTCCTGCTCCGCCTGATTCATATCAAGATGACCCCACCTTACCTGTCGGAGTTGTAAAACAGGTTGATTTTGCCGCTCCGGGAGCTAAATCCATTTTTACAAGAACCGTTACAAAAGATGGAAAAACTATAATTCAAGATACTTTTGTGTCAGTTTACAAACCCTGGCAGGCAGTCTTCCTACGCGGGACAAAAACTTAAATAATGGGTAAGATCCTCAAGATTGAGAATATAGAAAAGTTGAAATCTGCCAAGAACGAAAACCAGACAATGGTTGTTGTAGGAGGTTGTTTTGATGTTTTACACGCGGCTCACATAGAATTTTTGAAAAAATCTAAAAAACTGGGCAATCTACTTGTGATATTACTTGAAAGCGATGAGCGAATAAAAAAAATCAAAGGAACCGGTAGACCCGTTAACTCGCAGGAAAACCGAGCTGCAATACTTGCGAATTTTTCTTTTACAGATTACATTCTTCCCTTACCGAATTTCACTAAAAATGAAGACTATGAGATACTTGTTAAAAAGTTAGAACCTGATATAATTGCAGTTAGTGCCGGTAGTAAAATCTTTGAGTGGGAGAAAGATTATGTTAATAGGACGGGTGCAAAAATTATCGAGGTAATGAAAAGAGTCGAAAGCAAATCCACAACAAAGATTATAAATTTAGCACAATTATAAGATGAAAAAATTAATACTTGTTTATGTAGTTTTGATAATCGCAGTTATTTTACTAGCGGTTTTTAAAGCCGGCGGAAGCATACCGTCATTTCTACACTTTGGCGGCAACCCAACTGCTGAAATTGGAAAGTCAAAATTAAATCTAATAGTTGTTAAGAACGAGAAGGATAGACAGAAGGGTCTTTCGGGAAGAAAAAGTATCAACCAGAACCAAGGCATGCTCTTTATTTTTGACCATAAAGATAGATTCGCATTTTGGATGAAAGATATGCGCTTTCCTATCGACATAATTTATATAGATAATAATATGGTAGTGTATGTTGTGAAAAATGCTCCGGCTCCAGCCAATAAAAACTCAGCTCTAGAGATATATAGACCCGACGCGCCGGCAAACTACGTTTTGGAGGTCAATGCCGGGGTTGCCCAAAAATTAAATATCCAAAAGGGCACAACCGTTAACCTCAAGGGAATTTAATCTCCATGAGAATTCTTGCAATTGAAACGTCTTGCGATGAAACTGCCGCGGCAGTCGTTGAAAAGATTAAGGGCGAACAGTCCGTCCACGTTTTATCCAACACCATTGCCTCCTCAAGCCAAATGCATGCAAAAACAGGAGGAATAATTCCCGAATTTGCTAGCCGCGAACAGTTAAAAGCTATAATACCGGTAATTGTTGAGTCTCTTATAGATTCTGAGGAGGTAAACATCAAAAACTGGAATGAAAAATTCAATATGGCAAGCAAGACTTTGAGGGAAAAGGTCGACGCTATTGCGGTGACTTATGGGCCGGGACTGATCGGATCACTTCTCGTTGGTGTTGAAACCGTCAAAACATTATCTTTTTCATTTGGCAAACCGGTAATTCCCGTCAATCATTTACTCGCTCATTTATTTGCTAATTTTATAGACAATGAAAGCATAAATTTCCCTTTTGTTGGATTGATAGTTTCCGGTGGTCATACTGATTTGTTGTTATTTAGAACATTGAACAATTTTGAATGGCTCGGAGGAACACGTGATGACGCTGCGGGTGAGGCGCTGGATAAAATTGGTAGACTGCTCAAATTGTCTTATCCCGCAGGGCCCGAGATTGAAATGCGCGCGTCAAAAATATCAAATCCTAAATTAAAATTTAAAAGTCCCCTACTCAATTCTAATGAGTTTGACTTTTCTTTCTCAGGTCTTAAGGCCGAAGTTGCGCGTTTTGTTGAGAAAACAAAATTAACCGAAGAGTTAATTAACGAAATTTGCTTTGCCACGCAACTTGCCATAGTTGATGTTCTAGTTAAAAAAACTTTAAGTGCTGCCAAAAAGCATAATGCTAAAACAATTATATTAGGCGGTGGAGTATCAGCAAATCAAGCACTTATTAAAACTATGATAGGTAGAGCAAAAGAATTAGGAATCGATGTTGCATCACCGGAAAAAAAATATTCAACCGATAACGCCGCTATGATTGGAGCATATGCTCTCTTAAATCCCGAGGAGACTAGCTGGCATAACCTGACAGCAAACCCCGAGTTATATTTTGCCTAGATACTGAAAAGGCTTAACAGGACTATTCCTGCAAGGGTTGTAACAATACCTACTATTTGTTGCTTGGTAATTTTGTCTTTGAAAAACAATAGCGCAAGTAATACAAAAAGTGTCGGGTTTGCTCCCGCGATTGGAGCAACTATAGTAACTAGCCCCCGGCTTATCCCAATGTTGTAGGCAAATTCAGCGATTCTTGGCAAAATTATTGAGGGAATAACTATAATATACGCGTTATTCTTTGTTAACGGTTCTAACTTTATTTTCGTCAAGTACATATAGAAATAGATGAGAGGAAATGTTAGAAAGACAAAGTAGTTTGGCCAAAACCACCCTATTTTTTGTACTGGAATTTTGACAAAAGCAAACGCTGCGCCCCAACAAATCATCGCTACGATAGCAAAAAGTACGCTATTATTAATTTTCACTTTTCCTTTAAGAATCGCGGGCAAATCAAAGGTTGAAAGTATAATTCCTAATAAAACGAGACCTACTGCCCCTAATTGATTTGCATTTACCTTTTCTCTTAAGATTAGTATTGAGAGAACTACGGTGACACTTGGAAAAGCTGCTGAGATTGCACCTACCAAAGATCTGTTACCTACTTTAAGACCCTTGTAGTAGGCTATCGTCCCCCCTACCCAACAGAAAACAACGAACAGACTTACCAATAGAATACCCGGAGTTATCTTATAAAGATCATTTACTACACTAACAGCGTAAATACCCAAGACCAAACTACTCACGAAAAAGCCCCAGAATATTAGGGAGTAATAGTTTAGTTTTCTTACAGCAATTGCCTCAAAGAAGAAGGCAAATCCCCAAGCGGAATAAGCAACCAGGCCGAATAAAATCGATTCCATAGAAAAGATTATAGCATCAGTCGCTTGCAAATTAGTTTTTCATACTTTACAATAGGCGACTTGCGTCTGATATACTTTAATTCATGAAAAATTTAATACTCGTTGAGTCGCCCACAAAAGCAAAAACACTAACCCGTTTTTTGGGTGGTAAATATGTTATTGAAGCATCGATGGGCCATATTCGAGACTTACCAAAGGGAACTCTGGGCGTAGATGTAGAACACGACTTCCAACCAAAGTATGTAATACCAAAAGACAAGAGAAAAATAATGGAAAACTTGAAAAGTGAAGTTAAGGATGTTGAGAAAATAATTCTAGCAACTGACCCTGACCGGGAAGGGGAAGCAATCGCATATCACTTAAAAGAGGTCTTATCTCAGGAAAATAAAAAGATAAAATTTGAAAGAATTGTCTTTCATGAGATTACTCCACGCGCTATAAGTGAAGCCATAGCAAACCCTAAAGACTTAGATGCAAATCTTGTTGCAGCTCAAACAGGTAGAAGGATTTTAGATCGAATTGTGGGATATAAGCTGTCGCCAATCTTGTGGCAAAAAATTAAAAAAGGATTATCCGCGGGCAGAGTCCAATCAATAGCGCTGAGACTTATAGTTGAGCGAGAGAGAGAAATTGAAAAATTCAAAAGCGAAGACTTCTCGAGAGTATTTGCGCTACTTTTTAAAGAGAGTAAAAATCTTATCAACTTCGAGCTGGTTAAGATAAACGGAGAAGTAATTGAAAAAATCACCGCCATCGCGCTTTACGACGGGGATTATAAATACGCGAAAACTGTTTTATCGCAAACAGATGCCAATTCAATTAAAAATGATCTTGCCGGTAAAGAATTTAAAATTCTCGATGTCGCACAAAAAGAAACGAAAAGAGCTCCTTACCCACCCTTTACAACTTCTCTTCTTCAGATAGAAGCGAGTAGACGTTTTGGCTACCCCAGTAAAAGGACAATGAGTCTTGCTCAAAGACTCTATGAGGAAGGATTTATAACGTACCACCGTACTGACTCCTACAATCTATCTAATGACTTTATATCAGAAGCACGAAACTATATCGAGAAAACTTTCGGCAAAAAATATTTACCTGATGCGCCGCGTATTTATCACACAAAGTCCAAGCTTGCCCAAGAGGCACACGAAGCAATCAGACCAACTAATCTATTTGAAGATGAACAGGCCGTATCAACAAAACTAGGTAAGGACTTCGCGAAGCTGTATAACCTTATATATAAGAGGGCCTTGTCAACGCAGATGGCCGATGCTGTGTTTATGTCAACGAGAATAGAAGTTGAGGCAAAGAGTGATAAGACTTATTCTTTCCAAGCAAACGGCCGAGTGATGAAATTTGATGGTTTTCTTAAAACCTGGTTCTACGAAGATGACGAACAATTAATACCTCCACTCACAGTGGGCGACAATCTTAACTTATCAGAGACAAAAATTACAAACCACCAGAGTTCACCTCCGCCAAGATACAATGAAGCTTCACTAATCGGCTCGCTTGAAAAGCATGGGATTGGTAGACCATCGACATATGCTCCGATTATTTCAACAATCACTTCAAGATTCTATGTTGAAAAAGAAGAAAATAGATTCAAGCCTACCGAAATTGGTATCTTGGTCAATGATTTTCTTGTCAAAAATTTTCCAAACATTGATGACATTCCCTTCACGGCCGAGATGGAGCATAAGCTAGATGAAATTGCAGATGGAAAAATAGATTGGGTACCTATCATTAAGGAATTTTATGGACCTTTTGCTAGTGAAATTGCCGGCGCCGAGCAGGAGGAAAAGATTACTATTGAACCCGAGAAAACTGGCGAAAAATGTCCCCTAGACGGTGGGGACGTAGTCATAAGAATCGGAAGGTTTGGAAAGTTCAAGGCTTGCAATAATTTTCCAACATGTAAATTCCGAGAATCTATCGTTGAAGAGTCGGGTTATCTTTGCCCCAAAGATGGTGGAAAAATGGTACTCAAGAGAACCCGCCGTGGGAGAACTTTTTATGGTTGTGGAAATTACCCCAAGTGCGATTTTGCAGTATGGACAAAAGCACAACTTATGAAAGACGCCCACCCTGACCCAAGTTCCCCAACTCCTCCCACCGCTGATTAAAATGAAATTAAATTCTTCCAAGTTGAGACGAATGGATCAAGCTCCCAAAACAAACCATTCGAAACACGATATATACATTATCTTGGATAACGTTTTGGATACATATAACGTGGGAGCAGTTTTTAGACTCGCGGACGCTGCAGCTGTCAAGAAAATTTTCCTTTGTGGATATACGGAAACTCCACCTAACACTCGAATTAAAAAATCATCGATAAATACTTGGCAACTGACAGAGTGGCAACATTTTCAAGAAACGGCCGATGCTATTAGGAATCTTCGATCTGAAGTTCCCAAGATAAAAATTATTGCAATCGAACAAAGTGAAAAAAGCATTGATTACACAAAAGCTGACTATTCCTTTCCGGTGGCACTAATTATAGGAAACGAAACACATGGAGTTTCAAAAGAAGTTCTCGAACTCTGTGATAGTATTGTCGAACTCCCAATGTATGGGGTAAATGTGTCATTAAACACTATGGTTTCTTTGGCAATAGTCCTCTATAAATCTCTCGAGCAAAACAAGTAGACTGCTTGTGGTAAAATAGGAGCTCTATGAATTCTGATCTGCTCATAATTTCTTCAATTTTAATAATAGGTTTTGGAATTGTAATTTACCTCATCAGTAGAAGCTCTAAGCAAAAACAGGATGCTTCACTTCTTGAATGGATGAAGTCTATGCAGACTTCGTTCGATCAAAATAGCAAAACGATGAATTCCACTTTGCTTGAAAATTCCAAACATTTAAATGACCGGCTTGATAATGCGGCTCGCGTAATTTCAGCCGTACAAAAAAATATTGGGGAAATGTCTGAGATTGGGAGAAGCATGCGTGAACTTCAAGACTTTCTAAAAAGTCCAAAGCTGAGAGGGAATATGGGCGAGCATATCTTAAAAGAGCTACTTGGCCAAATGTTACCAAAAGCATCTTTTAATATGCAGTACGCTTTTAAAAATGGATCGATTGTTGATGCGGCGATAAAGACAGAAGCCGGAATTATCCCAATTGATTCAAAATTCCCAATGGAAAACTTCAGACTAATGAGTAAAGCCGGAACGGACAGTGAGAAAAAAGCTGCGGAAAAAGTATTTCTGTCGGACATAAAAAAACATATTGACGACATTGCAAAAAAGTACATATTGCCCTCGGAAGGCACGATTGACTACGCTTTAATGTACGTACCATCCGAATCCGTATATTATGAAATTGTAAATAGCTCTACTCTTTTTGATTATTCACAAAAAATGCGAGTCTTACCGGTTTCGCCTATGACTTTTTATGCGTACCTTCGAGCAATCCTTATGGGTTTTGAAGGACAGAAAATTACTCAACACGCGCAGAAAATACTATCGAGTCTCCGAGCAATCCAAACAGAGTATTCAAAAGTTGGAGAAAATCTGGACACTTTGAACAAGCACATTACCAATTCTTATAACATGATGAAACAATCTGAGACATCATTCGGCAGACTTGGAGATAAAATTAAAAATACTAAAATACTTGAGCAAGAAGAAAAAGAGTTACTTGAGGCCTAATTGACTTCGTCTGAGCGGCTATCCGAAACTTTTATAATTCTTTCCGCTAGCTCTATAAAAAGTGATCTTTCTCCCATTGTAAAGTCCGAGGGCAATTGATTCCACGCTCGCTTAAGCATATCTACGGTTTTACTACTGGGTTTACTATCTTGTTTTAGGGGAATGATTTTCGAGGTGAGATTCTTGTACTTGTGCATACTAAAAGACTCTGAATATAATATATCCATAGCGAAATATTTGCAAGACTTAAAATGTTGACACACGCCGAAATGTTATGATAACTTAATGTAGACATGAATAATAAAGTTGTAATCCTTATTATTGTAATAATAGTCGCAGTCGGTGGTTTTTTCCTGTTGACCAGAAACGCTAACAAGCCAGCTCAACGCAAATTATCTAATAGTGAACCAAAAACTATTGCTCCCCCACAGGCAATACATGAAGTAACTTTGACGGCCAGCGGTTTTTCTCCGGCTACAATAAATGTCAATAAGGGTGACACGGTTGCCTGGATAAACAAAAGTGGTAAAAATGCTACTGTAAACTCTGATCCGCACCCAACCCACAATTTATATCCATTTCTAAACCTTGGACAATTCCCAAATAGCTATACTGTCCAGACTGTTTTCAAAACTCCAGGAACATTTACTTACCATAATCACCTCAATCCGTCTGAAAAGGGCACCATTGTTGTTAAATAGCTTCTATCGACTCCAGATTGTGATAAAATGACGCCAGAATGGCCCAAGTTTTAAACCTCGAACAAAAAAAAGCAATAGAGCATTCCGTGGGTCCGCTCTTAATAATTGCTGGGGCAGGAACCGGCAAAACCACGGTTATCACTCAGAGAATAAATCACTTAATAAAGGAGGGTCTTGCCAAACCTGAAGAAATTCTAGCGTTGACTTTCACTGATAAGGCTGCGAAAGAGATGGAGGATCGCGTGGATAAAATGATGCCATACGGCTACACCCAAATGTGGATTTCAACCTTTCACGGGTTTTGCGATACCCTACTTCGCCAAGAAGGTTTGGCGATAGGACTTGTGCCAAGTTTTAAACTGATGACCGAGTCTGAAAGCATTCTCTTCCTACGGCGCAACTTATTTAAGCTGAATCTTGAATACTTCAGACCCCTCGGGAGCCCTAATAAGTTTCTTGAAGCCCTTCTTACCCACTTTTCCCGACTACAGGACGAGGATATAACTCCATCCGAATATTTAAAATTTGCCAAAGCTCAAAACAATAAAAAGTCGGCTAGCATAGAGGAAAAACTTGAGAACAAAAAAACTCTGGAACTGGCAGAGACTTTTGCTTCCTATTCTAGGCTTAAACAAAAAGATGGAACTCTAGATTTTTCAGATATTATCGCTCAAACCTTATTTTTGCTAAGAACAAGAAAAAATGTTTTAAAAAGACTTCAGAATAAATTCAAATATATTTTGGTCGATGAATTCCAAGATACAAATTTTGCCCAAAATGAATTGGCAATTTTACTTGCAGGATCAAAACAGAATATAACGGTTGTTGCTGATGATGACCAAGCAATTTATAGATGGCGAGGAGCAGCACTATCCAACGTTATACAGTTCAGGAATAACTTTCCAAAGTCTAAAATCATTACTCTAGTGCGCAACTATAGATCTACACAGGAGATATTAGACCGTTCTTATGCTCTCATTCAAAATAACAACCCTAACAGATTAGAAGTTATGGAAAATATAAATAAAAAGCTCATCTCAGATAGAAAAACCGCTGGTAAGCCAGTAGATCTTATATTCGCTGACAGAGTTGACGAGGAAGCAGAAGAGATAGCTAAAAAAATTAAGCTCATTTTGAAAAGCAATAAATATAAGTACGGAGATTTTGCGATTCTTGTCAGAGCAAACAACCACGCACAACCCATCACAACGGCGCTCTCGAGAAATAAAATTCCCTACCAATTTTTAGGTCCGGGATATTTATATCAACAGGAAGAGATTAAAAATTTAATTGCTTATTTTAAGGTTTTATATAATCTCGAGGATTCAGTCTCTCTTTACAGAATTTTGAGTATGGATATTTTTGACGTCCCCGCGAGAGACATAAATTTTTGTATATCATTTGCCAAAAAAAGAAATTTCACCCTTTTTGAAGCTCTCGAGAATATTAATGAAACTTATTTGTCTAGCGATACAAAATCTAAAATAGAAAAATTAGTGAAAATGATAACAAGACACATTGAGAAAATGAAAAAGGATTCACCCGGGCAAATTCTTTACTATTTTTTCCTTGATACGGGCCTACTCAATTCATACCTTGACACCAAAACTGAAAAAGATGAAAAACAAGCCAATAACATAGCCAAGTTCTTTGACCGGATCAAAACTTTTGAAACTATCAATCAAGACGCCAATATTTATTCTGTCGTTGATTGGCTAGATTTACAAATGGAAATGGGTGACAGCCCCTTAGTATCTGATGTAGACTTCAAAGAAAACAATGCAGTTAACATTTTGACTATTCACTCAAGTAAGGGTTTGGAATTCCCGGTTGTGTTTATGGTTAACTTGGTAAATGACCGTTTTCCAACCCGAGAGCGACGGGAAAAAATTCCACTTGATGAGAAGTTAATAAAAGAAGTTATACCCGAAGGAGACCATCACATTCAAGAGGAAAGAAGATTGTTTTACGTTGGAATGACACGTGCACAGGATTTACTTATTTTTACAGCGGCTAAATTTTACGCAGACGGAAAACGAGAAAAGAAAATTTCACCATTCGTGTTTGAAGCAATACCCGAGCTAAAAGAAAAAGTAAGTACTGAAAAAAAAGTTAAACAACTTTCGTTTTTGGATGTCATAAAAGATTACGAAGAAGTCGAAGAGAAAGTCGAAGAGAAAAGTCCTTTTCAAATTACAGCCCTCTCCTATTCACAACTCCAGTCATTTGACATATGCCCACTACATTTTAAAGCCCGACATTTACTTAGGCTTCCAACCCCGGCTACTGCTCCTCTTTCCTTTGGAATCTCTATGCACGCTACCATGAATGACTTCTATAACAATATTAGGAGTGGAAAGAAACAGACACTAAAGGACTTTTTATCGTTGCTGTCAGCAAACTGGTTGTCTGAAGGCTATCAAGAAAAAACTTATGAAAAAAAGATGTTCACGCTTGGCGAGAAAATTTTGACCAATTATTTTAAGAACATACATAGCCCCAAAAATATTCCCCTGTCGCTTGAATTGCCTTTCTCTTTCTTCCTTAAAAGAGATGGTAAACCGCCAGTAAAAATTGTCGGAAAAATAGACCGCATAGATAAAAGCGGTGATGGTATTGAAATAATAGATTACAAAACCGGAAGTTCGCAGGGACAATCACAAGCAAACTATGACCTCCAGCTTGGTGTTTATGCTTTAGCGGCGACTGAAGTGGAAGACGCTAATTTGAAAAGAAAACCTGAGGACATAACTGTTTCTCTTCTGTATCTTGAAGAAGGAGTTAAAAAAACAAAACAGATGGACGAAGAAGAAATTGAAAGAGTAAAAAAAATAATTCTTGAGAAAATTGAACAAATCGAACACAGTGATTTTAAGTGTTCACATAGCATTTTGTGTCGTAATTGTGAATATAAAATGCTTTGTAACATAAGTTAATTTGTTGATATAATCGGCTTATGGAAAAGAACTTGGTAGATGAAGCTAAAGATATAATCTCTAAGATATTATATATAACCATTGCGACAGTAAATAAAAATGGCGAGCCGTGGAATTCGCCAGTTTTTTCCGCCTTTGACGAAAACTACAATTTCTACTGGAATTCGTGGACGGAATCACAACACTCGAAGAATATCGAAACGAACAATAACGTTTTTATTGTAATTTATGATTCAACCGTAGCGGAAGGAACAGGCAAAGGAGTTTATGTTAAAGCGAAAGCACGTAAGCTCGGGGAAGAAAATGAAATTAATAAAGGATACGAATTACTTACCAAGAGAAGAAATAAACTATCTAGTAAATTACGAACTGCCGATGATTTTTTGGAAGGTAATCCAAGACAAATCTACAAGGCAGTCCCCGAACGAGTCTGGGTAAACGGAAACGGAGAAATAAATGGAGAATTCATAGATACTCGAACTGAAATTAAGTTGATATAAAATGCCCCCCTTAAATCTTGTAGTAATCGTTGGAATTTTGACTATCATTTTTGGAGTTATCGTAAAGATTGTCGGATTTCCGGATCAAATAATTAGTAATCGAAAAAGAAAGTCTACAAAGGGGTTATCAACTAAGTTTATCCTTCTATCTTTTATTGCCTATTCGCTTTGGACTCTGCATGGAATCTTAACTCATGACTTAGTGGTTGCAGTCGGCCAAGGGGTTGGAATAATCACAACGGGAATAATACTTTATCAAATTTGGATATACAGAAAGAACTCGAAATAGAAATTAATTGTGCCAGGAAGAGAGTAAGCCAGATTCTGTTTCTCGACTGTCATCTATCTATTGCCCTATAAACCTCGATACGTTTTTGTAATGCAGTGTATCGATACCTAGGTTGCAGCGGGTAGGATTTCCACGTTTCACTTCTGCGCGTCTCTGTTGATCTCAAATTCTGTCAATTCAGAATTTGTTTCGAATCCCTTTTAGCAGAGTAAGGACTCAAACACTGGAACTTTCATTCCGGAGCTTACACTCCGTCCCCGGCACTACACCTGTCTGGACTTTCCTGAACGTAATTTGCGAACAAATACACGTCCCGACAATCCTTCTTCCTGGCTCGTGTATTATACTAAAATGGGGGTTCTAACTCAAACGAGTGTGCGTATTTTACGCACAAAAATGCGGAACTTGAGGCTAAGTCTGAACATCCTATCTTACTGATTTTTTCAAACTTTTTCCTGGTGTGAATCCGGGCGCTTTTCTCGCCGCAATCGTAATAGTCTCTCCTGTTTTTGGATTCCTTCCTTTCCTAGTTTTCCTACTTCTAAGAGAAAACGTTCCAAACCCAGTTATTACAACTTTCTCCTCACGTTTCAATGAATCCCTAATTCCATTGAGAAAGACTTTAATTGCTTCTTTTGCGGCTTTGTTGGTGAGATTGGCTTTTTTGGCAACGAGCTCGATAAGCTCTTTTTTTGTTACTGACAATTTAACTCACCTCCATTCAATTCGAAGATAGTTGAAGACATGTTTAGATTGATATAACAATAACTCTTAATTTAAGGTTTGTCAAGAGATTGATTTAACAGGGGAATATAGATTTTTACTCTTTGGGGTCAGACTGAGTGAAACGAAGGAGACCGGCTGCGAGCGAAACGAAGACAGCGGTAGAACTAATATCACGAAAGCGATTATTCTTTCGGTTCAGACGTCCTGAATTCTCGAATTGCCGTTACACGAACAACGCCGGGAACTATTAATTTACTGTCTATCTCCTCTTTGATTTTCTTAGCGGCAATTGTAGTTTCAATATCGTCTAGTTTTCCGGGATCAATTACTACTCGCAATTCTCTTCCTGCTTCAAAAGCATAGGCATCAGTTACTCCTTGATACTTTTTGGCAATTTCTTCCATGTCCCGAATTCTCTTAACGTACTCCTCAACATCTTCATGTCTTGCTCCGGGTCTTCCTCCGGAAGATGCATCGGCTACATAAACCAATACCGACTCGACTGAAGAAAAGGGTTTATCTTCATGGTGCTCAGCAACTGTATTAATAACTTCTCTTGGCATTTTATATTTCTGCAAAAGATCTACGCCCAACTGCACGTGACTTCCTTCCTTGTCAGAAACAACTTTCCCTATATCGTGGAAAAGTCCTCCTATTTTTGCTACTTCAACATTTGCACCAATTTCTGCTGCTAAATGTGATGCTATTTTGGATACCTCAAGAGAATGAACTACAAGATTTTGTCCGAATGAACTCCTAAACTTAAACCTTCCAAGATAACTTAAAAGGTCCGGATGTAAGTTAAGAACCCCTACCTCCTCAGCAATCTTTTTTCCTTCAGAAAGTAATATTTCTGCGACCTCTTTTTTTTGTTGTGCGACTATCTCCTCTATTCTAATAGGCTGTATACGAGTATCTTTTATTAATAACTCAAGCGAGCGTCTTGCTATTTCTCGGCGAACAGAATCGAAAGAAGACAAACGAATCAGTCCCTCCTCATCAAGTCCCACATCAACACCAGTGGCCGTTTCAAAAGCACGAATATTACGTCCCTCTTTACCAATAATTCTACCTTTAACTTCCTCATCTTGAATCTTTATTACTGAAACTGTAAATTCGGGGACTATATCCAAGGCACCATGTGCAAGAGCATCTGCAAGAATTTCGCGTGCCTTCTGTGCGGCAGTTACTCTTGCTTCTTCCTCTGTCTCGCGGATTATTTTCGCAATTTCAGCTTTTGAATCATCTTTAAAATCCGAAAGTTTTGTTTTATTATCGTCCATAAAAATGTAAGCCAAAAAGAAGACTGCCTAAAATTAGGCTGTTTGCAGTGTTCGAATCGGTTGAAGAAGTTGTATCATATTAACTTTTTCAGAACCCCAGATTCTCTTTGGCTCTATTGAATATATTATACCATATGGACGATAGACATGGGAGGCCGAATTTTATAAACTATAGTTAATGCCCAAGCGCCTCATTGAAAACTTTGATGAACTTGCAAAAACCCCAGAGAGAAAAATAATTCTGGAACTTGTTGAGGAAGGCCTACTGTCCATACAACCTGCGGAAGTTTTTAAAGATAAAATCCAAAGACATCGAGATATATTAACTATTGATGGACATGAGTTTGATTTAAACAAATTTGAACGCGTATTTATTCTTGGCTTTGGAAAAGGATCTGCCGGAAACTCAAAACTTCTTGAGGATTTAATTCTGGATAAGTTAACTGAGGGTTACATAATAGATACCCAGAACGAACATAAATTTAGGAAAATAGAATTTACCAAAGGGACACATCCTCTTCCATCTGAAGACAATTTTAAATTCACTCAAAAGATTTTGGATAAGTTCTCTAGACTGACTGAGCAGGACCTAGTTTTGATTGTTGTTTGCGGAGGCGGATCGGCAATGCTTGTCCATCCGCATGCAATAAGTCTAGAGGAAAAAATAAATGTCGGCAAAGCACTACTTAAATCCGGAGCAACAATTTCTCAAATGAATACTGTGAGAAAACACTTGTCAGACGTTAAGGGAGGCGGACTTGCTCAAGCTTTGTATCCTGCAACTATTGCAACTATGATTTATTCCGATGTCCCCGGAAACGACCTATCAGTTATTGCCTCCGGGCCCACAGTAGAAGACCTAACAACCGTTAAAGACGCTTTGAAAATTGTCACTACTTTCGGGATAGAAAAACAACTTAATCTTCCTATGAATGCCTTTATTGAAAATCCTCACGATAAAAAATATTTTAAAAATGTACACAATTTTATCGTTCTTTCAAACCAAACCGCTCTACGCGCAATGCAAAAAAGGGCAAGAGAACTGGATTGGAAAGCAAATATTTTTTCAGACCGTTTTGAGTCAGAAGCAAAATTGGCCGGGAGAAAATTAATCTCCGCGACGCATCTACATTCTATCCTTTTAGTTGGCGGTGAAACGACAGTTAAGGTTGGCAAAAGGGGAGGTAAGGGTGGACGTAATCAGGAATTAGTCTTAGCAGCGCTCAATTATATTGGACGCGATATTACTATTTGCTCTTTTGACTCTGATGGATGGGATAACACCGAAAACGCGGGTGCGATTGGCGATTATAAAACGGTTGAAGAGGCAACAAATCTAAAAATTCATCCCGAAAAATTTCTTCAAAATGATAGTAGTCTTGATTTTTTCAACCAAACGCGCGATGCT
This sequence comes from uncultured Gammaproteobacteria bacterium, assembly GCA_964452165.1. Lineage (GTDB taxonomy): Bacteria > Patescibacteriota > Microgenomatia > Levybacterales > GWA1-39-11 > GWA1-39-11. Next base: position 314,599 of record CAYVKP010000001.1, on the reverse strand, counting down.
ATTATAACCGGTCGATTACCAAGTAATGTCTCAGACCTGATGATAGTTCTAAGAAAATGATGGAAGATTTATACGACGACAAAGTAAAAGACCTTGAATTAAAGGCCGTCAAAGCACGTGAGCTAGTTATAGAATCTTTGCTTGAAGCAGGATCAGGACATAGTGCAGGACCGCTTGGAATGGCGGATATTTTTGTTGCGCTCTACTTTCACGTACTAAATCACGATCCAAAAAATCCAGACTGGTCAGACCGTGATAGATTAATACTCTCAAATGGTCATATATGTCCAATCCGATATGTCGCGATGAGCATGGCAGGATATTTTCCGATTGAAGAACTTAAGACTTTGCGCAAACTTGGAACACGTCTTCAGGGACATCCACACCGCACTGCACTGCCCGGAGTTGAGACCACCTCTGGACCCTTGGGCGAAGGAATTTCTCAGTCGATTGGAATTGCTTTAGCTGGAAAATTAGACAAAAGAAATTATCGCGTTTACTGTGTGTCATCCGACGGCGAACATCAGGAAGGTAACACATGGGAAGCAGCAATGTGTGCCGCAAAATATAACCTCGATAATCTAACTGTAATAATCGATAGAAATAATATTCAAATAGATGGCTATACTGAAAATGTTATGCCCCTTGATTACCTTCGAGCAAAATATGAATCCTTCAATTGGTTTGTCCAAGAAATAGACGGACATGATTTCCGAGCTTTTGTGGGAGCCGTGAATCAAGCAAAAGCAGTTCATCAAAAACCGTCCGTAATAATTGCAAATACAATCCCTGGTAAGGGCGTAGACTTTATGGAAAACAAATTTGAATGGCACGGTAAACCGCCGAATCCTGAAGAAGCGAAGAAATCATTAGATGAATTGCGAACTTTACAGGGAAAGATAGAACACGAAGGACAATAAAATGAAAAAACATAGTCTAATAATTTTATTTTTATTCTTATCTATTGCTATTTTCATTTTAATCTCTCTATTTGTGGTTAACTTCGACACGTGTAGTATGAATGTTTTAGATAATGTTTTAGATATACACTTAAATGGATGTCAAAGATTAACCCTCATAGGGTATTTATCTAAATATGGATTAGATAGCATTGCGATAAATATATCTCTTATTACTGTTTACCTTTCTCTTATTACTGCCTCTATTGGCACCGGAGTATTTTTCTTATTTAAAAAGCTATCTAAAAAGAATGTTAAATCCTGATTTAAAACTTAACGAAAAAATGTTTGATGACAAACCGGAAGTAGACGCAACCCGCTCTGGCTATGGAAAAGGCCTGGTTGCACTAGGGGACGCTGACCCAAATGTTGTGGCATTATGCGCAGATCTTACTGAATCAACAAAGGTTGAGGAATTTGCAAAAAAATATCCTGATAGATACTTTGAAATGGGAGTAGCCGAACAAAACATGGCAGCTGTTGCCGCGGGTCTCGGAGTAAGCGGTAAAACCGCATTCATTTCTTCTTACGCAACTTTCTCACCTGGAAAAAACTGGGAAACAATTCGAACGACAATTATCTACAATGACTCAAATGTAAAAATTGCAGGACATCACGCGGGTGTCATGACCGGTCCGGACGGCGCAACCCACCAGGCAACTGAAGATATTGCATCTGTTAGGGCTTGGCCCAATATTAAAGTTCTTGTTCCATGCGATGCCATTGAAGCAAAAAAAGCTACAATCACGGCAGGCAAAAATTACGGTCCTTACTATCTTAGATTCTCAAGAGACAAAAGCCCCATCATGACAACCGAGGAGACGCCTTTTGATGGAAAGGTTCAAGTTTTTTGGAAAGCGGAAAAACCTGCGGCAGTAATTTTTGGTACGGGCTGGCTTTTGTATCAGGCACTCCTTGCTGCAAAAGAACTTGAGGAGGAAGGTATACAAACTTTGGTGGCAAATGTAGCAACAATTAAACCACTAGACGAACAAACTGTGGTAGAGCTTGCAAAGCAAACGGGAGCAGCAGTAACTGTTGAGGATCACCAAGTTGCCGGTGGACTTGGAGGAGCAATTGCAGAAACCCTGGCCAAAATGAATCCCACGCCAATTGAATTTATTGGACTTCAAGATACTTTTGGTGAGACCGGAACCCCCACAGAACTGATTAAAAAATATAAAATGGACAAAAACGCAATAAAAGATGCTGTCAAAAAGGCAATTTCCAGAAAGGCTTAAGTTAATGAACCCCAAGTTAATAGAAGAGTTAAAGCAAAATTTTAGCGGAGAAATCTCAGAAGAACCGGGGACGCTTGAACATTTTTCCCGCGATGCAAGTATTTTTGAAATTAAACCGGAACTTGTTGCCTTTCCAAAAAATGTAGAAGACATTAAAACACTTGTAAGATTTGTCAACGAAAACAAAAAGAGCACTCCCAACCTTTCTCTCACTGCTCGAGCTGCAGGAACTTGTATGAGCGGTGGAACCTTAAACAATTCGATAATCGTCTCTATGACTGAACACATTAATAAACTTATCGAGCTTCATGTCCGAGACCAAAGGGTAACTGTTGAACCCGGACTTTTTTATCGAGACTTTGAAAAAGAGTTAGACAAACACGAATTGCTTCTACCCCCTTACACTTCTTCAAAAAGACTATGTACGGTTGGTGGGATGGTTGCAAACAATGCTGGTGGAGAAAAATCTCTTGGGTACGGAAAGACAGAAAAGTACGTAGAAAGCCTAAAAGTTGTTTTAGCAGATGGCAACGAGTATGAAATAAAAAAAATGACAAAAAATGAAATGAAAGCACGAATTAAAAAAGGTGATTTACTCGGAAAAATCTATAAAGATTTATTCGAACTCTTTGAAAAAAACGGAGAACTAATTCAGAATCATCGACCCAAAGTAACAAAAAATTCCGCTGGATACACTATTTGGGATGTATGGAACGGAGAACATTTTGATGTACCAAAATTATTCGTCGGGTCACAAGGAACTCTGGGAATAATAACAGAAATAACATTCAGTCTAATTAAACAAAAAGAGCATCATGGAGTACTTATGATTTTTATGCAGAACTATGATCACTTACCGGAAATTGTAAGTACAGTCCTGAGACACAACCCAGATTGCTTTGAATCCTTTGATCACTACACTATGGAACTTGCAATGAAATACATGACAGGATTTGCCAAAATATTAAAACTTTCAGAAGATGAAGTAATAAAAGCATTCCATCCGGAAATTGCACGGGTTGAAAAAAATGGAACGGCGGAACTTACATTACTTGTGGAGTATGAAGATAATGAATTCCATACGATTCATGAAAACTTAAACAGATTAAATGAGGAACTTAAAAAGTTTGACAATCTAGAAACGTACATGGCTCACAATGAAGCAGAACGAGAAAAGTATTGGGCAATAAGACGGGAGAGCTTTGGACTTCTCAAGTCTCAAGTTAAGGGAAAATATGCTGCGCCATTTATTGATGACATTGTCGTTGAGACGGAAAAGCTTCCTGAGTTTTTTCCGCGTTTATACAAGCTTTTAAATGAGTCAAAACTCAAGTATACGGTTGCTGGTCATATTGGCAATGGTAACTTTCATATAATTCCACTCGTTGAAATGGAAAAACCTGGAACAGCAGAACATATCTACGAAATAATGGATGAAGTTTTTAAACTTGTTTGGGAATACCACGGATCTGATTCCGGAGAACATAACGATGGACTTGTCCGAGCGCCTTACTTGAAACAACAATTCGGGGAAGAGATTTATTCCATATTTGAACAGATCAAAAAATCTTTCGATCCAAATGAAATCTTTAATCCAAAAAAGAAGATCGGAGTCACAAAAGAATATGCAGAAAAATTTATCATCAAAGACTCAACTCCTCTAAAAGGCCAAATAACATTTACGAAATGAGTTCGATCTTTGATGCAAGGATAAAATCATTAACAGATAGTCCACCGATTGCATGAGTCCAAAGAGTAATGGTAACTCTGGAGTATGAATTGAAAATATCCGGATGATGGTCTTCGCTGTTGGCAATTTCCGCAACTTTGTTAATAAATTCCATTGCTTCATTAAAATCTTTGAATTTGAACTTCTTCTCGATTTTCTTACCATCAGCTACAACATCCCAAGGGGTTTTAAGATAAGTCATGTAAGTTTTTGTCTCCTCTGAATCAAAGGGCTTTACTCCTCCCTCACACGGTTCACACTTCTTCTTCGTCAAATCCATGTGTTAATTATACAACGGATTAGATATAATATGAAGCTATTCGGGGTGTAGTTTAACGGTAGAATGCGCGGCTGGGGGTCGTGCGGATGGAGTTCGATTCTCCACACCCCGACATTTTTGATATATTGAAATTTTAAAAAAAGTTGGCTACAATGGGCTAAATTATGGCACGAGCCAGCAAAACTCCAGTAAGTAACGGCGCCCAAAAAACAGACGCTAAAGAAAAACTCGCAGCAATCGGAATGGCAATGGAGCAGATCCAAAGACAATACGGAAAAGGTTCCATAATGAAATTTGGTGATGCTGCTGAAAGAATGACCGTTGAGGTTATTCCAACAGGATCTCTCGCGTTAGATCTTGCTCTGGGAGTTGGGGGATTGCCTAAAGGCCGAATCGTAGAGATTTATGGACCAGAGGCGTCCGGTAAAACTACCGTTTGTTTGTCGGTAATTGCCGAAGCACAAAAAAGAGGGGGGGTAGCAGCTTTTATTGACGCTGAGCATGCTCTAGACCCACTGTGGGCCCAAACTATTGGTGTAAAGCTTGATGAGCTTCTTATCTCTCAACCCGATACCGGAGAACAAGCTCTTGAAATAACCGAACAATTAATAAGGTCTGGAGGTCTTGATGTGATTGTTGTCGATTCAGTTGCTGCTCTAGTACCAAGAGCTGAAATTGAAGGCGAGATGGGAGACGCAATGATGGGAATGCAAGCGCGGCTTATGTCTCAGGCATTAAGAAAATTAACAGCTGCAATTTCCAAAAGCAAAACAATAGTCATCTTCACGAATCAGCTTAGACAAAAGATTGGAGTAATGTTTGGAAACCCTGAGACAACCACAGGCGGAATGGCACTTAAATTTTATGCCTCGATAAGACTCGACGTCAGAAAGATAGAAGTATTAAAAGACGGCGACAAGGTTATTGGTAATCGCTCCAGAGTAAAAATTGTAAAGAATAAGGTGTCCCCTCCGTTTAGAATTGCGGAATTTGACGTTATGGCCGGAGAGGGAATTTCAAGAGAAGGAAATGTCTTAGATGTTGGAATTGAAACAGGCGTTGTATCAAAAACAGGAGCTTTCTTGCGATACCAAGAACTGATGCTTGGACAAGGAAGAGAAGCCGCAAAAATGTACCTTAAAGAGAATCCTGACGTTGCAAAGAAAATTACCGCGGAGGTTTTGGAAAAATCTAAAAGTCAAAAACCCATGATTGAAGTGGGTGTTGAAGAGAATGAAGATGAAGAGGAAGAATTACCCACCGAGGCTTGATACTCCTGAAAACCGCGACCTTGCTTTCAACTACGCACTGAAATATTTATCGTTCAGAAATCGCAGCATGAAAGAGATATCCGATTATCTTGCGAAGAAAAACTTTATTGAGGAAACAACAAATACTGCGTTGAAAAGGTTGCTCGATCTTAAATTTTTAAACGATGAGGAATTTGCCAGATCCTGGATTGAGTCAAGACAAAAGTACAAAGGAAAAAGCAAAATAGTTTTGAGGCAGGAGTTACGAATTAAAGGAATAAACAATGAAACTATCAATCAACTATTGAATGAGGCAGATGATGATTTAGAAATAGCAAAAATGGCTTTTGAAAAAAAGAAAAAAACATTATCAAGGCTTGCGCCAGTTGAGTTCAGAAAGAAAATGGCTGGCTTTTTAGGGAGAAAAGGCTTCTCCTGGAATGTAATAAGTAAGCTCCTGAAGGACTAACGCTTTGGTGAGGATTTTTTGCGTCGTGCTTTTCCTGCGTTTCCAACTTTTCTTCTTTCTCGAGTTCTTGGATCACGTGTAAGATATCCTTTTGAGCGAAGTACATCGTGATGCTTGGCGTGATCCAAAATATCAAGGGCCCTTGCCATTCCCATGACAACCGCATCTAACTGGCCCGAAAGTCCTCCACCTATAACCTTTGTGCTAAAAATTAACTTACCAGCCATATCAGTATCTACCAAAAGCTTGTTGTAAGTAGGACCGAAAGCAAAAAATCTAAAGTATTCATTAATGGGTTTGCCATTAACAATTACATCTCCTTTTTTTAGCTCCAATCCGTTTATCTGAACTTTTCCGGATGTTGGGTTATATAGTCTGACACGCGCCACAGCCTCACGTCGTCTTCCTGTTGCAAGTATGTATTGTTTTGTATTCTGACTTTGTGTTTTTGGCATATTATTCCTTTATTTTGTCTGCGAACTTGTGCTCGTTTCCCGCAAAAACATAAAGCCTCTTAAGCATTAAGTCACGAAGCTTATTCTTTGGAAGCATTCCCGCGACGGCATGTCTTATGATTTCCTGAGGTCTTTCTTTTCTATACTCGCTCAAAGTTATTTTTCTAAGACCACCTGGGTATCCTGAGTATCTTGTATATACTTTTCCTTTTTCTTTTTTACCTGTTACTTTTACTTCTTGAGCATTTGTTACGACAACATAGTCACCACAATCAAGATTTTTTGCAAAATAATCCTTGCTCTTTCCCATAAGAAGCTGCGCAATTTCTGTTGCGGCACGGCCCAATACTTTACCTTTTACATCTTTAAGATGCCATTCTCTTTTGATATCGCTTGTTTTGGTGGGAGAAGTCAATCCTATCATATTATTTCTTGGTTGGTTTTTTTGCTGCTGCTTTCTTTTCTTTCGAAGCTATTTTTGGTTGAGTCTTTGGACTTTGTGGCTTTGTTTGCTGAGGTTGAGTTTTTCTCTTTGGTTCAACTTGAGAACTTACCGAAACGCTCTTCACCCATGTCATCAAAACCATTTGGGATCCATCTTTTACTCTTTGTCCAAGCTTTAAGGTTCTTGTGTACCCTCCGGGTCTTGAGGCAAAGAGTGGCGCAATTTCTTTTATTATTTTTTCTGAAACTTTTTCATTAGCAAGTCTCTGAATAAGAATATTTCTTGCTTCTTCCCCCTTATTTTTTGCAATTGTTACAAGTTTTTCAATGTCTGCACGAATTGCCTGAGATTTTGCTTTGCTTGTTGTAATTTTTCCATGCAAAACTAATCCATGCATAAGACTGCGGAATAATGCTTTTCTCTCATTTGTGTCTCTTTTAAGACGTTTTCCAAATATTCTTTTTCTCATACTGCCTTTATAATAAAAAAGCGTCAGTCTTGGACGCTATTTTGTATCAATGCTAAATTAAAATTTAAAAAGTAAGAGTGATACCTCTTGCTTGCAAGCTTTCTTCAATTATGGAAAGAGATTTTGCTCCAAGATTCCTGTACCCCATAAGCTCTTTCTTTGGTGTAGAAAGCATCTCTCCAACCGTTTCGATTCCAGCGTTCCTAAGAGAATTGTATATTCTTGTTGGCAAGTCTAACTCGTCTATGGTCATCTTAAGAACCTCATCTGAAACATTGGAGGAAGCAACAACTCCTTCTACTTCCACTGAAGCTGCTGGTTCATAAATTTGACGGAAGTAAGATACTAGAAGATTTGCTGCACTATTCATTGATTCTTTTGGATCTACGGTTCCATCTGTCCATATTTCAAGAACCAACTTGTCAAAATTTGTTTGACGTCCTACACGGGTTTGCTCGACTTTATAGTTAACTCGCAGGATAGGTGAGAAAATTGCATCAATCGGAATTACTCCTACCGTTGATATCTTTCTGTCTTCAGCCAATGAATATCCGGTTCCACGCTCGACTGTCATTTCCATTGAAAGTTTAGATTTCTTATCAGAGAGTGATCCTAAGTAGTGCTTAGGGTCTACAATTTCAACACCGTCTGAGACTTCAATTTTCTCTGCAGTAACCTCGCCTGGACCTGTCGTTGAAAGTGTGATTGTTGCCTGATCCATATCTTGGGCAAGCTTTACTCTGAGGGTTTTTATATTCAAAACAAGTTCAATGATGTCTTCTTTTAGTCCTGGAAGAGTGGAGAAGAGGTGACGAACACCATCAATCTTAACAGAGGTGACAGCTGCGCCGTCAATATTAGTTAAAAGAACGCGGCGAAGAGCCACGCCTAAAGTTTGCCCAAAACCGGGCTCGAGAGGCTCTATCACAAATTTTGCGTAGCCTTTTTCTTTATTTTCTTCAACAATTTTAAAACTTGGGTTGACCATGGAAAGCAAAAAATTATTTTACCACTATCTAGAGTAAAATTCAATGACCAATTGGTAGTTCACCGGATTTACAATATCTTCGCGTGTAGGCATTCTAACGAGCTTACCGACCAGATTTTCTCTCTGTAAAAATTTAGGCATTTCGGCTTTCTCTTCACCTTCAGCCTTGGCTTCCTCAATTTTGAACTTAGAACCAAGGGCAATTGTGTCACCCTCGCGCACGAAATAAGAAGGAATATTGACTTTTTTCCCATTAACTAAAATGTGTCTGTGGGATACCATTTGCCTCGCTTGTGGCCTTGATTTACCAAATCCTAGCCTATAGACAACGTTATCCAGTCTCGTTTCAAGAATTTCAACGAGAGCGTCTTCTGTATTGACCTTTCTCCTTTGAGCCTCAACAACGTACTTTTTAAACTGTTTTTCCATAAGACCATAGATTCGCTTTAGTTTTTGCTTTTCTCTCAATTGCTGTCCGAATTCCGAGAGTTTTCTCATTCTCTTTTTTCCGTGTGATCCGGGCACAACATTTATCCTTCTGTCGAGCGAGGGCGAAGTTTTAGAGAGGATGTTTATTCCTTCTCTTCTTGCTAGCTTATGTTTTGGTCCTGTATATCTTGCCATATTTTAGACTCTCCTCTTTTTCTTCATTCTGGGTCCGTTGTGCGGTATAGGGGTAATATCTGCAATCATGGAAATGGCGAGACCAGAGTTTCTAATGGCGCGGAGCGCTGCGTCGCGGCCAACACCCGGTCCTTTAATAAAGACTTCAACTGCTGAAATTCCTGTGTCTCTTACTTTTTTAATAACCTCTTCTACCGCGGAGGTCGCTGCAAAAGGAGTGCTTTTTCGAGTTCCTTTAAAACCCATATTACCTGAAGAAGCCCATGCAACAGCGTCGCCTTTTTCATTGGTTATAGTAACTATAGTATTGTTAAAAGTGGTAGATACGTAAATTCGCCCCGTCTCCATTGAGATGGTCTTCCTTTTTGCCGATGCTTTTGTTTGTGTTTTTCTTGCCATATTACTTTTCAACTAATCCCATTTTGACCGCAACTTCTTTCTTGATTGCACCAATTGTTACTCTTTTACCTCGCTTTGTTCTTGCGTTTGAACGTGTTCTTTGTCCACGAGCCGGCAAATTTTTTGCGTGTCTTGAGCCTCTGTATGATAAGACCTCCTTGAGTCTTTTAATATTGCCTGCAATTTCTGCTCTTAAGTCTCCCTCTATCTTGTAGGTTTCAACAACTTTTTGAATTCTCCCTAGTTCTTCCTCTGAAAGTGTTTTAAGTCTTTTCTCGGGACTTATTTCTGCTTTTTTCAAAATTTCTACAACATTTGAACGACCTATTCCATAAACGTAGGTCAAGGCTATATCAACTCTTTTTTCGTCTGGTATATTTACTCCAACAACACGCATATTAAATTGAATCGAATTTTTGTCGACTTGGGGCTATCTTACTCTGTAGGTTATTCTACCGCGATCCCTATCGTAGGGAGTCATTTCAATTTTGACTTTATCTCCTGGCAGAATCTTTATGAAATGTATTCTCATTTTTCCTGACAGATGACACAAAACCAACCTTCCTCCTTCTATCTCTACTCTAAATAAAGTATTTGGTAAAACCTCCTTAACGATACCTTCAAGTTCAATTGCCCCAGAATGAGCCATATTCGCTCCAAGAAACATATTTTAGCAAATTACGCTCCTATTATCAAGCACGGATCAGAGCTTATCCGTGCTTAGTTTTGTTAACAGCTGTGGGCCGTTTTTAGTTATTAGAACTGTTCTTTCAAATAAGCCTGACATACTTCCATCTTCTGTGTATATAGTCCAATCATCTTCATCGCCATAAACAACTTCAGCTTTTCCCATGTTATATATGACTTCAATTGCTATAGTCATTCCCTCAACAAGCCGCGGAGTCTTTTCAATTTTGGTCGATAAGTATCCTGGAATCTCAGGTTGTTCATGAAGACTTTTTCCAACCCCATGACCCACGAGACTTCTCACGATTGAGTATCCGGCACCTTCAACCCCATTCTGCATCTTTTCCGAAATATGACCTACGCGATTACCGGGTTTCGCTTGCTTTATAGCTTCAAAAAGGGCCTTTTTTCCAGATGAAAGGAATTTTTTTATCTCTTCTGAGGATTTACCACCCCCAACTATTACGGTCTCTGCCATGTCCGTATGGTAACCATCAAGAAATACCCCACAGTCAATCCCAACAACGTCTCCTTCTTTTAAAATTCTTCTTGTTGGAATTCCATGGACAACAATATTGTTTACTGATATGCAGATAGTGTTGTCGTACCCGGGGACTTTTTTAAATCCTGGCTTACCGCCGCGTTGAAGGATTAATTTTTCAGCCAATTCATCTATTTCTATTTCTGTTATTCCTGGCCTTACTGCAGCAAGTAGTTTCTCAAGCACGTCGCCAAGGATCGATCCGGCGGCGCTCATTTTTTCAATTTTATTTTTATCCACCATTAAACTTTTAAATTTTGCGTAATCTCGCGATGGATATCTTCAATGCTTTTTTCTCCGTTGACCTCAAATAATTTTCCTTTCCCTTCGTAGTAATCTATAACCGGTTCTGTAAATTTATGAAATAATTCTATTCTCTTTTTTAAAGCTTTTTCTGTCTCATCCTCTCTAGCATCGTCTCTAATTGATATCCTTTTAAGTGCCTCGTTATCAGGGACATTTATATATATGACGCGGTCAATACCATTTCTGAACTGTTCTGCTTGGGTTCTAGTTCTTGGAAAACCATCCAAGATATATCCCTTCTCATATTCCGGGCGGCCGAGGTACTCATTAACTATCTCAAGGGTCTTGTCATCCGGAATAAGATATCCGGCGTTCATGGTTTCTTTAATATAGCGGCCTAAAGGACTATGTTCTTTTGCGATTTCGCGAAAAATATGTCCGGTTGAAAGATATGGAACACCAAGCTTTTCAGCGAGTAGATTTCCTTGCGTAGACTTTCCAGAACCCTGAATTCCGATAAGAACTATTTTCATTAATTTACAAACCTTTCGTAGCTTTTGGTGACCATTTGAGCTTCAAGAATTTTAACGGTTTCGATTACGACCGAAACAACTATGAGAATACTTGTTCCTCCTATAAGCAAAGCGTTAATTCCAGTTGCTGCCCTAACAATATTTGGCAAAACGGCAATAGCTCCTAAAAATACAGCTCCCGGTAAGGTGATTCTTGTTGTTATGTAATTCAGAAAAGTGCTCGTTGGCTTTCCGGGCCTAACTCCTGGAATAAATCCGCCGTACTTTTGAATTTCTTCAGCTATTTTTTGTGGATTGAATATAACAGCAGTATAAAAATATGTAAAACCCATGACCAGGACAAAGTAAACAACGTTATAGGTAATACTATTCGGATTGAAGTTAGTAGAAAGAAACGCACCAATGGCCGCTAAGGTTTTGTTGCTGTTGCTTAAGAAGTAATTTGAAAGGAGCGAAGGGAGAAGAACAATTGATACCGCAAAAATTATTGGTATTACTCCGGATTGATTAATTCGCAAGGGAAGGTGAGTTGATTGTCCACCATAACTTTTTCCACCGCGAACCCTCTTTGCATAATATATTGGGACTTTCCTTACCGCTTCATTGACATAAACGATTGCAGCAATAACTGCTATTCCAAGTGCGGCAAAAATACCCAGATTAATTAAGTCCTGAGAGTTAACAGTTGTTATGGTTTGGAAAATAGAAACAGGAATTCTCCCAACAATTCCGGCAAAAATCAAAAGAGATATTCCGTTACCTATACCTTGCTCTGTAATAAGCTCCCCAAGCCACATCAAAAGCATTGTCCCGGCCGTCATTGTCACTACAAAAGACAACAGCTGAAATGGATCTAGGGTCCCTATGATTTGTTGATTGCGAAGTAATGCGTACATTCCCAACGACTGAACTATCGCAAGAGGAATTGTTATGTATCTGGTATATTGGTTTATTTTCTGTCGCCCGTACTCTCCCTCTTTTTGTAGTTCTTCAAGTTTTGGATAAACAATTGTTAAAAGTTGTAAAACTATAGAAGCGTAGATGTATGGACCAAGACCAATAGCAAGAACTGAAAAGTTAGATAGTGTTCCTCCTGAGAATATATCAAGTAGACCCAAGAGTTGATTCTGTGCAAACAAGGATTTTAGTTGCGCTATGTTGACCCCCGCAACGGGAATGTGAGCAAAAAATCTGAAAACTAAAAATATAAATAGGACGGTGAGAATCTTGCGTCGAGTAGCAGCATCCTTAATGCTGTTTCTAAAAATACTTAGAACTTCATTCATATTTTAGGCCGCGACTGTGCCGCCTGCCCGTTCAATTTGTTTTTTTGCTCCCGCTGTCACAGGAAGCTTTATTGTAAGTGCAATTTTTAATTCCTTGTTGCCAATAATTTTCACACCAGTTTTTTTAGCTGATGCTTCGACTAACCCCGCCTTGATGAGAGTCTCTACGTCGACCGTGGACTTAGATGGTAATTTATTGAGAGATGAAACGCTAAGTGATACCGTTTTGGCTTTCACTATTTTGTTTCTACCACGGCCTCGCAAAAATGGCATTCTCTTAACCAAAGGTAATGCGCCCCCCTCAAATGACGCTCTAATTTTTCCTCTAGCCTTTTGCCCCTTTGTTCCACGCCCTGCAGTTTTTCCACGGCCCGAACCATGACCTTGCCCCAGACGCCTTAATTTTGTTTTTGTAGTTTTGGGTAGAGAATTTAATTCCATATGATTATTTTACAGATAAAAGCTCCAAAGCTGCAAATGTAGCATAAACATTGCTTGCCTTATTGTCTGATCCTAGTATTTTCGAGGAGATATTTTTAATTCCTGCAGCCTCCACTACGGCGCGAACTGCACCCCCTGCAATAATTCCGGTGCCGGCAGGTGCCGGCTTCAACATAATTTGCGCGGCTCCTTTTTTGATTGAAATAGAGTGCGGAATAGTATCACGAACAATTGTTACATCGATCATTCTTTTTCTTGCAGAGGCTGCTGCTTTTGTAATAGCCGATGAAACGTCATCGGATTTACCAAGACCTACTCCCACTCGGCCATTCTTATTGCCAACAATAACGAGCGCGGCAAATCTCATTTTATTGCCCCCTTTAGTTTTCTTTGAAACGCGGTTGAGCTGAACAACCTTTTCTTCCATTTTTTCAGAATTATTAAAAAATTGATTATCCATAACTTTAAAAAATCAAACCCTCTGAGCGTGCTCCTTCGGCCAGAGCTTTTATTCTACCATGATATCGATACGGCCCTTTATCAAAGACGACAGTTTTTACCTTTTTAGCAATTGCTTTTTGAGCAATTTTCTTCCCGATTTCTTCGGCTTTATTAACTTTGCTACCTTTTTCTTGAGCGATTTCTTTCTCACTAACTGAGGCCAAAGTTACACCCTTAGTATCATCAATTATTTGAGCATAAATATATTTATTTGATCTGAATACAGTTAGTCTTGCTCGAGTTTTGCTTGCCAAAATTTTCTTTCGGCCACGAGTAAGTCTTCTTTTTTTTCTCGCTAATTTTATCAATGTTTCTTTCATGTTTTTATCGACTATTTAGCCGCTCCTACAGCCTTTGCTGCCTTTCCAACCTTACGTCTAAGTCTTTCTCCAACATATTTTATACCTTTTCCTTTATAGGGATCTGGGGGACGAACCCGTCTAATATCGCTTGCAACATCTCCAACGTGTTGCTTATCAGCTCCTGATACAGTGATGATATTCTCCTCAACGCTTATTGAAATACCTTCAAGGGGCTTCACTTTAACAGGAATTGCGAATCCTACGTTCAAAACCAAATCTGTTCCTTCAACTCTTGCTCTATATCCAACCCCTGTCAATTCAAGTTTCTTTTGGAAACCCTTAGAAACACCTTCCATCATGTTGGCTACAATTGCCCGTGTCAGTCCTGCAAATTTTTCAAGCTCCACCGAATCGGAAACCTTTTTTATTTTAACCTCATCATTTTCAATAGCCACTTCAATTCCGTGCGGTACTTTCATCTCCTGAGATCCTTTTGGGCCATTCACAATAACTTTGCCCTGCTGTTGAACATCAACTGTTATTCCGCTATCAATTTTAATTGGTTGTTTCGCTATGTTTGACATATTAGTAAATCTCGCAAATGAGCTCTCCGCCCACTCCCTCTTTTGCTGCTTGTTTGTTTGTCATGATACCGCGGCTGGTCGATAGAATTCCTATTCCATGTCTTGCAGCAGCTCTTCCCAGCTTAGATTTATTTATATATTGGTGAACCGAAGGTTTTGAAACCAATTTTATTTGGGAAACCGCCGGGATTTTACCTTTATATAAAAGTTCTATAATTATCTGGTCTCTTCCATTTTTCTCTTTTGATTTCTGGCTCTTAACTCCTTTAACGTAGCCTTCTTTTTCAAGGATTTTACCTAATGAAGCCACTACCTTAGAATGTGGATACTCCATTTGCTTTAAACGCGCCATGTAAGCGTTTTGTACTCTAATTAAAAAATCTCCGATCGTATACATATTTTTTTACCAAGAAGCTTTCTTTACTCCCGGTAGCTCTCCTTTCAAGGCTCTTTCTCTAAAACAAATTCTACAGAGACCAAAAAGTCTCATGTATCCCCTTGACCTTCCACAAAGCATGCAAATATTTTTTTTGCGTGTGCTAAATTTTGGTTTTCCTAAATTTTTTACAATATTTGATCTTTTTGCCATATATTTATGCTTGAACTTTCTTAAACGGCATACCAATTGCCGTTAAGAGTGCTTTTGCCCTTTTATCGTCACGGGCATTAGTGACGATTGTTACTTGAAGGCTTCTAATTCTGTCCACTTTTCCCGGATCTATCTCGGGAAAAACTGTATTTTCTGTAAATCCAATACTTAAATTCCCCCTGCCATCAAACGAATCAAGACTCACTCCGGCAAAGTCACGAACTCGAGGGAAGACTATTTTAACAAGTTTTTCAAGAAAATCATACATTCTCTTACCTCGGAGTGTTACCGTCAACCCTATTTCATCGCCTTCTCTTAGTTTAAACGTGGCAACAGAAATTCTTGCTCGGGAAAGTTTTGGAAGTTGTCCCGTTATTGTCATTAGATCTTCCTTGGCTTTTTCAAGATTCTTTTTGTCTGACAGGAAATCTCTCGAGCTTGCATTAACCATAATTTTGACAACCTTTGGTACGGCCATTATATTTTTAAGTCCGAGCTCCTCTTGTATTTTTTTTGAAAATTCTCCCTCGAATTGTTTTCTAAAATTTCCCATAATTTTATTATCCTTGTCGCTGTTTGTGTTTTGGATTTTCACAAATAACATATAGGATTCCTCTCCTCTTAATTATTTTGCATTTTAAACATCTTTTTTTGATTGACGCTTGAACTTTCATATTTTTAAACGATTGCTTTACAATTCTTGCAAAATCGCAATTTTTTACCTTTTTCAAATTTAATACCTACTCTTGATGCCTTCTTGCACTTGCCGCAAATTATGGCAACCGCAGAAATTGCTACCGGCTTAGTGATAGTAACAATCTCCGATTTTTGGTCACGAGTTCTTGCTTTAATATGGCGTTTAAATTCATTAATTCCTGCCACCAAAACCTTGGCATCTTCAGGATAAGTCTTTTCAACTTTTCCCGATTTTCCCTTATCTTTTCCTCGCAATATTTTTACAGTATCTCCTTTTATTATTTTCATATTAGACTACGTGATTTGCCAAAGATGCAATTTTTGCATAACCTAAATCTTTGATCTCTCGAGCAATTGGACCAAAAATTCTAGTCCCTATTGGGTTTTTTGATTTTTCATTTTCAATTATTACTCCTGCATTTTCAGAAAATCTTATATATGTCCCATCAGCCCTTTTAAACTCTTTCCTCGTGCGGACTAAAACAGCCTTCACTTTATCTCCTTTTTTAAATTGCGTGTTTGGAAGAGCTTTCTTCACAACACACCCGAGGAGTGATCCAAGTGCTCCTTTTCTTCTCTTCGATCCACCGTATATTTGAATAACCATCAATATTTTCGCTCCAGTGTTATCTGCCACCTCAAGCATAGTTCTATGTTGAACCATTATTTATCCTCCTTCACAATCTCAATTACTTTAAAGTTTTTTTCAGCGCTTATAGGTCTAGTCTGTTCAATTTTCACAAAAACATTCATGGGTACTTCCATTCCGTTTTTATCGGCTTTAATTCTGCTAGTCCTTTTTACAATTTTTTTGTAAATAGGATGAGCAATCAGTCGTTCAATTTCAACGACGATTGTTTTTGCCATTTTGTTCGATACAACTTTTCCAGTAAATACTTTTTTTGCCATTCTATTTCACGGCCTCCTGGACCGCTCCTTTCACTTCTTTTTCAAGGCTACCAACTATAGTCTTCATAGATAAAAATGTCAATACTCTTGCTATATCTTTCTTTTTATTTTTTACAAAATTGCTGTTTTTAACTTTCCCAAGAGATGCATCTTTCTTATTTTGATCAATTTCTTCACGAAAATCGGATAGCATTCTTTTCAACTCATCCATTGTTTTTGTCTTCAAGTCTGTTATCTCGTTTTTTTTCATTTTATTATCCTCTCTTTATAAAACTACTTTTGATTGGCAACTTATGTGAAGCAAGTCTCAATGCTTCGCGAGCGATAGACTCAGGCACTCCTGCCATCTCAAACATAACTCTACCAAGCTTTACCGGAGCAACGTATTCAAAAATATCTCCTTTTCCTCCACCCATTCTTGTTTCCGGTGGCTTTTTGGTAATAGGTCTATCCGGAAATATTCGTATCCAAATACGTCCTCCACGCTTTGTAAAGTGGGTTATAGACTTTCTTGCAGCCTCGATTTGACGAGATGAAACATTTCCCGACTTTTCCGCTCGAAGACCAAATTCTCCAAAAGAGACCTTGCTCCCAGCATAAGCTACATCACCCTGAATCTTGGGTTTAAATTGTTTTCTATATTTTGTTCGTCTTGGTGTTAACATATTTTTTTTGCCCAATCTACTTCGCGATTGGGTACTCTCTTACTTGTTTATCCAAACTTTCACTCCAACGTATCCACTTTTTGTTAGGGCTGGAACCTGAGCATAATCAATATTTTCTCTTATTGTTGAGAGGGATACTTTTCCTGACTGAAGACGTTCCCGTCTCCCAATTTCTGCTCCTCCAATTCTTCCGGAAAGAACTATTCTTACTCCTGATGCTCCTGATGCTCTTACCTTGTCAGCTGTCTGCTTCATTATTCTTTTTGCAGGCATTCTCCTTATCAATTGATCTGAAATATTAACCGCTACGAGATATGCTGAGAGATTTGGATCCTTAATGGGTTCAACCTTAAGTTCAATTTTCTTTGCATTCTTATCTTTCTTTGTAATGCCTAGCATTTTGACAATCTCCTTTTTTAGTTCTTCAAGTCCAGTTCCCCCACGACCTATTACGATACCGGGTCTTGTAACAAAAATCGTTATTTTTATACTTGATAAAGACCTTTCGATTATTATGTCTCCGACACCCGCTTGTTTAAGACGCTTAAACAGTGCCTCTCTGATTCTAATATCAGATAGAACTGTCTTTGAGTAATTCTTTTTTGAATAATACCCAACGCTCTTAAATCCGTGGTGGATTCCAAGTCTTAAAGCTATTGGATTAACTTTTTGTCCCATTATTTAATTTCCCCTCTCTTTGCTGCCGTTTTTGTTGTCTTTGATCCTGCAACTACTTCTTTGCTTGCTTCTTCTTTAGTCTCTGCAATAACCATTTTCTTATCCCCTTTTATCCCATCCGTAAGAATAACTCTTATATGACTTGAGCGTCTTTTGTAAGGCCTTGTTCTTCCACGGCCTGCAAAATGAAATCGCTTTAGGGAAAGAGACTCCTCAATAATTATATCTTTGATTGAGAGATCTTCTTTTTTAACTTTAAAATTATTAACTGCATTTGCAACTGCACTATCTAAGGTCTTTTTTATAGGACCTGCTGCTCTCTTGTTCATTACCGTCAAAGCAGATAGGGCAGCGTTAAGATTGTATTTCTTAACACCAGCAGCAATTAACCTCACCTTACGAGGGGTAATTTTTATATTTTTTGCAATTGCTATATATTCCATATTATTCTTACTATGTCTTTGATATTTCTCTTGCAACGACTCTTCCGTGTCCTCTAAAGACTCTTGTTGGTGCAAATTCTCCAAGTCTGTGTCCAACCATATTTTCAACAACTTTTACGGTAATGTGATTTTTTCCGTTGTGAACTAAAAACGTGTGCCCAACAAAGTCAGGCGGGATTTGGCAAGCGCGAGCCCAGGTTTTTATTGCAGCTCTATCTCCCGACGTCTTTTGAGTCTGTACTTTTTTCATTAATTTCTCGTCAATGTATGGTCCTTTTTTAGATGATCTTGACATTATTTTCTCCTTTTTATAATAAACTTATTTGAATATTTCTTTTTTGATCTCGTTTTTCCAACCGCTTTTCTACCCGCATAAGTTTTTGGTGATGGCATTCCGATTCCCGAACGTCCCTCTCCTCCACCATGAGGGTGAGATGACGGATTCATTGCAACTCCTCTTACTGTTGGTCTTATTCCGGCATGGCGTGATGCTCCCGCTTTACCCAAAACCCTATCTTTCCATTCGACTTTTGCAAGTTGTCCAATTGTAGCAAAATTTGTCGCAAGTATCTTTCTTATTTCGCCACTTGGCATTCTAACATGAGCGTATCCATCTTCTTTTGCCATAACATAGGCTGCATCTCCGGCTGAACGAGCAATCTGTCCACCTTTTCCACGAGTAAGCTCTACATTGTGAATTGCTTGCCCTACCGGAACATTTTCAAGTGGCAAAGTATTACCAGCTCTCACATCTGCGGCAGGTCCTGACATAACCTTGTCTCCAATTTTCATGTTAAGTGGCGCCAAGATGTATCTCTTCTCGCCGTCTTTGTATGTAACAATGGCAAGATCCGCGGATCTATTTGGATCATATTCCATAGCAATTACGACTCCTTCAACATTAATTTTGTCTCGCTTAAAATCAACTGCCCGATAAAAACGCTTGCTGCGGCCGCCCTGATGACGAACCACTAACTTTCCCGTAGCGTCTCTACCTGACTGTTTTTTAAGTAAGTGCTTAAGTTTTTTTGACATATTATTTCTTATCTTTTTTATCTTTCTTGTCTTCTGTTTTCTCTTCAAAAATCTCAATTTTTTGCCCTTGTGCTAGTGCAACCCTTGCTTTTTTATATGATGCGTCGAGTATTTTTTTCCCCGTTCTTGTATTTCTTACTTTTGTACCCTTAACATTTATTGTAGAGACTCCTGTGACGTTGACTTTGAAAATTTTTTCGATAGCATTTTTGACATCGATTTTTGTCGCTTGTCTTGCAACTACGAATGTGTACCTATTTTTCTTCGCTTCATCATATGATTTTTCAGAAATTATTGGTTTTATAATAAAATTTGATAAATGTTTCATGCTAATTTTTTAAGATAAATGCTCTCAATTTTTTCGACCGCGTCTTTTGCAAATACCAGCGACTTGCTATTCAAGACCGTGAATGTATTTAGACTATGAACTGCTTCAGCGATTACTCCTCTTATATTTCTTGCCGCCTTTTTAGCTTCAGTTTTATCTCCTGCTATAAACAGAATATTTGAATCTTTTTTGTTCAAAACGTTTAATGTTTTCAAAAGTCCAGCAATTTCCTTTGTTTTACCGCTTGCCTGATCAACATCTACAACAAATATTCCGTTTGCTGAAAGCTTCTCTGAAAGCGCTGAAAAAAGAGCTTTTCTTTTCATTGCTTTTGATAATTTCAATTCAAAAATTCTAGGATGGGGTCCAAGAGCAACTCCACCGCCTACAAAAATTGGGGCTGATATCGCACCGTGTCTTGCACGTCCTGTCCCTTTTTGCCTGTATATTTTTTTAGTTGAAGCATGGATTTCTCCTCTCGTTTTTGTTGAGGCATTACCTTGTCTTTGATTAACCAAGTAAACACGAACCGCTTGTGCCATAAGAGAAGGATTAACCCTTGCTCCAAAAACTTCTTTTGAAAGCGTTACAGAGCCTTTCTTTTCGCCTTTTAGACTATATACAGACAAGCTTAAACCTCCAGATTTTGGCGTTGAACTCAAGTCTGCCTTGGCTGGACTTACCGGCTTTACTGTTTTAACAGAACTTTTAACTTTACTTGCTGGCATTTTCTTCTCCTTTCATTTCTTCGTTTTCTACATTTTCAGCTTCTTGTTTTTCTGAAGATTCTGAACCCTCAACTACAACGTTTTCTTCGGGAGTGGTCACAGCTTCCTGAGCTGTTTCTACTTTTTCCTCGGAAGTTTCAACCTTTTCAATAGCTTCCATAACATTTTCCTGGGCGGTTGCAATTTCCGCTACGGGTTCTACTTTTGCCTCAAGCTCTTCCTTCTTATCAGAATATAAAGGCATAAACTTTTTATTCTTTCCGACTTTTCGCAAAACTACTAATCCTCCGCGGATTCCCGGGACAAGTCCTCGAACAAAAATCGTATCTCCTTGAATATCTAAAACTTCAAGATTTTTAACTGTAACATGAGCATTTCCCATTCTTCCGGACATTCTTTTTCCTTTATAAACTCTCCCCGGAGTTGTACCTTGACCCGACGATCCCGGAGCACGATGACGGTCTGATTGACCATGAGTCTTTGGCCCTCCATGAAAACCATGTCTTTTGACAACTCCAGCATAGCCTTTACCTTTGGAGGTTCCAATTACGTCGATTATATCTCCCGGTTCGAAAACTTCCTGAGGAGCAATTTCGCTACCGAGAGCATTCTCGGGAAGTTCGTCCGCTCTCACTTCACGAAAAAAGCGAGGTGATTTTTCTTCTAGCCCCGCTTTTTTGATGTGTCCGAGATTTGCTTTGTTGGGACGCTTATTACCAAACCCGAGTTGGAGAGCGTTGTAACCTTCGTGGTCCGCTGTTTTAATTTGGGAGACCACGTTTCCGCCAACGTTAATAACGGAAAGCGGAACGCGAGTCCCGTCTTCCAAAAAACCTTGTGTCTGAGCGATTTTAGTTCCTAACAAACTTTGTAAGTTCATAAAAGCAACAAAAAAGCGACTCGAGAGTCGCCTTCCTAATGTCCCAGGGATTGATCTCGAATTATGTAACTAAAGATACTATCAATAGTTTGGACATGCAAAAGAAGATTATATAATGTTTTCGCCTCAATTGCAAGGCTGGCGTTGGTTTGATTTGTTAGCTATCACACAAAAATTATTCACCTCATCTGATATACTTCTCTCGTGAGGAAAAAAGCGATAAAAAAGAAGCTGCCATCGGCCAGAACGGTAGTCATAACGTCTCTTATTGTGGATATCTCCGATATTTTACTTAGCCTTGGAGTCGCAATTATGTCGGGGAGCGTAATAATGGCAACTGAGGTGCTGGAGGGAATTGCAGATTTGGTAGCCTCGGGAGCATTAGTTCTGGGAGTTCAAAGAGCAAAATCAAGAGCAAATAAGTATTTCCCTTTCGGATACGGCCGTGAAGTATATTTTTGGACTTTCCTATCAGCCGTGATAATAATAGGAATAACTTCCACTTTTTCTATCTATTTTGGTTTACAAAGATTCTTTAATCCTCGAACAATTCACAATTTACCAGCAACATACGCAGTTCTAATCTTAACAACTCTTACAAACGCTTATGCCTTCCGTTTGAGTTATAAAAGACTTCGCAGTAAAACACATATCGGAAGCATCTTGTATGCTTTCTTAAGGTCGTCTTTGATTGAGACTAAAACCACGTTTGTGCTGGATTTTGTTGGCACTTCAGCATCTCTCGTAGGTCTTGTAGCATTAATTCTCTATCAATTAACCGGTGATAAGAGATTGGATGGGATTGGTGCCATAGGAATTGGCATAATCCTTATTATTTTCGGCTTTTTATTGATTCTTGGAATTAGAGATCTGCTCATTGGAAAAAGCGCTTCAGACGAAACCTTAAAGAGAATAAAAAAAGTTTCACTTTCACTACCGGAGATTAAAAAAGTGCTTGACCTTAAAACTATGCACATAGGCTCGGATAGACTGCTTGTGAATATGGAAGTATCTATGGATCAAGACATGAAGACAGAGGAGATTGCAAAAATTATTGATAAAGTTAAGGAGAAAATTAGAGATGAAATTCCAACCGTCAAACACATTCAGGTAGAGCTTGAGCTCCCCTAAACTACATCTTAATCTCGACATCCACTCCTGCTGGTAAGTCAAGATGTATAAGAGATTCGATGGTTTTATCTGTAGGATTTAAAATATCAATGAGTCTCTTGTGAGTTTTGAGCTGAAAGTGATCTCTATGATCTTTTTCAATAAAAGGAGACTTATTGACTGTAAAAACTGTTCTTTTTGTAGGCAAAGGGATAGGACCGGCAACTTTTGCGCCAGTTCTAATTGCTGTATCAAGTATTTGTTGACACGTTGAATCTATGATCCTTGAATCATATGATTTTAAACGTACTCTAATTCTTCCTTTTGCTGCCATATGTCTTTAAAACAAAAAAAGCCCACTGAACGGTAGGCTTTAAGCAATAAATCGAATAAAAAATTGTAAAAAGTGCTAATTTTAAGCTATAACTTTTGTTATAACTCCTGCGCCTACTGTTTTTCCACCCTCACGGATAGCAAATCTCATTCCCTCTTCAAGTGCAATGGGAACTATAAGTTTTGCAGTCATTTTTGTATTGTCTCCCGGCATTACCATCTCAACGCCTTCTTGCAAGATTATTTCACCGGTTACATCAGTTGTTCTGATGTAAAATTGTGGGCGGTATCCTTTAAAGAATGGCGTGTGTCGTCCACCCTCTTCTTTTGTCAAAACATAAACCTCTGCTTCAAATTCAGTGTGGGGAGTAATTGAACCTGGTTTTGCAACAACCTGACCACGCTCAACATCTTTTTTCTCAATTCCACGGAGCAAGAGTCCTGCATTATCTCCAGCTTGGGCGTCTTCAAGGGTCTTTCTAAAAGCTTCTATTCCTGTAATAACGGTTTCTTTTGTAGGTTTGATTCCAATAATAGCAACTGTTTCGTTAACTTTTGCCTGTCCGCGCTCTACGCGGCCGGTAACAACAGTTCCGCGGCCTTTAATTGAAAAGACGTCTTCAACCGGCATTAAGAATGGCTTATCAAGGTCACGTGTTGGAGTTGGGATATACTCATCAACCTTATCCATAAGTTCCATTATTTGAGCTTCCGCTTCTGCATCTCCCTGAGTTGCTTTCAAGGCTGATCCCTTAACAATTGGTACATCATTTCCTGGATATTGGTATTTCGTAAGGAGTTCGCGAACTTCCATTTCAACCAAATCTATCAATTCTGGGTCTGAAACCATGTCAACCTTGTTGAGGAAGACCACGATTGCTGGAACTCCAACCTGGCGAGCAAGAAGAATGTGTTCTCTTGTTTGAGGCATCGGTCCATCTGCTGCTGAGACTACTAGGATTGCTCCATCCATTTGCGCAGCACCTGTGATCATATTCTTGACGTAATCCGCGTGTCCTGGGGCATCAATGTGTGCGTAGTGCCTTTTTTCTGTCTCGTACTCTTGATGGGAAATGTTAATCGTGACTCCACGAGCTTTTTCTTCTGGGGCATTATCAATGTCTTCGTATTTTCTGGCCTCGGCAAGGCCTTTCTTTGCCAAAACAGTAGTTATAGCGGAAGTCAATGTAGTCTTTCCGTGATCAACGTGACCAATTGTTCCGATGTTTACGTGTGGTTTAGTTCTATTAAATACGCCAGCCATGTTTACAAAATAAAAACACCTTCAGGTGCGAAGATAAATATACAGCATTTTTAAAGCTTCGTCAAGTAGTATTATTTGGCATCACCCAAAGCCTCGAGCTTTTCAACCAAATCCGTATCTTGCTCGAGACGCGTAACATCCACTCCCTGCTTATGTGCAACTACTAAGCCCTGTATGATGCGGCGAGCTTTCATGGCATTATCTTTACTGAGCGTCGTAACTATCTCCTCATTTTCCGTAAATCCCTGGTCAATTATCTTAAGGGACGCAAAAAACGGTGAACAATCCACAAATACATCAGAGATATTTTTAATATAAATGCAGTGAACTCTGGCTGACGCAAAAAATTCATGAGAAACAATATTCACTTTAATAGGATCTATGCTAATCTCGTCCGGGAAGAGATCAAATGGAAAAATGGATTTTGCTTGAAATAGGATCCTGGCCGACTCCCGGACTAAGTCGTAGAATTTTTGCTGATTTGAAAGATGTTCTTTAACGTGTTCTTTTTCAGCTTCTTCAAACCATTCCTGGGCTTTCTCCGAACTTATTCTTTTTGCTCCATCGTTTTTGTTCATCGGGGCAGAATCCGCTTGTCTTTTACTAAATAAAACTCCAGAATTTACCATATTGGAAGTTTAACAAATGTTTGTATATTTAAACCTAAAATAAGGTGATAAACAGGTAAGAAGATTGTGAGCTAACCGAATGTGAAAGCAAATACCTGAACGCCCGGGGAAAATTCTATTCTTAGGAGATGATTTTCCGGACCATTTTTCAGATTAACAAGATTATATAAGCGGTCTAAGTCAACATTTACAAAGCCATTCCTGACATCTGACCCGGCAATTGTATCGTCTATAACCTTGCCGTCAATTAATACTCTGACTCTGCCTGGCCCACTGACTGATGGCTTCATCACGAGGTAAACCTTGCTTGCCGAAAAATTGTAATCAAGAACTGCAGCGAGTCCTGTTTCTGAATATTCATCGGAAATTATCCAGTCCCCACCCAATGTAAAAGAATTTACTGCAATGTCCGAAGATGGTTTTAAGTTTTTATAAGAATCGGGATTAACTCGTCCGTTTGGATAATAAAATTCCATTCTTTTTGCGCCAATGTATGTCTCGGGAGATATTTGGTTTCTGGGTGTTTGATCCGGCATATCAGAAAGTCCCGTAGAAACCTTTTTGCCTGCCTCTTTAAGTAGTTCTCGAATCGCCATTTCGGTCTTATCGTATTCTCCTTCACCAAAATGGGTTCGGCGAACGTTACCGTTGACATCAATCAAATATTCCGCCGGCCAAAATTGATTATTGAAATTATTCCATGTTGCGTAATCGTTGTCTTGCGCTACCGGATAGTGAATCTTATATTGTTCGATTGCGGCTTTGACATTTTTGGTATCATGCTCAAATTCAAATTCAGGTGTATGCACCCCTATCACAACAAAGCCCTGATCATGATATTTGTCGTACCAATTTGTCACAAATGGTAACGTCCGAATACAGTTGATACATGTGTAGGTCCAAAAATCCACTAAAACGACCTTTCCCCTGAGTGATTTTATAGATAACGAATTTTGTCCTTCCGAAAGATTTAGCCAAGCTGATACACCCTTAAGTTGAGGTGCAGGATAATTTGCGTTAAAAAGATCAGAGTTACTATCTCCCATTGGGTTGAAGGGTTTTCCAACAACGTCCTTACCGCTTCCACCTTTCAACCGATTAAGCTCTTTTGAGACAATGCTATTTCCCTCTATACTATTTAGGAAGTTGGAGTAAGACGGAAAAACGTTAAGAAGATTTGCTTCAATAACCTTGTCATAATTTGTAAAAATTAAAACAGCAGTAAGAATTATTATCAAACCGAAAATTTTCTGGACAGTTGCGGTGTACTTATTAAAAAATCTGCTTTTTTGAATTATTCGCTGTCCCGCGTAAGCAAAAATGAAAAGAGGAATTCCTATTCCAACAAGATACGCAATAGTTATAAGAATGATTTGAGATGAAACCGAACGGGTCGCAGCAAGGGTTGCTATGGTTGCAAGAATTGGTCCGGCGCAGGGAGCCCAAACAACTCCTAATGCAAGGCCTGAGATAAAGCCTGGAATAAAACCTCCATTAGTGTTTGTTGAGCCGAATCTTCCTGCAATTCTTGAGACAAATCCCTCGACAATCCTGGTCAGTACGGGAATGATAAGTGTCAAGCCCAAAAATAATAAAATGACTACCGCAACAACTCTTAAAATGTTTGTGTCGAAACGGAAAATACTAACCAAGTAAGATAGGGTCAGGGTCAAAATACCAAAACTTACAAGAACTCCTATGGTAAGCCCCAACGGTCTTCTGTGGTCGCCTGTTAGACTTGAAGATGTTAGAACTATTGGCAAAAGTGGCCAAATACAAGGTGCGGCTATCGTTACGAGACCGGACAAGAAAGCAAAGAAAAGAAGAGCTATCATAACTTTATTATAAACTAAAAATCCATTAATCAACCAATGATTAGATCGTCAGGTTAAATCTTGCAAAATTACAATTTGATGGTATCATAGTGCCAATGGAAGAAGAACAGAAAGAAGAAATATTTCAGGCCCCCTCTGAGTTTCAGAGTAGAATTTCGCGCAATTCCTCCGGATCTTCGTCAAAAAAATACTTCGCTATTGTAGCAGCAATTGTTGTGGTTCTTCTTTTAATATTGGGTGTATCCAAGTTTCTCGGCGGATCCAAAAAATCTACAACTACAATGGTACCAACCCCAACGCAGGAAGCTTTTCCAACTGATACGCCTACCCCAACGGAAGCAGGTACCCCAACCCCCACGGAAAAGCCAAGCGCCACTCCCAAACCCACAACTACAAGTAGTGTTGATAAGGCTACTGGTCTTGATAGAGCAAAGCTTTCAATTCACATTTTAAATGGGAGTGGAACAGCAGGTGCATCTAAGAAAGCTTCAGATTTTCTTGAAGGTCTGGGCTATAACATAGTTCAGATCGGCAATGCAGACAATTTTGATTACGCAAATACGCAAGTACAGGTGAAAAGTGGAAAAAGCAATTATCTTTCTCTTTTGAAGAAAGATCTTTCGGCAAATTATACATTAGGATCTTCCTCAAGCGATCTTGGAGCAAGTGAATCGGCAGATGCCGTAGTGATCATTGGAAAACAATAATTATCTTTTAGGATAAGTCGGTTTTCCATTAACCACCCTAAGAAATTCTGTTAGTTTGTGCTTGTTGGCAATTTTTTCAGTCATAATATGTTCTACGCTCCAACCCCGCAGAGTTAATGCGTCCGCAACCAAACTACGATGACAGCGCCAAGGAACAGCTTCTGCGCAAACAATTATCGTTGGGTGATCTTTTGCAATTTTTTCTAAAATTTCCAAACCCCGCGCGAATTCTTCTGTTTCCATGTGATCTGCATATCCCCTGAATGAAGTGTTTCTCCATTCCATATTCTGCGAATCTTTTCTGGGATTTCTCAAACCACCCAGCTCTCTAATATGAATATATGACATACCATTTTCCTCGAGAGATTTTTCTAAATGAGAACCCTCAAACTGAGGATTATAGCGGGACCTTGGGATAATACGAATATCGGCAACTATTTCAATGTGATAGTTTTTCAAAACTAAAATGAATTCTTCTATTGACCTGGTCGTGTGACCCATTGTATAAATCTTCATACAAGAATTATAGCATTGTGTTTTTTAACGACTTTTGCCTACTTTTGGTCGCTCAAAAGTAGAGAAGACTATGTATAAAAAAGCAATTAAGCATTTTAAAACAACGGATCCAATTCTACATGCAATTGCGACGGTGATCGAACCTTTTGAACTAAGGGCTCATCCCGATCCTTTTTATAGACTGCTTAGGTCGATTGTCGGACAACAGCTCTCTGTAAAAGCTGCATCTACTATTTTTGAAAGATTCGAAAATTTGTTTTTCAAAAAAAATATTACACCAAAAGGTTTATTGAAATTAACAGATGAACAGATGAGATCCGTTGGTCTTTCGAGACAAAAGATTTCTTATTTAAAAGATTTGGCTACTAAAGTTATGGAAGGTTCAGTTGAACTAAATAAATTCGAACGACTGGAAAGTGATGTAATTATTGAAGAGTTAATTGCAATTAAAGGAATTGGGAGATGGACTGCTGAAATGTTTTTGATGTTTTCTTTGGGTAGACCGGATATTTTCTCTTTTGGGGATTTGGGTCTACAAAACGCTATTAAAAAATCTTATAAGATAAAACAAAAACCAACAGTCAAACAAATGGAAAGACTATCAAGGAAATGGGCACCCTTCAGGACTTATGCTGCAATTATTTTATGGAGGAGTCTTGCAAACGAACCAAAATAATCACCTAATATTCCTTAGAACCACTTCATCAAAAGTTGTATAGATTATCTGACACAACACGGCAAAAATTACTACCATAATCATAAGCTCTAGCGATGAGAAGGTGTGTAGAGTATCCATGACTACTCTTTTTGTGTTGGTAAAAATCTCCCATGAATTTGTTCTTTGAAAGCGACCTAAAACCATTCCAAAACCTACCAATAAATTTAGCCCGAACAATATTTTCAAATTTGATTTCATTCCTTTTTTAGTTTTCTTGGTAAAAACTTTTTCAAATGGATAAACAGACAAAATAAATGTCAGAATTCCAAAAACTACTAACATCAAGTATAGGAAAAGATCAAAATACAAAAGGTCACCCTTTAACTTGGGCGCGTCTTCAAAAAAATGAGTTATGTCTGTCAAAAGATAAATTGAGTTAGGCAAAAAAATAATCCAAACAATACCGGCTAGGATTTTTATGATTTTAGATTTATTTTTGAGCATTAGGAAACCCGCCGCAACCGGAATAAATGCAAGGAAGACATTAACGGCCATCCATAGGATGTTAAATTTAAGAAGGTCCATGAAATTAAATTCTACAGGATAATTTGAAAGTGAGTCAAGCTGTTTTATGCCTCTCGGACAAAACGACTATGTTGCTTTGTGGTTCTTGTTGCTCCTCTTGCTCTTGACCTTCTTCTTCATAGTCCCATTTTAACTCTGGTCCAAATTGTTTCCTTGAGTCATGTACTGGTTCCTGGTCCTTTATTGCTTCTGCAATCACGCGTTGTAACTTCTGGGCGATATCAAGTTTATGCTCGATATGACCGGAGTGAAATTGATCTCCCACCTGGTCCTTGCTTGCAAGATCTTCTGTATTCTGACCTACTATTCCCCTCACCCATCTCAATGGTTCGGGGTCTTTTTCCTTTGTCCGCATAGGAACATCAGCCTCTATCCCCCACAGATTTCCATCCTCGAGTCCTAAGTTTAATGCTATAGATGCTCCTTTGGAGTTTATAATTTCCTCCATGTTGTTTTCAATTCTTATAGTTAAGGGGGCAGGATCGGGAGCCCGGGTGGCTTGTCCTTCGAATATGAATTCGGTTATATCCTTAAGATCAGACGCATCCCAAAATCCATTCTTCCAGAAATCCATTCGAGTCGCTTCAACCTTATAAACCACTACGTCTTGCTCTGTTAATGGGGCTCCAATTTTTTCTATGTGGCTTTTTCTTAACTGGTTGTGGGTAGTTTGTCTTTCGGTTGGTGGTCTTGGCTCACCGTATATATTGGTGAACGGTAGAGATGAGGGTTCGGCTTCCACTGCTGCATTAGCCATAATTAGTTATATGCTCAGATTTAAACTAATGTCAAGTAAGAATTTTACCTATTTCTTAAATACCTCTTCTCCTAAGATGATAAATAGCGGAACGCTTATTGCTCCCGTTAAGATTTGAACCAAATTGTACGATTCACCTTTCAAAAAATCATGAAAAGTAAGCCAGTCGATAACGACTAAAACCAACATTATAATTGTATAGGCTAATTTTTTATTCAACTATCTCCACCTCCACTTCTGGCATAAAATCGAATACTTCAATAAATTTTTCTTGAACTGCCTTTATTATGGATAAAACATCTGTCGCTTTCGCATTTCCAAGGTTTACTATAAAGTTACAATGCTTTGGTGAAATCATTGCTTGTCCCACGCGGTATTCTGACAGATCCAAACGCTTTATCAAATATCCCATTGCGACTTTTCCATGCCAGTCCCGTTTTATCTTCTCTTCGAGATCCGGTAAAACTTCCAGAATTTTTTTAATGTGCTCAGGATCCGAAATGTTTTTGAAGACCGAACCACAATTAGGATACTCTAAGGGATGACGAACTTTTCTGTATTCAATGTTATTGAGATAGGTTTGTCTTGCACGGAGAAGTTCATCGGGAGCTGCCGGTTTTAAGCGAAAAGTTGCCGACACAACACCCAATTTTTTCTTTTTTACGATTGAATTACGATACGAAAATTTAAGTTCAAATCTTTTTAATTTTTTAAATTCTGGTTTATTGTTTGTAAGTTGGAAAACTTCAGCTTGCGCAACGGAATCCTTTATTTCCCCACCAAAGGCTCCTACGTTTCCGCGGATGGCAGCCCCCACATCTCCCGGAAGTCCACCTGCCCATTCAAGACCTACTAAATTATTGTCAAACGCAAATCTTATGACATCGTCCAAAACCACTCCGGCATCTACGCGAACTATATGCTGCTTAAGAAGTTCAATTTTCCCCGGAATAAAACGCAGAACCCCTCCATCAAAGTAATCATCTGAGAAAATTAAATTACTACCGGATCCCAAGAAAAAAATCTTTTTAATTTTTTCTTTTTTTAAAAATTCTAAAGCTTTTTTGAGATCTTCCTTATCAGTAACGTCAATTAGAAAACGCGCCAAACCGCCAATTTTGTACCACAAAAATTCCTTGAGATTTGCTTCAGGAACAACTTTCATATGTCGCAAACATTATACACAAATTGTAACTTTTTTGAAGGTTTTGAGGCTAATTTTAGTATCTGGGGGCGTGCTGACCGTAAAGATAAATTATCACAAGTGCTATGCTTAGTAAGCTGACAATTATTATATACTTTGCAATCTTGTGAGCCGTATCTTTTCCCTTTTTATTTTCAGAGATGTATTTAAAAGCAAGCCAAGCAGCGATTGACGGACATAATATGGTAATAAGTACGGATCTTGCCGGATCTATTGGATTACCAATAACTGAGTCGAATAACTTACTTGACGGACTGACCATCATGGAAATTACTCCGGACCAGAAAAGCGCTACCGGCGTAAGAAGCAATACTTCAAGGATCCAAAAGAGTTCGTGATCGCGCTTTAATGAAAGCATAATACCAGTTTAGAACAAAAGTTTTATTGATGTCAAATAATGGAGGAGGTTATTGTGCGTTTATGCGACCGGTAAATGTTGATTTGGCAAGCATTGCTTGGACAATATTGTTTGGAACTTCTTCATAATGAGATGGCTCCATATAATATGTAGCACGGCCCTGAGACATTGAACGCAAGGTGGTTGCGTATCCTGAAAGCTCGGCGAGTGGAACCAGCGCCAAGATTATCCTGGCATTTCCACGCTCTTCGCTTCCGGAAATCTGAGCCCTTTTTGCTGATAGGTCGCCAATTACGTCTCCCATAAACTCTTCGGGAGTTGTAACTTCAACTTTCATGATAGGCTCTAGCAATTTCATGTCTGCTTTTTTACTTGCTGCTTGTAATGCCATTGAGGCGGCGATTTTGAATGCGATGTCTGATGAGTCTACATCATGATAAGATCCATCATATACTGCAACTTTCAAGTCAACTACGGGATATCCAAGCAGTATTCCTTTTTCAAGAGTCTCTTTGACTCCCTTTTCAATTGAACCAATAAATTCTGAGGGAATCGCTCCTCCTTTAATCTGGTTTATAAACTCAAAACCTTCACCCCTTGGATTAGGCGTAACCCTAAGCCAACAATGTCCGTACTGTCCATGTCCTCCTGTTTGTTTTATGTATTTACCCTCACCTGTTGTCTCAACTCCAACCGTTTCTTTGTACGCGACCTGTGGAGCACCCACGTTTGCGCCGACATTAAATTCGCGTTTCATGCGGTCTACCATAATCTCGAGCTGCAATTCTCCAACTCCAGAAATGATCGTCTGATTTGTCTCATGGTTTGTTTTGACCGTGAATGTCGGATCTTCCTCCATGAGACGTCTCAAGGCCAATCCCATTTTCTCTTGGTCTGACTTTGTCTTAGGCTCAATAGCCAAGGAAATAACAGGTTCGGGAAACGTAATTTTTTCCAAAATTACAGGCTTTGTCTCATCGCAAACAGTGTCTCCGGTAATGGTATCTTTCAAACCTACGACTGCAACTATTTCTCCTGCATACGCTTCTTTAATTTCTTCTCTCTGGTTTGAATGCATGAGAAGGAGGCGACCAACTCTCTCTTTTATATCGCGAGTTGAATTATAGGCGTAAGAACCAGACACAAGCTTACCTGAGTAAATACGTACGAATGTAATTTTTCCAACGTGTGGATCAATCTGGACTTTGAATGCAAAACCCGTAAACGCTTCTTCCGGCACTAATTTGCGAACTTCCTCGGTGTTTGTTTTTGGATTAATTCCCTTAACCTCTCCAAGATCTGCCGGAGAAGGAAGATAGTCAACAACGGCATCAAGAAGTGGCTGAACCCCTTTATTACGCAAAGATGTACCTGCATAAATCGGGACGAGCTTGTAACCAACAACTGCATTTCTGAGTCCCTGTTTTAGTTCTTCATTTGAGATCTCTTCATTGTTGAGATATTTTTCGAGAAGGTTATCATTGTTTTCCGCAATTTTCTCAATCATTTTGTGGCGATATTCATCAACTTGCGCCTTCATGTCAGCCGGGATTTCATCTGAGACATCATATTTTGCGCCTAGCTCTTCTCCGCCCCAAGTAAGTGATTTCATATTAAGAAGATCTACTACTCCTTTGAAATCACTTTCTGCTCCGATTGGAAGAACCATAATGCAAGGATTTGCTCCAAGGCGATCCTCAATGGACTTAACTGTTTTTAGAAAATCCGCTCCGAGTTTGTCCATTTTATTGATGAAACAAATTCTTGGAACATGATATTTATCGGCTTGTCTCCAAACAGTTTCAGACTGCGATTGAACTCCTTCTTCGGCGTCAAGAACGGTTACTGCTCCGTCGAGAACACGAAGTGAACGTTCGACCTCTGCTGTAAAGTCAACGTGTCCGGGGGTGTCAATTAAATTAATTCTGTATGCTTCTTCTTGTCCTGCAGAGCGACCAAGCGGCGAGTGGGTCCAGAAAGTTGTGGTTGCGGCAGAAACAATAGTGATTCCTCTTTCCCTCTCCTGATCCATCCAGTCCATTACGGTGTTACCTTCATCAATATCTCCAATTTTGTAAGATTTTCCCGTGTAGTAAAGGATACGTTCTGAGGTTGTAGTTTTACCTGCGTCAATATGCGCAATAATTCCAATATTACGAATTTTGTCTAGCGGTACTTGTCGTGATGAATCAGCCATAAATAAAAAAATTCGCCCGAAATCTCGAACGCTTTGTTATTTTACAAAAAATGAGCCTCAATGTAAATACTCCGGTCTCAATTGACTGTGAGTAATTTAGGAATATAATACAACCATGAGACGCGAACATCGCCTCCCTGGACAATTAAGTCGCTGGAGGCGTGAAATAGAGTCAAGAGGTCGCGAAAAACCAAAGACTTCCATAAATAGTGCTTCTCCCGCTCCAAAACCTGAAGTAAATCCTTTATCAGTGTCTGAGTCCGTGGAATCACCTGTTCCGCTGTCTTCTGAGTTAGCACCCACGCGTATCGACACTGTTGGGTCAGAACTCGACAAATTAGGAAAAATAGTAAAAGAGATTGGCGAATTGGGAAGAAGCACGGTTAGCATGCTAAATACCACGATGACAGATGAGGAGAGAGTTAATTACCTATCGGGTTTACCAGAACAAGCACAGGATAAATTAAAAAGCTGGGGACTAAAACTTCCAGCCCCAAAAACCAGACAGGAACTGATTGAAGGGGAAATTGAAGTACTCGAACAAGAAAACAACAACTTGGCGAAATGAGGCAAAGACTTGATGAAGCAGGAAAAAATACTTTCCAAAGAGTTAAAGCTTTGAGTCTTAATGAAGAATATTCCTTTTTTGCAAAACTTTCAACACCACAGAGGGATAAATTTAGGAGTTGGGGATTTATCCCCCGCTGGACACCTAAACCAAAATCAACTTATCAATCTACTCCATCTACCGAAACGAGGTCTACGTCTTATATATTATCCGCTGATGATATGATCTATGGCCAATTGCGGGCGATGGCTCAGTCGAACATACTTTGGCAGCATCACAATGCTCCTATGATTATAAGGAGCGCTATTCATATGGGCTGGGACGTAGGAGGCCTCAGGGCACCGCTTGATGGCCGCACAATTGATGAGGCTTACCGAAGAAAAACTGGACGTCACCCCTATTACCCTCCTAGATAAATTTATCCTTGTGCTATAATCGTGGCTATGTTTGGAAACAGAGTCAAAGAACTTCAAAAAAAATTACGGGCGAACAAAATCGATGCGATTTTGGTTTCGTCTGCTGTTAATATTCACTATTTAACCGGTTATTCTAATTTTTCAACTCACGAACGGGAAGCGTATCTTTTTGTATCCCAGTTGAATGCGGTTTTATTTACTGACGGAAGATATATTGAGGCGGTTGAAAAAACTTTGCCCGCAAACGCAAAAGTAACGATAAAACCAATCGCTAAAACTCTTAACCAAATTGTTAAAAAAGAAAAAATCAAAATAATTGGTTTTGAACACAATCTAACATTCGCCGAATACGAAAAAATTAAAAAAGAAATTTCCATAAGATTTTTATTGGTTCATAACTTAGTCGAAGATTTTAGAAATATTAAAAATGTCGAGGAAATAAAATCTATTAAAAAAGCCACTAAACTTACTGATGATTGTTATTCTCATATTCTCAAGAACGTAAGAATTAGAATGACTGAAAAAGAAGTTGCATGGGAAATAGAAATGTTCATAAAAAAACTTGGCGGAACTCTGGCTTTTGATTCAATTGTTGCTTTTGGAACGAATAGCTCGGTCCCTCATCACCTGACGTCGGACAAAAAACTATCGGAGAAAGATGAATTTATACTTTTGGATTTCGGTGCAAAAGTTGATGGGTATTGCGCTGACATGACCCGAACACTTCTCACCAAAAATGCATCGAACAAAGCTAGGAAAATTTACGAGACGGTTCTTGGGGCTCAGATGGCAGCCGTCGATTACCTCAACACGAATAAAAAAATGTCCGGACGAATGGCTTGGGAAGTTGCAGATGAATACATTGTTAAAAAGGGTTTTCCAAAAATGCCTCATGGACTTGGGCATGGAATTGGACTTGAGGTTCATGAATCACCCAGACTTTCAAAAAGAGCGAAAGATTATATTAAAAATGGAATGACGTTTACAATTGAGCCGGGAATTTATATTCCAGGTTTTGGTGGAGTAAGAATAGAAGATGACTATTTATGGAACGGTTCGAATCTCGAACAATTAACAAAATCTCCAAAAGATCTTATTGAAATAAAAATCTAGTTTGTCTACAATAATAACCTGATGAAAACGGCAGTAATTTTTGTCACGATCGTAATACTTGCCTTCATAGGAATTTATATGTTAACCAAAACTTCTTCTCAACCAACAGCTGATAATTTTTTGACTCCAACTCCCACCAGTAACCCATTGTCTTCTGACCAACCTTCCGGAAAACCTGTTCCGACGGTTTCTGAAAACGACAGAATTTCCGCAAATAAAGCTACTATCAAAAATGTCAAGGGAAATATTGAATTGGAACTTTACGCAAGCGAAGCAGCAAAAACTGTCACAAACTTTGCAACACTCGCAAAAAAAGGATTTTATAATAATCTAACATTTCACCGAGTTGAAGATTGGGTAATTCAAGGTGGAGATCCAACCGGTACCGGCGGCGGTGGATCCTCAATCTACGGACCGACTTTTGAGGACGAACTTAATCCAAATACTCCAAGCTATAAAGCAGGATACGTTGAAGGAGTTTTGGCAATGGCAAATCGCGGACCCAACACCAACAGCAGCCAATTCTTTATTCTGAAAAAAGATACCGCGCTTGATCATGCATATACAATTTTTGGAAAAGTTACAGCAGGAATGGATGTAGTAAAAAGTATTGCGATTGGCGACAAAATCCTCGGAATCGACGTCCAATAATTTCTTAAACCGCTTTAACAAAATAAATGAAGGCATGTTTTGGAACCTGCGCACGCTGCGTAGAACTTAAAACTTCAAGTCTTATTCTCCAATGACTATTTTCATCTACAACTCGCGAGCTTGTATGGGTTCCTTGTGCTTCAAAAGCTCCCTCTCCCAGAAGAACCGGAGAAACCATTGAGTGAATCATTGCACATACAGAGTCGCCTAATTTTATGATAGGCTGTGTTTCACCTATCCATAGCTTCATCTCGGGTGTCTCGGGAACAGGAACAAGTAACTTGTCAATTTCGCCTCTATAATTTTTACTCGTTGCCTCCTTTGGAATTTCTATTGCGGGCGCTGATAAATCCGGCTCGATCCACTTTCTTGCCGGGGAAACCTTTACAATCATTCCGTCAATTTTATCGTCTGCGTTATGTCTCCAAAACCAATCTTCTCCTTCCGTTCCAGAAACTTGTATCTGTCCTTCGCGGGCTAATTTAAGAAGCTCTCCATTTCTAAGAGCGGTTCTACTATCTTGATAGTAAGATCTAAATAACTTAATGCCTTCTGGCAGCTTTATGTCTCTGCCCGCGTAGTTATTTACTTGAACGGCTAATCTAACTCCATCTTCATCGTCTACTATTCGTGGATTATTTCGAATGGTATCATACAATTGACTTCCTTTATCGTCTACCTCGAGCCCGCATTGAGCCAAAATACTCCTTGTTGCTGCGTGCATTTCGTGAGCAAGTTCGGGGCGATCGACCAAAAAGTGAGGCAAGCTTCCTTGTGGAAGTAAAACGTTGACCACTTCATAACCATGTGCGGGAATCCTTGTGGGGGAAGTTAATACAGCATCTGTCCCTTTCCAAAATCGAATTTCTGGAGAATAACCAATAGTTTCGGCCATTTGGGGATTATATCAAATTTTGAACCTAAAATCAATATTATAGGATTAAAGTCGGGCTTACCAGCGGAAGTGTGAGAAGGCTTTGTTTGCTTCGGCCATACGGTGCGCAACATCGCGCTTTCTAATTGCTTCTCCTGCGTTTTTAGTAGCGTCAATAAGCTCTGCCGCCAATTTCGCTGCGAAAGATTTGTAGTCGGCAGTTGGTCTTTTTGTTGCTGCTTCAAGAATCCAACGAATGGCAAGCGCAGTTTTGCGTGCTCCGCGGACTTCCTGAGGAACTTGATATGCCGCGCCACCAATTCTTTTAGCTTTTACTTCAACTTTTGGGCCAACTGTCTCAATTGCCATTTCAAATAACTTGACTGGATCGCCTTCCTTTTTAAGGATATCAAGCGCCTGGTAAACGACTTTTTGCGCAATTGTTTTTTTGCCGTCGCGCATAAGTCTATTTGTTAGCATCGCAATCAAAACACTCCCGTAAACCGGGTCTGCTTGTTTTTCTCTTCTTTTAACTTTGCTTCCACCTCTTGCCATATTATTTCAGATTATGCTGCCTGGGGCCTTTTTGTACCGTAACGGCTTCTTGAACTTCTTCTTGTTTCAACGCCAGCAAGATCAAACTTACCGCGAACCAAGTGATATTTTACTCCCGGCAAATCTTTGACGCGGCCGCCACGGACCAAAACAATTCCGTGTTCGGCTAAATTGTGTCCAATTCCTTGAATGTAGGCTGTTACTTCTTCACGATTTGATAGTTTTACACGTGCAACTTTTCGAAGAGCCGAATTAGGCTTTTTTGGAGTCATTGTACGAACCAAGGTTACAACTCCACGTTTTTGAGGTGAAGGAACAACTGTATATTTTCTAATTTTTGCATTAAAAATAGAACGCAATCCTGTTGCTTTAATTTTGTGTCCTTTTTTACTTCTACCCTTTTTAATTAATTGGTTAAGTGTCGGCATAGTTTGGCTATTTTACAATAAATTAACCTCGATTACTAGGCAGCTTTGACTGCAGCAGGCTCTTGTTGAGGCTGTTCGACGACGGCTCCTTCAATAAATTCTTCGCGGACCGGAATGAGTCTTCCAACAATAACGTTCTCTTTAAGTCCAATGAGATTATCAATTCGGCCTTCAAGAGCAGCATCTGTCAACACCTGAGTTGTCTCCTGGAATGAAGACGCTGAGAGCCATGAATCTGTGACGAGCGATGCCTTTGTTATTCCAAGGATTATCTCTCTCGCGCTTGACGGCTCTCCACCTTCTGAGATTACGTTTGCATTCTCTTCTTCAAAACGCAACTTTGAAACTAAATCTCCGGGCATTAAGGATGTATCTCCGGGAGTTTCAATCATAACTTTATCAGACATCTTGCGAACAATTGTCTCAAAATGCTTGTAGTGAATTGAGATTCCCTGAGATTCGTAAACGCTTTGAATCTGGGCGATAAGATATTCTTGAGCAGCCCGTAGCCCCGAGATTTTCAAGACGTCTCGTGGATCAAGATAACCTTCACAAAGTTGAGTTCCAGCAACGATTGTTTCATCCTCTTCTACAAGAACAGTTGAGGTCATAGGTACAAAATATTCTCTCTCTTCAACCGGTTTGACCTTTGCGTTGCGAACACGAATTATAAATCCGTCTTCTACTTTGCTAACCTGAACTTTACCACTAATATCTGCTATTGGCGCCAAAACTTTTGGTCGGCGAACCTCAAACAACTCCTCTACTCTTGGTAACCCTTGAGTAACGTCAGACATAACGACTCCTCCAAAATGCCTTACACGCATTGTAAGCTGAGTTCCCGGTTCTCCAATAGATTGGGCGGCAATAACTCCAACTGGAGTTCCGGTATCTGCGCGCCTGTAGGCAGACAAATCCCAACCGTAGCAGGATGCACAAAGTCCGTAGCGGAGTCTACAGAAGAGAGGTGAACGGACAACAATCTCAGTAATCGTGTCGTCGCGAAGTATCTTGGCCAATGCCTCATAGTCAATTTCTGATCCTTTTTTAACCAAAGTTTTCTTATCTTTCTTGCTTACCACCTCTTTTGTAGTAACACGACCCAAAAGCATGCTTGTCATGTAGGCTTCATTGTCACGACGACCTGCAACATCAACGCTTATTCCGTCTTCAATTCCACAATCTCCCTCGCGAATTATAACGTCGTGGGCAACATCAACAAGACGACGTGTTAAGTATCCTGCATCGGCTGTTTTAAGTGCTGAATCTGTCAAACCTTTTCTTGAACCACGGGCCGAGTTAACGTATTCAAAAATTGAAAGACCTTCACGGAAGTTTGACTTAATTGGAAGTTCGACGATTCTTCCCAACGGATCAAAAATCAAACCTCTCATTGCAGCAAGCTGCTTGATCTGATCTTTTCCGGCACGCGCTCCGCCTGATTCTGCAATTATGCGGACAATATCGTTCTTGTCAAACAACTCCCATGTAAGATTTGCCATCTTTTCTGTTGCTTCAAGCCATACGTTATTTGAAAGTCTTCTTTGTTCCCCGTGGGTAATAAGACCGTTTTGATACTCTTGTTCGATTTCTTTAATCTTTTCCTCTGCTTCATCTATTAATCTGTCCTTATCCGGCAATCTCTTCAAATCAAATGTAGAAACGGAAATTCCTGAAAGTGTTGCGGCATAGAAACCGACACCCTTAAGATTATCGATAAGATTTGCAACTTCTTCTTCAGAACATACTACCATTGCACGGGTTACAATGTCTTTGATTGTTGAAGCTTTAACTTCGTTATTAATGAATTGAAGTTCTTTTGGAAGTCTTTCGTTGAATATAATTCTTCCAATTGTGGTCTCCATCATTTTTCCATCAACTCTGACTTTAACTTTTTCTCGGAGTTGAATTTTCTTAAGTGAGAACGCAAGATGTGCTTCAATCTCGTCTGAAAAAGTAGGAAGATTTTCTTTTGTCATTCTTTCATCTACCGAAGTTAAATAGAAAGCTCCAAGCGCCATTTCTTTGTTAGGCAATGTAATTGGGGCACCATCCGCGGGCTTGAGCAAGTTGTGAGCCGGCATCATGAGTCTTATTGCCTCGTCTTGTGCACGTGCTGAAAGCGGAACGTGAATTGCCATTTGGTCTCCGTCAAAGTCAGCGTTGTAACCTGCACAAACACAAGGGTGAATTTTGATTGCTGAACCTTCAACAAGAACTGGATAGAATGCTTGAATTCCAAGTTTGTGCAAAGTTGGAGCACGGTTGAGAAGAACCGGGTGATTTCTCGTTATTTCTTCCAAGATATCAAATATCTCAGGTGATCTTCTTTCAATAAATCTTTTTGCAGCCTTAACGTTGGGAGTAGTCAAGCCGCGAGAGATGACTTCGCGGATAACGAATGGCTTAAAGAGTTCGAGAGCCATTTCTTTTGGAAGTCCACACTGATTTAGAGTAAGCTCAGGTCCAACGATAATAACTGAACGACCTGAATAATCGACTCTTTTTCCAAGAAGGTTCTTTCTAAATCGACCTTGTTTTCCGCGCAAGATATCAGAAAGAGACTTAAACTGTTTTTGAGTTTGAGACGTACGGATTGAAGTATCTATTAAGTAATCGACCGACTCCTGAAGCATTCTTTTTTCATTCCTAAGAATAATTTCCGGTGCACCAAGAGAGATTAAATGCTTCAAACGGTTATTTCTATTGATAACGCGGCGATACAAATCATTCAAATCCGATGTTGCAAAGCGTCCACCGTTAAGCTGAACCATAGGACGAAGATCCGGCGGCAAGACAGGGAGAACCTGCAGAACCAAAGACGAAGGCTTAAATCCTGCTTTCGTGACTGATTCAATCAAGTGCTGGCGCTTAAGTAACTTAAGTTGCTTTTGGCCTGAAGACTTTTGAACTTCCTCACGCAAATCTCCAATTAACTTTTGTAAATCTATTTGTTCAATTGCGTGCAGAATTGCTGCTGCTCCAGTCTCTACTTCAAAGAAAATAGGTACATCATATTCTATTAAACGAACGTACTCTTCTTCGCTCAAGACGTCCCAAAGCTTAAGTCCGCGGATAATATCTGTTACTCTTGCAAAAATTTCCTCAGTTCTTGCAACTTCCGTTTCAAGTCTTTTATCAAGTGCGATTTTTTTCTGGCGGAATTGCACATCGGTTTCTTCAAGAACCAACTCTTTTTGTTCCTTATGAAGGCTTCCCTTGACGTCTTTTACCTTGCTCTTCTCGTCTTTTTCAAGCACTGAAAGCTCTTCTTCTGCCTGTTTTTTAAGCTTTTTAATTCTCTCCTCTTTAATGTCCGCAATTTTCTTCTGTGCTTCTTTTCTTTTATCTTCGCCAATTTCTGTAACGAGATATGATGCAAAATAAACTACGGATTCAAGATCTTTCTGTGGAATATCTAAGAGAACCGAAATTTTTGATGGACTTCCCTTTGAAAACCAGATGTGAACAACCGGTGAAGCAAGAGATATATGACCCATTCTCTCACGGCGGACTCTTGAATATGTGACCTCAACTCCACATCTATCACAAACTATTCCCTTATAACGAATTCTTTTGTATTTTCCGCAATAACATTCAAAATCTCTCGTTGGTCCAAAGATTCTCTCATCGAACAAACCATCTTTTTCGGGTCTGTATGTTCGGTAGTTAATGGTTTCAGGCTTGGTAACCTCACCATAAGAATAAGCTCTGATATCTCCTGGTTCTGCAACCAAAACCTTAAGACCTTTAAAGTCTGAAATATTTATTGCATCAAACTTTTTCTCTCGATTACTTTTTCTATTATTGTTATCCATATTATTCTTTTGGCTCCTCGGGAGCTGCTGCCTGTGGCGCAGCAACAACATCAGTTATTACTTCCGTTTCGCCAAGATTTGCATCAGGTGTCTGCCCGTC
The DNA here is from genome assembly GCA_964452165.1 of uncultured Gammaproteobacteria bacterium. Classification (GTDB taxonomy): domain Bacteria; phylum Patescibacteriota; class Microgenomatia; order Levybacterales; family GWA1-39-11; genus GWA1-39-11. The sequence goes on along the minus strand of CAYVKP010000001.1, from coordinate 272,543 downwards.
TGCTACCTGGACACCAACTAGCGCTTCCTGAAGTTCTTTTGCCTCGGCTTTCACTTCTTCTGCTTCATCTGAAACATCTTCCTTATCATCATCTGCAACGACTGCCTGCATAGGAATAATGTTAAGAGACAAAGATTGAAGTTCTCGAATCAAGACCTTAAATGACTCAGGAACTCTAGGTGTAGGAATATCTACTGATTTAATGATTGCCTCAAAAGCTTTTGCACGACCTGATACGTCATCTGACTTGATTGTTAACATTTCTTGAAGTGAATATGCTGCGCGGTGTGCTTCAAGAGCCCAAACTTCCATCTCCCCAAGTCTTTGTCCTCCCATTTGTGCTTTTCCACCAAGCGGCTGTTGTGTAACGAGTGAGTATGGCCCTGTTGATCTTGCGTGAGCTTTATCCTCAACCATGTGAATAAGTTTCATGATATATCCAATCCCAACAACTACATCATTCTCATAGGCCTCTCCTGTCCTTGCATCAAAAAGCTTCATTTTTCCATTCACGGGCATTCCTGCTTCTTTAAGAAGGTCTATGTATTGGTCTTCGTTCATCTTTTCAAAAACCGGAAGTGAGACTTTGACTCCAAGCTTCTTTGCAGCAAGTCCTAAGTGCGCTTCAAGCAGCTGTCCCAAATTCATACGACCAAGCACTGAAATTGGAGAAATAATAATATCAACAGGCGTTCCGTCTTCAAGGTAAGGCATATCGGAATCAGGAACTATTTTTGAAATAACTCCCTTGTTTCCGTGCCTACCTGCAAGCTTGTCTCCAACAACAACGTGTCTCATTTGAGCAACCTCAATTTGAATTTTGCGAATTGTTCCCGGCTCAAGTTCGTCGCCGCGCGCGCGATCAAGAATCTGAATATTTGTAACAATTCCGTGCTCGCCGTGAGGCATACGAAGAGAAGTATCACGAACTTCACGAGCTTTTTCACCAAAGATTGCGCGGAGCAATCTTTCTTCTGCCGTTAATTCTGTTTCACCCTTTGGAGCAATCTTTCCAACTAAAATATCTCCCGGCTTCACTTCAGATCCGACAACCACAATTCCCTCTTCGTCAAGATTTGCCAAATCTTCTTCTGCAACGTTTGGAATATCACGAGTTGTCTCTTCTGCTCCAAGTTTTGTATCAACAACTGTTGCTTCATATTTTTCGATGTGAACTGAAGTCAAGGAATCATCACGAACCAAACGGTCTGAAATGACAATAGCATCTTCGTATCCGAGTCCGTCAAAAGAAGCATATGCAATTGTAAGATTTTTTCCCAAAGCAAGTTCCCCCTCGGCAGACGCAGGTCCATCAATTAAAATGTCGCCTTTTTTAACTTTCTGTCCTGTGGTAACAATTGGCTTTTGGTTAAAGAAAGTGTTTTGCGCGGTTCTTTTAAATTTATCCGTCTTGAAAGTTTCTTCGTGCTTTCCATCTTTTAATACAACTTTATTTGCGTCAACATAAGTTACTGTCCCATCAAAAGTTGCAACATGAACACGTCCCATTGCGCGTGAAACCATATCTTCCATTCCCGTTCCTATAATTGGACTTTCATTCTTAACAAGTGGAACGGCTTGACACTGCATGTGGGTTCCCATAAGAGCACGGTTTGCTTCATCATGGTCAATAAATGGAATTAAAGCAGCGGATGTTCCAACGACCTGCCTTGGAATAACGTCAATAAATTCGATCTTTTCTTTTTCAACTTCAAGGTATTCTCCGTTGTAACGAGCCGGAACCAAATCATCAATTATGTAACCGTCTGCACCAACTCTTATATCGGCGTGCGTTATGTAATGTTCCATTTCTTCTTGAGCGTCCATGTAGACAATCTTGGGTGTAACTTTGAGCTTTGTCTTTGAACCTTGTTTTTGACTTTCAACAACTTTGTATGGAGCTTCCAGAAATCCGTATTCGTTCACGCGCGCATACAAAGCCAAATATGTAACCAAACCAATATTTGGTCCTTCAGGCGAACGAACAGGACAAATTCTCGAATACTGTGAGGAGTTTATGTCACGAATTGAGAAGGAAGCGCGTTCTCTTGAAATTCCACCTGTACCCATAACAGTAAGACGACGAATATTATCAATCTCAGACAATGGATTGGTTTGATCCAAAATTGCCGAAAGCTGGCTGGTTCTGAAAAACTCATTAATTGCTGCAATTATTGGATGAGCATTTATAAAGTGGGAAGGTGAGAATTGCTCTTCTGTTGATGCCAAAGACATTTTTTCTTTAATAATTCTCTCGAGTCTGAGTGCTCCTACACGAAAGGCGGTCGTCTGGACAAGTTCTCCAATAGATCGAATGCGCCTATTTGCCAAGTGGTCTATATCATCAATCTTTCCACGACCGGATGAGAGCTCGATTAAGTATGAGATTATTCCTATTACATCATCTATTGTAAGGGTTAAAGCTTCTTGGGCTTGAAAATTCGGTAAAGCTGCGAGCTTTTTATTAACTTTGTAACGTCCTACGCGTGAAAGATCGTAGCGTCTTCGGTCAAAGAAAGAGTCTCTGAAGTTTTGGCGAATTGTATCAATAACAACCGGCTCTCCGGGATTCATTTTCTTGAAGATTTCAATAAGTGCATCGGTTCCACCCTTTGCGTCATCTTTTTCAAGTGTATTCTTCATGTAAACCTGCGCGCCTTCAATTCCATCGAATCTGCCGTAAATCTCTTCATTTGTATCAATACCAAGTGCTTTTAGGAAAACTGATGCGAGGAATTTTTTACGTCTATCTATACGAACAACGACCATGTCTGTTCTGGTCGTTGAAAATTCTAGCCATGATCCGTGAACAGGCCTCATTTCAGCTGTGTAAAGAGTTTTTCCTGTAATCGGGTCTTCAGTGGCGGTGAAGAAAACACCGGGAGATCGGACAATTTGAGAAACAATCACTCTCTCAATACCGTTAACAATGAATGTACCGCGGTCAGTCATTTTTGGTACTTCGCCTAAGAAAACGTTTTGTTTTACACTTTTTCCGGTTTTCTTGTTGACCAAAACTGCTTCAACCGTAAGAGGAGAAAAATACGTAAGGCCTTTTGCGAGAGCGATTTCTTCGGTTATTTTTGGATCGCCGAGTTTGTATTCACCCAAGGAGAGTTCCCAGTTTTTTCCGGTGAAGTCCTCGATTGGAGAAATTTCGTCAATTACTTCTTTTATTCCTTCTTCTATAAACCACTTGTATGATTCTTTTTGAATCGAGAGGAGATTAAGCTCGGGTAGAGCTTTTTCGACCTTACCCCAATATTGTCTTGTACTGCCTACTTGTTTTGCCATTAGAAATAAATTCTAGAAGATTGACCTTGAAACAAAAAAATAAGGAAGGAAGCAAACTTCCCCCTCTCTTTTTAGGTTAGGCTCATTTATATAATAAGTTCAGGGGTTTGTCAAGCACTGAAATAGTTCACTCTCTGTTGTTATAGGAATCCACTACGTCTGTCCAAGAATTATAGGGGCCTTCTACTGTTTTAGTATATTTCCCACTCTTTGCTAAAGCTATCAATTCCTCAACCTCTTGATAATCTTGCTCTTCAAAATTTCTTCCTCCAACGGCTCTACCATCATCCAGTCTTTCACCGCCTACATCAATGGTAACATCATTAAAACGAGGCACATCATCTGAGGGACCATGTATTTCGTTTGCCATTCTCGACCTAAATATATAAGGCACAGTATATGCTCGGCCTCTGGGTGAAATACGGTAATACATAAACATATTAAACTCGTCACCGGTTGAATCCACAAAATCCCAGGGTAGATCACCATAAGACGTAGAGTATCTTCTGTCCGGATAATTCCACATTGGAGGCGTGATATCGATAACCGGTTCACTGGTTGCCGGATTAATCTCTCTACCACTGTTCTCTTTCTCCTTTGTGAAATTTATAGTAAATATATCACTTTCAGGCTTTGGAGTAGTAAAAGTTACGGGCATATATCCATCGAGTTTTCCTTCTTGGAAAGTTTTAGCGTATTCAGCATCCAAACATAACCCAATAATGTCGTTCGCAAGCTTTTTATTACGAACACCGCGCTGTTCATCTGGAGTTAAAGTGTCAGGATTGGAGTTCAGTTTTACCGCTTCATGCGGTCTAGGTCCATGTTTTCTTTCGAGCTCTAGTCTTTTCGCAGCTTGTCTTTGATCATGGATTGTTGGAGGCCGTATGCTATCTTGTGAGGGTTTTGGAAGATCTCCACCATCAATTGGCATAAGCTAATTAAACTGAAAAGACTTTTGAATGTCAAATAAATTAGAGGTATTTTTTGATATTGGCAGTATGACCCGCTTCATCTTTTGCTGCATGTATATGACCCTGTTTGTCAGATATATAAAAGAAGTACATGGTGTCGGCGGGATTGAGTGCCGCGCGAATGGCTTCAATTCCAGGATTTGAAATTGGCGCGGGAGGCAAGCCGACATTCAAATAAGTGTTATATGGAGAATTTATTTTTAGGTCGTCATATGTCAATTCTTGTTTCCACCATTTTTTGGTGTCTGACTGGTAACCAAGAACGTAAGCAACTGAAGGATCTACCTGAAGACGCATACCGTCATCTAGGCGATTGTGAATAACCGATGAAACAATTGGAAAATCGTCAGCAAATTTTGCTTCCTTCTCAATAATTGAGGCGATAATTACTGCGTGCTTCAGGTCTAGAGCCGAAACATTAATACCCGCTTCCGTAACCCTCTTATCAAAGTTGTTTCGCATCATTGAAATAATCATAGCCACATCCGCGTCTTTTGGAACAAGATAAGTATCCGGGAAAAGATAACCTTCGTTTGCATCAAGTTCTGTTCGCCAAGAGTCTTTATATGTAGGAAGGGTCTTTTTGAAAATATCGGCAATCTCCTCTGCTCGCAAACCTTCTGGGACTGTGACCCATCGGTCAAGCGTTCCATGGTTTAAAGCGTCAACGATTTTTGCCAAACTCATAGAGGGAGAAAGTCTGTAGTCTCCTGCTTGAACATTTTTATCCTGAGCATTTAATTTAACATAAATAAAGAAGGCCACAGCGTCACGAATTAAGCCCTCTTTCTTGAGTGAGTTACCTATCTCGCGAACTGTTTCTCCACGATCTATCACGAATATTTTATTGGAGTGATTATTTGCGTTTGCCGGACCAACTGCAGATTTCCAATACAGAAATGCACCTGCTGCAATAACCAAAAGGAGAAGTATCGCAATAAAAAATCTCTTCATTAATAAATGCTATTTTACCACATTATTTTTCCATCTCGTAGATGGGGAAGAGATCAAGTGAATCATGAGCTTCCTTCAGCCTGTATTCACTATCAGCATACAGCATCATTAATTCTTCCTCTTTCTCAGCTGGGTCTCCAATTCTTTTGTTAAGAAAAATTCCGGCTTTCTTGTCTTCCGGCGCTCCTAAAATTTTTGCAATTGTAGTTATGTTTTTACTTGAAACTCTTTTTATTTTTCCTGTTTTTGTGGATTTTATTTGCTTGGAGTATCTGCCGGGCTGCAGATGAGCAGAGGATATATCCGGATTTCCCTTTTGTGCTTTCACAATTTCCCTAAAAACCTCGAGCGCTTTTCCGCTCCGCAGTAGATCCTGGGCCCATTCTGTTGTATCTTTGTATTTTTTTTCAAAGCCTTCTTTAATCTCTTGATTTGCATCCTCAAGACACATTTTCAAAAGTTGTGATGAAGCATTAATCGCTAATTCTTCAAGCGCCATTGGACGATTTTCTGCTTGTTCCAAAACCGATAGGCTATCGCGCGATTCAAGCAAGGGTCCTATTCCGCGTCCCGCGGGTTCTTCAATTTTGTGTGGAAAAGCGTGAACTTTTATACCAAACTTATGGCCCAAATATTCAAACTTCTTTTTGAGAACCTCTGCTTCTTCTTCTCTATGAATTTTAGCTGTCCTTCCATACGGCAAATCAATTATTACGTGGGTCGAGCCAAAAGCAACTTTTTTTGCCATTACAGAAACGACAATCTTGTCGTACGACTCAAAAACAAGCGGTTCTTCAATTTTTATTATCTCATCATCTGCCGGCGCAATCTTAAAGCTTCCACCCCAAACAATACACGCATTTGTCTTATCAACTATTTTATAAATGTCTTCTTTACCAAAAGTAACGCCTGCCAAGACCTCCATGCAGTCGGCCGTACCCGCAGGAGTTGTAATTGCACGGGAAGAACTTTTTGGAATTTTAAATCCGGCCGCGGCAATAATTGGCACTAAAATTAAAGTTACACGAGTTCCTGGGACTCCTCCTATCGAATGCTTATCTGCAACTATTCCATGAAAGCTCAAATGCTCTCCCGTCTCAACCATTGCACGGGTCAAAGAATAGAGCTCATCGTTTGAAAATCCTTCCGAATATCCCGAGGCAACAAAATAAGTAGTCAGAACATCTCCGAGTTTGTCCTGGGCGATTTCGTCCATAATGGCATATATTTCCTTATAGGAAAGTCTCTTCCCAACAAGCTTTCTCCTTATACCTTCAAGTGCTAGATTTTTTTCGTCCATAAACTTTTCCCAATCATAAATGACTAGTCCCCTTTAAACGTCTTTCCCAAGTGCCATTCTTATAATCATAGTAACTACTGTTTTGAGAAATTTAATTGTTGTGTAGATTATGGAATTTAACATTTTGACAATAAAGGGTTCAGCACTTTGGAAGTAATATTTAATTCTCGCTAATATTCCCTGGAGTTTATAATTTTTTTCCTCCTGTTCGGTTATTCCGAACTCTTGGTCTGCGGGAATTTGTTGGATAGTTTCTTCTTGCATATTATGACTCAAGAGCGGCACGGACAATAAGTCTTTTCCAAATAGTTCCGGGAGGAGTACATGTAACAATTGTAATATAAGAATTGTCATAACTTTGACTCAAAATATTAGTATCAGCAGGATTTGTGATAATTATTGAAAATATCTTGTACTTATAAGTTATCCCTGCAACGGTTGCTGAAAATTCGTCGCCCACTTTTATTGTATGCAAGGTTGCAAAAATCGCTTTGTAATTTTTTGGGTCAAACCAGGCCGGAATCGTTGAATGACCAAAAATTACTGCCGTCCCTTTTTGTCCCGGAATTGCTGTACCAAAATATTGGACGAGATGACGGTCTAAATTGTAATCCTTGGTTGATACTTCAGCGCTTTCTATTTTCAGTTTGGGAATCGACAAGGTATAGGAATCAATGCTACTTTTTTGAGCGGTATTAGACATACCCGGATACCAATTTCTTGCATCGTTAAAATTGGTAGTGAGGGATGCAAAGCCCGCTGAAACCAAACTTCCAATGTCTGCGGTTTTACTTACAACGAGATATTTTGGTATCGGAACTTCAATACCCGCACCTTCATAGGCGTTGGCTAAAAATATTTGGTAAGAAAGAACGGGAAAGAAAAAATATAGAAATATACCAATGCCGGCCAGGATAAACAATAATCCGAAGGTTTTTTTTGGGTTCCTCTTTCTCCTTGGGCCGTTGGTTTTCACGTAATATTTCATACTTTAATTTTTGACTTCAATATTTATGTTGTGAAAGTTTAATGGTAAAAGTTTTGGAAATATAGGAATCGTTCTTTTAAAATTAATTACTACATCTGTTACTCCGGTTATTGATTTAATTTTTTTGATGGCAGCATTTTCACTTTTTCCTGAAATTCCGGCAGCTAATTTTTTATTATCGATTTTGGGTGTGTAGATTGCATTGACGTGAAGCTTAGCGCTCGCTGTCTGATCGCGCGTTACATTTACGTCTGAGATTTCTATCTTTGAAGAATTTGATTCAAGACTGTAAGTATCCGGAATTTGACCTGCGGAAAGAGAATCAACAACTTTTTGTAAATCAGATTTACTGTAACTGGCAAGTGTATATTTTATTGTCGCGCTGATTCCGACACTTCCTGTCTCGTCTCCCGCCTTTCTTGTGTAGTTCTTATCAGTCACGTCAGATGATAAGGGACTTGGCAAAAGATCTGAGTCGCTTGCCAATTTCTGCTTTGCTTGGTCTATTGCATTGTGACTTAACTTATCTGTAACCGATACTAGTAAATCTTGAAGGTCTTTATCTGAAACAACTGTCGTTTCTTTTTTAGTACCACCCGTTAATGCACTGTCGTTTTTGGCAATAAATTGAGAGGATGAGAATCCTTTAACAGTAAAGTTTGTCGAAGAAGGTAAATTATATTCTTTTCCAAATTTTGAAGCATTAACTTTACCTTTTCCACTAGATAATGCTGTTGCAAAAGAGCTTGTAGATGCAATACTCACGCTATCTTGAAGATCAAACTCCAGATTGTTTGGCCCTACTAGAATTGTACCTTTGGGAAAATTCTTATCGTCTTCGGTCTTGTTATATATGGTGATAGTTCCGGTTGCCTTGTCTCCGGTTTCTTTGGTTCCGGTTGAATTTTTTGTATCGTCGCCTTTGACCTCCTCGGTAAGTGTAGAGATTTTTATCGTTTTATCAGTCGTGGGATTTTGCGCAAATCCCACATCTGCGGTTTTATCTATTGCACGTTTATCTAAAAACACGTTGACTTGAGCGCTAAGGATTACGTTATAGTAAGCAAGTGCAACGAGAATTATAACTACAAAAACTGCTCCAATGATTCCTACTAATTTTAATTTTGCTGGACTTGCGGAAAAGTTACTCAGAACCTTAAGCTCTGGAATTCTTATATTTCTAACTAGAGCAGATAGCTGCGGCAAAGAGGACAGAACCGCAAGCCCGGAAGAACTGCGAGATGGTGTTTCGGATATTTCTTCTCGACCTTCTTCTGAACTATTTTCTTCTTTAAAGTAATTCACGTCTGGTTCTCCCTTTTTTGCGGATTTTTTACTTGGGATTTCCAAATTATCAGATTTATCCAAACCTTCAACTTTCTCAGGGGGCTTTTCTATTGCAACGTCTTTTTCTTTCATAAAACCAAAGTCTGCCGCTTCCGCTTTCCCAAGTGCTGGTTCTGACGGCGTCTCCTCAATGGTTTTGATATCGGATAAAACCTCTAAATCCATTTGTGTTGCAACCCCGTTTATAGTCGCTTCATTTTCAAACCCCTTCTCGAGAACCATAACTTGGGGCAAATGTAAAAATGGAATTTCCTTAGGCCATGTATGTGATAAAAAATCTTGCTGGGCGCTTACTGCACCTTCATAATCAAGTAAGATTATTTTTGAAGGAAGAACATCAACCGAGCTTATCTTTTTTAGAAGAGCGTTTACTGTCTCTAAAAGCTTATCTTCAACTTCCGTACTATGTTGCTCAAGGATTCGTCCTGCACGCACCAGATATACAAAAACACTTTTCTTTGCCACTTCAACGAAAATTGCCGAAACCGGTGCGCCCTCTTGTTGCGCAAGGAAAGATACAATTGCATCGATAGTCGTTAGATAACCCATAGGCACAAGTCCCAGGGCTTCACAAATCTTCTTAAGGCGCTCAAGAGGAACCTTGTCTATCTTTCCGTCTACTATCCACGTGTAAGGAACGGAAAAAATTGTCTTCTCAACACTCCCTCCCTCAGGAAGACTTCCTTCAACCGCGCTTATTGCCTTGTCAGCCGCTTCAAGAAGATCCTCCGGGGATAAATTATCTACCTGCTCCCCAACTTTTACTTCATTAGTTGCAAGAATAAATAACTTATCATTTATTTCTTCGAATAAAATTGCTCCAACCTTATAGGGCTTGACGAGTAATGCAAGAAAAAAGTTTTTCTCGGGTGTAGTTTTTTTCAAAAAAGGCAGTTGCATGATTTTGGTCTGGCCGAAGCTATTCGACTACAGCATAAATTCGCCTGTTGGTTTTTCCAAGGCTTTCTTCCTTTATTATTTTAAAACTTTTAATCTCCCCTGTAAAATTGACGTGGGGACCTCCGCAAAATTCCTTAGAATAATCGCCTACAAAATAAACTTTTACGTCTTTTTGGTACTTTTCGTCAAACAAGCCGATAGCACCGATTTCTTTTGCTCTAGCAAGTGGCATGATTTCAAAACGGACAGGAAGATTTTCCGAAATTTTTTGGCGAACTATTTCTTCAACTTTCTTAGTCTCTTCATCTGTGAGTTTCTTATCGTAATTAAAGTCAAAACGGACTCTTTCAGTTGTTATATTGGAACCCGTTTGATGAACTTGATCTCCCAAAACATCACGAAGCGCCTGATGCATAAGATGCGTTGCAGTGTGACCCTTAACTGTAAGCTCTTCATTATCTGCAAGCCCTCCTGCAAATTTTTGCTGCGCTCCTGAACGTGACAACTTTTGATGCTCTTCCATTTTGTTAGCAAACTCCTGGTCATTAAAAACGTAACCGAGACTTTTTATTTGGGTCGGTGATAAACCGTGAGTTGTGTAAAGCGCAAATGCATCGTCTGACGAAATTTCTGTCACTCCAAGAATTTCTCCCCCAACCTGTTTACTCTGATACTTTTTTTCAATAAAAGCTCTGGCTTTTTTCCTGGTTTGGCTATATTTACCTTCCTCTTCAAGAATCACACTTTTTACTTCCGCGAAGTGGTCGGTAATCCAAGGGTCAGTTTTTTGATATTCAAGAAAAATTGAATCAAGTATAGGATCTATTCCCGCTCCCTCCCTAAGATCATAAAGATTGTCGAGTCCCCGCCTTATAAATCTTCTCAAAACATATCCTTGATCCTTATTTGAAGGACGAATTCCTGAGGCAGCAATAAAAATTGAGGAAATAAAATGATCTGTTACAATTCTCATTTCAGTCTTGTGATCTTCGTAGTTTGTACCCGAAATGGTTTCTTCAATGGTATCAACTATTTTTTTGAAGGTAGAGGTTTTGAAAATATCCTGCTCGTCTTCAGTTGCTGCGACCAAACGCTCGACTCCTCCACCAAAATCAACATTTTTTTGTGGTAACTCCTCAAAACCAGATGCTGTTTTTTTGTATTGCATAAAAACAGAATTTCCTATTTCAAGAAGCCTTCCGTCGTGGGAGTAAATCTTCAGGTCTTTTTCAAACTTCTGGTCAGGATAGAAATCAAAGAAAACTTCACTGTCTGTTCCTCCCGGTTCTCCAACTGGCATGTTATCAGGTTCACCCGCTCTTGACCACCAATTTTCATCAACGCCATATTCAAAAATTCTACCTTCGGGGTTTACGTTTTTGGAAGCAAACAGCTCTCTCCAAATGTTTTCAGATGCGGTGTCTTTTCCTATATCTTTGTATCCCTTGAAGATAGAAACATATAATCTTGCGGGATCTATATTTAACTGTTCGGTTAAAAATTCAAAAAACCACGGAAGCTGTTCTTCTCTAAAATAATCACCCAAAGACCAGTTACCTAACATTCTAAAAAATGTTGTGTGACGGTTATCACCAATTTCATCAATATCTTGTGCTCTAAAACAATTTTGAACATTCACCAGACGTTTTCCTTGAGGATGAGACTCTCCAAGTAAATATGGCACAAGAGGCTGCATTCCGGAGGACGTAAATAAAGTTGTAGGATCGTTTTCCGGGACGAGTGAGGAATTTTGTATCTGAATGTGGCCTTGGGCTTTAAAAAAATTTATATACTTTTCTATTATTTCGTTTGCCTTCATTTCAAAATCTGTTTACCCTGAGCTTATGCGAAGGGCTGTCATGCTAGATTATTATAGCATGAGTTGAGCCTCGGGAAGGTTGACATTAAACAGTTATTCAGTTAAAATCCCATAGTTAGTTTAGCTTACCTGCCTACTCGTCTGTCACCGAGTGTAACCTCAAAAACTACCCAAGCATTTTAATGGCAAAAAATAAAAAACCCAGTAGGCTTTATGTGATTCGTGACCGTGTTTCGGATAACATTTCGGGTTTTTCCGAGCGAATCAGAGTGATTAACCCAAAGGGCAGAATTAAAATCATAACAAGACATGCAGGAGACCTAATTGAGAGGAAGCCATTCACGGTTTTCTTTTCTCTGATTGGTTTAATTCTTCTTTTAATAATCATGGGAAGTTTCTTGCGCCGTCCCAAAGCTGAAACTGCTGTAAAAATACCAATCAAAAGAGTCGAAATCTACAGAATCGGTAGGGCACCTCAGGTCCATGTTGATGCTCAGGTTGAAAAATCAGGTGTTGTAAAAATTGTTGCGCTTACCCCAGGAGTAATATCCGGGATAAACGTCACTGAAGGACAAGAAGTTTCAAGCGGCACAAACCTTGTATCAATAGCAACTAACTATAGTGGTGGAAATACAGCGAGTCTTCAAAGACAACTTGCATCAACCCAGTATAAAAATGCAAAAGATACATATGGTACGCAAAAAGACATTATTCAAAAACAGAGGGATATCGCAAACCAAAATAAAACAAACTCAGACAGAATGCGAGATATTACAAACCAGTCGATAAGCGATACTCAGGGTCTTATAGATTTTGACAATGTTACTTTGGGTTTATTAAACCAACAGTTACAGAGTGATCCAAATAATATCGCCCTGAGAAGTCAGGTAAGTGGTCTTGAACAAGCCATTAATCAGCTTAATGCGGGACAAAGACAGGCAAGACTTGCGACCGACACGTCAGGTCCTGCTGCTCAATTGGTGACTCTTGGATTCGATCTTACAAATAGACAGCTCGACCTTCAACAAAAAGCGCTTGATCTGTCACTTGAAGCAAGCAGGCTGTCTTTGGCAATCGCCCAGGTCAATGAAGCTACCATGTTTCCTTCGGCTCCTTTTGCGGGTGTTGTTGAAAGAGTTTATGTAACAGTTGGACAGAGCGTTAATCCTGGAACACCACTCTTACTTCTTCATGGAGAGCAAGATTTAAAAATTGTCGCAAAAGTTCCATATTACATTGCAAAAAACGCTTCAAATATTGAGGACAGTACCATTTATCTACCTGATGGACAAACCCAACAAATCACGCCATCTTATATTTCAAACGAGGCAACTGACGGGTCTTTGTATGCAATTTTCTATACGCTTTCTGGAGAATTTCAAAATGAACTTACAGACAAGGGCTACATAAAAATCGATATTCCAGTTGGATACGCAGATACATCAAGTGTTGCACCATTTATTCCGATTGATTCGGTTTATCAGTCACAAAATAGCTCTTATATTTTTGTAGATGATGGAGGAACCGCAAAAAGCAAACAAGTTAAACTTGGTTCTGTCTTTGGTGATTATATTGAGGTTCAAAGCGGACTTAGCAGCGGAGACAATGTAATTGTCTCAAGAAACGTAATCTCTGGTGACCCGGTTAGTAGCAGATAACACAACCTTGACCAAACTCTTATGCCAAGTAAAAATTCTTATCTTTCAAATCTAAAATTTGATCGCAAACTCTTATCATCTTTCAAGGCAAAATATTTAAGCAATATTCGCCTGGTTATTCTATTGGTAATATTTATTTTGGTTGCAGGAATCTCAAGTTTTTTAAGACTCCCCAAAAGACTTAACCCAGAGATTAAAATTCCAATTGTTTCAGTAACAACCGTTCTTCCGGGTGCCGGCCCCAAGGACGTAGAATCTTTAGTAACAATTCCCATAGAAGATAAACTAAATAGTGTTGCAGGCAAAACAGATATGGATTCCGTTTCCGGGGAATCGGTGTCAAATATTACATTACAATTCACTTCAGGGACAGATCCTGAAAAAGCAAAACAAGATGTAAAATCCGCCCTTGATACGGTTACAAATCTACCTACTGATGCAAAAACACCAATCGTTCAAACTTTTGATTTTGAAAACCAACCTGTTTGGATTTTTGCACTAAAAACAACGTCTGATCCTGCAACATTATCTCGATTTGCAGATACAATTGAAGCAAAACTTAAAGAAAGTTCAAAGATTGATCATGTTGGTATATCGGGAATTGATAAACAAGAATTTCAAATATTGCTCAAGCCCGAAACTCTTGAACAATACAATATAAATCCCCAGCAGGTTTCAGCAAGTATAAGAGCCTCCTTAAAGTCTTATCCCGGCGGAGACGTGGATACCGGAAGATTTTCGTTCCCAATAGGAGTTGATGCTTTCACTACAGACGTTACAAACCTCAGACTAATTCCAGTAAATCTTGCTGGTCAGATTGTCAAGCTTGGGGATATTGCAAACATCTCGGAAAAAGCTGTTCCAAATCAAAATCAAGCATACTATGCAGACAAAAACTTTCCGCCGCAAAGGGTTGTAACTTTTTCAGTGTTTAAAACACGGTCCGCAAACATCACCGAAGCTTCTGATACTGCAAAAGACATAGTTAACAAAGTGGTTAAGCCTTACAACGGAGATTTTAAATTAATAACAGTCCAAGACACTGCAAACGAAGTAAACAAACAATTCAATGATTTAACATCAAACTTTAAGGACACTATCATTCTCGTTTTTATAACTTTCCTTATTTTCCTTGGAATCAGACAAGCGTTAATCGTAAGCCTTACAATACCGCTTACTTTTTTATCAGCATTTACCATCATGTACTACCTTGGACTATCAATAAATTTTCTTTCTCTTTTTTCTTTGCTTTTGTCTCTGGGACTTTTGGTTGATGACTCAATCGTTATCATCACCGGAATAACCTCTTATTACAAAACCCGAAAGTTTACTCCGCAAGAGGCAGGGCTTCTTGTATGGCGAGACTTCATAATTCCCATATGGAGCACCACAATTACAACTGTTTGGGCATTTATTCCATTACTTTTATCAACCGGAATAATTGGTGAATTTATCAAAACTATTCCAATAGTTGTTGCTGCAACTCTTTATTCCTCAACTGCCATAGCGGTTTTGATTACTCTACCTCTAATGATGGCGACACTCAAACTCCGGATTCCAAACAGAGTTAAGCTCTTACTGCAAACGCTGGGAGTAGTTTTATTAATATTTCTTGTTTATCCACTTTTATCTAAAAATCCGCTTGCTCCAATCATTATTATTTTTTATCTGGCTTTTATATTTGTTACTTTCAGAATAAGAAATAAAATATTTGAAGCCACAAAGTCCAGAATTTCAACAAGGAATAGAAAAGTTTACGGAGAATTTTTTTCAAGATTTTTAAGTCGTGGACTTATTGATCTTGAAGAAGTTGGAGCAAAATATAAAAATGTAATTTCAAGAATTCTAGCGTCAAAATCGGCGAGAAGAAAGACCATAATTGCTATTGTCTTGTTCACAGTTTTTGCCTATTTTCTTGTCCCGGCGGGTTTTGTTGTAAACGAATTTTTCCCAAAATCCAAATCTAATTTGCTTTTTATTACGGAGGAATTACCTGCTGGCACAAAGCTTGAGGTAACCAATAAAGAAGCTTACAACTTAGCAAATGATTTAAGAAATACGAATGGCGTAAATTATGTAACAGCAGAAGTCGGGTCAATAAATGGCCAAAGCGGTCAAGGCGGACAATCCGGAAGCAATGTTTTGCAGGTTACGTTGAATTTGCCAGACCCCAACGACCAGAAAATTTCTTCTCTAGATATTGCGGAAAGACTTCGTGATAAGTATAAAAATCAGACAACCAAAGGCTTAGTATCTGTGGTTGAGGAGAATGGGGGACCGCCGGCCGGAGCTGATCTTCAAATCCAGGTTTTGGGAGACGACTTACAAAAATTGGATTTGTACGCCGATAAAATCGGTGATTATCTCAAGTCTCAACCGGGGGTTGTAAATATAAATAAATCGATCAAGCCCGGAGTCAGCAAACTTACTTTTATTCCGGATGTTATCAAACTTTCTGAAAACGGTCTCAATATTGACAGCACCGGATTTGCTCTTAGAACTTATTCAACGGGTACAACCGTTGATAGTGTCAAGTTTAATAATTCAAATAATTCCGAGGATATAATTCTTAGAGAAAAAGATGGCAATCCCACCCCTCAAGAACTTGGAACCCTCAACATTAACAATATGACAGGTGAGCAGATTCCCATTGCGGCGCTTGGAAATTTCCAACTCAAAACCAATCCTACGCAAATCACTCGTCATAATAACAAAAGAACGATTAGCGTTACTGCAGGAATCACTAAGGGATATTCTGTAACCGGAACAAACAAAAAACTTGAAAAGTTTGCCGACTCGCTAAATTTACCTGAAGGATATTCTTGGCAAACGGGCGGAGTAAATGAAGAGAATAATAAATCCGTTCAATCCATTTTCCAAGCTATGTTACTCGCCGGAATTCTGATTTTTGGAACAATGGTAATTCAGTTTACTTCTTATCGTCAAGCGCTTCTCGTCATGCTTATTATTCCAATCGCAATATCTGGAGTTTTTGTTATTTTTGCCCTCACCGGAACTCCACTTTCTTTCCCGGCGCTCATTGGAGTCTTATCACTTTTTGGAATTGTTGTAACTCAAGCAATGGTCTTGGTAGACCGTATAAATTTAAATCGAAAAGCCGGCCTCCCTTTCTCAAGTGCAATTTCTGATGCTGCAGCGGCAAGGCTTGAACCAATATTCTTAGGATCTTTTACAACAATAGTTGGGCTTGTACCAATTACTATTTCTAACCCGTTATGGCGCGGTCTCGGAGGAGCAATTGTTGCTGGACTTTCATTCTCAATATTTATAATGCTTTTCTTTATCCCGGTTGTTTACTACATGTGGTTCAACCCGGTAAAAGAAGTGACTCGAACCATCATCCGAACAAGAGCTAAACGATAAATTCTCTCAGGGGACAATCGGTGTGGCGGCAGCGGGCCGTACAGTAAGTTCTACCATAATATATTAATCCGAGGCCGAATTCTCGCCAATCTTCTTGCGGAACAATTTCCATTAAATCGCGTTCGATCTTTACAGGATCTTGGTTTTTGGTCAAGCCGAACAAGTTAGTGAGGCGGCGAACGTGAGTATCAACAACAACGCCTTCACTTTTTCCGAATGCTTCCTGCAAAATTACGTTCGCAGTTTTCCGTCCGATAAATGGAAGCGCAATCAATTCGTCCATAGTCTCGGGCATTTTCCCTTTATATTTTTCGCCGACGATATCAGCGGCTTTTTTAATAGCTTTTGCTTTGCCTTTATAAAAGTTAATCGATCTTATGTCCTGTTCGAATTCATCTAGTCCGACTTTTCGATAATTGTCGAGTTTTTTATATTTTTTAAACAAATTTTCAGTTACTTTATTTACGCCAACATCCGTTTGTTGAGCGGACAGTGCGACCGCAACATATAATTCCCAGGGGCTTGTGTGATTTAGTGGAGTTTTGGGGTCAGGAAATAGTTCTTTTAAAATTCGAACGATTTTTGCGGCTTTTCCCTTTTTGTCCATGGAGACGAAAGTTACCTACCCATTATTTTTGATAGAACTTTTGCAAGTTTTTCCTGATCGTGTCTTAAAAACTGTCCTTTTCTCAAAAACTTTCCCGTGATTGTCTCAAAGTGACTGTTAAAGTTTTGACTATCATAGTCTACGTAATCTACGTGCTCCTCCTGATACCGCTGGAGGACTCGACCAGCCATTTGTTCAACGTTAACAACAACGTAATCTAAAACTCCTTGACTCAAATATGATTCCATTACTTTTACAAAGTCTGATGCCGCAAAATTATTGGTTTCGCCGTATTTGGTCATAATGTTGGTGATAAAGATAATTTTACCTTGTGTTTCCTTCAGTGCAGGAACAATTCCATCAACTATAAGATTTGGGACGAGTGACGTGTATAAATCTCCGGGACCAATAATTACAAAATCAGCCTCTTTTATTGCACGAACCGCATCGTCATTTGCGCTGACCTGGGGATCAAGAAAAACCCTCTTTATTTTGAGAGTTGGGTCGTGTTTAGGAATATCAATATTTGTCTCGCCTTCAATAATTTCACCGTCCTCAAGCTCTGCGTGGAGTTTGGTTTTCTGAAGCGTGACAGGAATAACTTCACCCTCAACGTCAAGAATTGCCACCGCCTCCTTCAGTCCTTCTTGCCAGCTTCCTTTAATACTGGCAAGTGCCGTTAACAAAAGATTGCCTAGGCTGTGGCCTTTTAAGGAAGAATTTTCCTCAAAACGATAGTTGAAAAGTTCAGCAACTACTTTATTGTCTGAATTTGAGAGGGCAACGAGGGCACGGCGGACGTCTCCCGGAGGAAGGACCCCAAACTCCTCACGCAGCACGCCTGTTGATCCACCATCGTCTGCCATTGAGACGATTGCGGCAAGCTCATACTCATACTCCTTAAGTCCGGATAGAACCGTGAAAACACCTGTTCCACCACCTATTACAACAACCTTTTTCATAGATTCTGGGTATTATACCAAAAGCAAGGCTCCAAGGCTATTTTGAGAGGTTTACCAAACATTTGATGTTCTTGGTTTATTTTGTTCTTCTTATTCCCCTGAATAATCTTTTTTTCTGGTGGCCATTTCCATTCGTCTTTTTCTCTTCCGCAACTTCCTCATTTTCTTTGACCTGAACCGGCTCTGCGGGTGTGGTTTCCTCCGCTGCAACTTCAGACTCTAAGTCTTCTTTTGCCAGTTCTTCTTCTGAAACTTGCTCGTCTACCTTGTCCTCTACTACAACTTCCTCAATTTTTTCTACCTGTTTTATTACTTTCTCTTTCTTATCAGCTATAAATTCTTCTATTAGCTCTAGTCCCAACTCAATTATGTCGTGGAGAATTTGTCTACCCTTTTTTGTCGTGAGCAGAGTTGCCAAAAGGGCACCAATTATTAGTCCCCAGAAGAATGCGGAGCTACCACCCTTTCCATGTTTATTCGTCTCCGTCATGGTCTTTAATGCGGTTTAAGATCTTTGAAATTGTTGAGAGCGACTTTGAAGAGAAAAGAAGTCCTGAGATAAGCGACATGGGTTCGGAAACCGACTCCGTAATATTTTCAGTGTTACGAAGGATATTCGTCGCGCTTGAGACAGTTTTGCGAAGCTCTTTTAAGATAAAGAAGACCTGGACTCCAAGTACAAGAAGCAACAGTGTTAGTAAAATTATGACGACAAGTAAAACTACCTGGACAGGATCGATCATGGTAATAAATTATCACGAAACTAGATTAAAAGCAATTAGAAGAACTATATAAAACTGCCTACAGATTCAGATCGGAGAGGATTATTTCTATCTCGAAAACACTATTGAGCGAGTTCTGATATGGCTCTACCTACTATTCTAGTTGCTCTTCTAGCCATCTTCCAACCATGCATTACTCTGTAGTTTCTCCTCATTTGGCTTAGCTTGCGATCTGCAGCTTTTGCTTGTGAGTTATTATATTCTGCTGCCATTTCGTTTAGTCTATTTACATTGTCGACATTTTTTAATACTTCAGAGAGTCTGTCTACATCATTCGCAACGTGCGTTAGACCACGTCCGAAAAAGGGATTAGTGTACCCGGCCGCATCTCCGGCCAAAACAAGTCCTTGAACGTGATCAACTTTTCTTACTAAATCCTCTCTGTGCGTGAATAAAATCGGTCTATCCATATAAGTGATATTGTTAACAAGCTTTTCCCATTGAGACCCTTTCGAGAGCAGACGAAGAGTTTCTAAACGAACAGAATTCATATCATTTGGATTTTCTGCGGTTTTCCGAGCTTGTTCATCTGCATTCCCAATTATCGTAGGGTCTCCTTCCACGAGTAATAGATGGGTTGCTCGGCTACCTGCCTGTAAGATAGTTGGTGTCAAAACGCAGGTGGCATTGCTCGGTAGAGCTCCTGCATACATTGTTTTCTCTACGTTAGGAAAGGCATTATGAAGACCATTAGTATCAATGGCCACATACCCTCCACTAACTTGAACCCTATGCCCCTCCAATTGCGATTCACTTATTGCATCCGGCACTACCTGCTTCACCATTTTCGCAACCGCGGCATTTCTACCTGTCGCGTCAATAACCAAATCTGCTGTAAGCATTTCTTCTCCATGGTCTGTTTTCACCTTAACTCCTGTGACTCTATTACCCTGAACCTCAACGTTAGAAAATACGCCGTTAACCATGTCAACTTTTGGATTTTTGGCGACCTCGCTATGTAGGTCTGCTGATGCTTTTTGTAAATCCAAAGCAACATAAGGATTTCTCCTAAAATACATTTTACTACCCATGTTTAAGAAGCTACTCATCAAACTAAGACCAGTTTTTGCAGTCCTAAAGGCTTCCGCTACTTCTTCCGGATCAATTGGAATTCCCAATCTGTCAGCTGTTCTTTTATTAACGATTGGAGTGGCATATCGTGGCCCCAAATCAGTAACCGAGGAGGTTCTACTTACTATTGTAGGGTGCAAACCATCACTGGCAAGTCTATCTGCAAGGTTATATCCGGTAATGCCTCCACCTACAATAACTATTTTTAATTTCTCTTTTTCCAATTCACTTCCAACAACGCCGGTAGGTTTAGCTTCGGGAGGGGCAGAAATATATCTTTGGTCTGGTGCGTTTCTTCTTGGATCCAATTCAATCATTTGATTGTTATCCGGCATAATATTACTTTATTTTAACATTCACAACTTTTTCGCTTGTTTTGCCGAAGCGGTTTTTGGCAACAACATCAACTTTGCTATCTCCCGAAAACATATAAATCGACTTTCTGAAAGTTCCCTGCAAATTAACGTAAACGTCCTCACCATCTACTGTCACTGTTGCATATGGATCAGTCTGCCCAAGAACATTAACTACGTTCCCGGAAATCTCTTCATTTGGGTGTGGAGAAGTGATATTCAGGCGAGGCGGGAAAATCAAAGAACTGTATTGAAGAAAAATATATATGCCGACGATTAAGAAAACTGCTGCTGCCAGAAAAACCTTGGCGGACAAAAACTGTCTATTAAATTTGTGTTGGGTTTTACGAAAATTTGGAACAATATGCTGAGCGTGCCGCGCACTGTATTCGCGGCGGAAAAGCGGAACCGTTGATGCAAGAGGTAACCCGAGATATCTTGCATAATTTTTTACAAAACCCATCGCGTGACTTTCTGAAGGAAGCTTTATGTAATCACCTTTTTCAATTGCCTCAAGAAACTCTTTCTTAATTTTTGTATCTTGCTCCACCTTATCAAGACTTATCCCCTTTTCTTCTCGAGTTTCAAGCAATATATCGCTGAGTTTTTTCATAATTTGGGGGCAGCCTACAACTGGCTTAAGAATTGGTCAGGATCACGAATCAAAACATCACGTGGCTTACTGCCATCTGCCGGACCTACAACTCCTGCTTCTTCAAGCTGCTCTAAAAGTCTTGCCGCGCGATTAAAACCTACTGAAAGACGGCGCTGGAGTAACGAAGACGAGGCTCTATCATGGGCACAAACTATGCGAACTGCTTGTTCAAAAAGTTCATCACGTCCACTTCCTCCTTCTCCTGCTGAAGTTCCGCCGCGACCAAGATGGACTTGTTGCTCAACAACCTCGGTAGTATATTGAACCGGAACTCCACGAGATTTTATAAAGTTAACGACTCTTTTAACATCCTGGTCTGATACGAATGTTCCCTGGATTCTCGTTGGCTTTGCTTGATCTGGCGGAACATACAACATGTCTCCGCGTCCCAATAATTTTTCTGATCCGGGCTGGTCGATAATAACTTTGCTATCAACCATTGATGAAACGTTAAATGAAATTCGGCAAGGAATATTTGCTTTTATAAGACCTGTCAAAACGTCTACTGAAGGTCTTTGGGTTGCCAAGACCAAATGAATTCCAGTGGCACGTGCCATTTGAGCGAGTCTTGCAATTGAATCCTCAACTTCAACTGCGGCAAGTGACATAAGATCTGCAAGCTCATCGATTAAAATTACGATGTAAGGTAGTGCCTGAAATCCTGCGAGTTCATTGTATGAATCGATATTCTTGACGCCAGAGTCTTGAAACTGTACATAACGGCGATCCATCTCTTTCATCGCCCACTTTAAAGCCGAGACCGCTTGTTGCGCCTCAACCACCACCGGAGACATAAGATGAGGAATATCGTTATACCCTGTCAGTTCAACTCGTTTAGGATCGATCATTATAAAACGAACCTCTGTAGGAGATGCACGGAACAAAATTGATGCGACTATGGAATTGACCATAACAGACTTTCCGGATCCTGTAGTTCCGGCTATTAAAACGTGGGGCATTCGAGCCAAGTCTGCCACTACCGGAGTCCCTGAGACGTCGAGTCCAAGCGGAACAGCAAGTTTGGTTTTTGCCTTTTGCATCTGCGGAGATTCAAGCATTGTTTTTAGAGATACTATTTCCAAAGACCTGTTAGGAATCTCTATTCCAACCAAATTTCGGCCCGGAATTGGAGCCTCAATTCTTATCTGTCCGGTAGGCGCTTCTGTTGCTAATGCCAAATCATTTGATAGGCCGGTAATTTTTGATAATTTTGTACCGAGCGCAATCTCAAGGGCGTACTGGGTAACTGAGGGCCCAACATTGATCTCAGATACCCGCGATTTGATACCAAAACTTTGAAGGGTATCCTCAATGGTTTTTGCAATTTTTTTGACGTCTCCCGTATCACGACGACCTGCATGAACAGATAAAAGTGACAGAGGTGGATATTCCCAAACTCCCATTTCAAGCGGCTTATTAAGAACTAGCTTATCATTCATGGTTCCGTCTTTTTTGTCCGGGGATTTTGGAGGAATAGCGGACTTGGCAGGCTCTTCTTTAATTGGTTCATCGCGCATACCCTTTATAGTTATCTGTTTCATATCGGAGACTCCGAACTGTTTTTTGCTCTTAAAAAGGGGGGCCATTTTAGCCACACCTGACATCAAGGCTTTGATAATAGATCCAACACCATCAAAAACCTGTGATATGGAAAGATTTAAGAATACAATAAGCCCAACCAAAGCTGCGGCGACAAAGACCAACATTGAAAGGATACTGCCAAAAACCGAATCAGCAACTGAAAAAAGCTGTTCTCCAACAACACCGGATTGAAACAGACCGAACAGAGCAAGAATCAAAAGCAAGTATCCTAAGAATACGTTGGGACGCGTAAAGGGGGCCTTAACGCGTGCAACCATCAATCCGAATAGAATAACAAGCGGCGGAATTAAAATTGATAACCAACCGAAATATGAAGTGAGATATAGATTAATTTTTATAAGAAGTTCGTTACCGCGAGTATATGAAGCAAACATTGCAAGACCTGCAACAATCGCGCCTACGGCAAAAAGCATGTATATCGTCCCATTTTTGAGCTTTAAACTACCTCTCTTGCGATATTTTCTGCGCTTTGCCATAGTAAGATTATACAACATTTGTAAGCTCAAGAGATTTGTCTTTAGCCTTCCAAATATTGCTCGAATTGGTTAATTTTTATATAATGTCTTTTTAAGGATTTATTTATATGCAGTCGCAAATTACAAGATTCCCCGTTATCAAGCCTTTTGTGCGCACCATTAACCGTGACGTCAAAAAATTCGGTCTACAACAGGCCATGATGAATACGGTTACCCGCTCCAAAAGCAAACTTATTGTCAAAGGAAGGACTGACAAAGTTAATCATGTATTAAAGGATGAGTCTGTGGTAGTTGTTGCAAATCACCCTCACGAGGTAGATATAATCGCGCTTTTTGCGGCTCTCCCCCCAAGGGAAAGCTCATCTCTCATTATTAGTTCAAGATTTATGAATTTGGCTCCAAATGCGGATAAATATCTGATTCCCGTTTATGTCGAGCACCACGTAGATATTCAAAAGGGTGAAAAACTGAGAGAAAAGTTTCTTAAAAAATTTCACCCGGTCCCAACGTATAGTCCGGCGCAAGAGCATAAAAAGAATATCGAAAGTATAAATAATGCAGCCAGAAAAGTGTCCGAAGGAGGATCTGTCGTTATTTTTCCAAATCCTAGCAAAGATGAAAACAAAAAATGGTATTCGGGTGTTGGATATTTACTCCATGGCATAAAAACTAAAAAGAAAGTTTATGTTGTAAGAGCATATATTGAAGGTACGTCAAATTTCGACTATCTTCGCTTTATTCCTCATGCGGCTAAGTTATTAACTCCTATTAAGGTCACATTTGCTCCTCCACTTGAAGTAAGTGAGCTGATTAAACAAGAGCCAAAAACTGTAGTAAGAAAAATTGAAGCAAGCTATAAAACTTGGGTAAACAAGCTGAAGAAAGACAGAAGCAGCTAAACTTCCAACACTACGGGGTCGGACCGATCGCGAAGCGAAGGGAGACCGGCTGCGAGGACGAAGTCCGAAGACAGCGGTGGCGGAATTAAACTTCCAACACTACGGGTACTATAAGCGGCTCTCTACCCTCGTCATACAGCATTTGTTCGGCTCTTTGTTGAATGGTCTTTCTGTAAAATCCCCAATTAGTTACTTTTTCTTTTCTTCGCGAAAAAACCTTATCCAGCTCAATTCCCATGTTACGAACAAATTCATCTTTGTTATCAAAATTTACGCCATGCGCAATGACATCTACTGGCGCTGTTATCTGCCCAGTCGCAGAATTTATTTCAGAAATTATTATAATCACTCCCTCCTCGGCTATTTTCTTACGATCCATAATTATATAACTGTCAATTTGTCCCTTTGATACTTGGTCCACATATACATTTGAGGGTGAAAGAGATTTACCCACTCGGAATCCACTTTGGGAAAAAATTATCTCCCTTGCCTCATCTGCAAAAATTACCTTGTCATTTGTGTAACCCATCTCAGCCGCCATCTTCTCGTAAGCCACCATGTGTTTGTAATTACCACCAATCGGCAACAAGAATCTGGGGTTGGTTAAAGAAATCAGAAGCTTTAGGTCGTTTTGAGAACCGTGTCCTGAAACATGAAATTCGTCGGTTAGCTGCGAATAAACAACTCTGACATCTTTTTTTGAAATTGTATCGATTAGAGAAGTGATATTGATCTCGTTTCCGGGAATTGGATCTGCTGAGAATATGACCGTATCTCCACGCGCAATCCTGATGTCACGATCTTGGTCTTGTGCAATCCTTGATAAGCCCGATTCTTCCTGACCCTGACTACCCGCAAGAAGTATTAAAACGTTTGCCGGATTCATTCTTCTTACCTCCTGCGGCTTGATCTCCATTTTTGGAGGCAAATCCATATATTTAAGCTTTCTTCCAACATCACGAACCTTAAGAAATGATCTACCGATAAAACAAACGCGTCTGTTGTATTTTTTTGCTACCTCAATTGCCTGATTCATACGCGAAAGATTTGAAGAATAAGTGGTAACAAAAATTTTCCCACGAGAACGCCTGAATTCATCATCAAAACTTTCTGTAATATTCAATTCTGACTTTGAATGTCCCGTGCGTTCTGCGCCAAGACAATCTGACATCGTACACAAGATTCCTTCTTCTCCCCATTTTGCTATTTTCCTAATTTCTGATGGTTTCCCATCCACCGGTGTGAAATCAAACTTAAAATCGCTACCATGATAAAAATTACCTATTGGAGTCTTAATGAAAATATTTGAAGTATCCATTATTGAATGCGTCATTCTGGCAACCGATACATTAAACGCACCAAGACGAAGCATATCGTTAAATCTAATTGTCTGAACACGAGTTTTACCACCGAATTCTGCAAGTTTTTCATTTGCTAAAGCTGCGGTTAAGGTGGTTCCGTAAACCGGAAATTGTGGTAACTGAGGCAATATAAAGGGCAGCGCTCCAATATGATCTTCGTGACCGTGTGAGAGCATCATTCCAACAATTCTTTTTCCCGCTGCAATTTGTTG
This sequence comes from uncultured Gammaproteobacteria bacterium, assembly GCA_964452165.1. Taxonomy (GTDB): domain Bacteria; phylum Patescibacteriota; class Microgenomatia; order Levybacterales; family GWA1-39-11; genus GWA1-39-11. Next base: position 246,945 of record CAYVKP010000001.1, on the reverse strand, counting down.
TTTTAGATATGAAATGTTGGGAATAGAAAGATCAACTCCCGGCATTGAGTCATCTACAAAACCTATGCCGCAATCCACCAGAAGAATCTCGCGTCCAAAGACATACATATGCATGTTTTTTGTAACGCCTCCAACTCCGCCAAGTGAAATATATGAAACTGTATCCATACTTAAATTACCAAGCCGGCACGTACTCCTTTACATTTTGTGCCGTAATTCGAAACGGTCCGGCAGGAATTTGCCCCAGGAGCTGATGGAAAACAACTTTTCGCACGACTCCCTGAACAATTCTTTCAAGCGAACGTATTCCGGAATCATATCCCAGTGGCCTAACAATTTCGGCCCAAACCGGATCATCAATTACAACCTCTGCCGCGCTCATTCCCGATTCTTTCAAAACCTTTGGAAACATATAGTTTTTTGCAATAGTTATCTTCTCTTCATCAGTATATGAGGGCATTTGAATTATCTCAAGACGGTCAAGTACCGCAGTTGAGATATCTTTAGTGTTGTTACTCGTTGCAATGAATAAAACATTCTGTAAATTGAAGGGGTAATCGATAAAATGATCTGAAAAAGCCTTATTCTGGGTCGGATCCAAAAGTTCTACCAAAACTCCCATAATATCAGCTCTTGCCTCAGCCGATACGCGGTCAATCTCATCGAGCAAGATTACCGGATTATTAGTGCCGGCTCGTCTCAATGCTTTCATGACGAGTCCCGGTTCGGCATCAGGGAAAAGTCGAGTTTTACCTCTAAGTTGCCCCGCCGATCCCATTCCTCCAAAAGGGATGCGCTCAATTTTTCGTCCCAGTGCTTCGGCAATTGAGTAAGCAATTGTAGTTTTTCCTACACCGACAAGTCCGACAAGTGAGATTATTGGTGCACGTGCAAAGGATTCTGCTCCCATTTCTTTTTTCTTTTTCAAAATCATAATTGACAAATACTCCATGATTTTCTCCTTAACGTCATTAAGCCCGTAGTGATTGTGATCCAGGACTTGCTTGGCATGATTCAAATCTAAAATATCATCTGAACTTTTATTCCACGGTAAATTCGTAATCCACTCAATATAACGACTAATAGAATCATACTCTAAGAAAAAGCTTCCGTCTCCTTTAATAATCTTGAGACGATTTGCCATTGCGACCACTTTTTGATGGAGATCAACGGGTAATGATGCTTGTGCAATTGATGCATCTAGCTTTGCCAATTGGTCTTCTACGTTAAACTTCTCGTTTGCGGGCGCGGGACTGGCCGGAACTGGAACCTGTTGTGCGGTGTTTTGTGTTTGCGCAACGGCAGAACCGTCCGCTTTCTGGGCAGAATTATCCATAGGAAAAGTATAACATTATTGTGATTACGCCAAAAGCCTTGAATTTAAACGCACAAATTAGAGGGTAAGCTATCTTCTGTTGCGGTCATCGCCACCTGGGCGCATTGAGTCAAATGGAGCCGGTCTGCTTCTTGGTCCACCACGTCTTGGTCCACCAAAACTTCTTCTCGGACCCCTATCTTGCCCTTCACTCCTTGGACCAAAATCTCGGCCTCCTTGGGCGCCACCGAAGGACCTTGGACCTCGTGATCCTCCCTCACGTCTTGGACCAAAATCTCGGCCTCCACGTGGACGATCCTCTCGTCCCTGCCCTGAGCCTCGAGTGGGTCCGCGGTCACCGCGATCTCCACCTTCAGATCCTCCCGGTCGTTCAGGTCTTTCACCAAAAATCATTGAAAGATTAATTCTTCCGTGTTCGTCAACCTCACGTACGTTAACTTTCACTTTCTGTCCTATCTCAACAACGTCTGCCGGATCCTTAACGTACTCTGTGGACATTTCAGAGACGTGGACTAGCCCTTCTTTACCGGGAACTATCTCAACAAATGCTCCAAAATTGACAATTCTCTTGACTGTTCCCTCAAAAACTTCACCCTTTTGAAGTTCTCGGGTTATAAGATCGACCCATTCAGCTGCTTTTTCAACAGCTGCCTCATCAACTGCCGAGATTGAAACTGTTCCATCTTCAGCAACATCAACGGTTGCACCTGTTGTTGCGGAAATGTTGCGGATTGTCTTTCCTCCCGATCCAATAACTTCCCCAATTTTCTCAGGATCAATTTTGACAGTCTTAATTTTCGGTGCATATTTTGAAACGTCGGTACGTGCTGCCGGAATAACTTCCACCATCTTTTCAAGAACCGCCAACCTTGCTACTCTAGCTTTTTCAAGTGTCTCTGTCTCAATCTCATTGGTTAACCCATCTATCTTCACGTCCAACTGAATTGCAGTAATTCCATCTTTTGTTCCGGCAACCTTAAAGTCCATGTCTCCGGAGAAATCTTCGAGTCCGATTATGTCGGTGAGGGTTATGAATTTATCACCTTGAGTCATAAGTCCTATTGCAATTCCCGCAACATGTGCGGTAAGCGGAACTCCCGCATCAAGCAAAGCTAAGGTTGAACCACAAACAGCTGCTTGAGACGTAGAACCATTTGAAGACATAATTTCAGAAACAACGCGAATTGCATATGGGAAAACCGAAATATCGGGAATCACCGGTTCTAGTGCTTTTTCGGCTAAGGCGCCGTGTCCTACCTCACGCCTATTTGGAGACATCATCCTACCCGTTTCACCAACAGAATAAGGTGGGAAAGAATAATGATGCATGTATCTTTTCTTTTCCTCACCCTCAGGGCCCTCTATAATCTGCTCCATGGAGGACGGACCAAGCGTCGCAACCGACAGTCCTTGAGTCTCTCCTCTTGTAAATATGGCCGAGCCATGAGTTCTGGGTAAGAAACCAACTTGGGCCGAGATTGGGCGAATTTCATCAATCGCTCTACCGTCGGGTCTTTTCTTCTGAGTCATTATTTGCTCACGAACCGTTTTCTTGAAAACGTAATCAACTGCACCGGCAATTTTGCCCTTGTCGTCAATATTCTCCTTCTCAAGTTCATAAATTGCATCAATTATTGCTTGTAATTCTGCCCCAACTTCCCTATCAACTCCCTTTTCAATTAATTCAACCATCTTATCTTTATACGATTTCTCGACAAGCATGATTACTTCTTCTTTTTTCTCATCTTTTGCGAGCGCTATCTTCTTTTCTCCAATTTCTTTTACCCACTCGTTTATTGCTGTCTCAATTTTTGCATTTGCCTCTTTTGCAAGTTTTATTCCAGCGTCTACTTTTTTCTCCGGTACTTGCTTTGCTCCTGCTTCAATCATGACCGAACGGCCTTGTCTACTTGAAACAACTAAATCAAGATCCATAAAGGCTTCTTCTGTTGCTGAAGGATTTATAACAAGTTCTTCCTCTTCTTCTTTTTTCATCAAACCTACACGAGTAGTTCCAATAGGTCCATTCCATGGAATTTTTGAGATAGATAATGCTGCCGAGACAGCTACGGCGGCGAGAATATCAGGCTTATGCTCTAAGTCTACAGACAAAACGGTGACAACAACCTGAATATCTTTTTTAAGCTCTTTTGGAAAAAGAGGTCTTATGGAGCGGTCTATCATACGAGCTGTAAGGATTGCGTCATCAGAGGGCCTGCCCTCGCGTTTCACCCAACGGCTTCCCTTTATTTTTCCGCCCGCGTAAAGTCTTTCTACATATTCAACCGACAGTGGGAAATAGCCAAGAGTAGTATCGTTTCGCCCCATAACAACGGTTGCAATGATCATTGTGTCACCTACACGTGCTACCACGGCAGAAGTTGCTTGTCCTGCAAGAAGCCCCGTTGAGAGCTCAATGGTTGATCCGTTAACCTGAATTTCTTTTTTTGATTGTTTCATTTATATATTTCGGGGGTTTTTATTGGTGTGATTGTTATACGAAGAACAGCGTAAATTTATTATGCGGTCATTCCTACTTTCTTTCCTATTTCATCTCCCCGAGATTTGTCCATTCTAGCTAAAAAATTAAATAACCTTCTTCTCTTTGATAACATATTTAAAAGCCCGCGTCTACTGTGTGAATCTTTTTGGTGTATTTTGAGATGATCTGTAAGTTTTTGAATTTTGTTGGTTAGAAGGGCAATTTGTACCTCGGGACTTCCCGTGTCGCCTTTAACTGTAGCAAATTCTGAAATTATTTTTTTCTTATCATCTGAACTTAACGCCATATATTTTTTATCTTCTTTCTATTTATTATCTTGTGTATTTTAGCAGATTCGAACTCAATTTTCAATTACTTAACTTAAGAGAGGTTTAGTTGCCTTTTTTGCTTCCCTTGAAGACTTTTGGAAGAAACCAATCGTCAGGAATTTCAGATCCCATTCCGCCCTCTGTAAATTGTGCCTCATCTGGCATATCTTGAGTCTCACTTGCCATCTCTTTTGGTGCCGAGAAGGGTTTTGAAGGAGTTTGAACGTTAGGGTTTTGATTGTTGCTTGCGCTCATTGGAGCAGGAGTTGCTAATGGAGCGGTTTGCACAGGACCCGCCTGAGGTCTTGGGAAAGGCTTATTCTGGTTTTGACCTTGGGGTCTTGGGAAATTCTGGACCGGTCTGCTTGCCTTAGGTTGATTCTGAGGCCTTGGGTTGGTGTTTAAAAATAAATCTTCTTTTGGAAAAGTATCGCGTCTTGGTTGCGTAACTTCTATCTGTTTTCTTTTTGCGCCATTTTGGAGCAAGAATCCCGCTGCCTCAAATGCAAAACCGGATGTTGCAGGAGCCGTAAAATTATTAGTTGAGGATACAATTCCGTCCATTAAATTCTGGTAGGCATCAACATCTGCTGGGAAATTCATATCCATGGCGATACTCGTAACAACCTCTGACAGAGACGAGAACGATGGATCTATGAGAGAAACGTCTCCTGTGGCTGTATTTAAAGGATTTCTGTCAATATTAATGATCTTAACATTTGAAACATCAACAAAACCCTTTATGTCCTCGTCATTTGTTACCCCAACTGTAATAATAAGGTCCGGAGAAGAACCTTTTCTAATGTACTCTACGTCACGTTCGCTGAATGTTATTCCGTTCTCCTCTGCAAAAAGATTAACATTAAGCCTGTCTCCTTCAATATTATAGGAGACTTTTTCAATTTCTCCCTCGCGATATGGAACTGAGATTGTGAGTGTTTTTGCGACACCACTAAATCCATCAGCAACTCGGTCTATTCCAACCAGGTTTGAAACCTCAACTGTGGGCTGCTTTTTGGAGATTATTTGAACGTTTTTACCGTATGTCTCAAGAATTAAGTAAATTGAGAGTGCCGCGGCCACGCTATCCACGTTCTGGGCATCACCGATTATAACGCCTATTGAGGCTGCTGAATCGATAAGCTCACGAACCTGATTGTGTTGATTTTTGATGAGAGAACTAGTCATAAAACAACCTATTGTTTTTTGCTATAGGCTATTATATCATCTTGAGGGGCAAAGTCAACGTCAGGCTTAATCATTATTCCACATTCCGTATTCTTCGAAACGAGCTTCACGTCTTCCTTACCGTGCCTGATTGAGGTGATTTCAGCCGTGCCCATCTCACGCTCACTACGCATGATTTTGATTTTATCGCCTACGGCCAGTCTACCCTCGGTGACCTTCAAGCCGATTATTGTGCCTGTCGTACCTAGAAATGATGCCTGTATCTTGCCTTGCCCGATCACCTTTTCCGCAGGCTCAGCCACGGCTCCAAGAAGCAGCTCAATCTCATCAAGCATTTGATATATGATTTCGTAGGACTTAAAAAATACTTTTTCTGATTCGGCCAGCGTCTTTGCCTCTTTTGTAGCGTCTACGTTGAACGCCAGAACCAACGCATGAAAGTCTTTTGCCATAAGTATATCTGCAACTCCAACTTCCCCGAGACCCTCAAAAATAATCTTTACCGATTCAGGTAACGAATTTTTAATAGCTTCAAGCTCAGCACTTGACTGAGTCTTTAGAATTATAGGAATAAAGTCAGGCTGAACAGCACTCAAAAACGCCATCAAATCTTGAGGTTCGGTAGGTACCGGCTTGTTATCCGGTACCACTACCGGTTCTGTTTCTCGGTCGAAAAGAACACTACCCGCGGGCAAAACTTCAGCTAACCCCAGAAGCTCTACTGCAGCACCAATTGTGGCCATTTTTACATTCTTGCCCGTTGTATCAAGCATCGCCCTTACTTTACCGGCCTCTTTTCCATGTGTATATAATTTATTCCCAACTTCAATCTTCCCAGACTTTATTACAAGCGTTGCAACAATTCCACGGCGTGAATCGCGCTTGGCGTCAATTACAACTCCCATGAAGGGTGCGCTTGAGTCCTTTTTTACGCCAGAGAGATCATAAACTAAAACTATTAAATCAAGTAGATCCTTGACCTTCTCCCCTGTTTTGCTCGAAACCCCCACATATGGAACTTCTCCTCCAAGACCTTCGAGTAAAATTCCCTCTTTGGCAACGCTCTGCTTTGCGCGTTCAATACTTACCCCATCAATATCTATTTTTGTAAATACTACGATATAAGGAATTTTGGCGTCGATTATTTTTTGAATTGATTCTCGAGTTTGCGGCATTACACCATCATCTGCAGCAACTATTAGAAGAACTATATCTGCAGCATTTACTCCCTGAGAGCGCATATTGGCAAACGCCTCATGCCCGGGTGTATCAATAAAAGTAATTTTTCGTTTTTGTCCCTCGTGGTCAATTTCAATTTCTGAGGCACCTATTTTTTGTGTAATTCCGCCCTTCTCCCGGGTAGCAACTGAGGTTTCACGAATTTTATCGAGGAGTGAGGTTTTTCCGTGGTCAACGTGACCTAAGACCGAAACAACCGGCGGAAAATTTTGTTTTTGCGAGTCTTTATCCATTTTTTATAAAAATTCAGACTTCCCATAATTACTCAGATTTTATTTCTTCGGCCGGTGTTGCGTCTTGCGCAGCCCCAGGCTGATTGGTATCTGTTTGGGAAGTTTCTGTTGGAACCGTCTCGTCAGTCTTCTCGGCTTCTGCATCTTTTTTCTCGGTTGATTCCGAGGGCCGATCTGCTGGAGCTGAGGCTGCGGGTGCGGGATTTTCTGCTGCTGCGACCTCTTCTTTTTTCTCATTTGTCCCTGTCTCTTCAGTTGGTTTTTCTTCAGCTTTTACTTCTTCTTTTGGAGCGGTTGCAACTTCAGGTTTTTTTGCTTCTTCCGGCATAGACATTGACTCATCGCCTTCAACTTCAATATTATATTCTGTCAATTTTGAGGCCAAACGAACGTTTTGTCCTTCTCGCCCGATTATCAAAGGTAATTCCTCACGAGGTGCGCGGACTTTTGCCATTTTGTTTTTCTCATCTATCTCAACAACAAGGTTTTTTGCGGGAGAAAGCGCGTTTGTGATGAATTTAACCGGATCCGGACTCCACTGAATCACGTCGATCTTCTCAAGACCATCAATCGCATCAATTACGGCTTGAATTCTGACTCCCTTTTGTCCTACGCAAGAGCCGACCGGATCAATTCCGGATTGTTCTGAATAAACTGCGATTTTTGCGCGGTTTCCCGGCTCTCGGACTACTTTTTTGATTGTTACGGATCCTGAATTTACCTCCGGAACTTCACGCTTGAGTAGGCCTTCGATCAAACCATTACTCGAGCGAGAAACCATTATGTCTCGCTTCTCTTCATCAATACCACGAATATAAACTGGCATTTTTTTATTGAGGAAGTATTGCTCATTTTGAATTTTGTCCGCTGGTTCAATTACAGCCTCCGCTTTTCCTATATCGACAATGATATTTGGACCGATAAATCTTAGAATCATGCCGTTTACAACGGTGCCGATTCTTTTTGTGTACTCTGCGATTACTGCATCTTTTTCTTTCTCGCGGATTTTCTGCAAGAGAACTTGTTTGGCGGTTTGTGCTGCGATTCTTCCAAATCCCGGAGGAGTAACGTCTTTTCCATCTTTTAAGATTTTTGTTTCACCCGTGTTTTCATTAAGTTCGGCGCTGTAGGCTTCTGCCTCTTCATCAGTTATTGGATTATCTTTACGGTAGGCGGCAACTATTGCGCCTTTCATGGTATCAAGTACCACTTGGGGGTCAACTCCTCGCTCGGAGGCTATTTGATTTAATGCTAACGCAAATTCTGATCTTTGAACTACTGCTGCCATAAATTTGTATTTTGTATCTGGTATTAAGTATCACGTATAAAAAAAGGTGGTTTGTATACCACCCGAATTTCTCTACCTAAACCGAAATCATTTTAACAGAAGTTGAGGCTTGCGTCAACCCAAACGACACGTATATCCGAATACTAAATTGCTAAGCCTATAATATAGTCGAATAGCCTCATCTGTGTTATAATCGCCTTACATTCAGGAACAATTTCGGGCGATTTGCATGCCTGTTTTTTGTCTTGGTTGCAATTTTTAATTTTTCTTGCACTTTGACAATTCGATTGTTTGTAAAAACTTTGTCACGTAGGTGACGCTCTGCATATAATTTTTGTCTGTTGTCAATTTTGTTAATTGTTAACTGTCAATTGTTGTATCCGGTGTGTCACTTATGTGATACGAAACTAAATTCATCAGCATAAGCTGGAAAGAAAGATGGAGGAGGAGACATGACAACCCAAGCACAAGGTATAGTTCTCACCCCGGAGAACGCTCCGAGGTATGCTAACCGCTTCCAACAAGTGTTCGGGCTTGGAGAGTTCACGTTTGAGTCGTTCCACGACGACGTGAGCAATCTTCGCGATGAACACAGACGACTCTTTCCCCCATACGTTGTGATGGGAGGCAAGGACAATACTGCATTCACGGTCCACGACTTGGCCGGCGCATGGCAGTACAAATTCGGTTGGCGAATTCTTATCGAGGAAAACCGGGTAACCGTATTCCCCGACACCAACCGCGGCGTCACTATCAAGTGGGTCGCAACTCTCAACAAGTAACGGAGGTCGGAAGTGAAACTGTTCGGAAAACGTCATCAACCTGAAAAGAAACCTGTCTACATCGCAATAGGCGCCAACATATACAGCGCCGTCCTGCGGGTTGACAAGATTCCAGAAGCCGGAGACACCCTAGAAGTAACCGAGGACATGATTGTCCGCGGTGGTGCCTACTCTGTGCGTCTGGCTGGAACCATGACTTTCACCTCGCGAGGCGAGGACGTCCCTGGTAATGAGGAGCTCGGTGAAGTGCTGCCGTACTTCAATATGAGCGTTGAGCGCAAACCCGCGAACAACCTTTCGCCTGAAGAGCGCGAGCAAGCCGTCGCCGATTTGAGAAAAGAAGTGACCATATTGCGGTCTACCGGCCCCAACGACATCGTGGTCACACTTGACATCGGCGATCAACCGTTTGACCCCTTGATGGTGCCCTACGCAGGCAAAACCGTCAACGAACTGGTCAAGCATCTTACTAAGGAACTCGGACTTGAGTTCGGCCTGGGCAACTGCCGCCTCAACGGCGAAGATGTACAGGCAATATCCAGAAGAGTTCTCCAGCGTGGAGACCTCTTCTCCGCCACCGTGCTATTCGGAGGGTAACGAGACGCGGGTCTCACGAGTCTGCTCGAAAGGAGCAACAAGATGATCAGGCAGCAGACTGTCGTAACTCTCCTGCTTCTATGTATCTTGGGAGTTGTTGTTGCGTGGGCTGCATGGTACAGTCCCAAAGACAAACCAACATCCTCTGCGACCGCCAAGCTCGAGGACTGCATGAAGTTCGTCAGGGATGTCACCATCGAGGACACTCCCGACAAGTGGCAGACGCTGGCAGCGGGATCAACCCAAGACAAAGTCTGGGAAGTGACCAATTGCGGCACAACAACCTGGACCGGCGACTACAAGCTCGTCCGCGTCTATGGCGAATCGGCCGCGACTGACGGAAGTAAACCAGATCTCAAGCAGATCTCGGACGCCTCTGTGTCTGTCCCGGCGCTTAAGCCAGGTGGAAAGGGCAACATTACGATTCCACTCAAGGTACCCGTCAAACCCGGCGAGTACAAGCTCTTCTACCAGATCTCGACGGACGCAGACATCGCCGCGAAGATGTCACCTGGTGAGTGCATTAACGTTAGATGCGCGCATCGCTTCGGAGACATCCTCTGGGCGTTCTTCAGCGTCAAGTAACGGCAGGTAACGGGGGCCAGCGCGCCTTCATAGGGAGGAGTAGCCACGATGGCACGAAGATTCGCAGAGGGCGAACTACTGGTGTATCCGGAGTACATATGGGACGGGGAAATGAAATGCTTCCTCTGTCACGATGCTTCGGAAATACCCATGGGCACTTACAACTGCCTCAGACTTACGGCGAACCAAGTTTCGGCTGAAGGAATTCGAGCAATGCTCGATGAGGCCGAAATCAAATACGAAACTAGTCCAGCCGACGCGAATGTTGAAGTACTCTTCTACTTCGGTTACTGTTTCGACCACGATGATGCTTGCAGAGAATTCTGGCGACTCATCGAGGACGACGGTGGAGGCTTCATCAGCACAGCGCTGATTAACGATTTCCTCTCGCAGGAGGTCGAGAAGGAGTGTGACTGTGACGCAATCCACTGCACCTGGAGTACAAGTTTGACTCGCCGGGATGCACGGGATTGTCACAAGAGCGGCCAGCTCATCATTGTGCACAGGTGCCCGCAAGGTCCGTCTGCCGGTGATAAGTTTATCAAGGCCACCGAGCACTACAACGTCTACCAGGGCAACACAGCCACTGAGTAACGAAGGCGCGCCTTCACCAGACAGGAAGTGAACCTGATGCCACTCTTCGGATTGATTCCGCGTGTGTACTTCTGCACATTCTGCGGGAACAAGACAACTAACGTGTGTAAGGAGTGCTCAGAGATCTACGGAGAGACAATAACGCTCTGCTCAGCCTGCAAGATTTCCCATAAACATGGGCGTATTGCTGGTGGAAACAACCCAGACTGGGACGTTTCCCGATAAGTTCGTGACGACGAACATCAGAAAGGAGTTACGAATGACCTGATTGGGTACCCCGTCGCCTAATCAAGCCCCGCCATCATTCAGCAGTGGCTAAGCTGGATGATTATCCCCATGAGAAGGAAAGCCAATGTACAGGACAACGAACGACGTAGACATGACCCTTGAGCTCATTGAGGCGATCTGTGAACACTTCCAGGTCCCCGAAGACGAGATCCTCGGTTTTGTCACCAACGATGGTGCCATGCTTGATAGTGGTAGTGAACTTGCTGACTTCGTCATCACAGCCGAAGTCTGGCCTGATCAAACACTCTGGCTTAGAAGAGCTGACAAATCAGGTGTGCTTTGCGGCATCACCTACCTGTCATGTTCCAACATGTACCAGATCGACTATTTTGCGCCGGCACCCCCCCGCGTCGCAGGTACGTTCGTTCCCGACCACTCTCATCAGAGAGCGGTTGAACTGTATCTCTAGTAACGGCCAGCGCGCCACAAGCTTCGGAAGGAGCAAGCTATGGCATCTCCCTGGGTGACAGCACCCTTTCCTTCACTGGAACGAGTTGGAGATTGTCTCCACATTCTCCGGCGAGGAGATATCGTAACCATTTCGACCGGCATGGACAAGAACGCGCTACTAGCAATAGCCGTCATTGAAGACGACCCTCGAGTGACTTCGGCCAGCATCTACGTTAGGTTGACCGAGATTGAACACAAGGGATCAGACCGCCAAGAGGAAGTAGGCGCGCTAATCCTAGCCGGCAAAGACGAGATCTGTCGAGATAACATCTACTGATCTCACAAACAATCGAATAACTTCGAGCAAAGCGCAGCCTAAAAAGTTGTAGCCGCCCGAAGTGAAGGCAAGAAAAAGAGCCCGACTGATTGAACGGTTGGTGAATTTGAGCAGCGTGCGCTGTTCTCCGCGTTTTCATAACGCATTCATCAACAACTATTTCTTTCGGGCTTTTTTTCGTTATGAAGCAAAATTCTACCAGTACAATTAATGATAAATTGTGAGGAGGGCGTTTTTATCGCCTGTTGCAGGAGTGTCCTTTTTGTTCTCGGCTTTTGCCCCGTAACCATACATTGTGTTATCCGCAAAACTTGCCGCGTAGTTGTCGTCCAGTCCCATCCAGTGTCCTAGTTCGTGCGTCAAGATATCCTGGGCATCATAAGCACTTGCCGAGCATGTATTCCATGTCCACGCAAACTTGCTATTAAAAATTGTGTCAACGTCAACAACAACCCCGGTTGATTGATTGTATCTTGTGTAAGTTACGGCCAGAGCGCTACCTGATGTGTGTCCCCAAGCAACTATGTTCTGTCCGTCGTAAACGTTTTTATTGACAGACGTTGGTCCTGCGTATGAAAATGTCGGCTTGCTTGAAGCGGGAGATAAAGCGCCTGTCCAAGCTGCGAAAGCATTATTTGTAATCGTAACGGCATTTCCTCCGACTCCAGATGGAGCACTTGCGCTATTTACTCTGTAATTCCAATTTGTTGAAGGAAGTTTCCACCCTGTAACACCATCTACGGTTGCAGAGTCATTATCTGGGGAACAAGTAGCGGGCGTAAGGTCTGATGATCCTCGTGCATCTTTTGGATTGTGCACAAATACGCGAACGCGAATTCCGGGGTGGTCAGGATCCGGAAAATCACCGTCGCGATCAGGAATATTTGCGTTTGAACTTTGCGCTGAGACTGCAAAAACAATTGTGAGGACGAGGAAAAATCCGAGTATCACTCCAAGAAACTTTTTCATTAACAGATAGAATCATATAGCTCCTTTGTAAATTTGTCAACCAAAACAACCCGCAGGGAATTACCCCTTTGGGCTGTTTAAAACAAATCTTCTATTTTCTACTCTACTACGACTGGCCCGTGTGAACTACAATACGTTGCAACCCAAGCTGCACGTTCTTCACCGACATCACCTGGAAAAGACTGCTTAATGTCCATATTCTCAGGGAAAAAGCCTTGGCTCGCATAGAAAGAACGATCCATACCCCAACACGCGTTTGAATTAGCATTTGGATTTTTTACTGCAGCTCCTGGAGTTACCGCAAATGCTACACTTACAAAACTCGAAAGCATGATTGCAGAAGCTGCTCCTGCAAATGCTATTTTTTTAATTTTATTCATATTTATTCACCTCCCCCCACTTTAATTAACAAAATTCACGGAAAATAAGATCTGAAAGAGGCCCAATGAATCCCTTAGTTGGGATTTCCGAATGTGTTTATTGGGCAGTTATCACCTGTTGCCTGGGTTCCACCCCAGCCGAGAAGGTAAGCGAAGTAATCAGAAATTGAGTTATTCGCCGGTCCACCGTAAGTAGAAGGACTCCCGAGTACATCCCCAAGGCTTGGATTCGAAGGACTACCGGCCTTCAGAGCTGCTGGAACAATACCGGTAATAGAGCTGTATAAATCCGCTCCGGCAATACTCGCAGGAGGAGTTACAACTTTGTGTGCATTTATGTAGCTGTAAATATCAAATTTGGCCGCGCTACCCCAGTATCCTGGCGAGCACCAAAAAGTATTGCATTGTACATTTGCAGTAACCGTCCAACTGTCACTTCCAGCCGTTGAAGTGTCATTTGTTACAAAAGACGCAGTGTTGTTGTAAGTATTGCTTCCACAAACAAGTTTCACGTCTGATGCACCATCTTTGCTAAATGTAGTACTGTAGTTAAAAGTCTTAGGGGAATCCGCCGAACAAACTACTACTCCCTGAGGACCCTTTGAATTTGTATCGTTTACGGTTACGCACTCGTCGGTTTCGGTTGTAGGGCTATCAAATGCTACGGGCACAGCACTTGACGAACCTCCCGGCACTAATCCGGTCGTCACAACCGTTGCTGTATTTGTTTGATTCACTGCCCCACCTAGTACTTGAGTGTAAGTACAATTAAGAACACTCCCAGCGCTAAGAATATACGGGAAGATTACTCCGCAATTTACACCCGACACGCTACCAAAACTACTCAGAACGTCTGTTACGCTTGCTATTGTCGCGTTTGGATTACCCGCAGGGTTTGTTACAGTTATTGTTCCGTTTACAACCCAATCGCTATCTTGCGAACCCGCGCTTACCGTAGCAATGTAGTTAACGGTTTTAACATCGTTTGGCTGCAATGCACCAAGATCTGATTGATCTGCAGACTTATCGATACCCCATGTCCACGTTCGGGTGAAAGTTGTATTTGCTGTTTTTGAAACTTGCAGGGGTCGAATCGCTTTTTCACAATGAGAAACAGTCAGAATACTGTTTGAAGTGCCGTTTGTAACTGATGCACTCAATAATTTCGCGTCGATGGCTGTGTAAACAATAATATGAACCGACCCTACAATTTTTTGAACAACCGGAGGAGTATTAATATTATTCGTTCCATCACTAAAAGAATAGGTTAGATTATATGGACCACTCGTATAAGGTGAGGTTAATATAAACAACCAGCCTTGTTTTCCTGACGCGGGATTTAAATCAGGGTCATTTTCAAATGAAGAACAAAAACCACCTGTTGTTCCGTTTCCTTTCCAGGTGACAGTTGTTGACGTCGGAGTAGTTTTTGCAGCATAAGCAACAGGAACAAAAACTAAATTAACAACGAGAAAAAATGAAAAAAAGAAGAATAATAACAAGCCTATTAAGGGCTTTAAAGTTTTCATCTGCCTAAAGATATTAAAATTTAACACTTTAAAGGTATCTTGTAAATATGGCGTTTCTGTATCAAAAGAGGCCTTATTGCCGGGCTGTTATAATGAGTCTTTGTAGATTTGTGCCGGGAGGCCAGCAAGTCATCAAGGTCAATTTTTCCTGGTTAGAGTTTGGACTTAAGTATGCAACATTTTTAGGATCAACTATTTTTTTGTCAGTTACTTTATACTTATATTCGCGCCCCTTATAAAAAAGGTCTATCTCATCTCCTTTTTCCATCTTATTGAGCAAATAAAAAATAGAGTTGTAACGTGAAGCTTCAAGAAAGTCGACAGATGAGTGAGAAAAAAGGAAAATGTTTTTACCCTCTCCCGGCACACCGGTACCGCGTGCCTGAGCGACACCGCGTGCTAAAGCTCTCTGGTACTCCGGCTCAGAATACGGATTTACATTTGGTATTATTTTTGCATTTGCTCGAATTTTGGGAATCACGATTCCGAATTCGGGATCAACAGGAACAAGCACATTTTCTGCTCTTGTTTTATTTTCTAAAACAACTTTTTCTTTTCCAGGACCTTGGAAAAAATACGAAAGTTCAAGTTTTATAATTGGGGCAAAAACTACGATTAGAAATATAAGAGATAGAATTACAAGTGCGCCGCCTGCGTAAATTAAAAGAGAAGAAAGTCTTTTCACTAAAGACAATTATATGGTTTTCTTGCCTCTTCTGTAGAGGATATAGGCAACTCCTGCGATCACTACTATTATGGCGATTGCTCCTGCAAAAAGTTTTTTTGAGGAAAAGGCGCTACCCACAGTTGCATTGTTCTTCTTTTCCATTTCTCCTGTCTTGCCACTTGGTGTTGATGCACCAAGTACTTCTTGTTTTGTACCATTTTCATTTTGATTTGTTTGCTCGCCCGGAACCGATCCCTGTCCTGCACCAACTGGAATTGCACCAGTGCCTGCGGTTGGGCTTGCACCCGTTGTGCCCGTTGTTGTGGTTGTGGTCGTAGTAGTACTTCCTATATTTATAGAATCTCCTACGACCCCCGACGCATTTCCTGCAGAATCAAAAGCCCTTACCGCATAGTAGTATGATTTACTACAGTCAGGAATCGTATTTGTGAATTCTCCATCGGTACTCGAGCCAATATTAACAGCTCCTACTTCAGACGTTGAAGATGGATCCGAAGCAGTTGCGTCGGCACGGTATATTCTTACTTTGATTGTTTTTCCGCTATCATCTGCCGTTCTAAATTTAATTTTGTACGAGCAAGAGGTAATTCTGTCCTTGCTGAAATTTGTGGGAGTACCTGGCCCGGAATTGTTGTAATCAACATTTACTGTTGAACTTGTGCCATTGCCTGAGGCTGCCGTTGCTGTTGCATAAAATTGATATGAACCCGGAGTGTTTATTACGGACGAATTGGCATCGCAGGTTCCGGTATTTCCGCCCGCCGCAAGATTTATGTCTGCCCCAAACTGGCTAAAAGCGCCATCAGTTGGGCCTTTTTTGAAGCATTTGACGGTAATTGCCTCACTCTGTGTATCGAGTGTTACAAATGTAATATTAAGGGAATTTTGGTTGGTGGGAGTCTTTGGCTGCTCAAGTCTTATTGATACTGCTGAGTTAGCAAAAACCTGATCCGCCAAAGGCGAGACAAGGCTTGCTAAGATAAGCACGGCGGCAAAACCTATAAATGATCTAAATAATATCTTAAACATAGCGTTTGCGAATTATAAAGCCTACAAGTAATAAGTTCAATCCTATAATAAGTACGATGATTCCCAGAGCTGTTTGAAATGTGTTTGCACCTGTTGAAGGCAGAGCCTCGGTTGATGCACCTAAAACTTGGCCCTGGGTTTTAGCAATAGACGGCGATTGGGAATCTTCTTTTGAAACGCTTACTTGTGTTCCTACAAAATTTGGATCACCAATATTTCCATCTGTACCCGCGAGCGCAAGAATCGTACTTGAAGGATCTCCTACAGGCGTACCTTGTCCCCATGCATTGTCATAATATGTACCTGATTGCTGTCCGCTATCAACAGTTGCTTTGTATTTTAATGTAAATACATCACCCGGCTGTGCGCTTGGAAGAGTCCATGTTCCCGGTGAATGGTAGGTTGGTTCTTCAACTGATATTGGGTTCCCATTGAGAAATGCTTGGTATGAGCCTCCATTGTAAACAAAGCCCTTTGGAAGAAGGTCGGTAACAGTTATGTTGTCTCCGGGACCCTTTGTATCGTCGAGCGTTAATGTCAGGGTGTAGTTAACTACGTCTCCCGGTGCTTTGCTCGCTCCTTCTGTGTCATTGGTTTTAGCAATTGTGAATGCCGGAATCACATTTTTATTTCCGAAGTTAAGACTTTGCTCAGAGTTTTGATTTGAACTTATCGTAACGGTGTGACAGGCAGTTTCCCCTGAGCCCGGATAAGTTTGCTCCCAACCTGTTTTTACTACTTCGCAAATATTGTAGGTCCCAGGATTAAGGGTAAAAGAGTAATTCCCACTTGAGTCGGTTGTAGTCGATTGCTCTCCTTCATCGAGGGTTTTATTGTTATTTGAATCAACAAAGATGGTCCAATCAGATAGTTTTGATTCACATGTTGGGAATTCGCCACCTTCAGTACAAGTTAGTTTTCCGTCCCCGTTTTCATCGTTCCATTTGTATCCATGGACCCTGCCCGTTTTCTGCTTGTTAATACATGTAACCGTCACTGTGTCATTTGAATCAAGACTTACCTGCTCACCTGATTCGTCTTCTTCTGTAACAGGACGGCCGATTGATTCACCGTCATAAACCGCAGTACAGGAACCAAACGAGTAATTACTATGGTTTAGAACTTCGTTAACATCGTAAGTGCCTGGATTAACATCGTAAGTAGAACTCGTTGCGCCATCAACCAAAGAGAAAGATTCAACTATGTCTCCGCCTTGGTGAATTCTGAAGTCAAAATTTGTACTTGTATCAGTAACTACGCCCCCATCAGGATTCACTACGTCTTTCTTGACAATAATATGAGCTTTTCGGTAGTTGTAGAAATTAACCGTTGTGGATTCATTTGTAAGGGTGACGTCCTGAACATCTCCATTCTTGTCTACTACAGACCAGTCCGTGTGACTGGCCAATTTTTCATCAACCTGATAGGCTCCGGGTTTAAGATCCGTAAAGGTTGTACAATTGCTTTCTTCTCCTGCTGACTGAGTAACATTTTCTCCGAGTTGCTCACCGCTGAGTGTAAAACTCCAATTATTGACCGGCGTTCTATCTTCTGTTGTCTGATTATTAGCATCAGCATCCTCGTATTTACAAGCCGTAATTCTCAGATTTCCTTTATTCTGGAAGTTATTGTTTGAACTTACTGTTCCCGGCTGAATTTCAACATTGTGAAAAAGAGCGGTAACGTTTGTCCAACCCGCCTGCATAATTTCGTACACCTGGTAAAATCCTGTAACTAAATTGCTGAACAAATATGCTCCGTTGTTGTCGGTTGGGATTGCCGCTCCTAGAACATCGACACAATTTGTAAATCCTGCAAGACACGAAGCAAGTTGTATTGTCCAATTTGGTAGAAGATTGTTGTTTTCATCCGTTTTTACTCCCAGAATTGAACCAGGTTTTTGTTTATTGGTACATGTAACGGTCACAGATTGATTCGATGCCAAGCTAAAGTTGGTCGCAGTAAGATCGGCATTCAATTTACATCCTAAATTATCGTAATTTGCGTCATTTGCTTCGCTTACCGTATAAGTTCCAGGATTTGGATTGTAGACTACATCATGAGTATCGGAAAGCGTAGAGTCGTCACTTGCTCCATTTAATTGAACTGTAAATGTTTTACTATCACTTACTACTTTTCCGCTTGCGTCTTTGACAACTTTAACGACCGTAATCTTTGCATGCTTTTGTTTGTTAGTACAGGTAACAGTTGAAGTTGTACCAGTTGTAACTGTTACAACAATTCCGTTAGCAACGGCCGATCCCTGAGTCTGGGAATCACTTGTACAACCTGCGAAGTCGTAATTTGCGTTAGGCGTTTCAACAACCGTATGATTTGCTCCTGTTATGACAGTTGTTGAATGGTTTCCTCCGTCAGTTAAATCAAACGTAGAACCGCCGTCGACCGAAAATGCAAAGTTTGTTGAAGTATCGGTAATTGGGGACCCATTAGGTGCCACTACGTCTTTTATTACTTTGATTGTTCCGGTATTTCTTGTGTTAGTAAATGTACAAATAACCGCATGATTCTTTGCAACATTGAGTGAGTTATTTGCACCCGGTGTTACTGTACTTCCATTATCCGTACAAGCAAGAACTGATGAGTAATCCGTTAATCCGCCATTTTCTGAAATATAGTAAGTATTGGTATCAACGGTTTGTGTCCCGGTTGTGAGCGGTGCTGCTCCGCTTGCTCCTGTCTGAACACTTGCGGTTTGTGTCCCTCCAGCTGATGTTCCAATATTTAATGTTGTTTGTCCTCCCGTTCCGGACCATACTTTTTTAAGCTCGATTGTCCCCTGATCACGTGTGTTTGTGAAAGAACAAATGACGTGTTGATTCGCGCTTACTGCTACCGCATTACTTGCGCCGACACTAACAGATGACTCCCCGTTATTATTTGTTCCATCGTTATTCGCATCATTGAAACAAGTAAGAGCAGACGGTGTGTAGTTTGTTAATCCTCCGGTTTCATTTAAATAATAACTACCGCTATTTACCGTTTTTGGACCCGTTGTTAAAGGTGCTGATCCGATTGCTCCTGTCTGTGTGTTGGCAACGTTATTGCCTCCGATTGCTGATCCGATTGTGAGTGTTGTTTGTCCTCCCGTTCCGGACCATACTTTTTTAAGCTCGATTGTTCCGTTGTTTGCAGTATTGGTAATCGTACAGACTATATCCTGTCCGTTAGTTACATTGGTGATTGTCCAAGTTGGGCCAGTTCCGGTTATTGCTACTGTTGTTGAAGTTCCTCTTAAAACACATGAAGCAACAGAAGCATAATTACTTAAGTTTGTACCTGTTCCGTTTGCTTCTCCAAAAGTATTTTGTCCGGTTGTTACTCCAACTTTTCCTGTTGTTCCACCATTTGTGGCGTCTGTTTTTTTAGTAATAGCATTAACTAATAAATTAAATAGTCCCGAGTCATTTGATGGTGAAAGAGACTTTATAACTTCTATTGCTGGAGGAACAGTTATTGGGATTTCAATTCCACCTGCTGGACAATTACATTTTGAGCCTGTTCCGGGTACAGTATCAGTAGGTGTGGTACATGCGTTATTTGAGTTTTGTTGCCATGTTGTACAGTATGGAATCGTGAGAAATCCACTACTGTCGGGATTACATACTGCTGTCTGAGTGATAGTAATTGTTCCAATGTCAGGTTTATTAATACCTCCACATGAAGTCCCACCATCAAAAAAGGGAGGGTTGGGTGTGCTTGGAAGTGAAGTTGCTGAACACGTTCCATGCAAGGCACTTGCCTGCCCATTTGTTGCAAACCAAACTCCTGCGTTGTATCTATTGTTTGCATTGGATTGAATTTGATAGTTTGCCGTAAAGTTAACTGTATCTCCGGGGAATCTACATCCATGCCCATTTATTGTAACGGTGGGTGAGACAGAGGCAAGATTAATATCGTTTGCAGTACATACTAAACCGTTTTGCCCCGGTTGGTCACCTACACAGGCAACACCACTAACTGTGGTTGTTACACTTGCACTATCTGTAAATGTTGTTGAGGCAACTACTGTTCCAGAAGCGTCTTTAACCTCGACCTTATAGTTTGGTCTGTACTTTCCGTCTAATTGATAGGCGTAAACGAATGACCCGCTATCATTTGTAGTAACGTTAGCAGTCGTGCTGGTTGCAGGAGCATCATTTGAACTAACAGTTAATGAATAAGTCTTGTTGGGAGAAAAATTAGACCCGGTAATTAAGGCTGTATCTGTTGGTGCATAGTCGGATTTGTCTGTTGTCAAAGTCGCGGAACTATCCGTATTTGTTGCTTGTAAATCAATGCTTGGGGCTGATACATCTTTAAGAACCGCTACGCCTATTTTTCCGCCCTCCCCCTTATCAGGAGCTGGAGTTACAGTTGGAGCAACCGTTATCGTGGGAGTTATAGATGAAGTTGGAGAGTTGCTATTTGAGCTGTTTGAACTATTTTGACCCGAAACACTCTGGCCACTTGGCGGGCTATTGTTGTTGGGTTGAGTCTGGTCTGGTGTAACTGTCGAAGTATCTCCCCCAACAGGAGTTGGCGTAACGGTTTCTGCTGGAGTTGGGGTGTCAGTTGGTGTAACTGAGTCTGCTGGAGTTGGGGTCGGAGTTACTGTCTGGTTCTGGTCTGGCGTGACCGTTGGTGTATCACTTGGAGTATCGGTTGGTGTAACGGTTGCTTCTTGCGCATATGCTACTTGAGGTAAGACGTACAAGAACGGGTTCAAAGACTGAACCAGCATGGCAAAAAAAGCTATAAAGACTAGGAATTTTTGAGCAGCCCGCCTAAGCTTATGCATAATAATGAATTCGTACCTAAGTACTTAGGGGGATAATATCACTTTAACTGGGTGATTACAATCAGTCATTTTTTAAATAAAATGACACCACAGCGGTAGAGAGTTTTAAACTTTTATAGGAGTTCTCTAAATGCGTTTTGCAAGTATGAATATGCAAGTTTTGCTCCTAATTGGTTAGCGAATAATGTCTTTTTCACTTTTCTAATATATGCTCGGATTTTTAAGGAATAATTTGAAATAATAACTCCGGCCATAGATAAAACAGTAAATGTACCCCATATTCTCTGCAACGAGGCGGCGTGGTGTAAATATATGCTTGCAACAAGACCTGCCGCGCATGCGACCAAAATCGCGAAATGTAAACTAAAAGTTGATAGAGGTACTGCAGACGGTTGTCTTGCTGCATCCTTTGTTGTAACTGCGTAAGTAAACTTTTTTCTCAAAATAAGAGCAATGAATGCGAGGGAATATACAATGTTCGCGCCAAAATTTAGTATTTTTCCCTTGATTCCAAAAAGAGGAATGCGGCCCGGCCTTATGCTATGAAGCCTTATGAAGTTGAAAATTATTTGACTTGCCATGTAGGGTGGTAAAGCATGGTAAATCCAATCAACAACACGCATATTAACAGGACTTATTCCTGTCCAAAGATATAATGCTGTAATTATTGCTCCAAAAACCACAGCAGGTCCTGTGAAATAATAAGTTTGCGCAATAAGGTAATTTATTTTCTGCTTCCATTTAAGCTTCAGGAAAAGTTTTGGAGTGTAAAAGAAAAGAATTTCAAATAATCCATAACTCCACCTAAACTGTTGATTAAAATAATCAACCCAGTTAAGTGGTCCGTATCCTTGAGCTAAAATTTTAGGAACAAAGACTCCTTTATATCCGTGCGAATACAATTTCATTCCTGTAAGATGATCTTCAACAATTGTTGGCACATATCCTCCAATTTCCCTTAGTGCAGAGACTCTATAGAGGTGGCTTGTACCGATTAAAAGTGGCATATCGCATCCATAATATCCGGTTTGCATAGCGAAATGGAAAATTGCAGATTGCTCTGAAGAGCCGCTCATTACCCAGTTTTTAGTTTTTTTATAAACTTCAGGTGTTCCAACCATTGCAACACTTGGATCACGAAAATATCCTAACGTTTTCTCAAGAAAATTCGGTCTAGGAATGTGGTCCATATCAACCTGAGCAACTATATCGTACTTGTCTTCGTGATGATGTCTCCAAGCATTATGATTTCCCGCTTTTGTCTTTTTCCTAAAGACTCCAATATTAAATCTTCTACTTCCTTTCCTTGTGAAATGATTTACGCCAAGTTTGCGGCATAATTTTTTTACTTCCTCCGAATCACCCTCATCAAGCACCCATGTATCGTGAGGGTAACGCACAGCTTTAATGGCCTCGAGAGTTTTCGCAAGCATTTTTATTGGTTCTTTGCCAGGAACGTAACACGTTAAGAAAGCAACTCTTAAACTTTGGGTTGGAGCAAAAGATTTTTTGGGCTTTGAGGCAAAGAGAAAGGAGAACCACGTAACGAAACTTGAAAGATATCCAATGAACACAACGTATATGAGTAATCCGAAAAGCAAAAGGTCAAATACATGAAACCCATGCAGAAAATTGTGGGGAATATGTGCAAGATTAATCCACCATAAAAAATACCAGAGAATTGATATCAAGGTTGTTATAAAAAGAAACGTATATAGGATCCTGTCTCTTTTACCAAGAATTGGTTCTTTCTCAACAACGACTTTTCTATAAGGTGGGTATTCGCTCATCTAATTAATATAAGATTAGGGATTATAGCAATTTGAAAGCCCAATGTCAATACTATAGGTGAATCTTTGTGGGTTAGCTTTTCTGAAGTAGCTTTGCTTTTACTAATAGTCTTTTCTCATCAAACCACCCGTCGCATGTAAATAGCGTGACTATGTTTTTCTCTGTGGAATATAGCTTGCTCAGATCTTTGGGGTCAACCTCTTCTGTTGAGAAAATTTTATACTTAAATTCCTTTCCTTTTCTGTCAGTAAGAAGAATTAAATCGCCCTTTTTTACCCAAAGAAGAGGCCCAAAAAGATTATTGGTGTCGTGTGCGTAGATTATGGTATTGTAGCCTTCCCCAATTTTTCCACTTGTGGGTAAGTATAGAGCTTTATCGGAAGATAGAATCCAATTACCCGAAGCTATACCCCCTTCATCAACCTTCACGTTAATTCTTACCGACGGAATTGAAATAGATGACGGATCCTGTGCCACGTAAACCTTTTTAGGCTGTTCCCTTTGGCTAATCAGGGCGTTTGTGAAAATTTGCAGGTGCGTGATGGTACCTAGTAGAAAAAGTAGGATTCCAAGAGCGATTAATTTTTCTACAAAGGGGTGCTTATTTGCTTGCTTTGCTCTTTTTTTTAGTTTTGATTTGGGCATACGCTACTGCGCCTGCTGAGAGGAGGATTCCCGCGGCTTGTTCTGCTGTTGCAAGAGTTGAATCAAAAGTACCGGTTCCTGCAAATGTTGATGCACCAAGTACCTGTCCTTGTTTTGGAGCCTGAGTACATTCTGGGCAACTTGAACGTCCATCAGATTTTCCGTCTCCAGGTCCACCGGGATTGCCTGGGTTGTTAGGTGTATTTGTAGGAGTTGGTGTTGGAGTTGGTGTTGGTGCGGCACAATCAGCATCCACGCTGCATGAATCAGTTGCTGCACCGTTTACGACTACGCAAGCATTTCTCTGACATTCTTTGTGAGTAGGATTAGGCAGACAATTAGCATTTGTAGTACAACTATCAGTTCCTATACCGGCAACAACCGTACATGCACCGCCAGAACATGCTTTGTGAGTAGCGGGAGGCGTCACATACTTACAACCATTATTCCAAATTGCTATACCATCCGGTGTCCAGTTGAGTCCACCTACTACACCACTCAAAGGGAACGGGGGAATAATATCTCCCCATTGAATGTGCGCATCTTTTAATGCTTGCGCTACTACCGCATCTGTTGCTACTGGTCCTGTGTGACTAGCGTGACCTTCAGCTGTTGCAGATGAAATGTCAACGTTTGGAGTTTGATAAGGATTGGTAACCGAGTCGGTGCCGTGGCAGATCATGACTTTTGGTGCGGATTGTGCAAAGGATTTTGACGCAAAAACAAAGACGCCAACAATTGCCAAAGCGATGAAAGCGTGAATTAAATTATTTTTGAATAAATTCTTCATAAAAAAACAACTACCATTTAGGGCAGTTGTCGTCAATAAAACGGATTGTATCCTATAAGTATTGACTTGTCAAGTACTAATCGAAACAGAACTCTTCCTCGTCCATAAATTTAATTTACGGGCAGGAAAATCTTATAAGATTATACACCCTAAAATGTCTTTAACAATAGACTGTTTTAATGGTACAAAAAATAAATGCTGAATTACTACAAGATTTGATAATAAAATTGCAAGAAAAATGCTGATTTTATGTTATTTTCTATCCTATATAAATAAAGGGCTCCGCAACAAATTCTCCATAGAAACAAAAATTTGCATAAACTTCCCCAATTATGTTTAATGAAAGTATGCCAAACGAACCTCGCCATTTTCCTGTAATAATGCTTGGGATTGTGACAATATTTGTCCTCTGGTTTTTAAATTTCTTCAATATTAATTTACCTATATCTATAACTACAAGAAATGTGTCGGGTGAGTTTTCGGTTATTGGAGAGGGGAAAATAGATGCGGTTCCGGATACTGCAAACGTACAGGCTTCCATTGTGGTTGCGGACTCAAAAACCGCAGATGATGCAAGTCAAAAAGTAACAAACGTTAATAACAATATAGTAAACGCCTTAACAAGGCTTGGCGTTGAGAAAAAAGACATCAAAACAACAAATTACTCCGTAAGTCCTTCTTATAACTATGCTCCGGGTGGAACAAACAGCATCGCAGGCTACACCGGGAATGCAACTGTAAATATTACAGTACGCAGACAAGAACTTTTATCACAGGTCTTGGCAACGGCAACTCAAGCTGGAGCAAATCAGGTTACAAATTCCGGATTTACAGTTGAAAGTCCTGAAAAATACAGAGAAGAAGCTCGCCAAAAAGCAATTGATAACGCTAAGGACCAAGCTAAAAAGTTGGCAGGACAACTTGGCATAAGACTTGGAAGAATAACCAACATTGTTGAATCGGGTCCCCAAACTCCTCAAATTATGCCTTACGCTGCGCGAGGAGCTTTGGATTCGGCACTCAAAACGCCGGATATTGAACCCGGAAGTCAAACCGTCACATCAACCGTCACTTTGTATTTTGAAACAAAATAAAAGTACCTCTTGACACAAATTGATAATTTGCTTCATACTGAATATGTTTTGGGCTACCTTAGTATCTGATCCCTCAGATACTATTTTTATGGAGAAGAGGTGATTTTTTATGGCAAAAAGATCAAAAACAACATCAAGTAAAAGTACAACAGACAATAAAACTCTCATGATAATAATTTTGCTCGTTGTGGGTTTTGCTGCCGGATTTTTCGTCGCGCGCTTCAAATATAAAACTCAATTGCGAAGAACTTATGATATGGTTATGGAACGCGAAAACAAAATTTCAGATTTGCAAACACAACTTAACACTCAGAAGATGATGATGGAAAAGAGCAGGTAAGACTTGCGATTATCCTATTGTAATCGTCTTTTTTGTATGTTTTAATAGTTCAAGCATTAAGAGATCCCGCCAAGTAGGTGTGGACGGCAACCGTAAGTTTTCCGGTGCCATGTTACTCGAACAAATGCGGTCCTTCGAAGCCTTGGCGAAGCGGGACAAAAGCTTATGACGAATTACGTTTTTACTTCTGAATCAGTTTGCGCTGGACACCCGGATAAAGTTTGCGATGCAATTTCCGACGCTGTTGTAGACTCGGTTCTTGCTAAAGATAAATACGGTAAAGTTGCGGTGGAAACTTTAGTAACAAAAAACCACGTGACTTTGGCGGGCGAAGTAACTGCTCACACAAAAATTCCTTTCGAGAAAATTGCCCGAGAACAAATAAAAAGACTCGGATACGACATACCCAAACTTGAATTTACGCATAAATCTCCAGTGAACATTTTGATTCACCAACAATCTCCTGAAATTGCGGTTGGCGTCAAAAAAAAAGGGGCAGGCGATCAAGGAATGATGTTTGGATACGCCTGCAAAGAAACAGATACTCTTATGCCCGTGCCTATTGCAATCGCTCATAGCTTGGCACGTGCAATTGATACTGCGAGGGAAAGCGAGACTCTACCCTATCTTCGTCCTGATGGCAAAAGCCAAGTTGGAGTTGAATATAAAAACGGCAAGCCTGTCCGAGTAGTAAATGTAGTAATTGCCGCGCCGCATAACGAAAACGTAGATATTAAAGATGTTAAAAAAGACATTATTCGTGAAATCGTCAGGCCGGTTCTTGATAGTTTCGGTTTTAAGGTGAGTCCAAGCGATGTGGTACTTAATGGAACCGGAGTATGGCATTTCTCAGGTCCCGCAGCAGACACGGGAGTCACTGGACGAAAAATAATCGTTGACACATATGGTGGCTATGCAAGAGTTGGCGGTGGTGCGTTTTCAGGAAAAGATCCTACAAAAGTTGATAGAAGCGGTGCGTATGCAGCCAGATTTTTAGCAAAAAATATAGTAGCCGCGGGTCTTGCCGAACGGGCCGAAGTAAGACTTGCCTACTTTATTGGCGCCAAAAAACCGGTTATGCAAGAGGCCGAGACTTTTGGCAGCGAAAAAAAGAGCGACAAAGTGATTCGTGATTTTATGAAGAAAACTTTGGATTGCTCTGTTGAAGGAATAATTGAAGGATTAAATCTCAGACGTCCGATCTATCTTGAAACTTCAGCGTATGGCCACTTTGGCCGCAACAACTTCCCCTGGGAACAAATAATTTAAGTCTTTTCTGACGAATATTTTGTACTATAATAGTCCGTACTTATGAACTCCACTATTCGCTGCATTCATTGTGGAAAAGATTTTGAAATCTCAGAAGCTCTCAAGCATGACATTGAAGAAAAGGTAAAACAGGACGTTGTAAAAGAAGTCTCAGAAAAACAGAACTTAGAGCTCTCCGATCTTAAAAAACAACTAGACGAACAGAAAAAGAAAAACGATGAATTTGTTCAAAAAGAGCTAGAACTCCGGCGCGAAAAAAGAGAACTTGAGGAAAAAGAAAAAAATCTTGAACTTGAGACCCAAAGAAAAATTGACGCTGAGAGGAAGAAAATTGAAGAAAAAATTGTCCGAGACAAGGACGAAGAATTTAAAGTTAAACTTAAAGAGCAAGAAGAAGAAAAAGAAAGCCTAAGACGAAAAATCGAAGAATTAAATAGAAAGGCAACGCTTACCGGAAGTCAACAATTACAAGGAGAGGCACTCGAACTTGACCTTGAAGAGAAGCTCAAGCAAACTTTCCCTACAGACATAATTGAACCCGTGGGAAAGGGAGTCCGCGGTGGTGACATTATTCAACACGTGAGAAACTCTTTTGGAAAAACTGCGGGAACTATTCTATGGGAGACAAAACGCGCTGCCTGGAGCCCCTCATGGCTTCCAAAATTACGGGAAGACGCCAGAAAAGCAGGTACAAGCATGTCCGTACTGGTATCTGAAACTCTACCGAAAGAAATTGAAAATTTTAAGGTAATTGATGGAGTTTTAGTTACTTCATATCCCTACTCCATTCCGCTCGCACAAATTCTGAGGAGAAATCTCATGATGGTAGCCCAAGCAAAATCCGCGGCAGCGAATAAAGACGAGAAGCTTGAAATGCTATATCAATATTTACAAAGCGACTCTTTCCGTCACCGATTCGAGGCGTACGCGGAAGGGATTATTGAAATGAGAAACGATTTAATAACAGAACAAAACTCACTGAACCGCATTTGGAAAAAACGTCAAATGCAAATTACAAAGGCTGAGAATAATATTGCTAATTTATGGGGAGAGCTTCAGGGAATTATGGGGCCATCACTACCTGACATTAAAACATTAAGTCTTAACGCCGGAAGCGAGGCGGAGAATGACAGTGACGTCTAGCTTTTTCCACTCTCGGACGATTTACCATTATAGTACCCTTTAAGAGCCTTAAGCGTCGAAAAAATGTCAAATTTCATTTCATCCTTATACTCTGCCACTCCACCCTTTTTTCCATAATATGGGCGTTTCCTTTTCTTTTTTACCGTCATAAAACTATACTAGGCTCCTAATTTATGAGGAAAAGAAGATACGTGTAAGAATTGAGTGAAAATCCACTCGGGGTAATTTAGGGTGTATAATGAATTTGAATTATGAACCCTGATGAAGCTAAGAAAAAATTAACTCCGGAACAGTATAATATTTGTTTTTTGAAGGGCACAGAACCTCCATTTTCAGGAAAATACTCGGATAATCACGATGTTGGAATGTATGTTTGCGTGGTCTGCGGGAGCAAACTTTTTGACTCAGACACTAAATTTGACTCCGGAACAGGCTGGCCAAGCTTTTGGAACACCGTTGCAAAAGATAATGTAACGCTTGAAGATGACGACACCTTGGGAATGAGCCGCACTGAAGTCCTTTGTAAAAAATGCGGTTCTCATCTGGGCCACGTTTTCAACGATGGACCAAAACCCACAGGACTACGCTATTGCATAAACTCTCTAGCTCTAGATTTCAAACCGGCTGAAAAAGACAAGCATCCCAACCCCTAGACAACACTAAACAAAGTTGTTAACCTAAATTATGGCATCAAAGAGTACGCAGCGGAGGCAGTTTTTCAAATCATTTGAGGCAAAATCTTTGCGATCACGTTCTTTTCTTACGCAAATTTCCGACGAATTAACTACTATTTGCGGTTCAACACCCTTTCTTCTTTTTCATGTAATCTTTTTTGCCGGTTGGGTAGTTCTCAATACTGGACAAATCGCAGAAATTAAACCCTTTGATCCTTACCCATTCGGTTTTTTAACAATGGTTGTTTCACTTGAAGCAATTTTCTTATCAATTTTTGTCCTAGTATCGCAGAATCGCTCTTCTTATATTTCAACTATTCGTGATGAAGTTCATCTCGGTGTTAACTTAATTGCTGAAGAGGAGATAACAAAAATACTTGGAGTACTTGCTGAGATTAAAAAAGAGATGGGAATCAAAAAGCCGGATCCTCAACTTGAAAAAATGCTTGAAAGAATTGATACCGGCTATATTGAAAGGGCAATTCTTGACCAGATGGGAAGAGCAAATAAATCTCTCGTGGAACAAATGAAAAACAGCTTACCCCAACCAATAGTACACCCAAAAAATCTTATTAAGACGGACTCCGGAGAATAATTATGGAGGGAAAAAATAGATGCCAATCATGCGGAATGCCACTGGGGGTTGGATTTTACGGAACCAATGCCGACGGAACAGCAAGCGATACTTACTGCAAGTTTTGTTTTGAACAGGGGCAGTTCCGTGAACCCAACCTACAACTTTCCGAGATGATAGGAAGATCCTCTGCCAGAATGATTGATGATCAACAAATGGATCAAGCAGAAGCAGAGGAGTTAGCAAAAACGTTAATCCCAACGCTTTCAAGGTGGGTCGGACTGAGTCCGAAGGACGAGGGAGACCGGCTGCGATCCCGCAAGGCGGGAGAAGACAGCGGTGGATCAATACTGTAAATTTATCGTACAAAAAGTGCTATCTTTTTTTAATTTATTTGCTATAATCGTTTGATGGCAATTAAAAAGCCCGCCAAAAGAACCCAAACTAAATCCTCGCGTAAACCCGTCGTTTCAAGAAGCGCAAAAAGTGAGCCAAGCTTTCAAATGAAAAGAGTTGCGCCAATAATTTTTATTGCAGTGGTAAGTACCGCGCTTGTTCTCTTGAGAAATCAATTTGTTGTTGCAAACGTTAACGGTCAACCAATTACTCGCTTTCAACTCGTAAACGAGCTTGAGAAAAAAGACGGAAAAACAGTTCTTGATTCGCTAGTCACAAAAGAGCTGGTCATGCAAGAAGCACATAAGAGAAAAATTACGGTCTCAACAGGTGAAGTCAATTCACAAATTGCAGATATTGAAAAGAGTGTTAAGAGCCAGGGAGCAACTCTTGATGACTTGCTGGCACAACAAAACTTAACAAGAGCAGACTTAATGGATCAAATAAAAATTCAATTGATGCTTAAGAAAATGGTTGGATCAGTAAAGGTTACCGACAAAGAAATTAATGATTACATTGCTCAAAATAAAGATAGTATGCCACAAGATACAAAACCTGAGGATCTTAAATCACAAGTTAAAACTCAACTTGAACAACAAAAATTAAATGATAAAATTCAAGCCTTTTTGAGCGATCTTCAGAAGAAAGCAAAAGTTCAATACCTCTTTAAATTTCAATAACTGGAAATTATCTTCCCGGTGCTGGAGCAACTCTCATTATAGGACCCTGAGTTGGTAATTGCCGTCCTGATGGCCGAACTAACCTGACCGATGCCGAACTTTGTGCGACTTGTGTATCGGCCTGTCCTGCTTCCGTTACGGTTTCCGCCTGAGCAAGTTCACTTCCCTGTATAGGATTTCGGTCAACACTGGGATCTAACTTAACTTCAATATAAGAAGGCTTTCCACCACCACCGACCACTTGCTGCAACTCGTATGAGCCCCTTCTCATTTGGTCGCGAACTTCACGGCTGTAACCCCCATATCCCTTAGGTTTTTGGTCTGGAGTTTCTTCAACCTTTAACTGGTGTGTTTCAATTGATCCATCAAGACCCCTGTATACACCCTGTTGTCCGTGTATCTCAGAGTCCCTTTCTAAATGGCTGCTAAGCCTTACTTTTCTCTGAAAAGACTGTCCCTCTACTGGATCTTCTCCCAAAAACAAACCTCTTTCTCCTTGCG
The DNA here is from genome assembly GCA_964452165.1 of uncultured Gammaproteobacteria bacterium. Classification (GTDB taxonomy): domain Bacteria; phylum Patescibacteriota; class Microgenomatia; order Levybacterales; family GWA1-39-11; genus GWA1-39-11. The sequence goes on along the minus strand of CAYVKP010000001.1, from coordinate 215,987 downwards.
CCATAAAAATTATTCTACAAAACACTCATGAGGACTCGCTTGACTGAAAAAGGATATATTCCTGTCAGGATCCTGACATTTTTTGCAAAATAAAACGCTTATGCTAAAATTGAGCGCAATGAAATCTATTATCGAGACTTCCTACCCCGTCACATTTCGAGAAAAAGATGCCAAGCTTCTCGGAGAACAAATTAAGAACCGCCATTCAGTCGTTCTCATTGGAATGAAAAGAGTTGGAATTAGTAATTTCTTACGCTTTTTTCTATACCACAAGAATACTGCTGAAATTTATATAAATGATGGGAAAAAACATTTGTTTATTCCTGTCGATCTAAACGACTTGGTAGAACGCGAGGTCTTTCCTTTTTGGGTGTTAACGCAGAAAAGAATTTTAGATGCCGTTGATGAAAACAGCATTTCTCCAAAAATTAGGAAACAAATCGAAACACTTTTTCTAGACAGTATTCAGTCTCAAGATCTCTTCTTAACAATTGATAGTATAAGGAAAAGTCTTATCATCTTAATTGACGCAGGATTTTCCCCAACAATTTTTTTCCTGCGATACGACAGAATGAAAGATGCGGTCACTATGGAATTTTTCAATAATCTCCAAGGATTAGTAGCCGCAACCGATCACAACTTGTCTTATGTTTTCACTTCCGTTCGGGGGCTCGACAGTCTCTCACCTAAGGTTTTTACAAAATCTCAGGTTTTCGCTTTCGCACATAGTCTTTATGTTAAACCCGCAAGTCCCCAGGACTCGGAGATAATCTTTTCAGCAATGAATAAAAAATATAAATTGAAACTTTCCGAGGGTCAGAAAAAAGAACTTCTCAGAGCCGTTGACGGATACGCACAGTATCTTTTCTTTGCACTAATTCTTTTAATAGAGAGAAGAAATAATATTCCAAAACCCAACGAATTATTCTCTTTTTTACTTGAGGACGAGAGAATCTCTCTTCAGTCCGAAGAACTTTGGGAAAGCCTGGATCCAGCCGAGCAAGAAGTTCTTATGAAAATGCAAAGTGGCGAAAAAATACTAAAAGAAGAAAAGCAAAACGCCGATTATTTATCTAAAACGGGACTCATAAGTGAGAAGGAAGGTGTCTTCAGCCCACTGTTCGCATCTTTCATGCAGGAAAAAATTCATTCACGCAGATTGCAAAATAATAAAGTCGATCTAACAAGAAAAGAACACTTGCTCTTAAATCTTTTGATTGCTGAAAAAAATAATGTTTGCGAAAGAGAACACATTATACAATCTGTTTGGCCCGAAACGGAATCACTCGGGGTTTCTGATTGGGCAATTGATAGACTTGTCGCAAGACTTCGAATAAAGCTAAAAACACAAAATTCCAAATATGAAATAGTCACAGTAAAAACCAGAGGTTACAAATTAGTATCATAGATATGTTAGGATTTATATATGGAGAAAAAGTTTTGGTTTAGATCAAAATACGGATTCGGTTGGTACCCAACAAGTATTCAAGGCTTTGTGGTATTTTTGCTATATTTTGCAGTCCTTGCTTATTCATTTATAAAAATCGATAAATCCTCCCATTCAGTTAGCGATACCATAATAGGATTTGTTCCATTTCTTGTTGGCGCAACAATTATTCTTCTCTTTATTTGCTACATGACAGGCGAACCCATCAAAATCAAAAATTTAAAAATCTAGTTTGTCCCCTAATTTCATTTTTGTTTTCTTGATGCTACCCGAAGGTAATTCTAAAACATAGGGATATTTGGGATTCCAGATAAAAAACTTGTTCGGAGGTAAACCATATATAAGCCTAACTACCCTGCGCTCTTTATTTAAAACCAATAAATCTATCTTGCCTTTCATAAAAAATGTGTGTATCCCAAATCGAGTATTAAAAACCAAACCGCCAGTATTTCTCACTAGTAACATTCCCAAGGTTTTGTCCAATAGATTTTGGGCAAGATGAGCATTTTTAGAAATTAAGATACCCTGAGAAATATTTTTAATCACAAGCTAATTATACTTTGAAACTGTTATAATAGTCTCCTATGTCTGACTACTACTCCGGTAAAAGAAATTCTGCACTTTATGCTCCCGGCTCTTCTTTACCTTTCAAGTTAAGTAGGAGTAGAATAGAAAATTTTGTCTCATGTCCCAGATGCTTTTATATTGATAGACGTCTTGGAGTGGACCGTCCTCCAGGCTTCCCCTTCACGCTTAACTCCGCCGTTGATAGGCTGCTAAAAAAAGAGTTTGATATTCATAGAGCAGGAAAATCGACACACCCTCTTTTAAAACACTATGGAGTTGATGCAATTCCCCTGGCGCATGAATTGATTGATGAATGGCGAAATCCTTTCTCCGGAATAAGATTTCTCCACAAACCAACTAACTTTCTCATTTTTGGAGGAATTGACGATATTTGGAAGGATAAAGAAGGGAAATTAATAATTGTTGACTATAAATCGACTGCAAAAGATGGAGATTTGAATATTGATGCCCCTTGGCAAGCAGGATACAAACGTCAGATAGAAATTTACCAATGGCTATTTAGAAAAAATGGATTCGCAGTTTCAGATACGGGATACTTTGTTTATTGCAATGGAAAGACTGACAGGGAAGCTTTCGATGCAAGACTCGAGTTTCACCTGGATTTAATTCCATATAAAGGAGACGATTCCTGGATAGAAAAAACTCTTGGGGACATCAAGAAATGTCTTGACGGAGATTTACCCCCAACGACAGCTAATTGCGATTATTGTTTGTATCTTGATAGTATCAAGGACATTCAAGCCTAGCCTGGCTCCACGAGAGTTGACAATTACTTACAAAATCAAATAAGATTTACTTATGCTAAAAAAAGTCGTATTTTCTGCAGGTTTATTTTTAATATTTACAACTAGTGCATTCGCTCAAACTGAAGGAACATCACCTAGCGCAATGACTCACCCGCTAAAACCCTTAAGAACTGCTGTTCAACAAGACAAAGACGTTTTGCGAGCTAAAATTCAAGAGTTTAAAAGTCAAATTTCTTTAATAAGAGACGAAAGAAAAAAAATGATAGTCGAAAAAATTGACAACGATATTTTGGCAAGTAATAGCAAATTAACAGACAAGATGAGCCAAGCACTAGCAAAAATGTCTATAATTCTTGATAAGCTCAAAATCAAATCTACTGCCTTAAAAACTGAAGGAAAAGATACATCAGCGCTCGATGCTGCCATTACTGCAGCCCAGACGGCAATCGATAACGCAAAAACATCCGTTGCGGCTCAATCTCAGAAGCAATACTCTGCAACAATAACAGATGACATAACTCTTAAGAATGTTATCGGTCAGATGGTTTCAGGATTTAGATTGGATATCATGACGGTCCACAAACAGGTATCTGACGCAAAAGCGTCAGTTGCCGCTGCAATTGCACAGGCTGCAAAACTTATGGGGAGTCCTACGACAGCAACCGGTTCTGCTATCATTCAAGAATAATATGGATCAAAACTTAGAAAACAAACAAAACATTGGGACACCCGTACCGCCAACGGCCAATATTCCCGCGAGTCCTGTCCCAAACCAAAATACTACACCCACTAATAGTTCGAACACACCACAGCCTAAAGGATTTAATAAAACTATACTTCTTCTCGTAGTCGTGGTTATCATGGCAATAGTAGTAGGAGCAATTTATATTTTAGCTATTAAGAGTAACTCACAAACTGCTATGGCCCCCGCAATTACGCCCGCTCCTCAAAGAGTTGTAACTCCTACTCTCGCCCCAACTCCGGCCACAACAGATACAGGTGACATCAACAATCTTGATCTTGGTGATCCTCAACAAGATTTAAATAGCATCAATAAAAATCTACAGCAGCTTTAATTACAGTCCGATTAGAAAGCCAAGTTTTTAGGAGCTCCTGACAAAAATCCCATTATATTCTCGGCAGTTGTCGAAAGAATTCTCATTAATGCCTCGCGACTATTGAAAGCGTTGTGTGGAGTTATAACCACGTTAGGGTTATTGAGAAGCATGTGGTTTTCAAGAACTGTTTTCAGATCTTCTATAGGAAAATCTTTATGTAAAAGCTCGTGTTCTTCAGCCAGTATCGGTTCTTCCTCCAAAACGTCAAGGCCCGCAGCGCCGACTTTTTTACTTTGCAATGCTTGAACAAGAGCCGCTGTATCCATTATTGCTCCCCTTGCGGTATTGATAATTACAACACCGTCTTTCATCTTCGAAAAAGATTCCTGATTTATAAAATGGTGAGTCTGAGGTGTATAAGGAAGGTGCAATGTTATAACATCTGAATTTGCCAGAAGTTCATCCATCTCAACGAATCTAAATCCTAAATCTTGGGCAAGCTTTGGATCCGGTGTACGCTTGTATGCCAAAACCTCCATTCCGATACCTTTTGCGATTCTTATTACGTGTGTTCCAATACTTCCCACGCCCACAACTCCCAAGGTCTTACCGAAAAGATCGAACCCCGTCAAACCAACCGGAGAAAAGTTACCGCTTTTAACTTTTGCGAATGACTCCACCAATCTTCTTGAAATTGCAAAAATCAATGAAAATGCGTGTTCGGCCACAGTATTTTCTCCATATGTAGGGACAGTAGATACTACAATACTTCTTTTTTTACATTCCTCAATGTCTATATGATCAAAGCCAGTAGACATCGTCGCGATAAATTTTAAATTGGGAAGTTGGTCCAAAATTTCTTTGGTAATAGCAGAATAAATAAAAACTACGAGAGCCTCAGTGTTTTGTATTGCAGCAACATTGCTAGGATTTAAAGTCTCCGAATTAAAACTTATATCCAAAGTGTGCTCGAATTTATCTTTTAAAAAATCTTTTTCAAAATCTTGGAGCTCAAAACACGCGACCTTCATATTGTTTTTATTATAGAGCACTGAGCATAAGCGAACGCGAAACTTTCATATTCTATGTTATAACGAATGAACCCTTTTCATCAACAGAGAGAGTTACGTTCGCCCCTTTTTGGATTTCCCCTTCAAGTATTGCTTTTGAAAGAAAATCTTCAATATTATCATCTATGTATCGTCTCACATTTCTTGCTCCAAATTCCGAATTGTAAGCTTCAGTTGCAATTTTGGATAAAACTTTGTCGTCAAAAGTAATATTTATTTGATTGTCCGAAAGTTTTTTAACAATTTGAGTAAGAAGTAGATTTGAAATTTTTTTGACTTCATCATTGTCTAAGAATTTAAACAAGACAACATCGTCAAAGCGATTTACAAGCTCCGGAGTAAATTTGTTTGTAGTCAAAACATAATCCACGATATCTTCTTTTGTTACCGGTTGGTTTGCTTTTTCCTTTTCACGAAGCATTTCAGAACCCGCATTTGAAGTTGCAATTATTATTGTATTTTTAAAAGAAACAGTCTTACCACTATTGTCGGTAAGTCTCCCTTCATCAAAAACCTGGAGAAAAATATTGAGGACTTTTGGATCCGCTTTCTCAAATTCATCAAGAAGAACAAGTGAGAAAGGATTATTCTCAACTTGTTCAACGAGACTATTTGGCATATGCTCTTGACCGGGAGCAGATCCCAATATTCGCGCAAGTTGCCCCTGAGTCTGAAGTTCGCTCATGTCAAAACGTATCATTGATTTTTCATCATGAAAATATTCTGCAGCCAGAGCTTTTGCCGTTTCCGTTTTTCCTACTCCCGTGGGACCTAAGAAAAGAAATACCGATATTGGGCGGTTTTCATCTTTAAAACCACTCCTAAGTCTTCTCATTGCGCCGGCAACAGAAACTATTGCCTCATCTTGTCCTATCACTCTTTGATGCAATTTCTCTTCAAGATGTATGAGTAAATCTTTCTCGTTTGTATCCGGCTCTTCCAAAACGACTTTAGTTTTACTCTGGACAAATTCAATGACTGCTTTTGCATCAATCTCTTTGTTCTTCTCAATCTGGGCTTTTGAAGCAACATCTTCAAGTAGATCTATAGCGCGACCCGGCAAAAATCTGTCGGGAAAATAAAGCTCTGATAAAATTACTACTTGCTTGAGAGCCGAATAATTTATTTTAATTTTGTATTTTGACTCAACTTCTTGAGCTTTTGTTGTCAATAATAGTAGAGTTTTTCCCGGATTTGTTTCGGGTACTTCAATTTTTTCAAATAGATTTGCTGTGTTTACTTTAGGTGCAATAAAATCAGCAAATCCGCCGGGAGTTGTAGTACCAACAATTTTTATCTTATCGCTTTTTAAATATTCATCCAAAACTCCCGAGATATCAAGGTTGAACCCTCCCCCACCAAAAATATTTTCAATGTTTTGTATAAAGATGATGGAATTTCCGGAGTGAATAATTTCAGCAAGCATCTCAGAAAGCCTTCCTTCAAGATCGCCGGGTGTAGAAATTCCTGAAATGATTTTATCAACCAATAACTCAAATACTTTTCTGTGGGAAAGCTCTTGGCTGGTCTTTCCAAAAAATGAAGAGTAAGCTAAATACTCTACAAGAGTAGACTTGCCTGTGCCGGGTTCTCCAACTATTATTGCACTTGACGATTTGTGTCGAGATAGCGCAACTTCAAGCTCGTGAAATTCTTTTTCTGCGGAATTTATTCTTGGAGGAAATCTCCTAGACAAAACTTCCAAACTCAAGTCAAGTGAATATTTCTTAAGCTCATAATTCCACCCATAGACGAGACTGTCAAAAACTCCGGGACTGGTCAAAACAATTCTGTCGTGAATAAAATTATCGGGGAAAAATTCTCTCCTCGTCCAATACAAAATATTGATCACATCGTCATTATTTAGATTATTTTTTTGCAAGAAATTGGTGGTATCTTCAGAAAGCAAAACGTAAGCCGCAAATAAATCAACATCTGTAATATACAAACCTTCAACCCAAACAACTGCTTCAAAAGCCTGTTTCAAAAGTTCTTCTTTTGTAATTTTTGTGTCAGCCAGTTCTAAAAGTCCTAATTTGTTTCTGAAAAATTTAACTCTTTGGGAATTTTTGATCTTTTTTACAAATTCATAACTATTCTTTGATTCAAACAGGGCTTTTTTTGCAGAAAAAACTAATGAGTCTTCAAATTTATCCTCACGTTTATTGACTTTTGCTTCCGGCTCGATTTTTTTAATATGCTCAAGAAAAAGCTCATTTATTAAAACCGCGGCAAAAATTGCTATAACAGGTTTCAAATCGCTACCACTGCTGAATCTCATATATGCGTAAATGAATACTAATACGAACAAGAAAAAGCGAACAAATATTCCGGCGATCGAGTTGGTTAATTTGTATATTTCAAAATATCTATCTTTCATAGGAAAATGAATTTAATAATCAAGAGCGGGAGTATCAAAATCACACAATCGAAAACTGCTACCACTAATAGAACTAGCAATAGAATTCCAAAAGATATAAGAAGAAGTACCGATTTGACTACCATTCCCATGATTACCGAGAAAAGAACTAGTCCTTCTCTATATTCATTCTTGAGGGGTTTGAAAAAAGTTTTGAAAAGGAGCGGTATGGATAGAAGGTTGGCGGTATAAACAAAAATTTCTGCTGATTTTCTGACCGATCCTAAGAAAAAGTCTCGGTACCAAAACACCACCAAAAATAAAGGATAGAGCAGAATCCCCACAATACAATTAGTATCTAGTATTTTGTATCTAGTATCAAGTGCCCTAACAGCCTTCCTAATTTTCTTGCATGCACGACCAAAAGCGTTAAAATTTTAGAGTGAGTGAATCAGGGGGAGACCCGACGAACTGTCGGAGGGGGAGGTTTTCCCCCGATGAACGAACGATAAAATTAGCTTGACTTGTGCACAAGAGAGCTTTTGGTACTTTTTTCGGTAGAAAAGTACAAAAATTTAGAACCAGCCTTTGCTACCTTCTTTTTCAAACTCCTCAAGGAGTGCCTTTTGTTTACCTTTCAATTTCTTGGGGATTTCAATTTTAATACGCACGTAGTGGTCGCCTTTATTTTTAGTATTAACCCTGACTATTCCATGCCCTTTAATTCTAATTAATGCGTTTGGTTGAGTTCCTTCAGGGATTTTTAGCTTCACTGATCCATCAACCGTATCAACATCAATTATGTCACCAAGGGCTGCCTGAACCATTGAAATCTCCTCTTCTGTAATAATATCCTGACCTTCACGAACAAATTTTTGATGAGGACGAACTCCAACAAGGATATCAAACTCATCAAATCTGATTCTTGAGTTGCCGTCTATTCCGGCCGGGATTTTTATAGTTTTTGCTGTTCCCCCAATCGTAACCTTCTTTTCCGTACCTTTAACCGCTTCCATAAAGTCTATGGTCAAAGAATATGTAGGTTTGCGGCGGCCTCCAAATGGTGACCCTCCGCCAAAGAATTGCTCAAATATTTCGAAGGGGTCTGAAAATCCTCCAAAATTAAAATCAAATCCCTGCCCACCCTGAGCTCCGAAGGGGTCTCCCCCTGTTGAATAAGTGTAAGTAAACGGTCCTTGGCGCCCTGTTTGCCCACCAAACGGCCCGCCAGGACCTGCTCCACCCTCAAAAGCTCCCGATCCAAACTGATCATACTGTTGGCGCTTATTAGGATCGGACAGAACTTCATAAGCACGGTTGATCTCTTTAAATTTATCTTCCGCCTCTTTTGTTTTGTTGCGGTCGGGGTGGTATTGAAGAGCAAGCTTTCTGTACGCTTTTTTCATCTCCTCCGGTGTCGCAGTCTTGGCGACTCCCAAAATTTGGTAAAAATCTTTTTCAGCCATAGATATCTCTCATTTTAGCAGATTTAGGCTCTATTTGCCAGAATTTTGAGCTAATTTAACTTGACTTTTAGGCTGGCTTTAGGCTATTCTCAATATAATGAGTTTATCTTCTAAGGGAGACATTTCCCGCTTAGTTTCAAAGGAAACCGCATTCTTAAAAAAAGTTTTGATTTCAAAACAAGGCTTGTTCTTTTTTGTAATTGCAGCAATTCTCTCAATCCCAGTAACAAATACTCTCATCAACGGCGCCCACTCCGGCCTCTTCTTCACAAGCCGAATAGCGGAAAGTGAGTGTCGATCGGATCAAAAAACAAAAATATTAAAAAGGCAAGTAAAAAGCGATGACAAGTACACATATTTTTGTGACGGTGGGAATAATCACAATTTGCGGATTGCTAAAAAGGATAATAAGGGTAACGTCAGTATATCTTATACCTGCACAGGTCAAGGTACGGACGGACATAGTGCTACATATGCTCACTGTGAGGACTTGGGTAGTGACGTCGCATGTACGGTTGTTGATGTTAACGCTTGTGGTCCATCTCCTACTCCGACCAAAGCTCCAGCTCCTACACCAAAAATTCCGCCTAAGGGTGACTGTTTAAATGGGAGCGTAGTTGTTTCTAGCCACAATGGTAAATGTATTCAGGGTGATGAACACAAATACCTTGGTGGTACTTGTGGTGTTCTAAAATGCGAAAATATTGGTAGCGGTAGTGTTTGTGACGCCGGTGATGCCATCACTTGTCCCAACAACTACACCGGTATCCCGGGACAATCAAACGGTAATCCTCTTGGTCAGACGGCTCAACCTCCCGCTGATACCCCCATCCCAGCGGCGCCGAACAACAATGACTGGTGCCCATGGAACAAGTATTATACGGATAGATATTTTGGGGGAGATGGTTATTATGACCCAGAGGAAGCACATAATCCTTCTGCATGTGAACAAGCATGTAAAAACGATGATCTATGTACGGCCTGGACTATGAGTAAAAAAGTCGATCGGTGTGTTTTTTATAAGCAAGCTAAGACATCGCAGGATTTGGGCATTTCTGATCCAAGCTTGGGTAATTGTTCAGGTTTTAAGAGTGCAAATTTAACAAGCCCTCAGATTGCTCCTAATGCAACCCAATTATTGGGTAATCCTGTTGGGCCGGAAACTAATACTCCCAATAATAACCAGCCTGGCAATTCTAATCAAGGAGGACAGTTTAATGGACCGTTCACAGGCTACGCAACGCCTCTTGATTGTGCATCTGATGGGACAAGGACAATGAGATTCAGTTGGACTCCGGGACAATCTACAACCGGACAACGTGCTGAGGTCCAGTGGGTAAACGCAAAGTTCGCAAAAGATGGTCCTTTCCTTGATGTGGATAGCTTTGTAAGCTTTGGTCCAAGAGACGGTGGAGATACTTATGTTATTTGGCCCGGCTTCCAAACGGGAATAGATCACACATGGAGAGTGACCGCTCTATATAACGACGTGTGGTATGGGGGAGGTCTAGGCAACGTAAAACACTTTACAGCTCCAGCTTGTGGTGGTGGGTCCAGTAGTCCTAGTAATCCCACCAATCCTTATAATCCTCCTGCGGAAGATAATCCACCTGTTGTACAACCGACTCAGCCTACAAATAATGGAGGGTCTTCCTGCGCTGCCAATGAGGTATCTTGCGGAGGGAAGTGCTGGGGAGTCAGCGCTGCGCAATGTGGAGGAAGTATGAGCAACTACACCTGCTCCAACGGTGTACCAGTCTGCTCTCTTTAAAACACGTCAGCTTTAACCTACTAACCAAACTAAGCATCTACTATAATTCTATTCGGATTTACTACCTGTAGCCCAACAAACTTGAGAGTAACTAATTATTCGGGGTGCACTCAAGGTTTCCTATTTGTATAGAGCTTCCTGCTCCGCCTACTGAGGTCTTCTCGTGACAACTGTATGTTTGGACTTTTGGTGTCGGCTTTTTGGTTGGAGCTGCCCCTTGTCCTTGCCCGTTTTGATTTTGAGCTTGAGCATATGATGCCGGTAGGGGAAATGAAACATGCGCAATTGCACCCGGGTATACGCTGAATGTAGAAGACGAACCGATTAATTTACCGGCGATTGAAATGTTAACTTTATAGTTACCGGCTTGGTTTACGTTAAAGATATAATTTCCCGAAGAATCTGAATTGGTAGATAATTTCCGAGGACCTTCAAGTGTCAAATTTGCTCCAACATACGGCTTTTCTCCACTGTCCAATTTATGATTACCATTACTGTCTATAAATACTTCACCTGCTACCCTTCCTTCCGTTGGGGGTTGAATGTTCTGAGAGTTTTGGTTTGGTATTGGAGTAGCTGCCGCCGTTGTGGTGGGAGTTGGAGTTATTGGATGACCGGAGCAAGCGTTAAGTGTCTTGAAGGCATTAAGCCGTGGACCGATATTTCTCCCTGCCTCCTGATTTATAGGGTCGGCATTTTGGACGAGACATTCCCTCACCTTATCAACTGAAAGTCCGGGATTTGCCGCAAGAAGAAGTGCCGCGACTCCAGCGACATGAGGCGTTGACATACTTGTTCCATCAAGTTGAGCGTAACAACTGTTTGGCAGACACGTGCTATTGCTTGGGACGGTTGACAGAATGTTTTTCCCCGGCGCAGAGATTGCAACACGACCACCCCAGTTGGAATCAGAAACCCTATGATCATTTTGATCTGAATTTCCAACAACAAGCACACCGTTACAAGATGCGGGGCTCTCAAGACTCGCATCTTCTGTCTCGTTTCCTGCCGCAACAATAACCAGAACACCTTTTGATCTGGCATAATCCAATGCTTCTTGATATCCGGCAACCCGATTATCCGCACAAGGAACTGATGAAGCCAAGCTCAAATTGATGATGTTTACATGCGCTTGATCAACGGCCCACCTTATGGCCTCAAAATTATCAGTTATTGCGCCTTTACCTTGAGCGTTTTGAGTTTTTATAGCTACAATGGTAACGTTCCAATTAATCCCTGCTATTCCTATTCCATTATTAGTCATGGCCCCTATTGTTCCGGCTACATGGGTTCCGTGTCCTGCCTGATCCATTGGGTCACCGCCCCGAGACTTTGGTGAAATACAATCATCTTCACCATTTCCTGCATCTTGATAATTTGAACAAGTTGTCATGTCCGGCCCACGGGTTATATTGCGTCCAGCAAAATCCGGGTGGTTATAATCAATACCTGAATCAATAACAGCAACTTTTATATTATTCGAGCCCTTTGTAATTTGCCAAGCATCTTTCATGCCAATTTTTATAAGATCCCATTGACGATTTTGTACGTAACCTGGATCATTCGGTTCGTCGGCTTGGGTTTTTGAAAGATAGTTGGGACTTATTGCCTCAATCTCTTGCATCTTTGCGAGGTCCTCTCCAACTTTTTTAATATCAACGTCTTTTTTAAAGTACAGAACATAAAAATTGCGGAGTCTTGGATCGTTTGAATCAAAAACTCTTTTTTGTGAATCAATTCCAATCGAATCGAGCTTAGATTTAAGATGAGTTATCTCATCAATTGTATAAGAATCCTTATATTTAACTATCAATTGTCCCGCAACGTATTCTGCTTTGGGGTAAAAAACTTCTCTTACAGTTGGAGGAATATTTTTCTTGGCTTTGGGATTCAAAAGTAAAAATAGGCCAACAGGGATTAAGGCCAAAATTATAAGAAGAACAATTATTTTGCTCCCGCTAAACCCGCTTGAAGACTTAGGCTTCATATATTGCTTTTCTGCATTTGCGTCCCATCGGCTGGGCCCTGAGGTGTTGGAGGCGGAGGAGTTGTACCGTTTTTATCATATCCGTATACCGGTTCTGTCGTTTGAGGTTGGGCTTGACCATTTTGACTTACCCCGTTAGTAGGTGCTGTTCCGTTTTGAGAATTATTTTGGTTAGGTGCAGCGGCCGGAGCGGGCTGACCTGCCTGCGCTTGGCCTGCGGCTTGTGGAGGAGGTGTTGATTTTTTGAAATTGAACTCATTTTTCGCGGCATCAAAATCAATTAAAATTATGTCTCCTTGTACAAAATTCTTTCCGATTATTTGCAAAGAAATGGGATTTTCAATTGCAGATTGAATTAGTCTTCTCAAAGGTCTTGCCCCGTAAACGGGGTCGTATCCTTCTTTTGCAAGTTCTGCGAGTGCATTTGCTGTAATTTGTAGCTCGAGCCCTTGATCTTTAAGAAGTTTGCGGGTCCGTTCAATTCCAAGCCTCGCAATTTCATTCATGTCTTTTGGAGAAAGGGGTTTGAAGACAACCAACTCATCAAAACGGTTGAGAAGCTCCGGTCTGAAAAACTTGTGCAACTCGTCCATTAACGTCTTTGATAATTCTGCAAATTTTTTATCGAACTCCTCAGGTTTCAAATTTGCTCCACCTTCAGCAAGCTCTTTTTGAATGATTTGGCTCCCAAGATTTGAAGTAGCAATAATAACGGTATTTTTAAATGAAATAGTGTTTCCTTTATTATCTGTTAAGCGTCCGTCTTCAAGAAGCTGAAGTAATATATTAAATACGTCAGGATGTGCCTTCTCAACTTCATCCAGAAGAACTATTGAATAAGGTTTGGTACGAACCGCCTCCGTAAGCTGTCCGCCCTCCTCATACCCTACGTATCCGGGAGGAGCACCGATAAGCTTTGCAACCTCATGCTTTTCCATGTATTCGGACATATCAAGACGAATCATTGATTCTTCTTTGCCGAAAAGTATCTCTGCCATTGCCTTGGCGAGTTCTGTTTTTCCAACTCCCGTAGGACCCAGGAAAATAAATGAAGCAATAGGACGATTAGCAGCAGAAAGCCCGATTCTCCCTCGTCTTATAGCCTCTGCAATCGATACAACTGCCTCTTGCTGATCTATGAATCGCTTATGAATCAGGTCCTCAAGATGAATAAGCTTTTGACTTTCATCTTCTGTTAATTTTGTTACCGGAATTCCTGTCCATGCAGAAACAACGTTTTGTATATCTTCTGGTTTTACCTGGTTGTCTTCTCTTTTTTTCTCTGAAAATTTAAGTTTTACCTCAGCGCCGGCCTCATCAAGAAGGTCTACTGCTTTATCCGGCAAAAATCTTTCGCCCACATATTTTTTAGACAGGCGGACTGCCGCATCGAGCGTCTCAGGTGAAAATACAACGTTGTGAAATTTTTCATATTTTGGCTTAAGAACCTTGAGCATCTCAACTGCAACGTCCTCACTTGGCTCCTCAACCAAAACCGGTTGAAATCTTCTCTCAAAAGCTTTATCTTTTTCAAAATATTTTCTGAATTCTGCTGTAGTTGTAGTACCTATCAATTGTATTTGTCCACGTGCAAGATACGGTTTAATAATATTTGAAGCATCCATCGCGCCGCCGGTATCCCCAGCCCCTATTAAAGTATGAATTTCGTCAATGAAAAGAATTATTGTTCCGGTTGATGCTTGAGCTTCTTTAATTACAGCTCTAAATCTTTCTTCAAATTCTCCGCGATGCGCTGCTCCGGCAATAAGAGAAGCTAAATCAAGCTGCATAATGCGCCTATTTGCGAGGTCTTTCGGGATATTGCCATCAACTATTTTTTGCGCCAAACCTTCAACTATCGCAGTTTTTCCTACTCCCGCCTCACCTATTATTATCGGGTTATTTTTAGATCGTCTCAGTAAAATATGAATCAGACGCTCCACTTCGCTATCGCGACCTGTAACAGGATCCAGTCGGCCTTCTTTTGCCTCCGTCGTAAGATCAATGCTATATTTTTCAATCATGGATTTCTTACCAACGGTGTAATCTGCGCTCTTTGAAAGCTTGTCTTCAACTCCTGCTTTCTCGATTCCCTTTGATTTGAGGAAATCGGCTGTAACTGCTGTGCCAAAAACTGCTAGGAGAATATCCTCCGGGGCTACAAAACTTGATCCTCGTAATTTACATGTGTTGTAGGCTTCTTCCAGAATGGCCTTGGCCGGATCTGATAGGGTTGGCTGGCCTGAGAAAGTTCCCTTTGTCTGCTTCCCCTCAATTTCAGCTGATATTTTTGCGACATCTACTGAGAATTGCTCGAGGAGCTTGAATATGTCCCCATCATAAAGCAATCCGTATAGAATGTGGTCGGGTTCGATAGTTGCCTGGCTATTTTTCTTCGCAAGATTTTGCGCTTGATGTAATACCTGCGTTGCACGAGGATCAAGACGCGATAGTGCAGTCACATTCTCGCGGGCTGTTGGACTTGCGGCAATACTTCCTTGATCCGCAGGAGTCCCGGGCTGCGCAGACGAATTTTGAGCGGGAGTCGGCGCTGCTTGGGCCGGGGGCGCAGACACATTTATTGTTTCCTGAACGTGATTTACATCTCCCAGTAGATCTGAACTTGAAGTCTGTTCAACGCTTACCTGTGCACCGGTCGTTTGTGTCGTCGTTTTTACTTCTTCCTGACTTTCACTTTTTTTTCTGGTACTAAATAAATTTCCAAACATAGGGCAGTTTAATTAATATTGGTATTGCTTAATTTTATCATAGTTTCTACTGACTTTTAGGGCCTCCTCCGGGCTCTTTCTTTTCTTCATTTGTCGGCGGCATAGACTCTTTCAATTCGTCTTGCTTATCAATTATTGATGCTTCGGCGCTCATGTGACCTTCTGCGTGAGTTTCTTTTTCATGAGTTGAAACCATGGACTCCTCTTCCTCCTCTTTCTTGTTGACTCCTTCAAGAACCGATTTACCAGCTTGCATTTTAGCCTTAAGATACGCAACTACCTCGGACTTTGAAAATCCACCGATGAGAAGGAATGGCAAGATATTTGCAACCATTTCCATGCCCTGGTTTACTTTCTCCGGATCCTCTGATTGAAGTAGTGCTATCGCCTGCGTAATTCTGTCTATATCGTTTTTGATCCATTCACGTCTCTCCATCTGTACTCCCGAAAGACTCTTTGGTGGCTCAATTGTCTGATAATTTTCAGTCCATAGCTTTCTAACCTCCTCATAATCATCAAGGCTTACCTGCTGAACTTTATTGACGCTTGGAAGCTGAGTTGTTCGCGACAAAGTTTGAGTCGCACTCGTTATTTGTTGTTGTCTGGCATGGACTATCCCCTCAGCTTTTGTCGTGGCACTTGCTGCAGATGCCGCCAAGACACCGGAGGCTATTGGATTACCTTTTTGTTTTTGCGATAGCAACTGCTGTCTGACAGTTGAAAACTTTTGTCGTTCTGATGGAACGGTTGCTATTGTCGGGTTGGCGATCTTAGATAGCGTACTGTGAAGTTCTCGTGCCTCTGCGCGTCTACCTACATCGCTTGACATCATTGAAGTCTCATATCGGGCAATATCGCGCATCTTTGGTATTGAAAGATTCGTAAGTCTTAAGACGTCCGAGCTTTCACGTACGCTTGCTTGTACGTCCGCTCGAATTGATAGAGGCTGGGTCATTGCGGCCTTATGAATGAAAGGCATGGATCGGGCTGCACCAGTTGGTGATACAGATCCGGGGGGAGTTGGAGTAGGCGCGGGCGGTATCCCTTTTTGCGGATTGAGGAATCCTAGATTTCTATTAACAAATTTTTGAACAGCAACATTACCACCAAGAGATAATGTGTTAATGTAATCAAGGAATATTTTCAAAAGCAGGAATGGCAATATGATCACAACCCACAACATAAGAAGAGCAACTACATATAAAGCAAAAGTATCAGGTAAATTAACTGAGTTGGATTTTTCCATTCCCTCATAAAGTATTTTTTGACCAGGACCCCCAAGAAGTATATTTATTGCGGTAGGATAAACAACCGTACCTACTTTTGTATAATCGAAGGCAAGAGGAATACTTTTCTGGGATTTCCAGACTACAACAAGGCCGCGTAGGAAAATTGCAAAAAGAGGAGCGTAAAGTAGCCATCTGAAAAATTCTCCAATCCAGACTTTAGCCGTATTTCTGATAGGTCTGTAGAAAAGAAGTAAAGGAAAAACCGGTGAGACAATTATGAAAAACCAGAGAATTATTTTTCTGATCAAAAGAATTCCAGTCATAACATAGTAAGTAATTGCAGTAAGACGAACCAGGAGAAGTGAGATAAATGCAGATTCGGCGAATTTATCACCTGCGAGTCTATAGCCAATAAAATCTTCGTATTTAAAACCAATATAAAGAAGGTCCTGAGTTGATATAAACGGATTTGTGCCAGGCGGCTGCTTCTGAAGATTCAGAAAAAATCCTTGCACAACATCACTCATCTGATAGATAAATTGAACGAGCGAGAAAGATAAAGTTATTAAAACTACTATCAAAACGAAGCGCGGGATAAACTTCATGACCGTTATATTCTGGCCGCGGGTGATTATCAACATAAACGCCGTAACAAGGACAAAAAGGGCCATCAACGCATAGACTATATTTCTTATGATTATCCAAAATTGAACCAGAGGGTCACCCTTGTTGTTGCATTGATATTGCGAAACTTTCTCTACACAAAGCCAGTTATAATTTCTTAGAGCCCAATCTAGAAAATCTCCCGATCTTGCTCCTGTTTTTCCTACAAAAGTGACCTCAGGATCCTGAACCCACTGCCCATCAGTCGGCTGTGCTTGACCTACCTGCTGAGTCGCATTCGGATCAGCGGTTTGGTTCTGAGCCGGCGTAGCGTTTTGAGCGGGAACCGGGGTCGCCTGAGCACTAACAGATGGAACAAAGACTATAAGGAATAAGACAACGACCAAACACATGGAAAAAAATCGCTTAAATTTTTTAAGCGGGGCCCCCACAAACTTGCTTTGTGGGGAGATTAGTATGGGCAGAACTTTTCGCATGTTAAGAAAAACCTGGAATCTTAAGAATTTGACCTGTAACTATTTCTATAAAAACAAAACCCAGAACACCCAGGAAAACTCCGGCCAAAGAATAAAAAATGAAAGATTTTCCACGCTCAAGCTGCTGAGTATTTCCACGTGAAGTCATAATATAATACCCGCCTATTATAAGAAACAGTACGGCAACCGAACCAATTAACATTAATCCCCAGGTATAAATCTGCTCAACGAATTTTAGAGGATCTGCAGGTAAACAGCCAAAGTCCGTGACCTGTCCGTCACAAGGAGGAGCGGTTTGTGCGAATGAAACTGATGGAAAAGAAAGAAGAATAATCGCTGATACAAAAATCGCTGAAATAAAACCGGGCAGTTTCTTCATCATAAAAGTTGCCGTGCGTAACGGCATACAATTATCGTACCAAATTGATTAGTGTCAAACAAGGGGACGGAAGAAACAAACAGCTTGCTATTTCCAACGAGGAGCCACAACGCCTACGCATTTTTCAATTAAAGTCTCTTCAAAAAGCCGCATCGTTTCGTTTATCCCCTTATTCGGACTGATATGCTGGGTAAGCAATCCTTGATCTATAGCCAACCACAAAGGCACTCGTCTAATAACCCCACGGTCATCTAGTTTTCCGGGATATTGTTTTTCCAGAATCATTTGCATGGTTAAAGGATTAATTGGATGGTAATTTATTTGAGGAACAATAAGCTTATGGTCTGCGTCTTCAATTAAATCTAAAGCAGTTGAACTCCCATAATATGCTTCGCGTATAAAACCCTCATCTTTTGCAATATCATGTAGCTGAGCAAGTGTAGCTGTAGTACGACTTAACGCATCTTTGTATGCCTGGGGGTTTTCTTCATAAGCGAGCGGGGAAGAAAGATCAATATGCAATAAAACGCTTCTGTCGCGGCCGTCCTTACCGTAAAATTCTTTGGTGATACCGACTAATTCTTCCAGTGTAAGCGGGGTTGTAGGAACGTCTTTTCTTGCCTCAGAAGACCAATCATATCTAAGCTGCAATCGATCTCTGGCTTTTTGATAATGCCTCCTATTAGCGCGCCCCAACGTTGTCTGATAAGCATCAGTAATCTGACCTATATCCACAAACGCTTGAGTTGCTAATGACAGCCTAACTCGTTCTGCAAGTGTCTCTGTAAATGTAGCATCGCCTGTTGCAACGTCATCAACTGATAAGCCGATAGAAAATACTCTTCTGTTTTTTTGGGCAAGCATATAATCCCGCGTTGTCGTTGCACCTTGGCCTCTTGGTATCAAGAGTGCTATTTTTGGATGTCGTTCATCTAGAGTCAAGGCTTGAAAACCATCAAGCCCAAATGGATCGTAGTAAAATCGACCTCTTTCCAAATCTGTGAAGTCGCGTGTATCAAGGGCGTGCATTTTGGGAAATTCCTGCGGCAAACCCACTGCATGCTTCCAGCGCATGAAATCTTTTTCCGCCTCTACTCGAGGAGTTTCTGTTACCATAGGCTTGATATTATATCAAATAAATCCTATAGTTAGCAAAGGCTGGGTTTAAAAAATTTTTGGATTTAGGAGGGGCTGAAATTAGTTAACTACTTCGCCTTCTTCTGCTTCTTTCTTGTCTTCCTTAGACTTGCCGGTTTCTTCTGTCTTTTCTGCGTTTTCCGATTTATCTGAAGCGGGTGTGCTCTCAGAAGCTTCCGAACCCGCCTTATACATTTGTTCGCCTACCTTTTGAAGAGCTTCTGATAGTTCTTTTGTTTTGTTTTCAATTTCATCTTTGTCATCTTTATCCTTAACGTCTTTCAGTGCTTTAATCTTTTCTTCGACTTCCTTCTTGTCCTCTTCTTTTACTTTGTCACCCATATCTTTAAGTGATTTTTCGGCCGTAAAGATGAGAGCATCGGCCGAATTTTTAACATCTACTACCTCTTTTTTCTTTGCATCTTCTTCAGCGTGCATTTCAGCTTGCTTTGTCATCTCTTCAACTTCTTCTTTCGAAAGTCCAGTTGAACCTGTTATTTTAATTGATTGTTCTTTTCCTGTAGCTTTATCTTTTGCGGTGACTGACAAAAGTCCAGATGCGTCAATATCAAAAGTGACCTCAACTTGTGGAACACCACGGGGTGCCGGTGGAATTCCATCAAGGATAAAACGGCCTAGAGATTTATTATCCATAGCCATAGGACGCTCTCCTTGAACAACATTTATTTCAACTTGAGTCTGATTGTCAGCGGCAGTCGAAAATACTTGAGATTTCTTTGTGGGAACCGTAGTGTTTCGCTCAATAAGAGGAGTAGCAACTCCTCCGAGAGTCTCGAGACCAAGGGTTAGAGGTGTAACGTCAAGAAGCAAGACATCCTTAACCTCGCCGCCCAATACTCCTGCCTGGACCGCAGCTCCAACAGCAACAACCTCGTCGGGGTTAACGGATTTATTAGGTTCTTTGCCGAAAAACTGCGTAACGGTCTCGACGATCTTTGGCATCCTCGTCATTCCACCAACAAGAATAACCTCATCAACCTTGCTTTTATCCATTCCTGAATCTTTCAAGGCTGCTTTTACCGGGTCCAAAGTTTTTTGGACAAGTCCATCAACTAGGCTCTCTAGTTTGGCACGGGTCAATTTCATAGTTAAGTGGAGAGGCCCTGAGGATCCTTGAGTTATGAACGGCTGATTAATCTCTGCCTCAGTTGAACTCGACAATTCTATCTTGGCTTTTTCAGCTGCTTCCTTAAGTCTTTGAAGTGCTTGTGAGTCGGAGCGCAAATCTACTCCGTGTTCCTTTTTAAATTCGTCTGCAATGTGATTTATTATGACCTGATCAAAGTCATCTCCTCCAAGATGAGTATCACCGTTGGTTGCCTTGACTTCGTAAACTCCTTCTCCGAGTTCGAGAATTGAGATATCAAATGTACCTCCACCAAGATCATAAACTGCTATTGTATGGGCGTGTTTTTTATCGAGTCCGTAAGCAAGTGCTGCTGCTGTCGGTTCATTAATAATACGTAAGACTTCAAGTCCGGCTATTTCTCCTGCTTGTTTGGTTGCCTGGCGTTGTGCGTCATCAAAATAAGCAGGAACGGTAATAACTGCTTGATTAACTTTGTCACCAAGATAACTTTCAGCATCGCTCTTCAATTTTTGCAAAATCATAGCGGAGACTTCTTGAGGTGTGTAAACCTTCCCTTCAACCTCAACTACCGCGGCACCTTCTTTTCCGGATTTGATTACATATGGAAGAAGTTTTTTGTCGCGGTCAACCTCGGGATCATTTGCACGGCGCCCCATCAATCGCTTGATAGAATAAATTATTCTCTTTGGCTTAAGAACCATTTGGCGCTTTGCCACATCACCCACAACACGCTCTACGGGATCCACAACCGATGGCGTTACGTTGCGGCCTTCTGCTGAGAAGATAACCTTGGGAGATCCTCCCTCCATTACCGCAACGCATGAATTTGTTGTTCCTAAATCTATTCCAATTATTTTTGCCATATTGTTTATATTAAACTAAAAATTATTTTTTTCAATTAGACTTTTTTGCCTACCTTTACTTGTGCCGGACGGACTAATTTTCCATTCAGGATATATCCGGGTCTTAATTCTTCCAAAACCTTTCCTTCTTCGCCGGTTTCAGTTGTAACAACTTCCATTTTCTCCGGATCAAACATCTCCCCGTCCGTCTTCACCCTTTCAACTCCGACATCTCTCAAGACGTCGTGCAAGTGCCTTACCGTTAGCTTTATTCCCTCATCCACTATAAACTTTTCTGCTAAAAATAAAGTGTCGAATGCAGGAATAAGTCTACTCAGTAATTCCCGGTTTGCAAACTTTACGTATTCACGTTTCTCTTCATCAAACCTCTTTTCAAGATTTCTATAGTCTGCAACTGCTCTAGCTAATTGATTTTCAAGGTCCGTAACTTTTTCTTTTAACTTCTCTACTTCTTCGTTCTTCTTTTTCGATTTTTTTAAATCAGATTTTTTCAAATCTTGATCTACTTGTTCTTCCTGGACTTTGTCGTCATTATCATTCATTTTTACCAATCTGCAACTTCACCAAGCAAACTTCCGAAATAGCGGACTATTGGAATAACAAGCTCGTATTGCATTCTTGTAGGGCCAATTACTCCGATTGATCCGGCATGCTTACCACGAGTTTGAAATCTTGAGAAGACAAAACCGTAAGGCCTGAAGGCTTCCTCATCGTTGAAATCATCTTCAAGAAACACTGAACACTCCTGTTCAAGCCTACTCATTATTCTATCCAGATAGGCTGTGTTGTCAAGAATATTTAACAGATTTTTTGTAATATCTATATCGTAAAATTCAGGCATCTCTAAAATATTTGAGTAACCTGAGTAATATACATCCCCTTCATCTGTAAAAGTAACAGCAAGAGTTCGGGTTTTGGCGGCCAAATTTTTTGTGGCTTCTCGCAAAAAGCGATCCCTTGTCTCGCGAAGATCCCAGATCTTTTCTTTTGCCTCAACCTCTTCAGCAACTGAGAGCTCTTTTTCTTTCATGAGCTCATTAATATAGAATTTTATTGCCTTACTTGTAGGAATCCTGCCTGCCGAAGAATGAGGTTTTGATAAATATCCAAGCTTTACCATCTCGGCCATTTCATTCCTAATCGTTGCGGGAGATACACCAAGATCATATTTCTTTTCCAAGGTCTCCGAACCCACAGCTTCTGCAGTATCTATGTATTCGTGAACAATATTTTTTAAAATATCAATTTGTCGGGTTGTTAAATCGTACATAGTAAATTCTTAATTTTTTTGATTAGCAATAATAT
Source organism: uncultured Gammaproteobacteria bacterium (assembly GCA_964452165.1). Taxonomy (GTDB): domain Bacteria; phylum Patescibacteriota; class Microgenomatia; order Levybacterales; family GWA1-39-11; genus GWA1-39-11. The sequence continues at coordinate 193,642 of CAYVKP010000001.1, read as the reverse complement.
ATCACGACTGCTAAATTATGTCAAGAGTTTAGTGAGGATTTTTATGATAATCTATATGGATGCGAGCGCAGAGAAAATTTTTACCGTTTTTATATTTTTTTGCGGCAACCCTATTCCCCCTTTTTCTTTACGTTTTTTTAGTTAATCCGGGCGGACAAATTCAACTCCCGGGTGTAAGTATTCCTTCTACTTTTCCTTTTTTCATTTTATTATTCCTTTTATTCTTTTTTTTATTCACTTTTTTGTTTGCAAATAAAAGAAGGGGGTTGCTTGCTTCCACGTTTCTGACAGGGCTATTAACCCTAAGGTCTTTTGGTTTACGCAGTATTTTCCAAGCAGGAATTTTTTTGGTAATAATTTTGCTAATCGAATTTATGTATAGCAGACGAACCACCTAGCCTTGTTTGGTAAGCCGACCTCTGTTAAAATTGCTTAGTCCGCCTAAATTCGCTCCGGGAGACGTGAACGAATAGTTCCCGAAGTCGAACGGCAAGAATTGGAGGATCTAACCATGAATAAGTTTTATTTAACCACTGCTATTCCTTATGTTAATGCGCCGCCTCACGTAGGTCATGCTCTTGAATTTGTGCAGGCTGATGTGATAAGGCGCTACCATGATATTTTGGGGGATGAGACCTTGCTTCTTTCAGGAGGAGACGAGAACGCACTAAAAAATGTTCAGGCGGCAGAAAAGGCAGGAATTCCAGTTCAGGAATTTGTAGATAAAAATAGCAATCTCTTTGAGAGTCTTGCCAAAAATTTGAACATCAAGTTTGACGTTTTTCAAAGAGGAAGCAATCCGGAACATTTTGAATCTTCAAAAAAGCTCTGGGAGTTATGTTCTAAAGATATTTATAAGAAGGAGTATTCAGGTCTTTATTGTGTTGGCTGTGAATCTTTTTATGAACCGGAGGAACTAAATGAAAAAGGCGAGTGCTTTGAACACCCAGGCAAAAAACTTGAGGAAGTAAAAGAGGAAAACTATTTCTTTAAATTGTCTAAATATGAAGAGGACATTCGTAGAATTATTGAAAGAGATGAGCTTAAAATAATTCCGAATTTTAGGAAAAATGAGGTCTTAGGATTCCTAAAACAAGGTCTTCGCGATATTAGCATCTCAAGATCCAACGCGCGTGCAAAAGATTGGGGCGTTCCGGTCCCGGGCGACAATAATCAGCGTATGTATGTTTGGTTCGACGCTCTAAACATATATCAAAGCGGGGTAGGTTTTACGCTCAACGAGCAAAAGTATAATAAGTGGTGGCCTGCAGATATTCATGTAATCGGGAAAGGAATTATAAAATTTCACGCAATTTACTGGCCTGCTTTCTTGCTTTCTGCCGGGCTCAAGCTTCCAAAATCATTATTCGTGCATGGCTATTTCACCGTCGACGGACAGAAGATGTCAAAAAGTCTTGGAAATGTCGTTGATCCAAATGAGTTGATAGAAAAATATGGAGCGGACGTCCTGCGTTATTATTTCTTGCGAGAAATACCAGCAACCGGTGATGGTGACTTTTCAGAACGAAGACTTAAGGAAATTTATAATTCTGATTTCTCCAATGGTTTAGGAAATCTCGTTTCACGCGTTGCCAAGCTTGCAGAAAAAAATGATGTTGAGATTCCTAAAAAACAGGCTGATTTGGAACCTCACGTAAAGACTTTACTTGAAGAATTTAGTTTTAATGAAGCTCTCGGATTTATTTGGGGACTTATAGCAACCGTAGATCAGGAGATTAATCGAATCGAACCTTGGAAACTTGAAGGTGAGCAAGCACGTAAATCAATCTCTGATCTTGCTCATGCCGTATATGTCATCGCTTCAAACCTGAAACCTTTTTTACCTGAAACTTCCGATAAGATTTTGAAGCAATTTTCAGGAAAAATTAAATCAGGCGAAGCTCTCTTCCCACGACTTGCTAGGGATTAACAATAAACGGCTCTTCTGGTATTATTAGAATCTATGAAAAGGAGAGTTATTCTTGTTGGCGCAGTTGTACTGATACTAATAGGAATCCTCATTTTAATAAAATTGGCTTCGGCAAGTCTTTCACCGGTAGGAAAGGGAGCTCTCCAAATAACTACCAATATTAAAGCCACTGTTTTATTGGACAATAAGTCTGTTGGAGCAACCCCATTATGTCTCTGCGAACAAAATCAGACTGTTACTGCAGGTAAACACGATATTAAAATCGTACCCGATGATAAGACAATGGATCCTTTTTCAGCAAAAATTGATATAAATCCGGGAGTCTTAACAGCCGTTGAAAGAACTTTTCTACCAGGGAGCCTTGCCAGCTCTTACACTTTGACGCTTGAAAAATCACCCAAGGCAACTCCTCAGATCCTAATTGCCTCAGTTCCTGACGGAACACTTGTGTCAATTGATGGAAATTCCGTTGGAGCAACTCCATATCAAGACTCCCTATCTGCGTCGGAACATGAAGTTGAACTTGAGAAGGCGGGATTTTCCAAAAAAACCATAAGAGTTAGGGCTGTTAGTTCTTACCGACTCGTATTAAATGTCGTTTTGGGAGCACAATCGGATATAAGCGATACAGTAAGTCCAGCGCAAAGCCCAACTCCATCAATATCACCAACCGTTGTGGCACAAAATACTGTTACTATTAAACAAACTCCAACGGGTTTTCTTAACGTAAGGGAAACGGCTTCAACCGTTGCAAAAATTGTTGCCAAGGTTAATCCCGGAGAAAGCTATCCTTTTGTTGATGAAAATGAATCTTGGTATGAAATTAAATTAAAAGATGGAACAAGTGGTTGGATCAGTAAAACTTACGCCCAGAAAACCTCTCAATAACTTACTGAGAAAATTGTGGCTTTCGTGCCGTTTTAAATATTAAAAATCCTAAGACTCCAACGGAAAAAGAAAAAGTTCCTAAAAATAAAAGTGTCTTATGTATCCCAAATATATCGATGCTTTTGCCCCAATACGGAAGCACTACACCACTAATACCTATTAAAAAACTGGTGGCTGACGCCATTGTGCTTCTTTTGTCCTCTTCCAATTCGTCTTGTGTAATATGTGCCATCACCGGATCCCTGAAAGCATGTCCCATGAATAAGATGATCATAACTGGAATTGCAATTAAAGAATCTATAAAACTCAAGAGAATAAGAGCAAAACTCGGTAAGCCAATAATCAGAAGTAGGGAAAAACTTTTGCCAAGTCTTTTTGAAATTTTATAGGCATTTATTGAAATGACCGCTTGAACAGCTGAAATAACTGCAGCAATAATACCAATATAAGCTACGTCTACTCCTACACTCACAACATAAGGCTGACTAATATTTTGATTAAAAACTAAGCGACTGACTGTTAACGCAAGACCTATAATAACCGTTGACATTAAAATGCGATTCTTAATTGTTAGACGTGTCCCTTCAGTTATAGTTTTTATATAGCTTGAAAACTTTGGTGGTTTTTTTATAAATTCCCATTTTATGAGATAAATGAGAAGCGCTGCTGGGATAAAAACAAAGAAGGCAAAAAGATAAGGTATATTTGGATAAAATTTATAAATAAATGTACCGATGGGAGCAGCAATGATTGAAGCAACTAGAAAATATCCATTTGCACGGCCAATAACTTTTTGGAAATCTTCTCGAAGACCTTCTTTGTGTAACAGTTCATAAATAAGAGAAGACGTTGCTCCTGATTGAAACGCAAGTCCGAGTGCACCAAAAAACATTCCTATTAAAAACCCAAAGAAAGCAGGATAAAGAACGAACATGAGGAAGCTTAAACCCTGAAGGAAGAGCCCAACAGCAACAGATGCTTTGTGGCCAAACATATCTGCGATTCCTCCTGTTGGAATGTCGAAAATTGCAAGGCAAATCATAAAAAATCCAAACAATTGTCCGATTTCTACTTGTTTCAAGCCGTGAGAAAGAAAATATAGTGTAAAAGTAGCACCGGCGGCTGTGGATAATCCCGCAAAGAAATACACAAAGTAGATTTTTCTAATTTCTTTCACTTAGTTAAGCGTAGCAGAAAATCTTAATAGAGACAGATTAAATTAATTTAGCCAATAAAATAAATTATTACAACGGTCAGAAAACCCCAGACTATGACTGACGCAAGTAGAGCCTTGTCCGAAAGGAGAACACGATCAGGACTTTCCCCTTCATGCTTTTCATAAATATCCTGAAGATAACGCATTAAGCCGTAGACGACGGGTACAATTGTTATCATGAGCCATTTTCTCTGAAGATAGTAAGGAAGAAAATCAGGCAAAAGTACATTTAAAGAGATTTTAATTCCGGTTGGATTCTCAAGAAAAGTAAACAAAGAGTAAAAGATAAAAGTTGACGTTGCAAATATCATTGTGTAAACGGTTAAAAGCGCCTCAGAATAATGTGAAAGACTTTTTCTAATCTCCTCAATTCTCGTTCCTTTGTAGGACCGCAATAAAGTTAGCTCCGAACGTCTTTTACCGATTGCCAGGAAAAGAGAAAGGGAGACTGTTGTTAAAAGTAACCATACTGATAGATGATATCCGGTTATCAATTCTCCTGAAAAAACCCTCAATATGTATCCAACCGCAATAAAGAAAATATCAAATATCACCACGCTTTTAAACGAAAATGAATAAAGCGCTTGAAGAACTAGGTAAAGAATTGCCAATAAGAAAAAGCCATTATTGATGGCTTTTGCCGAAACCAAAGCCGTCACTATTATTACTACAAAAATAAATATCGCTTCATTTTTGTTTACGAGATTTGCTGCCAATGGCCTCGATTTTTTAAAGGGGTGAAGCCTATCCTTTTCAATATCTACCAAATCGTTAATTATATAGGTGGATGAAGAGAGAAAACAAAAAGATACAAAACCCAGGACAACTTTTGGCAAAGCTACCGGATCAAATAACTGACCTCCCAAAGTAATTGCCGCAAAGATTGCGACATTTTTGATCCATTGTCTTGGCCGAAGTAACTTTAGAACGTAATACCAATGTTTTATAAAACTATTCTGCATTTTCACTTTTTGCTGTTAGTCTTAGTGTTAAAATTACCGCTCCAACAACTACAAGCACTAGAATTATAGCAAAAAGCTTACCACGGGAGGATAAATTAAGTGCAAACAAACCCAAAAGTAAAGACAATAGCCAATAGATGAGCGCGATTGTGCGCTGCTTCAAGCCCAGATTTAACAATAAGTGATGGAGATGTCCCTTGTCGTGCTTGAAAGGAGACTTGCCCGAAGCAAGTCTTCTTGTTATCGTAAATATCGCATCGGCGGTAGGAACTCCCATAACAAGAACTGCGGTTGCAAGTTTTACGCCCGACATTATCGACAAAATTCCTATCATAAATCCTAATATTGTCGCGCTGTATCCGGGGAAAATTTTTGCAGGATAAAAATTGTAGAAGAGAAATCCTAGAGATGCTCCAGCAACAATAAACGATATTTCAGACACCATGAGACTACTTTCTGTAAGTACCGGAAATCTTAAAGCTGCAATTCCTACTATGATAGATGAGACGACTGCAATACCGGGCATCTGACCATCTACTCCCTTGCTCCAATTAAGCATGTTCATTATCCAAACTATCCAAACTATGGCAAGAATATGGGGAGCCGATATTGGAAGTCCTGCAATATTTAAAGAAAAATGAGTGAACAGTAAAATACCACCAGTAGGATTGGTTATAAAGGGTATGTGAATTCCTGAGAAAACTACAATACCCGCACAAACTATATTGCCAATAAACCGCAGATACGGCGACAGATCATATTTATCGTCAAGAAGACCCAATACTACAACTAACGCTCCTGCGGTGACTACTGCAATATATGTAGGGTTTGGAGGAATAAAAAAAATTAAACCCAAAACGATACCTATATATATAGGAAGTCCACCTGCGCGAGGCAAAGTTTTTTTGTGAATAATTGCCGGGTGTTTGTGCTTTTTTGGATCATCAATTAATCCAAACTTTTGTGCAAATGAGATAGTCAATGGAGTTAAAGCCAAAACTGCTATGCAAGAAACAATAAACGGAATGAGCAATGATAAAAGCATCAAAATACTAAAAATAAAATTTGTATAAATGCTATCGTAGCGAGTAAAACAAACAAGAATCCATTGAAAATTAAGACGCGTGAAACAAGTGTATTTTTCTTATAGAAGACTGCACTCAAAAGATTATTAACTACAAAAGTAAATATCAAAAGGGGGCAAATTAGAAGAACCGTCCAGGAAGGATATAGACGCCCTACTCCCCAGGGTTGGCTATTGAGAAGCGGCACAAGAATTGGGAGTTTTTGGAAAAAAACAAGTGACAAAATTCCTTGAAAAAGAATTAAAAAAATAGAAGCTATGGCAGTAAGCTTTATCGAATTATCTGAAAAAAGAGTTTTAAGACTGCCTTTCATAGACTAAAGCATTATCTATTTTGTATTTCAAAATATAACCCGTCAAAAAGTTTTCAAGCTCGGGTGACTCTTTGGTTGAAATTATGTATTTAGGCTTTGTACTATCTAAAGCCTTTTTGGTTTCATCTATTGCGTCTTTATAAAACGTGATGTGATAGGAGACAGCATATCTTCCCGGAGGAAGTTTTTCTGAAAGTGCATAAATTTGAGCGCTGTCACTCCACAAGAATATACCTTCATTTGGATTGGTTTTCATTTCAATGAAAGATGCTATGTCGTAGTCCCGAGGAGTATTTTTATCAAAAAATGATTGGTACTGCGTAACAGACCCTCCACCTATGAATTTGAGATAGTTGGAATAATAGGGAACTATTTTTGTGTAGAAATTAAAATTGTAGTGAACTAAAAATAGAATAATTATAAAAAAGGGCAAGGTGATCTTTAGCATTCTCTTGTATTCAAAAATATAACCCAGCAATAGAGAAAGAGCGGGAAGAAGCACTAGGACATAGTGCGTATAGGGTCTTGCGGAAAAAAAGGCGTTAAACAAAGAAAATAAGACCCAAACAAGAATTACAACTCCACCTTGACCAAGAGCTCGTCTGTATCTTGCAACAAGCAGCGTTGAAAAAAGCAATATAACCAATTTAAAAAAGAGCAGTCCCATTGGGAAGAGGAAATAATTACCGTAACCCACATATCCAACGTTTTGGGAAAGTGCTGCATGGAAAAAATCAGAAAATGCTCCGGAGAAGAAAAAATACGCAGCAGTAATAACTATGGGAATAGCAAAAAAGATCGCAAATACTGTTTCTTGTTCAAAACCTGCTATTAATTTCTTCAATTCCTCAGAAACTTTTTTTTCTGTGAATTGAATTTCTTCGTAGAATCTTAAGATAAAAACCGAGACTGCGATTGCTGCAAAATCAAAGACGGCAACTATTTTTGTTAAAAATGCCAGAGACAACAATACTCCAGATAGGGCAATTAGAATGTATTTATTCTTTCCTCTGCCCTGCAGAATACAATAAAACCCCGCAATTATTGGCAACAGCATAAAGTTCTCAGCGTTCGCAATGTTTCCCTCAAGAAGCGGGAGACCAAAAACAATAGCAAAAAAGATAGTTGAAATATAGACTGGAAGCTCTTTCTTAAATAACTTTTTGGCAAGAAGAAAGAAGAAAACAATTGCCGCCATTCCTGTAATTATTGAAAGAAGCCGTACATAAAACTGATCCCCTGAAAACAAGGCATATATCATATATAAAAGCGGAGGTTTGTTATCCCAAATACCCGAATAAAGCATTCTACCGTGGGCAACTGCCTGTCCTATTACTTCATAAATTCCTTCGTCACCGTACCAATATGGCTCAACAACGGAAGGCACTCTAAACAATGAAAATATGAGGAGCGCTACGGCAAGAAAGAGTATCTCTTTGTTGTTTATCTTCTGATTTAGGAAGGTCGTGATCTTTTCTCTCATGACTTTTCAGTTACTTTGTATTCGAGCCTCTTACCTACAATCAACTGTACATGAGAGATCAAGGCGGGAAGAGATGAAAGGAAGAATCCTGAAATTGGCATTAAAACAAATTCCAATGGGAAAATGAATTGTCTAAATTTAGAGACTCCTGACGTTTTTGCTCTCATATTAAAGTCTACGTATATTAATACGAATAAAGCAAGCAGACAGAGCGTCAGTATAAATCCGGACATTCTTGGCAGGTTATATCCCAGGCTGGTTCTAGTGAAAACGGGGTTTAGAAAAACTATCAAGTTTGCAGAAATTGTAATAATATACCAGTTAACAGGCCATAGAATATGATCAATCAAAACATTTGCAACTAGATGTGTTTTTCTCCAAAACGGAGCTTCTTTTACTATCAGCCACCATTTAAGATAAACTGCATCGTCGGATATTCCCCAGGACCATCGTCTTTCCTGATTGTATTTATTAAGCAAGGACTTAAAGTAGGTTGCGGACTTAGGAGCGTCCATTGAAGTTTTCAAAAATATTGGAGCAACGGTAACTTTTCCTCCTGTCCTAAAGAAAGCTTTAAAGAATATTCTGTAATCCTCAGGAATTACGTCGGTATCCCAATAGTCAATTTCTTTCAGTAGCTTAAAAGATAATGAGTAGACAGAATTTGGTATTAATCTCATACCCTGAACCAGAAGTGATATCCTCCATAGACTGCCAAAAAAAGAAATGATTCTAATAAACGATGGGACTTGCCAGAAGTTGTTGTAGGTGACATTTGCGGATTGCCAAAATGTAAGGTGTGGCTCTTTACTTGTGAGGAAGCAGTAAGCAAGGTTTGCAAAAAATTGTTTGTCAAAAATTGAATCGGCATCAACAGATGACACAGTTAGAAAATCCAGATCAATCTTTTTATCTGCGAGAATTGTTTTTTCTGCAAATTTTGCTGCGTATGCTTCATTTGATGATTTACCTTTTACTTCAGATGGGATATCAGGGTGGAATGTGGTTTGTAAAATGGCGAATTTATTTTTATACTCTCGGAGTAACTCTGCCGATTTTTCCTTGGCATTCTCCTCGCGTTCTTCAAATGCAACAAAAACATAAATACCCTTGGGAGGAAAAGTTTGAGCCAAAATACTATCCAGAGTTTCACGAATTTTACCAATTGTCTCTTGGTACGTAGGAATTATTACTACATGACGGACTCTATTAAAATTGGGAAGATCTTTAGTCTTCGCAAGCCAGTCTTCTTTCTCGGCTGCTTTTATTTTTCTTGCTGAAATAAACGCACAAACTGCCAAATTAAATGATTTATACAACCAATAAACATCGAAGAAGATTATGAAATAAGCAAGCTGAACCGGGAAAAAAATCGCTCCCCAAAACGGCATGCTTATGAGAAAAATTGCAGAAAGTGGTGGAATAATTTCAAGTGCACGAAGCGATTTCCTGGGGTATCTTGTGAATAGTTTGTTAGCAAGAGTATGCATATTAGCTTATTTGTATGCCGAAAAGTTTCTTAAAATTCGAGTAGGTAGCCTGTTGAAACTCAGAAAAACCAACACCGAGAAGGTTGGCTAAATACTCTCCTACAATTATAACATTTGCGGGTTCGTTTCGCTGCCCGCGAAGAGGAATTGGCGTCAAAAATGGACTGTCTGTCTCGGCTAAAATACGATCCAAGGGAACATTTTTTGCTAGCTCAGGTAAAGCTACCGACTCTCCCGGCGCAATCCCTTTATAGGTAACGTTGCCGTCAAATCCAATATAAAACCCTAGACCTAAAGCACTTTTCAAGACTTCCTGAGTCCCGGCAAAACAATGAAACATGCCCGGAGGGTCTTGAAATTTGTGCTTATATTCCAAAAGAATTCGGACCACATCTTCTCCTGCCAACCGATTATGAATCTGTAGCGGCAATTTTAATTCGATTGAAAGTTCGATTTGTTTTCTGAAGGCATCTTCCTGAAGTGGCTTATCAACTATGCCGTTTGATTTATATGTATGGTAATCGAGTCCCGTCTCCCCAATTCCAATAACTTTATCACTCTGGGCTATCTTTCTGAGATTTTCAAACCAATCTTTTTGTAGTTCGCCCTCGAACTCGACGTCCGCTTTATCCGCATGATGAGGATGAACTCCAACGATCGCATACATTTTCTCGTATTTTTGCGCTAGTTCGACGGCCTTTCTACTTGAGGGGATGCTCGTTCCTGTATTTACTGTTACACGAACTCCCGCTTCAAACGCGCGTTTTGCAACCTCATCATAATCTTCATCGAAAGCATGCAAATTTAAATGACAATGAACATCAACCATATTTATATTTTAAACTGAATTGGAGAAATTAAAAGGAGTTTAGTAGTCCATGCCGCCCATACCTGGCATTCCGCCACCGGGCATACCGCCGGCTGGAGATTTTTCTTCTGGGAGGTCTGTAATTAAAGCCTCGGTTGTTAAAACCATGGTTGCAACTGATGCCGCATTTTGAACGGCCGAACGGGTTACTTTTGCAGGATCAATAATTCCTGCACTAAGCATAGATCCGTATTCCATCGTCATTACGTTAAATCCGTAGTCATCAGTCTTTGAAGATTCAATTTTTGATAAAATCACTCCTGAATCTTCTCCTGCATTTTTAACTATCCATTTTATTGGCTCGGCAAGTGATTGGTAAAGAATGTCCACGCCAATTTTCTGATCTTCCAAGGTTAAGGTTGACTTAAGTTTGGCCAGAGCTTTCCTTGCGCGAAGTAATGTTACTCCCCCTCCAGGAACAACACCCTCTTCAATTGCAGCTTTTGTTGCAGCAACAGCATCAATTACGCGCTCTTTCTTCTCTTTCATTTCAATCTCGGTTGCTGCTCCAACGTTTATAACTGCTGCACCGCCTGAAAGTTTTGCGAGTCTTTCCTGAAGCTTTTCTTTGTCAAATTCGCTTGTTGAACGGTCAATTTCTTTTTTGAGCATTGCGATTCGGTCTGCAACCTGTGTTTTTGATCCTTTTCCACCGATTATCTGAGTGCTTTCATTTGTAGACTTAACTTTCTCGGCTCGTCCGCAATCTTCAACAGTTACCGATTCAAGTTTGCGACCTGTATCCTCGGAAATTACAGTTGCACCGGTCAAAAATGCTATATCTTCAAGCATTGCTTTTCTCCTATCTCCAAACCCAGGAGCCTTTACTGCCAAAATATTTATTACTCCCTTGAGTCTATTAACGACGAGTGTTGCAAGCGCTTCGCCCTCAATATCATCAGCAATAATTACCAAATTCTTTGATACTTTTACAAAATTCTCAAGGAATGGGACCAATTCTTGAATCGAAGCTATTTTTTTATCTGTTATCAATATGTATGCGTCTTCAATCTCGGCTTCCATGCGATCGGAGTTGGTAACAAAATAAGCTGAGGCATAACCCTTATCAAATTCCATTCCGTCTTTATAGTCAATCGAAAACTCAAGTCCACGACCCTCTTCAACCGTTACGATTCCGTCTTTCCCAACTTTATTCAAGGCTTGCGCGATTAACTTTCCTATCTCCTCGTTTTGTGCTGAAATTGTTGCAACTTTCGCAACATCTCCTTCCGCCACTTTCTTGCTCATCTTCCTAACTTCATCAAGTACGGCGCCAACTCCCTTTTCTATACCGACTCGCAATATCATTGGGTTACTACCTGCCGCAACTGCCTTAAAGCCCATCGTCACGATTTGTTGAGCAAGAAGAGTCGCGGTTGTGGTTCCATCTCCTGCAACATCGTTTGTCTTTGAAGCTGCTTCCTTGACGAGTTGTGCACCCATGTTTTCAAATGGATCCGGAAGTTCTATTTCTTTAGCAACTGTTACACCGTCATGCACAACATTTGGAGCACCCCATTTTTTATCAAGTGCTACATTTCGGCCTTTTGGACCAAGAGTTGTAACAACCGCATTTGCGAGCTTATCTATTCCTTCTTTTAGTTTTGTTCGGGCTTCTTCGCCGTATTTAATCTGCTTTGCCATATTTTTTCACCCCAAATTTTAATTTGGGAACCCCTTTAGACTATTGCCAAAATATCTTTCTCTTCAACTATCGTCCATTCTTCATTTCCAACCTTAACTTCATTTCCGCCCCATTTTTTGTACATAACCTTATCTCCCACCTTGACTGTCATCTTTTTGACTTCCCCTTTTGGAGTTACTTCGCCATCACCAATTGCCATCACGAGACCAACTTGTGGTTTTTCTTTCGCCGTTTCAGGTAAATAAATTCCCCCAGTTGTTTTTTCTTCGGCCTCAAGGGGCTTAACCAAAACGTTGTTGAAAAGTGGTTTTATATTTGTTGTTTGGACTGTTTTTACCATGTTTACGATTAAGTATTCTAATTAATATGGCCGATTTTGTCAAGATGTCGGGCCGATTGCTAATTTATTTCAAAACGTCATTGACTTATCTGCCCGAATTGTCTACGCTATATCAAACGCTAAATCGCGCGTTTTGTACCGCGTTTAAATGAAATTATTTGCAAACAAATTTCTAGTAATAGGAACACTTGCCCTACTATTAATAAGTATTCCGCTCACTCTCTATTTTGTCAAAAAACAACAGGAGGTAAGAAGCCGAGCCACCGCAGCTTCGCGTTTATATTTCAACCCCGAAAGCCCTAACACTTCTACTCAATGTACGACTTTTGATGTGGATCTCATGATTGACCCTGGTGTTAACGCAGTTTCGATTGTTAAACCGGTTATAACTTACGATCCAACAAAACTTCAGGCAACCCAGGTCACCCAAAGCAAGGCTTTCCCGGGTACTATTGCTGCTCCCTCAATCTCAAATGGACAAGTCTCCTTCTCCATAAGCACAGGACCTCAGCCTTTGAATGCGGTTCAAACCATAACAAAGGTTGCGACAATTACATTTAAACCGCTCGTTGCAGGCCCAGCACAAGTTCAGGTGGATAGCACCAAAAGCTTTGTGTATGTTTTTGAAAATATCAATCCACAAGACAATAGCTTGGCATCAGACAACGTCTTATCAACCGTGTCTCCTGCAAACGTAAATATTGCCACAGGTGCTTGTCCGGCTCCGGTTCCAACCGGTTCTACTACGCCTGCACCTAGCACTTCAGTAACACCTGTAGTAAACCCAACGACTACAACTGTGGTACCAACCACAGGCCCGGCCACTAATAATCAAATACCGATTTGTACCGAATTCACCGTCTCCCCATCAAGTAGTGGTTCTGCTCCCTTCTCAGTACTTCTTGGCGCCAAAGGAAATGATCCGGATACCCAAGGCGTTATCGCCAAGACAACATTTACTTTTGGTGATGGACAAACGCAGGATATAACAGTAGGAATGAATTTGAAAAGCGTAAATGCACAAACCAATCACACTTATCAAAACGGTGGAAACTTCTCGGCAAGCGCGGTATTTACAGATAATAAGGGCGCTATCAGTAGCGCCTGTAATCAAACCGTAACCGTGTCTGGAAGTGCTTCTGCAACTATTGTCCCGACCGCAACAACTGCTCCAACCGCAACTCCTACTCTTGTTGAAAAACCAACATTGGTTGAGAAGCCTACAGTTCCGCCAACCGGAAGCGTTGCTCAAACAATTGGAATAATCGCTGCGGCGGCAATCTCAATAGTGGGCGGATTCTTACTCCTCGCCCTCTAAAATGAAAGCTCGCAATTTAAGCTCGAGAAAATTTCTCCCGATACTTTTTGTTGGAATGGTTGGAATCGCTATTCTTGCTTTAATGGTTCTAAAACTTCAAAAAGAAAATCAAAATCTTAAACGCACAATAGCCATGAGAGATGAAACCATCTCTTCCGATGAAGAGGAAATTAGAAACTATCTTGAACCTTATCCTCAGCCTATCTGGAAATCAACGATTAAAGAAAAGTATTCATTCTCCAACTTTGGTATTGACTCTCCATTATTTGATGGTAAATCTGTCAATGTGGTCGAGTTAAGTTTTAAAAGAAACATCTTTCATCAGAATACTCTAGAACTGAAAGATTCGGAAACCAACAAACTTGTGTACGTAGTAACTTGGACAACTACCGGACCCGTTAAAAATGCTCTGACCTTAACTCCTACGTTTCTTGATCCCGCTTGGGAAGGAACTATCCCGACCACGTTAGATGATTTGCAAAAAGCTTCTAAGCATATTTATCAAAGTAAGGAAGGCTACACAGCCTATGAAACCTATCAAATCTATCCAAGCGGAGAAATATATGGAGTAAGCTTTACGTTTTTCAAAAAATATTCTCCTTCTGGTAGCTTGTTCGCTCAGATTAGCACAAGGGTTGATGGCACTCCAAGTAAAAATACTGAAACATCAAATGTTGTAGCTGCAAGAAGTATTTTAAAGAGGATTATAGATAAGATCTCTATCAAATAATATTAAGCTTTCAATACTGCCAAAAAAGCTTCCTTAGGTACGTTGACCTGACCGATTGTTTTCATTTTCTTCTTTCCTTTTTTCTGAGCTTCAAGAAGTTTGTCTTTTCTTGTCCGGTCTCCTCCTGACATTTTTGCCAAAACATTTTTGGCATAGGCCGTAATTCTTTCACTGGCAATTATTTTCCCACCAACCTGTGCCCGTACGTGAACCTCGAACTGATGTCTTGGAATTTCTGCCGCTAATGCTTTTACCATACGTCTTGAAAAATCTTCTATTTCCGTTCTGTGAACTACGAAGGAGAGTTCTGGAATAATGTCATTGTTAACGGATATATCAACGCGTTCAAGTTTTGAGATACGAAACTCTGCGATTTCATAGTCAAAGGAGGCATACCCACTCGAAAGCGTTTTAAGTTTGTCGTAGAAATCGTAAATAATATTGGCAAGTGGCATTTCAAATTCAATTTTTGCTTGATTTCCAAAATAAATAATGTTGTGACTGGCCCCTCTTTTGTTATGAATCATCTCAAGTATCGGGCCCAAATATTCAACCGGTGTATATATTTCACCAAGGACAATTGGTTCTTTTACTTCCCGGGCGTCGTTATTTAGGTCTTTGGGATTCGTAACGCTTTTTCCATCAACTATGTACTCAATAGATGGTGGGGCCGCAAAAACTTCAACACCCTCTTCCTTTTCAATTCGTTCGATTAGAATCTGCGCATGCAATAATCCCAAGAATCCACATCTGAAACCGGGTCCGAAAATTTGTGATTGTTCCGGAGCAATAGCAAGTGCTGCATCATTCAGCTTCAATTTATATAAAGCTTTTCGCAAGCTTTGAAAATCTGAAACACTACTCGGGTATAAAGACAAATAAACAAAGGGTTTTTGTTCGATATACTTTCCGAGTGACTGACCGGTCCCCTTTTCATCAAGGATTGTATCTCCAACCTTTGCCTGAGTTATATCTTTAATATTTGTGATGATATATCCAACCTCACCATTCACAAGCTCTTCGGAGCTGGAATAGGTTGGTTTCATAAAACCGGCGTCATTAACCAAAACCAAAGAATTATCCGAAGCAAATCTAATTTTGTCCCCTTTTCTAATTTTTCCGTTTCTCAGTCGGACATAGATTACAATTCCACGATGCTCGTCGTAAATTGAGTCAAAGATTAGGGCTTGAGTTTGGCTATCTGCCGAACCATCGGGAGCAGGAACTTGTTTTATAATCTCGGAAATTAGATCTTCAACACCAATTCCGGTCTTAGCAGAAATTTTTAGGATAGAACTTTTCTCAAATCCAAATGTAGATTCTATCTCGCGCTCGACTTTTTCAATATTTGCAGTAGGTAAGTCTACCTTATTTATAACTGGGATAATTTTAAGGCTGAGTTTCTTGGCAAAATTATAATTGGCAACGGTCTGCGCCTGAACTCCCTTTGTTGCGTCAACCAAAAGAACGGCTCCTTCACAGGCATAAAGGGTTCGCACAACTTCGTAGGAAAAATCCACATGACCGGGAGTATCGATTAAATTGAGGACGAACTGTTGGTCTCCAATTTTATAGTCCATTCGGACAGGCGCAAGTTTTATTGTAATTCCGTGTTCGCGCGAAATTGCACTTGAGTCAAGAAATTGCTGTTGATCTTTTATGTCTTGTTTGCGGATCGTACCGGTAATCTCCAAGAGGCGATCCGCAAGGGTCGATTTTCCGTGGTCAACATGCGCAATAATACAAAAATTCCGAATATTTTGTTGCATCAAGAGATTATATCAGATACCTAAGCTTAATTTATATCCTGTAGTTTGTTTTTGAACCTAAAATTTTGTATAATCCGCCCATGGCATTTATCAGAAGACTTCTTCCAGGAGGAAAAGAAAGAGATGGGCAAAGAATTCCAACAACTACTGAGGTCGTCAAGGCATATAGCCCCATTTTATATATAGGGATTTCACGGAATGATATTAGAAAATATGATTGGGACGTTGATGTCTTGGATGAATTTGAACAAAATGGTTTCAAAGTAGTTCAGCTTGCTCCCAATAAACCCATCGAACCTCGTGTTCAGGACTTGGGCTATCTTGCCAGAGAGGAATTATTCAATGAAGTTGTAAGAGAAGAAATACTTAGCTCCATGCCTGGAGTTGAAAGACCACAAGGATACTCATTTAAAGAACTTTTGACTCATACTGGCCCAATTGTTGCAAAAGATGTAAGAGAGGATCGCGGAGAGTCTATTCTTTATCTTGAAGATAAAGAAGCTATCGCAAAGTTTATAGCTTGGAAATTTACTTTTTCTCCCCCTGAAGATAATAACCGCACAGAAATTGCCCTGAGAAGGTTGAAAATTCTAGCTGCAAAAGAAGCAATTGAACGTAACATTTGGGATTGGGAAGGATTCTCTCAAATGGAACCCGACACTGGATGGAGATTTGAAGATTATATTGAAACACCAAGCAACTATTACACGTCTTTCAGAATTATGGCTGATGGATACGGCAAGATTCATTATGGTACTCTCATTCGTTCTGCTCAGGAGAAAGGAGTTAGAAGAATCCATGATCCAAGGTTTCATATGAACAGCGATTCAACTTATCAACATTTCTATAATCCCAACAGCATTTTTTATAAAGATGCTCCATATATTGTCTCTAATACCGCCCAAGGTGGGATTCCAATTCAATTAAATGGGAAGAGAATTGAAGATCCTATCAATCGTGAAGTTGCCGCTGCTCATGGAATAGATCCTGACAATCCGCAAATACCTGAAGTGCTTATTCCGAAAGCTTCTGTTATGGGCGTGGCTATGAAATGTGCTTCACCATGGACAGGAGCAGATTTTGTTTTTAACGCGGAACTTCAAGACCGCTTTCTTGAAGCAAATATGTTTCCTACTCTTTCTGCTGCTGGGCTGGGAGTAAGTGAAATTGAAATCAGACAAAGAGTTGAGCATCCAGACAACCACCAGGAAGTTCAAAAATATTTAAGAAAAGTTTTAGTCAAAAGACTTGTAGAGGGTACTTTTAGAACAGACTAAAATTTAATCGGTAATCCAGGTTGTTGGGGGCGGTTGGGATTTAGTCTTAACTGGGGAACATTCGGATCAACGCTTCTCATATGATCTACGATAAACTGCGCTCGGGCCTCGACTGATACCAAAGGGTTAGAAGAAAAAACGGGCACTTTTATAGGTTGGTATCCTATCATTCCGTATGCTTCACGGAGATCTTCCTGAATTTCTGCTGCCCTTCCTTCATTCTCAACCCTCGCATAATCAGTTTCGTAAGAAGATAATCTATCCAATAGGAAAACTCCTTTATAACGCCGCTTGAATACAACCATTATTCCACCTTCACCCAGATGATGGTCATAATTTTGATAAGATCGTTCTGTCATCATGATCTTTTTCGTTTTAATGTAGGCGATAGAATCTCCATCGGCTCCCCTGTCCCACAAAATTAATTCACTTTCAGGCGCTTGATCCTCAGCTCTATATTTCATACCCAAAACTTCCTCCTGGAAATTTCGTTCACTTGACCTAATTTGCTCAATGGTTCTACCCTTATCAATTTCTTGATCTATGTAAACTCTTGCGGCCTCAGGCATCGTTTTAAAACCTTGCTGAGCTAGAAAATCCAAAAGTGTAGTTTTACCCGTTGAGGGGCCGCCTGTTACTATCCACCAATCTGTTGGTCTTAGGCTTTCAAAATCCTTTCGGGACTCATCGCCTGCCATTCTCCAAAAGGATCCTGCAGGAGGAGATTCTAGGCTGTTCATGAGGAGAATTATATCAGAATCCGAAGACTATTCTCTTTCTTTTGTACTGGGTTTATATTGTTCTCCTTCGCGAATATGCTTAGGAATTTGCTCTTCAACAACATTCCCTCTTTCTAAAGTTATTCGTACTGCTTCATCTCCCATTCCTCTTATCAAGGCTCTGCTCATATCCATTCGCTCTGATATAGTTCTATTGCGATCCGCTTCTAAGAGGCCGCTAAGTTGAGCAGCTAAGCTGCCATCTTTATAAACCAAAGCGGCAGCTTCTCTAATAACGCTTCCACTTTTCTCCCGCAAAACATATCCCGTATATCCGGCGTTGAAAGCTTCGGGCAAAAACATACCCACAGTCTTCAACCTATCATGAATGTCTCTATTGCAATGTGGGCTGACATTAAATCCTGTCAAGTCCATATCAAGAGAATGAGCCTCAGCATTTCTTTTTGTTGTATCGGCAATCCTCATGATGTCCATCCCCAACGCAAATCCTAGATCAACGGCTGTAAAAGATTTTTGAATTTCAAAAGGTCTTCCTTCCGACTCATTGGCAACTCTACCTGCCAATTGAAGAACTCTTCGGAATGATCCCATGGGTTGTCTTACCATAACGCAATTCTACAATTGATTTTTTTAAAATCAAGTACGGTTTGTTATTGGTGGGTTTTTTAGGACTTCAATTATTCCTTCGTGCTCAGCCTTTTTTAATCTTTCATACAAAGTATCTTCCGTATCACCCGGGATAACTTCTGCAAAAACTCTTTTTAAGATAGGGCCGAAATCAGCAACCACCGTTGCGATATGAATTGTTGACGTCGCGTATTTGAGTGGTAGAAAATTGGCAACAGCTGCTGTTCCTTGCATTCTTCTATTCCACGGCGCCTCCGTTCCGTCCTCAAAAAAATAAGGCTTATCTATTTCATCAGGTACTGCGCCCGGATGAGTATTGGTGGTCGGGCCTCCGAACTCGTCAAAATATTCCTGCGTTAGGATTCTGTCAAACCCAACCATTACAGCCAAATCCACATTTGCTGCTTTCATAATTTGTCCAGCGCGTGAGCTATATATTTTTCTATACTCTTGACCCGTCATACTTTCCGGTTTATCATATGGCAAAGTTAGGGCAGTAATCCCCCGATCTCTTGCTATTTGTAAACCCTGTGCGTCAATTGATGATGCAACTACAAGTCCAACTCGCCCATAAAAATCAGGATCTTTTTGAGCATCGAGAATTGCGCCCAGATTTGAAGCAGAGCTTCCGGGGTTAACCATAACGGCAATTTTAAAATTTCTGGGAATTTCTCCCTGTTCTGCTGTTATTGTTCTTTCTCGAACCATTTATCTTAAATTCAAAGAGTCACCTGCATACACAATATTCTTGGCCTTTATCACAACCTGTCTTTTCCCTTTTTCAACAACTCCAGCATCTATTCCCTCGTATTTATTTTTGCGAATAATGGCAAGTGTTTTTTTAACATCTTTTTGCGGAACAAAAATCGCGAAATCCGCCCCCATATTAAAAGTTCCGTACATTTCCTTATCAGATAAGTTGGCACTTGCCTGTATCAAATCGTATATTTCCTGTTTCTCGGGAATTTTTTCAATTACATATCTAAAGTCTTTATTTGCGCGCATGATTTTTCTAAATCCATGCCCGGTTATGTTAGATACATAATGGACATCAACCTTTAGTTCCAGGAGATCCTTAATAAGTTTTGCATAGATGTTAGTTTTGGCCAAAACCGCATCTCCAAAAGTTCGCCCATCTTTAAGTTTTGTTAAATAGCCTTTCTTAAGCTTTTTAGAAACTGCACGAATTAGCGAGATACCATTAGCATTCGGTCCTGTACTTTTCAAGAGAATGATCGCGTCTCCTGCTTTTAATTTTTTTTCAGATACCAATCTTTTCCCGCTCCCTATTATTCCAACGCATGACCCTCCTAGCACGATGGCATTTGGATATACTAACTTTCTTGACGTTGCAGATTCTCCTCCTCCCCAGGAAACCATTGAGACGTCGCAAGCCTTTTTCCAACCAGCTATTAAATTTTTAATTCTTTTCTCATTACCTATCCATTCAACATCTCCTACCGCCCAAAAAGCATGCAATACAAGAGGCTTTGCTCCGGTTGTAACCAAGTCATTTACTATGGTTGCCACAGTGTCATGGGCTATGTTTTCGTAGTAATCCTTTCCAGTCAATCTATCCATCTCATCGGCTACTAAATTCTTTGTTCCAAGTCCTTCAACAACTGACGCCATATAAATATTTCCTTGTTTCCAAACATACGCAGATTCTCCCCGCGTTCCTGATAGTTCTTTGAATGGATAAAGGTTTTTTGAAGTAAGAGTTGCTTGGGTTTGAGCCAGTTTTTTAATGGGGTCTTTTTTTTCGTAGTTTTCCCCTACATTTCCGTAAGTTATTTTTCTGCCTGCCATTAGACTGAGTTAAGGATTGAGTTTTGGCCCACCGTCAAAAATTTCTTCTATTTGCGCAAGGATTTTTTGGCGTGATTTAAACTTCTTAAGAACTTCCATAACATAATACGCCTCCTGAATATCAAAAAGCCACGTCAGGAAAAGATAGGCAACAAGTCCAAACAAAGATGCAATACTTGTCAAAACCAAAAGGTTAAATGTTCTTGTGGTATCAAAAACGAGCTGATCCAGAAGTTTTATGGGAACGTAAAGCGCTACTCCCATAACAATTGTTGAAATAAATATTTTTGTGAAACTTAGTGCAAGGTCAAATTTTGGAAGATTAACTTTTTTATTAAGAAGCCACGTCAAGATAATGACCCCGAGAATTGACGTAATCGAGAACGAAAAAGCAAGTGAGTAAATTGGAAAATGATAAACTAGCACAAAGATGTATGAGAATAAAATATTAAGAATCACGGTTCCTATTGCAACATACAGTGGAGTTTTTGAATCTCGGTATGCATAAAATGCGCGATAAAGAAGATAGGTAAGTCCGTTTGCAACAATTGAGATTGAAAATAAAGCCAGCGTTAGGCCTGTTTCAACGGTTGCATTCCAATCAAAACGCGATGCTCCGTAAAATAAGCGGACCAATGGAATTCTCAGAACAATTAAGATTGCCGCAAGTGGGAGAGTTAAATAGACAATCTGATTAAAAGAAGTCTTAAAAATTGCCACAAATTCGCGCTCATCCCCTTGTTTCATTGACAACGCAGGAAAAGATGCCTGGGCAATTGACTGACCAATAAGCAAAACCGGTGCCATGGCAAGGGTTTGAGCAAGATCAAAAACGACCAGAGAGCGGGCGGAGATAAAAGAAGCGAAAAAAACATTTGCCGTTGCGGAAACCTGAGAAACGATTAGTGTTATTGAACGCGGAACCATTAGAGTAAAAAGCTTATATACCCCGTTTTTCAAATTAAATGACGCCACAAACTTAAACCCTGCTGAAAAAAGAAGAGGGATCTGAACTACGCAGAAGAGAAGAGATCCTATTACAACTCCTAAGGTTCCACCATATATCCCAAATCCAAGGAAGTGAGAAAAAATTATGAGTCCTAGAATTATTCCAAAGTTGTAAAAAGCAGTGGCAATTCCGGGAATTAAAAAATGCTGCAAAGATTGAAGAACAGCGGTAAAAACCGTCCCGAGAATAAAAAATACCTGTGCCAGTTGTATTATTATCATAAGATTTGACATCAAAACCAACTCCCTGTGGGAAAATCCTGGAGCGATGAGAGATGATAATTGATATGAAAAAACGATTATTATCGCTGAAACAACGATAAAAAATATCAAGCCAATTGTGGTAAGCGCCGATGAAAATTCAAAGGCTTCCTTTTTTTTATTTTTCGTCAAATACTCGGTAAAAATCGGAATGAAAGATGCAGATAAGGCTCCCGCTATAACAACTTGGAAAATAAAATCGGGAATTCTAAAGGCCGCCAAGAATACTCCAAGGTCGCTTGATGCTCCAAAAAGCGAGACTAAAAGCCTGTATTTTAAGACTCCGAGGATTTGGGATAAAATGGTCGTGAGTATTATAAAAGTTGCCGCCGTGAAAATATTTGTCTGTCGTGAGACGAATGCTCCGATGCCTTTTTTGAGAATATCTCGAACCATATTTTATTGTTTTTTCTAGTATAACATGCTAAAATTCCCCCATGCCAGTTATAAAATCAGCAATTAAGAAGTTGCGAAAGGATAAAAATCGTACAAAAAGAAACGATGATTTCCGAAAACAACTTGATAATGCTCTGCGTGCTGCAAAAAAACAAAAAAGCGCAAAGGCAGTCACCGCCGCTATCTCATCTGTGGATAAAGCCGTAAAAAAAGGTGTTATGCACCAAAATCGTGCTGCAAGAATTAAATCATCTTTGTCAAAATTATCAAAGCCAGCGGGAAAATCACCGGCCAAATCTCCTGCGAAAATTCAGGGAGTAAAAACGACAAAACCTCAAGCTAAAAAATCAGCAAAACCAGCCAAAAAATAATCCCCTGAAGAGACTTCGAATCTAAGCCTATTTTTGCTTTGACAAAACGGTATAAACTCTCTAAACTAAATTCATGGCTAACTCTCCACACGTGAGAATTAATCTTAGTGGTAAGCAAGAAGGATCCCTACAGGAAGATATTCTAAAATGGGCGAAGAATCTTGGTAGGATAATAATTGTCGTAACCGAACTTATTGCTGTTGGCGCACTCGTTTACAGATTTTCCTTAGATAGAAAAATTATTGATCTTCACGACCAGATAAAAACAAGGAATCTTTTTGTCCAGGCACAAGCCGCAAAAGAAGCCGATTACAGAAGCATACAGGCAAGACTTACAAACGCCAAAAAAATTGACCAACAGACACAAAACAAGATTTCAATAATGAACCAAATACTAACATCTATTTCAACCGGTTCATTTTCTTCAACCAATCTCACGGTCAATGAGAACTCTATAAGTATAAATGGTGTTGCATTTTCCGTGTTCCCAATTAATGATTTCGTAGAAAGCTTAAAACAAAATCCCAATATAACTTCTATAAGCCTTGATGATGTCTCAAGCACGAGTCTTGGAATTCAATTTAAGATGACTATAGAGTTGAAGGAGCAAAAATAATGAAGTTATCAGGCATAACCGGAATTTTCAAAAAATATTTTCAAAAAGAATTCGTTACTATTAACGACAAACAAAGAAAACAAGTTGTTGGTTATGTCTATATTGTATTGACACTCATAACCGTATCATTCTTTGGTCTCTTTGCAATTAGCCCAACGTTATCAACAATTTCAAATCTCAATAAACAATACGATGACAATAAATTGATCCTAGATGGTTTGAATAAAAAACTTTTAGATCTTGCTTCCCTTGACGAACAATATAAAGATCTAAAAAGTGATATTGATGGAGCTTACAATGCGATACCTCAAACTACCAAGATACCAAAATTAACTCGACAAATAGAAGATATTGCAAGCGATAGCGATGTAACACTGACGAAATTAACAGTGGGAAACGTAGAAATTTATCCCAACATTAAAAATGGAAACATATACTCTTTCGCATTTACTGTAAGCGTTCAAGGTGACCAAATAACGGTTAATAATTTTATGGCAAGTCTTATTAACTTTGATAGAATAATCGGCATAGATCGCGTTGCAACCGGTCAGAATGATGAGAAAAAATACACGGCGCAAATAACGGGGCGCGCGTATTTTGCAAAAAAATAACATGATAAAGGGACTACTATATATTGTTGCTTTGACTACAGTTGTCGTTGTATCGTGGATAATTTTCTCGGTTTACCATAGCTATACAACCTCAACGATAACACAGGACACGAGTATCGGGATAACTCCGATTCCTGCAAAATTTGATACCCAGACACTTGATAAATTGAAGGAAAAAAATCAAGTTGAAGTAGATTTGAGCAAAGATCGAGTTAATATTTCAATAACTCCCGGAGAAACAAAAATAACTCCAGCAACCGGATCCGCCGGATCCGCGAGTGACGCTGGGCAAATTACGAATTTATAAATATGGAGAAAAGATTATGGAATCATAGAATCCCTACGGGTGCTGCGCTCATCTTCCTTTTTCTAGCAATTTGGGTTACGTCATTTTTTATTCAGAAAGGCGTAATTTTTGTCAGCCGCGCGTCTCCCGATAAAACTCCTCAAAACGTAGTTATCTCAAATGTTACCGAGAACTCATTCACTGTCAACTTCACAACCACCTCCCAAACCGTAGCAGGGGTCTCAGTTGAAGGAGCGGGAGCCCCATTTGTTGCATATGACCAAAGAAATAAATCAGGTGGAGAACAAAGTCCATTTTTCTCACACTATATAACCGTTTCTGATCTTTCCCCAAAAACTAACTATAGATTTTCTGTTCTCTCTGATGGACAAACATTTCTTAACAATGGAGATAAATATACTGTAACGACGGGGGATAAAATTACATCTCCCCCCCCAACTCAAAACCCAATCGTCGGGAAAATTTTACTTCCTCAGGGAGGATCTTCTGCTGATACCATTGTTGAGCTCCACCTTGCGGGAGCACAGAATATAACTACGCTTACAAAAAGTACAGGAGATTTTATAATCCCGACTAATTCAATCAGAACCTCAACCCTGGATAAATATTTCACAATCCCACAAGACAGCGAAATATCACTAACTGTGGCGAGAGCGGATATGAAAACCGGGCTGAAGGTTTTATTCAAAAATGCTGCTTCAATACCACCAATTACTCTTGAGACAAACTACGATTTTACAAATGTAAGCCAGCAAGTCGAAACAAACAATACTTCTTCTCAGCTTAAAGCTCCTATTATCAAACAGGTAGGCGGAGCAATTAGTATATTGAGCCCAAAACCTTCGGAGTCTTTTATTGATGCACAACCTTTATTTAGAGGTACGGCTTTACCAAATCAAAACGTTAAAATAGTTATCCAAGGAGCTCCTCCCAGCATCATTGTGAAATCCGATAACAATGGTATTTGGTCGTATCGTCCGACATCAGCCATTCCCTCGGGTCAACATAAAATAACTATTCAGACAGTTGATAAGACGGGTATAACTAAATCGCTTGCTGCCAGCTTTACGGTTTTTTCAGCCGGATCTCAAGTAGCCCAATCAGCAACACCATCAGCAACACCAATCGTAACAGCTACTCCTACTATCGCCCCGACGGCAACTCCAACAATTGTGCCGACCGGCGTGACTATCACTCCCACCACGACTGTAACAAGCATAACGCCAACCATAACAACAACGCCTACAGCAAGCTCTACACCAATTCTTACGGCA
Organism: uncultured Gammaproteobacteria bacterium; assembly: GCA_964452165.1. Lineage (GTDB taxonomy): Bacteria > Patescibacteriota > Microgenomatia > Levybacterales > GWA1-39-11 > GWA1-39-11. The sequence goes on along the minus strand of CAYVKP010000001.1, from coordinate 168,308 downwards.
ACTCCAACAATTGTGCCGACGGCGACGATGATTCCTACCGCCATTCCAACTGAAAAACCCGTCGTTGTAACTCCACCTCCAACAGGAAGCAATTCTTCGATAGCACTTACTGTTATTTCAGCTGTTTTGATTTTGGCAGGAAGCGCTTTGTTGTTTCTCCTGTAAAACTGTCTTAAAATAACCAACATGAAGATTGGAATTATTGGTGCCGGGTTTGCCGGTATGTCTGCTGCATACGCTCTGTCCAGGGCGGGACATCTAGTTGATCTTTTTGAACGGGATGATAAACCCGGTGGACTTGCCATTGGATATCAAGAAAAAGAATGGGAATGGAGTCTTGAAAAGCATTACCACCATTGGTTTACAAATGATAAATTTATTTTAAATTTAGCTAAAGAAATTAACCATAATGTATTAATCCGAAGACCCAAAACATCAAACTACATTAATGGAGAGATTTACCAGTTCGATTCCCCCCGTGATGTATTAACGTTTTCAAAACTATCGGTCTTAGATCGTTTTCGTATGGCAGCAAGTCTTGGAATGCTTCGATACAACCCTTTTTGGCAACTACTTGAGAAATTTAATGCAACTGAGGTTTTACCTAAGGCAATGGGAAACGCATCTTACGAAATGATTTGGGAACCGCTTTTCAAAAGCAAGTTTGGGTCTTACGCGAACAACATTTCTCTCGCGTGGTTTTGGGCAAGAATAGTGAAGAGAACCTCCTCCTTGGCTTATCCTGAAGGAGGATTTCTAACTTTCGCGCAGCACCTTCAGGCAGTTATAGAAAAACAGGGAGGAAAATTTCACTTCAATACGGAAGTAGTCAAACTATCATCCACTACTAACCCAAAAATAACATTTAAAAACTTGGCCAAATCAAAACCAGAACTTGAAGAATATGATAAAGTCATTGTCACCCTTCCATCGTTCCAGTTTCTTAAAATATCTCCGGACCTACCGGACGACTATAAAAATAAATTCGTAAAACTTAAGGGTCTTGGTGCAACAAATCTTGTTCTTCGTTTAAATAAACCGTTTTTTTCAGACAATACATACTGGCTTAGTGTTTGTGATCCAACTTCTCCCATCATGGCAATTGTTGAACACACCAACTTCATGGACAAAAGTCACTACAATAATGAACATCTCCTGTATCTGGGGAATTATCTACCGCCTGATGATCCAAAATTTATTATGGACAAAGAAGAAAAACTTAATCTTTTTGATCCCTTTCTCAAAAAGATTAACCCGGATTACAAAAAAAATCTTTTAGGATACGAACTATTCAAAGCACCTTTTGCCCAACCTATAATTCCCGTAAACTATTCGAAAAATATTCCACCTCATACTACCCCTCTCAAAAACGTATACCTTGCAAATATAGAACAAGTTTACCCGTGGGACCGCGGAACAAATTATGCGGTTGAGTTGGGACTAAAAATTGCGAGCGCCGTCTCTCCATGAAAAAAACCAGCGAAAGGCTAGTTAACATTTTCTTTGTTTTTACGCTGCTCCTTTTTTCTTTTTTTGTTTTTTTCAAACTTGATTGGGGATCACCTTTTTACTTTCACCCTGACGAAAGGAATATCGCAACAAGCATCGTCCAGCTACATTTTCCAAACAATCTTAATCCCAACTTTTTTGCATATGGCGCGTTGCCTATTTACTCGGTTTATTTTTTGGGCGTCATAATAAATTCAATTTTGAAACAACCAGATTTTTCTTTCACTCTAATTCTTCTACGGTCTTTCTCTGCGATTCTAACTCTTTTGACTGTTCCCATTGTCTATAAACTGGCTCAAAAAATTGCAGGAAAATTATCAGCAATTTTGGCAACTATTTTCTTTACTACCAGTATTGCTTTCCTTCAATTTTCACATTTCGGCACATTTGAAGTTTGGCTTTCATTCTTTTCCATTCTTATGGTTTATGGGTTTATGGCTTTCATGGATCACTCGAGAAATCGGTATTTTATTTTTGGGTCAATAATTTTTGGTTTACTTGTTAGTCTTAAAGCATCTTCTATAATTTTAATTATTATTCCCGTTTACACCATCTTTTTATCTTCTTTTAGAAAGGAAAAGAAGGTTTTTGCAAAAATATTTAGGCTAGCTCTACTTTTTATATTCTTGGCCGGTATTTCTTATGTTCTTTCTTCACCATTCAATTTTTTAGATTCAAAATCTTTTCTCAACAGTATGGATTATGAAAGTAAGGTAGCAACGGGAGTTTTACCGGTTTTTTATACTGGAGCTTTTTACAATACAATCCCTGTGGTCTATCAATACCAAAAAATTTTTCCATTCCTTATAAATCCTGCTATGACCCTCATTTCAATACCGGCCATTTTCTACTATTTGGTCCTGGCAATAAAAACTAAAAATACCAAGAGTGGTCTTCTCGTTTTGGCTTTCCTAAGTCTCTTTATCACGCAGTCATTTTTTTTCGCAAAATGGACAAGGTATATGGTACCGTCTCTGCCATTTTTATACATTATAATAGCGGTTTTCGTCTCAGATATAAGAAGGTATCTATCGAAAACTATTTTTGGTGTCTTTCTGGCTGGTTTGCTGATCGTAAATTTTGTTTTTATGTTTTCGTTTATAAAAACTGTAATACTGTCCCAAGATACAAGAATCCGGGCTCTGCAATTTGCGAAAAGGAATATTCCGAGAGATTCTAAGATTCTTAGCGAAGTTTATGATCTTGGAATTGTTCCATTCAATAATAATTTCACGCAGATTTCTCTATTTAATTTTTATGATTTAGATAATAATCCAAATAAAGAGTTTGAGCTTAAATCATCTATCAAGAAATCCGATTACATAATTTTGCCAAGTCAAAGAATAGTCGACTCAAGATTGTCCAATAAAAATTATTTTCCGGAGGGATATAATTTTTACTCAGACCTATTCTCCGGTAAACTCGGTTTTAAAAAAGTTTACCAAACTGAATGTGACATATTTTGTAAACTAACCTATTTAGGAAATCCCATCAGTAATGTGGAACAAACCTCAAACGTTTTCGATAGACCAACAGTATTCATATTTGAGAAAATAAAATAATGAATAAACGCTTTGTTGTTTTAGTATTTCTAGTAATTGTTTTTGGGGCACTGTTGCGTTTTCATAATATTGATTGGGATCAAGGAAATCATCTTCACCCTGACGAACGGGCAATTATAATGTTTGCTCTGCCTTTAAACTTCCCTGGAAGTATATCTCAGCTTTTAAACCCTGAAAGCAGCCTAAACCCTCGTTTTTTTGCGTATGGTAATTTTCCGCTATACATTTTAAAATCGTCCTCCACTGTTGCGAGTTTGTTTAATCCGCGTTTTGGTACTTACGACGGCATAGAACTTGTGGGCCGATTCTTATCTGCTTTTGCAGACCTTGTCACAATTTTCTTGATAGTGCGTCTTGGTAAAATTTTGTTTGGTGATAAGGTGGGAATTTTTGCAGGGTTCATCTATGCATCTTCTGTACTTGCGATTCAATCTTCGCATTTTTTCACAGTAGATATTATTCTTACTCTATTTGTAACCCTAACACTTCTAAGACTTGTAAGGTTTTATAAAAATCCTACTTTTATGAATGCTGGTTTTGTTGGTGTGTCTTTTGGACTAGCTCTTGCTACAAAAATAAGTGCTATTCCTTTGATTGCCGCCATTGGCACAGCAATTATTTTGGATTTTATTTTAATTTTTCTAAAGTCTCCACACAAACCAAAAAATTGGCTCCCGCATTTGCCTCCTGTTATCAAAAGACTATTTAAAGACGGCACGCTTATAGGGATTTTTACAGTAATTGTGTTTGTGATTGCCCAACCATATGCCTTAATAGATTGGCACGAATTCTTATCCCAAAATCTATTGCAATCGCAAATGACAAAAAGCGCTTATACCTTCCCGTATACATTGCAATACGTCGGAAAGGTACCCTTCATATACGAATTGAAAAATATTTTTCTGTGGGGACTTGGACCAATTACAGCACTCCTCTGTTTCTTGGGTTTCTTTAACTTTATAATCAATATTCGCAGATTAACGAGAGAGGCAAAGTCTGAAGGATTAATACTTTTTGCGTTTTTCTTTGTTTATTTATTTATTGTCTCAAAATTCGCCGTTGGGTGGATGAGATATCTACTACCCATCTATCCAATTTTTGCAATATTTGGAGCTTATTTTTTAGTATCAAAAATATTTGAACCAATTAAAAAAATCAGAAATAATACTTTACAACTTTTGGTATCGGCCATACTTCCACTCCTTATCATAATTTGGCCTTTATCATTTATTTCTATCTATAACAAGGCGAATACTCGAGTTGCGGCGAGCAACTGGATAATTAAAAATATACCGGCCGGCAAAACTCTTGCTGTCGAACACTGGGACGACAGGCTTCCTCTTTACAACTCTCAGATCTACAATGTTAACGAACTTGCTCTCTATGACCAGCCTGATGATTCAACAAAGTGGGGATTGATGTGGCAAAAGATAAATAGCTCTGACTATATTATCATTGCTTCCAATAGACTTTATGTTCCAATCCAAAGACTGGATAATTGCCAAAAATACAAAACCTGCTACCCAATTGCTTCTAAATATTATAGTGATCTATTCGGCGGAAAACTCGGATTTAAAGAGATTGCAGAGTTCACAAATTTTCCAAATATACCCTTTACCCCTATGGAAATTGACGATCAAAAGGCCGATGAATCATTTACCGTATATGATCACCCTAAGGTAATGATATTTAAAAAAGATTGATGGCACTTGTTGTGGGAAAACTCTTTATGTACAATCTATCTTTATGAAAACAATTCTTATAACGGGGGGCGCAGGATTCCTTGGAATTTATCTCTCGCGCTTTATGCTAAAAAAAGGGCTTAAAGTGGTATGTCTTGATATTGAAAGCATAACAGCAAATGATGTTAAGAAAAAAGTCCAATTTGTAGAAGCAGACATTAGGGATAAAAGAAAGCTTGTGTCAGCTTTTAAAGGCGTTGACTATGTGGTCCACGCTGCAGCAGCGCTTCCAATAGTTCATGAACGAAAAACTATATTTAATATAAATATTAACGGCACAAACAACGTTCTTGAAGCAGCACTGGCCAACAAGGTAAAGAGAGTTGTTTTTATTTCAAGTACCGCCGTTTATGGTGTGCCAAAGCACCTACCCGAGACAGAAACTGACAATATAGATCCCATAGGCCATTACGGGGAGTCTAAAGTGGAAGGGGAGAAATTATGCAAGAAATTTGCAAATAGGGGACTTTCAGTAAACATCATAAGACCAAAGACTTTCTTGGGCCCGGAGAGACTTGGCGTATTTACTCTTTGGTTTGAGGCAATATATCAAAGTCGGCCCGTATTTATCCTAGGTAACGGCAACAACCTGTATCAACTTCTTGGGGTGGAAGATCTGTGTGACGCTATATACAATGCATTGGTTAGCAAAAAAAGTGGAGAGACTTTTAATGTCGGAACAGATAAATTTGGCACATGGCGGCAAGATTTGGGCAGTTTAATAAAACATGCCCGCTCTTCTTCTAAGGTTGTCGGTCTTCCGGTTTTGCCTTCACAGATTATCTTGGGCGCTCTTGAAGCAACAAATCTGTCACCAATTGTCGCCTGGCACTATAAGACTTTGCCAGTAAATTCTTATGTAAGTATAGAAAGGGCAAAAAAATATCTGAATTTCAAACCTACAAAATCCAATCAGGATATTTTAAAAGAAAGCTATGATTGGTATAAAGAGAATCGAGAAAATATAGTTGGGCGACGCGGAACGACTCACAGAACTATTTGGAATTTCAAGTTGATTAGTCTCTTTGAAAAGCTCGTATGAAAAAAAAGGCAATAATTGGTATAGACTTTGATAAGGTTTTCGTAAACTATCCACCCTTTATTCCAAGCTCTCTTATTGAGTATTTATACAAGAAAAAAAACCATAAACTCTCTTACAGAGTCCCCAATAAAATTGAGCAAAAAATTAGACATCTATCTCATTCACTAATGCTGAGACCTCCCATCAAAGATAATATAAGAGCGCTTCAGGAGATTGCCAAGGATAACTCAAATATCTTTTTGGTATCCAGTCGTTTTTCTTTTTTAAAAGACAGAACTCAGGACTGGGATAAGAAACACGGCATTTCGAAATATTTCAAAAAGATGTACTTCAATTACACTGATGACCAGCCACATTTTTTCAAAGATAGGATTATCAAAGAGGAAAAAATTGAAAAATTTATAGATGATGACTTGGATCTATTGATCTATCTTGCACAACACAATTCAAAAGTTAATTTTTATTGGCTTCATAATGGAAGTTCACAAGCAAAACTACCAGACAATATTCATCTAATTAACACGCTGGAGGAATTTAGAACAAAGTATTTATGATGGATTTTCATTACATTATCCAGTGGTGGATTCCGATTTTCCTAATTGGCATCATATTCTTCCCTTTAACATCTCTTGTCTTCAGAAAGTTTGTTGACCATGGTTATCTTTTTGCAAAAGTTATTGGATTTGCATTAACCAGTTACTCTTTATTTGTTTTAGGAGTATTCAAGATATTACCACTTAATTTTTTATCCGCTATTTTAATTTTGTGGATTTTTGCAGTTATCAACTTCCTAATCTTTAAAAAAAACAAAATCAATTTAAAAAAATCAGTTAACTTTAAGCTTTTAATTTTTGAAGAACTTTTGTTTTTGGGCGGAATTATTGTCTGGTCATACGTCAGAGGACATGAGCCTAGTATCAACGGTCTTGAAAAATTTATGGATTTTGGTTTTCTGAACTCTATTATGAGAAGTGGTTTTATGCCTCCGGTTGATATGTGGTTTCCGCCATTTTCCATTAACTATTACTACTTCGGTCACTTTACAACGGCAGTCTTGACTAATATATCGCTGTTACCAACAAATATTACTTTCAACCTAATGATTGCTACGCTGTTTTCTTTTACCCTGAGTCTGGCTTTTTCAATCGGTACAAATCTATTCTCCAAACAAAAGCTAACTAAAAAAAGTTTTATATCAGGTGCAATAACAGGCTTACTCTTAACCCTGGGCGGTAACCTACATACTGTTTATGCACTTTTTAAACCTTACAACGTAGATAATCCTGTCCCCTTCTGGCAGTTGCCACTCTCCTTAGGATCAATACCTAACAGCTATTGGTACCCTAATGCAACGCGCTTTATACCCTTTACAATCCACGAATTCCCTATCTACTCTTTTGTAGTATCGGATTTACATGGACATGTTTTAGATCTGATGTATGTTATGACATCAATTGCAATAATCTACGTTATTTTTATTGAGGAGAAAGTTAATAAAGCAATACTCGTGCTAATAGCTTTATTTATATCAATTATGTATATGACTAACGCTTGGGACGCGGGGATATATCTACTCGCAATCTTGCTTATTCTCTTGATTAAAAACTGGTACTCACTTGAGAAAGCCAAAGGCAATATTAAAACTTTCCTAACCAAAACGATAAAGCCTACGGTAATGATATTGATATTGTTTTTTGTCTTTTCGCTACCGTTTAACCTAAGCTTTGATCCTTCAGGACTGACACATGGAATTGGAATACTTTGTGCCCCCAGCTTTTTAACTAAAATTGGACATTTGGGTCCATTTCTTTTTGAAGCAAGTCATTGCCAACGAAGTCCGTTGTGGCAAATTTTTACATTATATGGAGGGTTTTATTTTTTCGTTTTTTCTTTCGTAGGCTTTCTTCTCTTGACGCAAAAAAAATCAAAAGTCGTTAGTGAAGATCTTTTCATTCTTGCGCTTATACTAATATCTACTTTTCTCATTATTTTACCTGAATTTATTTATCTTAAAGATATATATCCGGCACACTACAGAGCAAATACAATGTTTAAGCTAGTGTACCAAGCTTTCATCATGCTCTCGCTTGCCTGTCCCTATATTATCTTTAGAATAATGAACAAAACAAAAAGTCTATTTTTTTATCTGGCTAGCTTAATTGTGTTATTACCCATTTTTGTATATCCATATTTTGCAATTAAATCTTATTATGGAGATCTCAAGACATACGTAGGTCTTGATGGAACTGCCTATCTTAAAGCTCGTTATCCTGGCGACTATGATGCTATAACTTGGTTAAACAAAAATGTACAAGGAAGGCCGGTGATAGTTGAAGCTCAAGGTGATTCATATACCGATTTTGGGAGAATTTCTGCAAATACCGGTTTGCCTACAATACTTGGCTGGACGGTTCATGAATGGTTGTGGAGAGGAAGTTACAATATTCCTTCTCCTAGAATTGATGATGTAAAAAAGATATATGAAAGCGATGATGTTAATTTGACTAAAAAGTTGTTAAAAAAATATGACGTCAAATACATCTATCTGGGAGGGCTTGAATTTCAAAAATATCCTCAACTTATTGAAGAAAAATTTAGAAATATTGGGAAAATGGTTTTTCAAGAAGGCCGAACAAGAATATATAAAACTAATATTTAACTATTCCAATTTCTTCGCTATTCCTTTTTCTTGAACTGCGCAAGTAAAACCCTCAGCTATGCATTGAGTGTAATCGTGGAGTTCTGAAAAATTTCCATCGCCAATACGGGGCACAAGATTATATTGAAATCCCTTATCGGCTGAAGGTAATGCCTCTTTGAGTAGACCGGGCCGGTTTTGCTCTTCATTACCAAAATCTATAACAAAACTTTTGAGTTTTGAGGTCTGCATTTTTCTGGCCAAGTTTACAAAATCATCATACTCCTCTACTTTTATATTTGTGTCTATATCGTCTTTTAAGATATTCAAAACGCCTATAACTTTTATTGGATTGAGAATTATTCCAAGAGACAGCACTTTTGACTTAACGGCATTTATAACCTCGCTTTGCCGTCTGGATCTCGCGAAATCGCTCCCTTCTTCCCCAACACCGTGACGCGAACGCGAAAAAGTTAGGGCTTGCAGCCCGTTCATGTGCTGCATGCCAGCATCAACGTGGACGTGCTGGTATCTACATGAGAAAAACGCCCATAAATCTTGCTCTGGTAGGGCTGATGCTGTAGCGGTAAGGTCTTTTATCTCTTGATCTGGGTGCCCACAAGTATCTGTTTCTTTGCCTTCGATAGGATAGTTGTAATCATCAAGCGTGCGCGCTACATTAACGTCAACTCCCCCTATGTAATCTACAACTTTAACAAATCCTGAGAAATCAATGACGACAACATAATCAATGTTCTGACCTGTCACTTTCTCAACCGCAGCTTTTGCTAAAAGGATTCCCTGCTTGTTGTCTTTTTGCCCAATTGCATATGCTAAATTTATTTTACCCTTAATATCAGGCACCCATAAATCCCTTGGTATAGTGACAAGACTTGCTTCATTTTTTTCAGGGTTCACCATTGCAAGGATTATTGTGTCGGTAAGATTTGGCCCGTCGTGACTACCCCCTCCACGACCAAGCATCAAAACATTTATAGCACCGGTTTTTTCCCGTTTTAAATCTATCTGTCTATGCAAAACAAACTTATAAATCAGAAAAGCCACGAGAACCACTAGAACTACTAGAACAAGTGTTAGGGTTGACCGCTTCTTTTTTAGCATTTTTTAATGATTTCGAGGAAAGATGAGGCATCAAGACTCGCCTGACCAATTAACCCTCCGTCTATGTTCGCAAGTTCAAAAAAAGTGGAAGCATTGTCAGGATTGACGCTTCCTCCATACAGAGTCGTGACTTTTTTTCCTATTTTTCTGCTTATTTCCGAAGCGTTTTCTTCAACGGACTGCGGAGACTCCGCATGAAATGATCCTCCACCGCTTATTGCGCTTGGAGGCTCGTAAACAAAAATAATATCGGATGATCTATCAACAACCGTTTTATCATGCGATATATAAAAATCCAGTTGATTCATATCACTTAAACAAAGAATTGGTGTAATTTCATTATCTAGAAGAATTTTAATTTTTGCCAAGACATCTTGATTTTCTTCGGAAAAATATTTTCTTCTCTCGGAATGACCTATTATTGAGTGGCTAATGATTTTTTTTATTATCTCGGCTGGGATTTCTCCCGTATAAGCACCTGCCCCAAACTTCGAGATATCTTGGGTTCCCAGGCTTAGAGACAAACCGTTGGCATCTATATATTTACGAAGCTGTAAAAGGAGGGAAAAGGGAGGACAAATAATAATTTCTTTGCTGTCTCGGTCTTCAATTTGGTCCTCACTATTATAGAAGCTTTCTATCCAAGCAACCGCCTCTTCTTCTGTCTTATTTGCTTTCCAGTTGGCCACAATAAACTTTTTTTTCATATGTTACAATTGAAGATACTTCCTCGCATACGCCTTTTTGATAGGCTGAAATTAATTATAAGCGTTATGGAAAACATTCTCAATAAATTAAATAGCGAACAGAAGGATGCAGTCGTTAATACTGATGGTCCAATGATTGTACTCGCAGGCGCAGGGTCAGGGAAAACCCGTGTTCTTGTTCAAAGAGTTTTGTACCTAGTCATTGAGAAAAAAATAAATCCGTCAAATATTCTTCTAGTAACTTTTACCAATAAAGCTGCCGGAGAAATGATCTCCAGAATTACAAAAGTATTTGCCCAGTATAAAATACCCGATAAACCTCTTGTTGGAACCTTTCATTCAATCTGCAGTAAAATACTTAGACGTGATGGAAGAGAAATAGGAATTACTCCTGGATTTCAGATATTCGACGATCAAGATCAACTTGAGATAATCAAGGAAGCTTTTTCGTTTCTGGATATCTCTCCCAAGGAAGTCAAGCCTAGAGCAGTTCTTGCAACAATTTCTCAAGCAAAGAACCAAATGATAGCGCCTGATTCTTACGAATCATTTGCCAGGGGTTATTTTCAAGAAATAGTAGCCAAAGTTTATCCGGTTTACCAGGGCCTGCTGGCAGATCACGAGGCGCTGGATTTTGATGATTTGTTAAATAAAACCATAGAATTATTTAAAAAAAGCCCAATAACTCTTTCGCTCTATCAAGATAGATTCTCATATGTAATGGTTGATGAGTATCAAGATACCAACGAGGCTCAATATCAATTGACAAAACTTCTTGGAGGAAAAAATCGCAATATCTGTATAGTTGGGGATTTTTCCCAAAGCATTTATTCATTCCGCGGAGCAGACTTTAGAAATCTGGAGAAATTCAAAAGGGACTTTCCGGAAAGTAAAACTTTTCCCCTATCACAAAACTATCGCTCCACTCAAAAGATCTTAGATGCCGCACACTCAGTCATCTCAAACAACACGCAGCACCCGGTGCTATCCCTTTGGACCCAAAATCATGAAGGGGAGGAGATTGTTATTTTTCAGGCAGAAAACGAACACTCCGAAGCCGAATTTATAATCCAACAAATACTTGAGGGGAAAACAAAAAATCCGAATCTAAAATTTTCTGATTTTGCTATTTTGTATCGTACTAATGCCCAATCTCGTGCCCTTGAGGAAACATTCCTACATAATGGCATTCCCTACATACTGGTTGGGGGGGTGAGGTTTTATGAAAGACGCGAGATAAAAGATATTCTATCCTATCTGTCATACCTTGCAAATCCTAAGAATAAAGTTGCATTAAAGAGAATAACAAAAATAGGCAAAAAAAGATTTGAAAAATTTGCAAAGTACGTTGAGGAATTTAACCAAAATGGATATGCTGAAAAAAATTCAACAACCGAGATAGTAGATGCTGTATTAAATAAAACTGCTTACGTTGAGCTCTACGATGAAAATGATCCGGAGGATAAACCCAGAATAGAAAACATTAAAGAACTCCGTTCGGTTGCAATTGAGTTTCCAAGACTTGACCAATTCTTGGAAAACGTTGCGCTTGTTGAGCAAGAATATATGCCGGATAAGAGCTTAGGCAAAAATCCCGACGCTGTAACCTTCATGACAATGCATGCGGCAAAAGGACTTGAGTTCAATGCGGTATTTATAGTAGGAATGGAAGAGGGATTATTCCCACACAGTCAATCGCTACTCGATTCAGGGGAACTTGAGGAAGAAAGAAGACTTTGTTACGTTGGAATTACAAGGGCAAAAGAAAAACTATATTTAACTTTTGCGAAAAGGAGATTATACTTTGGTCAGATAGTAAGTAACCAAATATCACGATTTGTCTATGAACTGCCGGAAGAAGTTCTTAAAAACAATTATCTTGATAGAATTACTGATGAACCTAGTTTCTTATGAATGAGTTTATTGATGTAACAGCAGATCAAAAGGAAGATTTTAATAAAGTGGTAAACCACCCTTTGCAAAGTTTTGAATGGGGGGAATTTAGAAAAAAAACCGGTGTCAAAGTTATTCGCAGAGCACTGGTTAAAAGTGGAAAGATCGTTGATGGGTTCACCTTAACTTTACATAAAATACCTAAGACTAAATTCTATATTGGATACTTGCCAAAAGGAGAAAATCCGGATGAGCAACTTCTTGAAGAATTATACAGAATTGGCACGCAGGAAAGTTGCGTCTTTATTCAACTTGAACCAAACGTTAAATTAGGTGCTAGACAGAAACCGTTGAGCACTAAGTATAAACTCCCAATTGCTGCACACCCTCTTTTTACGAAATACACTTTCGTTTTAGATCTTGTTCCGTCCGAAGAAGAGATACTATCAAAAATGCATTCAAAAACTCGCTATAACATAAGGGTTGCTCAAAAACACAAGGTCAGAGTGGAAGAAAACAACTCCAGAGAAAGCTTTGAACAATACCTTAAATTAATGAATGAGACAACAAGCCGTCAAGGATTTTATGCACACACCCCAAGTTATCATAAGAATCTTTTTGAGGTAGTTGAAAAGAAGACGAAAGAAAACAGTCTATCCTACCATTTATTAAATGCGCTCTATAAACCTGAAAATGGTGATGAACAAACTATAACGTCCTGGGTTTTGTTTGTTTTCAAAGATCATCTTTACTATCCATATGGCGCAAGCAGTCGTCAGCATCGCGAGACGATGGCAAACAATTTAGTCGCCTGGGAAGCAATTAGGCTTGGAAAAAAACTGGGGCTGAAATATTTCGATATGTGGGGAGCATTAAGCGAAAATCCGGACAAAAATGATCCGTGGTACGGTTTCCATAGATTTAAAGAAGGATACGGCGCAGAACTTGTTGAGTTTGTCGGCAGTTTTGATCTGGTCATTAAACCCGCAGCTTATGAAATTTACAAAATAGCCGATAAAATAAGATGGGCTGCGCTCAAAATTAAAAAATCTCTCGGATAAAAAATTAAACAACCCTATATAAATACATCTCGCTCTTACTGTCTGATTTAACAAATTTTATTTTATTATCACTTTTAAATTTGTATTTATAACTCACTATTCTTGTTCCTTTTTTTAAATCTTTTGATAGCTTTGGTTTCAGATTTTCAAGAACTCTTGGAACAAGATATACAAAAACCACTGTAGCTGAAGATAAATTATACTTAAAGAAGTTGCCCCGTTTCAAATCAATCTTTTGTGAAAGTTTATTCTTTACAACATTTAACTTTCCGGTTAAGTGCCTAAGATAATCAATTTCTATGCCCACCCCTTTTGAACTGAATTTCTTAGATACTGCGACTAAAAAATTTGCATCTCCACTTCCCAATTCATATACAACGTCTCTTGAATTTATCTTAGCAAGTTTTCCGCCTGCCCGAGCTTTTTCAGAATTTGTTCTCCACCAAGGACTCCACGGACTATCAGGGGGCCAAACCCACCACAAAACAACCAGGGATAAAGCGACTATAACTCCAAAAAAGGCGTTGATTAAAATGAACATGCTGCAAGATGATTATTATAAACTACTTTTGATCCTAAACAAAACCTTTCCCAGAATTTGTTCTTTAATTATGGGCTTTATAGCGAGACTATCCTTTTCGTTATCACCTGAAGTTTGAAGTTTTCCAGCACGTATTTTCTTAATCCGCTTAATCAAAACCTTGCTACGATGTTTAAATAAAATCACGTCTTCTTCTGCCGGACTTGATATAAGGTAAGGAATTTTACTTACTAAAACCAAGTCATCGGGTTTGTAATTTGGCATCATACTGTGACCTGAAACTTTAAAAATTCCAAGAAGCATTTATTTCTGGGGCACAACCATCTCGGCTCCGGTCGGATACCATGAGGGAACGCGAACAGGAGTTAGATTTTTTGTTTTGTAAAATATTTCGGCGATCTGCAAAACCTTCTCAAGTAAATCATTTGCTGCTTTTGCATCAATTCCTTGTCTTACAGCAACCGATAGTTTAACTGCTGACTTTATCAATTCTGCCAACTCTGGATATCTCTCGTGGTGCTCCGGCTTGAAATAATCGTTATCAAGAGTACCAAGCTCGTCCTCAATCAGATGTCCGTGCTCTTCCTTAACATGAGTCATGCGGGCAATATCATGTTCTGCTTTGGTCTCATTATCTCTCTTTACTTCAAGAAGCATTTGCGTCATACGAATTATAGTATGCGCCCCAACTTGGGCGGCATGAGGATCGTAGATTCCACATGGAATATCGCAATGTGCATAAGCAGTTTCTAAAGGAAGCAGATTTACAATTTGGGAAAGCAATTTCATGTGTTCATAGACTAGCACACAAATATTAAAATTTCAATAAAATGCCGTAAGGCTACGGATTAATTAGAAGTTTTGCATCGTTTCTGATCTGCAAGCTGCGTTGCTGGTCAATGAAATATTTTTCTTTAAATTCCACATCTGAAACCTTCAAGATGTCTGACGTTAGGATCACATTATTATCTATCATTCTCCTCTTTTCTTCAGTTGTTAAATCGGTCATTATAGTTATTGGGTACATCTTCGGTTTTTCCACAAAGTCTCGGAGATTCTCCTCCTCAGGATAATTCCACGCCAAAACTTTTACCCCCTTACAATTTGCATAGGCGATTGCGTCAGACGTTAACTTGGTATTTGTTGCGACCCAAACACCACTCATATTGTTTCTCTCTTTTACATCAAGAAACCTCGCGTACGTATACAGCAAAACTTGCACGTCTGTTTTTCCAAAAAGTTGATTGTGGAATTTTACCTCAACAATTTCTCTGTTGCCGTTTTTTTCAAGGATTATGTCTATCTCATGTCTTACGCACTCTCCGGTTAATATGATATCTACCTGAGTCTGGTACCCATGATCTCTAAAAATCCCTGCCAAGTACTGTTCGAAAGGAAAACCTGTGGGACCTAATTCAAAAATTGCCTGGCGCAAATTAAATCTTAAGGCACTCTTTTTATCTTTATTCACGAGGAATTCACGAATGTGATAGAAGATTTCGTCGGTTGTTATAGTGTAATCCTTCTGAACTCTTTCCTTGATGTGAGCAATAACCCTATCGAACAACTCGGGTGTGACGCCTGATCTTTCCATAGATCGCTTAACACGCAAATCGTCGAAGGGGACCTGGGAGCCATCGCGCTTAATTACAATTATTTGGGCAGACATAAATATATTATGGCAATTTGTAGTTAAAAAGGGAAGTTGAAGATATTATGAAAACTGGTACCAGTTGGCTTCATTTTTGAGTTTATCAATATTGTTTACCTCTATAAATCTTCCTTCCTTTCCGCAAATTCCAATTTTTTCAAGTTTCTTTATTTCAAGACTTGTGGTCTCTCGTGTTAAACCAATTAAGTTTGCTATATCTTTATGTGTAAGAGGTACTCTTATAACAGACTTCGACCCTTTTTGCGTACCGAACCTCTCAGCACAAATAACAAGAATGGACGCAACTTTTTGATATGCGTTACCAAAAACTGAATACTCCATTCTTTCGAGTAAGCCTCCAAGTCTAACAAGAATATTATTAAACAGGTCATATAAAACTTCTGGGTTTGATTCTATAAAATTCAGGAAATCGTCTTTGGGTGCTTTTGAAACCTCAACGGGAGTAATAGCCTCAAAGTAATAGTTGTGTCTTTGTCCGGTGATCGCCCACCTTATGGGAAATAAATCTCCCGGCTTGACTATGATAAGCGTTAGTTCTTGACCGGTTTCAGACATTGAAAAAAGCCTTACGAAGCCTTTATGTAGGAAGTAAACACCGGAGGGAGTATCATCAGCCCGCAAAATTAGCTGACGTTTTTTGTAAGTTATGCGCCTAAATTGTGAGAAAAATGATTCCAGTTTCTCAGCTGGGCCTACCATAAAGCAATTATATCACGTGCGTAAAATGTAAGCAATCTTACAATTTTTGGGTAAGGTTTCCTACCTTATATTTGTAACATTATTAACTGATTTACGCTTCTCTGTGGTTTATAAAGGTAGTATGAGTAAAAATGATTTATATAAAGCAATTGAAGACAAATTCGTTACGTTACCGGACGAGAAGTTAATTTTGGTCCAGCGAAAACATTGGGGAACTTTTATGTTTCCTGTAACTATCGCTCTATCCATAGGTATACTCTTTCTTATAGCTTCAACTTTCGCCTACAAATATGCGGATGATTATCCTCTCGTAATATTCTTAAGCCTGTTATCCCTATTTATATTCATTTCGACCCTCGCCGTAAGATCAGTTTTCGATTGGTACTTCAACTTGTATGTTGTGACTAACAAAAAAATTATTGAGGTTTCCTTTAGACCGATGCTTTCAAGACAAATAAACGCAGTTTTTCTAGATCAGGTAAAGTGCACAGAAATAGATACTAAAATTGAAGGACTCCTTAATGAATTTCTAGACGTTGGAGACGTGGTGATAACTTTTGACAGACCCACTCATCAGGAGGAGTTCGCACTGACTTACATCAAGGATCCAAAGAATGTCGAAAACTATTTACAAGAGATGTTTTCAACAGGACACACGTTAAAACCAGAAATTAAAAAAGAGGATATTTGGTACCTCAGAGGAAGCGGTAGCGATAAACAATGGAAATACATGGAAAAAATTGCGCCGAGAGGAGGTGAGACAACATGGAGTACGCAAAATTGATAGCTTACATTGCCTTTTTCATTTTTTCAGGGACCATTTTCGCATATAACGCGGTCTATTTTTGCAGAGTCAACGGTTCTGCAAGAAGACTTGGGATCGAAACCGAAGGATTTATGAACAAGGCACTAAAAATTAATGTTATGGCATCTTTTAGTTTAGCGGCGCTTACGGGATTATATCTTGTGAGACTCTTGATTTCTTGATGGGAACCTGTCTTTCAGTCTGTAAACGAATTTTAGTCCGGACCAAATTTCATCGATGGCCGCCACCTTAACATCAACCAACCCATTTGATAAACCCGATTCTCGGATTATATTTTCATTGATATCTGTTGTCACCCCAAAACTCCCTTTTGGCCAAGATACCCAAAACATTCCACCTTCATTTAAATGATCTCGAATTTGAGGAAAAAACTTTTCTAGTTCTGCTTTAGATTTTGTAAAGAAATGCACATAATCAAACTGTCCCGTAAGTTTTTGTTCGGTTTTTATTTTTATACCTAGTTTTGAAAGAAAATTATCCGGCTCATTTATAAAAATAATTCGTGAGTTTTCTTTCAACCCTAGTTTTTTATAGAGTGGTACTGCCGAATATCCTATCATGAATGCAGTTTATTAAAATTTAAAGCATTTTGCTATACTAAATTTATGGATTGGAATTCTTGGAGATTTAAAAATCTAACTTTCCTAATAATCGCCTTCATTTTTGCTTTCACTTTAGGAAGCTTTGGGCCTTTCAAGGAATTTATTCTTCATATGGGACTGGGTGCTGCTTTTATTGCCGGCCTTATTTTCATTTCCACTTTTGCTGCACCTTTTGCCGCAACGGTTCTTTTAATTCTGGCTGAAAAATTTTCCTTGGCAAATATTGCAATTGTTGCAGCGCTTGGAGCAATAACTGCAGACTTTACGATTTTTAATTTAGCAAAAGATGGACTAGCCTCAGAAATTACACCAATCTATGAGAAGTTCGGTAAGAATCACTTTCACAATGTCCTGAGAACAAAACACTTTAGATGGTTATTCCCTGTTTTGGGGGCCATCTTAATTCTAACGCCAGTACCACATGACGTAGGAATAAATCTTATGGGGATTCACAAGCTTAAAAGTTATCAGTTTGTAATGATATCAACTCTGGTAAACGTAGTAGGTCTCTCTTTTATAATCTTTGCCCTGTCACTAATTTTCAAACCCTAGCCTCTAAAATGTTTTGCCATTTGTGGACCTCCGTTTACCAGTCTGTCTCCAATTGCGAACCTATGAACCCAAGGCCCTTCAAGTAAGCCCCGTCTTTTCGCCTCAAGCAATATCTTGGGTATTTTTACTTCCACGTTTTTAGCTCCCGGTATTGTTGCTGTACTTGCAGGAACTAACTCGTCAAATTCAGTATAAAAAAGCAGGAAATCTGATGGATCTTTTACTGGTCCTTTGCCTCTACCCTCATCGACAGCTGCCACCAAGGAAGAGGAATCTTTTCGTAGGTTTTCTTTTGCCGCCTCATTAGTCTCGTCCTCATCGTTAACCCAAGCATCTAGCCCTACCATTCTGTCAAGTTTTCCTTTTCTATACGCTTCCACTGCCAGTCTGCCAGCTGAACTATAAGCGACTTCTTTTTTGATTTCTTGCCTACCTAGAACGTCTAAATGCCGGTATTCTTTATCAGGCCAGGATTCGTCTGATTTCCAGGCAGATTCAAAAAGTATTGGGTCAAATCCATTGAGCTTGAGTGAATTAAACAGCGCTAATCTTTCCGCTGCGTGTATGATCGCTGTTTCTGGTTGTATACCCGAAGAAACAAGAACTTTCTCTCCTTTACTTATTAAGTGTAGTCCTATTTTTAATTTAGGTATTTTCAGGCGAGACGCTTGATCTATATCTTGAGACGTTGTATTTTCAGCTACAATTAGACCTTCTGGTTGAAAGATGGGTATTTCAGATCTAGGGGAAGGTGTCTCCGGAGTTGGCGTAGATATTAACCCTGATTTTTGGCCTTCTTCAAAAGAAAGGCCTATTTCACCCATAGGCAAATTATAGCATTATTATCTGCGGAGAGGACGAGATTCAAACTTTTTCAAGAGTTTGAATTTGTTCGACAACAACTTCGGGATCTCCCGGATATACCGGCATACCGTCAAAGATTGGCAGAGATAAATCGATTATTTTCATTTACCTGCAGGCGGAAAGGTTCGTTGATAAGAGGTGTTTTCGAAACTACCTTGTCGATATCCTTGCGTACTTTCAACTTTTACTGGAAACCCGATATTGAAAACTCGAGGAACTTCAGCTTCCATCCCTTGAAATGTTCCTGAAACGGGTGATACTCTAAAAGTAGATACGTCAACTCCTCCTGGAGATTTTAACCTTTCATTATAAATTCTAGCTTCGTAGGCTCCCGTATATACAGACACACCATGATCATTTAGCCCTCTCTTCATTAAAGAGAACTGTAAGTAAGAGACAACGCTTGCACCACGAGCTTCTTGACCCGGGGGTGTTGGAATGCTTTCTGGAGACTGTGAAGCCAATGCAAGCTCTATGAATTTTGAAGGAGGGAAAGTTGCATCGTGACCATTAGTTAATCCCATTTTATACAGCGGTTGATCTTGTTGAGATGGATCAGGAATAGTTTCCAGTTTTGCCATCTCTTTTATTAAAGCGTACATGGCTTTTTGCTCATCGGTGGCAGTCCTTAGCAAGGCTTCTTCTCGAGGGTCTACTCTAGAACTATCAAAACCCGTATCGTTCATTGTGATGATTTTATATTTGGGCGGGTATAAAAGTCAACGAATACTTTAATCAATTTGATTTTGGCGGAGAGGGCGAGATTCGAACTCGCGGTGAACTTGCGCCCACAGAAGTTTTCAAGACTTCCGCACTAGACCACTATGCGACCTCTCCAATTCTTCATTCAATGCGCCAGCGCCGAACGAAGTGAGGCGGAGGAGACAGGATTTGAACCTGCGCGAGCCTTTTTAGAGACTCAGGGGGTTAGCAACCCCCCGCAATGGACCAGCTATGCGACTCCTCCAGAAAGTCAATTATACCAAAGAGTCTGGTATTTGTTATATTTTGTTAGGATTTTGTGAGGCTAATTTGGTTGCTGAAAGCCCCTTTTTCTGCTATGATTTAAGCATGTCAGACAGCCCAAAACAGATTGAAAACCCAATAGCTACCCCCTCGGGAGAAAGAACTCCCCTTCCCCTGCCGCCACAAGTCAAGGCTGCAAATGTAGTTTCACACGAATCCGATGCAATAATGAATGAGATTAAGCAAATCCATACTGACGGGATGGTAAAACCGGCAGCAGAAGCAGTACCCACTACACCTTCTCCAAAACCAAACACGGAACCTGATAAAAAGTTTGGGGCGGAACAACCTCGTCGATACAGCGGGATAAAGGAATTTTTAATTGAAGAAGGGAAGGAAAAAAATGCCGCTTGATGGTTTATCTCAGATTGTAATGAACGTGGTTTTTGCTTTTTTACTTGCGTTTTTGGCATCATCAGTTGTTATCGGTTGTGCTGTTGGAATCTTTATTGCTTTGGGATTTTGGAAGAAAAGCCGCGAAAGACATGAGAGAGCCCTTGACACAACTCTTCTGGAGGTGTCTTTACCACGAGAAAATGAAATAAAAATAGATGCGGCCGAACAGTTATTTTCGAGCCTCACCTCAATCAAAGGAACGAAGGGAATTTTTTCTTTTCTCAAAAATGCGGATAGTATTTCCTTTGAAATTGTAGGAAGACCTCAAGATATAAGATTTTATGTTGGTGTACCAAATAAACTTCGTGATATGGTTGAGAAACAAATTCATGGATGCTATCCCGACGCTCAAATCTTAAAAGTAGATGACTACAATATATTTGATACCGATGGCAATGTTGCTTATGCATCTTTAAAACTTAAAAAATCTTATTATCTACCTATCAAAACTTATAAAGACTTGCCCGTTGATCCATTATCTTCAATTACAAGCACTATTGGAAAAATGGTAGATAAGGAAGCTGCAGCAATACAAATATTAATTACGCCGGGAAGTGATAGATGGAAAAAGACAGGGCGAGAGTTTGTTACTACCACCAAAAAGCGCGAAGCAAATCCTGAAACCGCTAAATATTCCGTAGATCAAAAGGAGCTTGAAGGAATAGAACAAAAAATTACTAAGCCGGGATTCTTAACTTATGTGAGAATTCTCGTAGTCTCATCAACTAAAGAATCTGCACAAATGCATCTGTCAAATTTAAAAGGCTCATTCTCACAATTCGATTCTTTCAATGCGTTTGAAGAAGAAAAAAACAAATTTTTTAAAGGAATGGCAATTGTGGACTTTATATATCGGCAACTTCCTCTTTGGCCAAAAAAATTGGCGGTATTAACAACTGAAGAACTTGCAACTATTTTTCACTTTCCGAATAAGTCTGTTGAAACTCCCGGTATTCATTTTTTGGGAGCGCGTGTTGCACCGGCTCCCGCCACTATTCCTACCTCGGGACTCTATCTTGGAAAAAGTATTTACCGCGGACAAATCCGTCCCGTCTACATAGGGGACGATGACAGAAGACGCCATATGTATATAATAGGTAAGACAGGCGTGGGAAAGTCTGAATTCTTGAAAGACATGATCCTTCAAGATATACGCGCCGGTAAAGGTCTTTGTTTTGTAGATCCGCACGATACGATTGATATGATATTGCCGCTTATTCCTCCGGAGCGGGCCGAAGATGTAATACTTTTTGATCCTTCAGATACGGAACGGCCCATGGGAGTTAACATGTTAGATGCACAAACTGAGGAGCAGAAAGACTTAATTGTTTCATCAATCATTGGGCTTATGTATAAGCTCTACGATCCAAATAAAACCGGTATTATAGGACCGAGATT
The DNA here is from genome assembly GCA_964452165.1 of uncultured Gammaproteobacteria bacterium. Taxonomy (GTDB): domain Bacteria; phylum Patescibacteriota; class Microgenomatia; order Levybacterales; family GWA1-39-11; genus GWA1-39-11. The sequence continues at coordinate 146,456 of CAYVKP010000001.1, read as the reverse complement.
TGAACACGCAATCAGAAATGCAATGTTAACCGTTATGGTTGAACCGGGAAATACTTTTGTTGAAGTTGTCCGTGTCCTAACAGATGCTTCATTTGTACAAGAACTTTTACCAAAGGTCCAAGACCCAATTGTCCGCCGTTATTGGACGGATCAGATTGCTCAAACTTCAGATTTCCATAAGTCCGAAGTATTAGATTACATCGTTTCAAAGTTTGGCCGCTTTGTCACAAACCGCATGATGCGTGACATTATTGGCCAATCGGAGTCTGCGTTCAATTTTAGAAAAGTCATGGACGAAGGTAAAATTCTACTAATATCCCTTGCCAAAGGAAAGATAGGAGAAGATAATTCCGCATTTTTGGGTTTGATACTCGTTCCAAAGATTTTGGCGGCAGCAATGAGCAGGCAAGACGTGCCGCAAGATCAAAGAAAAGATTTTTATCTCTACGTTGATGAGTTCCAAAATTTTGCAACACCTGATTTTGGACAAATCTTGTCTGAGGCAAGAAAATATCGACTCAATCTAATTGTCGCAAATCAGTTTATTGGACAAATTGAAGAAGATGTTAAAAATGCAATTTTTGGAAATGCCGGAACTATTGTAGGATTCCGTGTTGGAGTATCTGACGCAAATTACCTTCAACACGAATTCCAGCCGGTTTTCAATGAGGCGGACTTAATTAATGTTGAAGTTTACCACGCATATATCAAAACTCTTATTGGTAACGAGCCTACTCCTCCATTCTCGCTTGACTTAACCAAGGACATTGCCGCTGAGAAAAAGCAGGAAAATCCAAGGGTCGCAGAACTTGTCAAAGAACTTTCAAGACTCAAGTACGGAAGGCCTAGAGACATTGTCGAAGCGGAAATTGCCAAACGCTCACGACTCTTTGAAGTTCTCGGAGATATTCAAAGTAGTGTTGACAATAAAAACGAAACCGGGCTTGGACCGGGTGGATCTATTTAATTTCTAAACTTCAAGTTTAACTTCATTATTGATATAATATTCTTCCGTTCGCTTAAACTTATGGGGTGTCCTAAAAATGGACCTGCCCCGAACGAACGTGAGGGGCGTGTAGCTCAGCGGTAGAGCAGATGTCTTATACACATCTGGCCAGAGGTTCGAATCCTCTCGCGCCCACCTGAAATCTTCGAACTTATTTTGATTTGTTATAATAGAACTTCATGAGAAAACTCTTTCTGCTGCTCTTCGTGGGTTTTTTGATTTTTCTGAAAATTGGAACTGTTCACCCTGTTTTCTCGGATGAACTTGATGACATAAACAAACAGTTATCAGATTTACAATCGGCATTATCAGCATCTCAGAAGGCGACAGCCCCTCTCGAAAGTCAACTTAGTAGTTTACAAAAACAGCTTCAACAAATAGAAAACAGGATCTCTGCAATCGACAACGACATTATAGAGAAGAAAAAAATAATTGATGAAGCTTATAAGGAATTGACGCAGGAAAAAGACATTTTCAACAAAACCGTAAGAGACTACTACATCAAAAACTATTCTCTTTCTCCCCTACTTGTTTTTCTGTCCAGCTCTGATGCAGCTGACGTCACGAGGTTTATCATCTACCAAAAAAAAGGAGCCGACCGCGATAAGGAAAGAATTGTAAGTTTTGCTCTTAAGCTCACTGATCTTGAGGAAAGGAAGAAAAATCTTGAGGAGGAACAGCAAAAACTCTCTGATATCAAAACCAAGCTTGAACCCGAAAAGGAGGAAATAGCAAAGGTGGTAAAGGGTGCAAAAGACTACCAGGCAAACTTGTCTACTAAAATAGCTCAACTTTCAGCCCGCCAACAGGAAATATTAGGGCAACGTCTGGCGAGCCTTCATATTCCAAGGTCTGCCGGTTCGGGCGGATCCTGCTCCTCAGACCTGACGAACGGTAAGAACCCGGGGTTTTCACCAAAAATTGCCTTCTTCACATATGGAGTCCCAAACCGCGTGGGACTTTCTCAATACGGTGCTTGGGGAAGAGCAAAGGCGGGACAAGGATATGAAGATATTCTCCACGCTTATTACAACTTCGACTCAATATCAGATACTAATCAGAGTACACAAATTCATGTTACGGGGAGCGGCGTGGATTGGACAGGATCAGTTGAAGACTACATGAAACGAATTTATGAGGTACCCGACTCCTGGGCCGATAATAATCTTGCAGCTCTTAAAGCCCAGGCAGTTGCTGCGCGTTCTTATGTTCTGGCTTATACCAACAATGGAGGAGGCACTATCTGTCCAACTGATTCTTGCCAGGTATTTAAAACCGATCCTAAGGGAGGAAACTGGGAACAAGCGGTAAACGCAACAGCAGGAAAAGTTATGATTCAAGGAGGAAATCCTATCAAGGCGTGGTTCTCCTCAACTCATGGAGGTTATGTTCACTCATCAAGCGATATTGGCTGGAGCTCAACCTCATTTACTAAAAATGGCAAAGACACATCTACGGATAGCATTGGTAGTTTTTCAGATCTCAACAATAATGCTTATGATAAAGACTCTCCCTGGTTCTACTGTGACTGGGGAAGTCGTTCGGCCTATGATGGAACCGCCTGGCTCAAGCCTGATGAAGTTGCAGACATTGTAAATGTAATCCTTCTTGCACGCAAAGACTCATCAACGGGTAAGCACCTTTATCAAACTGATAAACCAAACCCTGAAGGAACAGACACTTGGGATGCTGGCCGCGTAAGACAAGAGCTTGGAGGAGGATATACAAGCGTTTCAAGCATATCCGTTTCAACAGATTTTGGATCGGGAAAAACAACCTCTGTTTCGGTAAACGGTGATGGTGGATCACAAAGCTTTGATGCTTCAGAATTTAAAAACTGGTTTAATTTACGAGCTCCTGCCAATCTTCAAATTGTAGGACCCCTATTTAACGTTGAGCAGTAGGTCCCCAAAATTGTAATAAACAAGCAATTTAATATATAATTGGTGGCAAATGCCAAACTCAGAAGACCTAACAGGCGAGTTCGTTATTGACGATAATAATTCAACCGCAGATAAGAAGGAGGCTGGCCAACCAGTAAAGCCCGCCGAGGAACATCACGGCCACCCAACAAACAAGGCGCACTTCTTTTCAAATCTTTGCCTATATCCTTCCAATGTAACTTTTGAAAATCAGGAAGCGGGAGAGGAGATAGTCTTACTTGTCAGAAGAGATTTAATCACAAATCTTCCGTGGATTATCGCAGCTTTAATTTTAATCATAATACCTTTTGTGATAATGCGCTTTTCCTCGCTCTTTACGCCATTCTTTAATTTATCAACAACTACCCAAACAATTGCTGTACTATTTTACTTTTTGATAATCTTTGGTTTCATTCTTATTCAATTTACGTTATGGTATTTTAATGTTGGTCTGGTTACAACAAAAAGGATTATAGATTTCAACGTATATGGAATCTTAAGCAAACAAGTGAGCGAGACAAAACTTAATCTTGTTGAAGATGTAACTTATAATCAAGTGGGCGCTATAAGATCTGTTTTTGATTACGGTGATGTATTAATTCAAACTGCCGCAACGACCGAAAATTTCGAATTCGATAGAGCTCCAGAGCCTGCGAGAATTGTTAGAATAATTTCAGATTTGATAGGGGGGCCAAGGTAATGGATATCATTCCATCGCTTTTCTCATCTCAAGATACAATTCTGCGTTTTGCGTTGATAATTTTAATTTCTCTCTACGGATTATTTGCTTTGATTGTTGCAATTCAACTCAATAATTTAAATAGAGTTATTAACCAGATAGGTTTTTCGATAATTCTCAATGCTCTGGCCTTGGCTCACTTATTGGCTGCTCTTGCACTCCTGATTCTATCCGTGTTATCTTTATAACATGGAGACAAATATTCTACTCTCTAAGATTGTTGCGACTCCGGGAGAATCTACCTGGTCCCAAGCATATTCCACCCTCAACCTATATATTGTCTTGAGCATCAAATCTCAAGACGTTAAGGAAGGAATTGTCGGTCAAGGAAAAGAGCTATTTGAGAAAATCCAAAGAGAGTACTTCTCCCTTGACGATAAGAATCTCAAGAATATCAAAGAGGCGGTAGAAAAAGCGCTTGCCGAAACCGAAGACAAGAACAATGTCTCGGTAGTATTGGCAACAATTACCAATAACATCATGTATATAGTTGTTGCTTCAGAAGGATACGCGATTTTAAAAAGATCTGGCAAGGTTGCACCAATTGCAAAGGGTGAGGCTGGAGAGGTCTTAGCTTTCTCGGGAGAACTTTCACACAATGATATCGTAATTCTTGAAACAGCAGATTTTAACAATAAAGTTCCGGTTGAAAAACTTTCAGGAGTCTTAGATAACCTTGAAGTATCTGAGATATCAGAACAACTGGCCCCCTTAATACACAATGATCCCGTGGGAACAGAGGCAGCAATAGTTATTCAATATAAGAACGCGGAGAACACCGAAAAACAAATAGAAGAAACGGGCGAGACAGATGAGACGGAGGGAAAGAGTAAAGACGAAGAAATCGTACCTGAAACCGAGCCAACCCACGCGAGTTCTGCAAAAATGAGCTTGCCCAAATTTAAGCTGCCCGGACTGCCCACATTTGGAAAAAAGAGGGTTATACTTGCGGCGATAGTTATTCTTGTGGTCATACTTATTTGCAGCGTAATAATAGAACGGAATCATCAAACAAGCGTAAAAAGACAGGCGCAATTGGCGGAGATTTTGGATCCGGCACGTAAAAAATTTGACGAGGCAAATACTCTTGCCTCATTAAATCGTGGTCTAGCACTTGATGAATTTAATACATTGAAAACTGACCTTGATGGAAGTCAAGATAAAATTCCACAAGGAACAGCTGAACGCAAGAAACTAGACGAATTTATAGGTCAAGTAGAAAGTAAGATTGGAGAATTGGGTGCTGGTAGCACGCTGGCGAATCAAAAAATGATTTATGATAAGAATCCTGCCCTAGTTACCCTCAAGGACAATCAATTGGCCGTAGTAACAAGTGATGGAAAAATATCTTTACTTGACTCAAGCGGTCAATCAAAAAAAGATATCGACTCTAAAAATAAAGATATTACGTCCATAGGAGAAGACAGTGGTTCTGTCTATATTGCAGGAGATGATGGAATAGTTAAGGCCGACTTAAAGTCTGGAAAAGCGAGCGTTGCGGAAAAAGACGCATCGGACACTATTTCGCTTGATAATTTTGGGTCAAATCTTTATGGACTCAATAGTAAAACTAAAACCGTAGATAAATATCCCGGTGGAACCGGTACTAGAGCTGACTATTTTAAAGGCAGTATTACCCTATCTGACCCCTCGTCAATGGCAATTGATGGATCCATCTGGATATTGGATGGAGGAAAAGTACGTAAGTTTACAAAGGGCACAGAAGACACATTCACGGTTACTGGCCTGACTAAAAATATCTCGAATAACGCATTGATATTCACTAACGTAGACTATGCCAATATTTATGTTCTTGATACCAACACGACACGAATTATTGAAATATCAAAAGATGGAAGTGTTAAAAACCAATATGTCTCCAAAGATCTTTCTAGTGCAGCATCTTTTGCAGTTGATGAATCAGCCAAAAAAATTTACGTTGTGATATCCTCAAAACTTTACTCCTTTGACCTTTAAATTTTACGAGGCGAAATTGATATAATAAAGGCATGAAAATTGTTAATAAGTTCGCAAGCTCTTATAAGCCTCTCGAGCGTCTTGAGGCGGGTATTGCCCTGCTTGGTTCTGAGGTAAAGGCCTTGCGGGAAGGTCATGCTGATATAAGTGGAGCGTACGTGAGAATCTCCGGAAGTGAGGCATATTTGGTTAATGGAAAAATATTTCCCTATAAATTCTCTCGCATTGAAGGATACCAAGAGGATCGATCAAGAAAACTTCTTCTTCATAAAAAGGAGATTTTAGCATTGAAATCCAAGATGGATCAGGGCAGATTTACAATTATACCTTTATCAATGTATCTCAAGGACAATAATTTTAAGCTTGAAATTGGGCTTGCCTTGGCAAAAAATAAGCGTGAAAAACGTCAGGATCGGCGCCGCACGGCTATTGAGCGAGACCAGGATCGTGAGTTGAAAAATAGCCTATAATTTGATATAATAGCCTCAATTGGGGATGCATTGCATCGACAAGATTGCTCTTTAAAAACTGCAAGCCGATAATGATACTAATCGTTAAAACGTATCAAAAATAAATGCTACCAGAAATGGCAGCGATTACGCTTACGCAGGCAATTTTGCTTACGTAAACTAATCTGTTCGTACTACTATTTTTCCAAACGATAAGGTACGGGCAAAAACAAAGTTTGGATAAGGTAAAGTTTTTGGTTGGAGCTTTATTCGAAAAAATATAACCTTGGTTACAACAAATCCTTTTTGTCGGAGTATGTTGTAACGACAATCAAAGACAAAATAAGCTTGTAGATGTTTTTATTTTGTAATTTTGGACGGGGGCTCATAGCCCCCCATCTCCACATAATAGCCTCCTGCTAAGGGAGGCTTTTTGGTATAATCGGCGAATGAGATCTGAAGTTTTTATATTCCACGGAAATGCCGGATACCCTGAAGAGAATTGGTTTCCGTGGATGAAATCGCAACTTGAAAATAAAGGGCACAGAGTATCCGTTCCACAGTTTCCCACCCCAGATGGTCAATCGCTCGAGGCCTGGCTTGAAGTAGTTGATCCACAAATCAAAGATATTGATGAAAAAACCATTTTAATCGGGCATAGCTTGGGAGGCCTTTTTACTTTGAGACTATTGGAACGTCTTGAAGTGCCCATAAAAGCAGCTTTCTTAGTAGGAACACCAATTGGTATCGAACCAATAAAAAATATTGAAAACGATAGAAAGTTTAGCGGAAATTTTGATTTTGATTGGGACAAAATAAGGAAGTCCTCGGGTTATTTTGAAGTTTTTCACTCAGACAATGACCCTTATGTTGCGCTTGAAAATGGCCAACAACTCGCACGACACTTGGGAGTCCCATTAACTTTCATTTCCAATGCCGGACACTTTAATCAAGCCGCAGGGTATACTAAATTCGAAAGACTATTGGAAGATGTAAATAGAGTTTTAATAATCAAATAAGTTGACACGGTGAATTTAGTTTGAAATACTAATTGCATGGCAAAAAGAAAGTCAAAGACACAATCACAGAGCGTATCGGAAGACACAAAGCTAATAGTCACAGTTCTCACGCTTTTACTCGCATATCCCGCCGGAATAATTCTAATGTGGGTCTGGACCAGTTGGCCAAAATGGGTAAAGCTCGTGATAAGCTTGCCGATGATTCTACTGATCTTTTTCTTCTTCAGCATTATTGGTCTAATAGCAATTAATCCTGCGGCTCAACTTCAGAAAGCTCAAGAAAGTGTTTGCGCCAAAGAGTGTGTCACTAGTCAATATAAAATGATTTGCATGAAAGAGTGTATGAAGAAGTACAATCCAGCTTACCCAACTACAAACTCCTCACCTAGCGCATACTAAATTTCTCTCGCAAACGTTACGGCCAGAACCTTCCTGGCTCCTTTTCGCTTCAAGATTTTGGCTGCCTCCTTTAAGGTTGCAAAACTTGTTGCAATATCATCAATCAAAATTATTGAACTTGGAACTTTAGAACTTTTAGCCACATCGAACGCGCCTTCAACATTTTTCTTTCGTTCTTCGCGATTTAATCTAAACTGAGGCTTGGTTTCTTTAGATCTAGTTAATATTTTGTTGTCAGAACCAAGCTTAAAATATTGTGCGACATAATTACTCAATAATTCTGCGTGATTATATCCGCGCTCACGCAATCGCTTTGTGCTTAATGGAATTGGAACCAAAACGGGTTGGTATTTTTCAGAAAATGCGTAAAAGCTCTCATTTTGAGACAAACCCTCAGTCATAAGCTCGGAAATAGTTGAGGCTAACTTTGATAAATGTGGATTATATTTGAATTGGTATATCAACTTCTTAACAACACCATTATAAACAACTACTGAAATGGCCCCGTCTAGCCCTTGGGCGGTAATACAAGCCGGGTGAGTCATACCATTGAGGGCCGGGCGCAAACACGCCGGACATTCCAAGGCGTCATTAAACTTAATCCTTGAAAAACAATCTGCACATATAAATTCCCCAAATTTTGCGCAATTAATACATTTCTTGGGAAATATGAGATCAATCAGAGCCATACATTAATTATAAGCAATAATATGGAATTTTAACCCCTTTCGGTTGACTAACTATAGGACTAAGGTCTGAGAGTTATACAAAGTTATCCACATTTCGCTTGTTTTACTATGAGTTGATGAGGCTATTTGAGGTATTTTTCTCTGCTCCAAACAATTTCTCTCTTTTTATCAATGTGGGCAGTGAAACGAGCGGCTGCAAGCATTAGATCTGAGAGTCTGTTTGTATAGATTAACACTCGCTCGTCAATTTTTTCCTTTTTTGCGTGCGTAACAACCGTACGTTCCGCTCGACGACAAACGGTTCTTGCCAGCTGAAAAAGTGAACCTACTCTACCCCCTTGTGGAAAAACAAAGTTGGTAAGAGGAGGGGCTTTTCCCATCATAAAGTCTATCTCACGTTCAAAACTTTTTATCCTCTCGGGAAAATGATCCATCATATTTGATAGACCCGGATTTGCCAAATACGCTCCTATGCAAAAAAGGTCGCTTTGAATAAGAAGAAGTAAATTAAGTAAACGCTTTCTATACGGGCTTTTCCCTATTTCAATTTCTGCATAAACCACGCCTAAAAGTGCATTTAATTCATCTATGGTTCCGTAGGATTCAACGTTGCAGGAATCTTTTGAGACTTTCTTACCCGTCCCAAGCCGTGTCTTACCGCGATCCCCGGTTCTCGTGTAGATAGGCATTATTTTACGCGTGCGGGCTTTAATTGATAGATTAAGCTTTTGGCAGCCTCAAACGATAAGAAAAACGCACCCGTGTAGAAAAGGTCTCCGGCAACCGTATTTCTGAAGAATGGGATTCCCATCATATAGCTTTGCCAAAGTCCCGAGATATCACGCGCGTATGCGCCGTTTACCCAAACCCCAAAATTTGTAATTAGGAAGAAAAGGACCGATGAGAGCAAGGATGCGCCAATTACATTACGAACACTCTTGTGTTCGCGAAGCCAAATCCCAATCACTCCCGTCAAAATGAAAGATCCATAGACATAAACCATAGTGTGATGAAAACCTATAAAATAATCTGATACAAGCATGGCTGCAACTGGAATTATAAAAGCATATTTTTTGGATAAATATGTTCCACCGAATAACGCGGTCGCCGCTATTGGCGTAAAGTTTGGAGAGTGAGGAACAAGACGCATCAAAACCCCAATAGAAATAATCAGAAGTGGGAAAAATTTGTCAAAATGCTTGTTCATTATTTTTTTATCGTATCATAAGTTAGATTGATTTTCTAGGCTAATTTCCTCTTTTGATAAAGTGATCCTATGTGAAAACAGAGGACGGCAATACCTAATGCAAAGAACAATTGTGCAAAAACATTGGGCGTATTATTAATGCCGGCAACCTGAACTGTTTTGGGTAAATTACTTCCGGAGTTATCGGTTTGTACACCCAAAACTTGTTCTTTTGTTTCACCGGGATTATCAACTACCTTATTTTCAGAAAGAGTTCGGTTGACTACGCTTGAGAGTCCCGGGGTTGGTCTGTCGAAATAATTATTGGTTGTATTGGTAGTATTATTAGTCGAATTATTATTAGTAGTTGAGCTTGTAGGTGTTGGTGTGGGAGTATTTGTTGGGCTTGGTGTTTGAGTTGGAGTAACAGAACTTGTTGGTGTAGGAGTAATACAGGACGATAATGTTGTACCCGTGCTTGAATTTGAACCGGCATCAAAATTCTTAATTATCCAATTCTTACCCGAAAGCCCTATCACCGCATGTGCTGTTGTGTACGTATCACTTCCAAATGAGGCCTGATAATAAAATCCGCCGTCCTTATTCTGATTGTTTGTGAGCCATTTTTTTGCACTGGTTGCGGCATCATTCATGCCCGCAGCATTTAGCCCAACCAAATCCCAAGCAGTTGATGATCCATCGGGATCAGTCGAAGAACCATCGTATTTAAATCCACCGTCTGAAGCTTGAAGTGAAAGCAAATAAGTCTTGGCTTGGCTTATTGCGTTATCAAGACTTGCATGAGTTACTCCGTAATTTTTTGCTGAAGACAAGGCGTGAAGCGCTGCTGCAGTATCATTACTGTCAGATTTACTACTTGTGGAAAAACCCCATCCTCCGTCCGAATTTTGTTTTGAAATTATGTACGAAACACTATTTTTTATTACGGAATCCGAGTTTGAGACACCAGCGGCAATGAGAGCCATTACTCCAAAAAAGTCGTCGTTGAGCCCCGAGCTATCTCCTATTTGTGTGCCGTTGTAATAAGCAGAAGACTTGAGAGTTCCAACAAAATTTAATCCCCCAAAGTTGTAAGGATTTGCGCCGGTATCAACTATCGCGAGTATATCTTTCTCCCAATCTGTTGCAGAAGAACAAGCAGTGGGCAAATTGGCCTCAAGATAACTTTTAAGACTCGCGCCGCCTTTTGAAACACCACTTATATCAATTCCTTTTGCTGCAAATGCCATCGCCGCCCACTGGCTTACTCCACCAAATCCGTTAATGTGCCCGTCTGCTGCCTGCTGGCTACGCAGGTACGCAATTCCATCATTTGACGAACGAGCATTAGGGTCGGCATCAGGATAAAAATGTAAGAAAAGCTTATCATTGTTATTTAGAGTTAAGCTTGAAATTCCAACTTGGGCTCCTGCTCCATTAATATCGTAAAGCCAATAAGTTGAAAAATCCGCTGCGCCGTCGTCTTCCGCAATTCCCGTCAGGTATATTCCGAAAGAACTATCTTTGATTTTGTAGGAAAAACCGCCATCTTTTGATGCTTTATCGAGTGCACAAATTGCGAGCGGGTCAGTGTATGTATGTACCCCACCATCAACATCTGTCACCGTGCAACCGCCGTCGATTGTTACGTTATTGTAGAAAATAGTTCTTGATGAACCTACAATTCTGACCTCGGCGGTCACTCCTGCTGCAAAAACTTTTGAGGTCACGAATAAAAAGACTGTCGCGAATAAGAATAATAGCAATGTTGATTTAATAAATTTCATATTAGCTTCCTATATAATTCCATTCGACACTGTCACCATTATTTACTCCTAGGTAACTGCACCCCTTGTCAGGCGAGTTTCCGTTTACTTTATAAGTCCACCAAATAGAATTATCTTTGCCAGTATTGTTAATTTTGTAGACGCCGTAAGTCCCAAGACTTGATTCATAACGCATAGTAAGCTGAGAAATTTTTCCCTGCGCAAGAGCATCGTTTAGAACATCGCACTGATTTTGTCCCGCACCAACATTTACTTCTCCGGTGGATGAACCGTTGATTGAAAGTTTTACCCTGCCTTGTGTTTGAGAGGATCCATTCGAGTTATTGGAAGAATTTGTTGTGGTTGTAGTCTCGGTTTTATACGGGGTGGGAGTTGACGAGGCCGTTGTTGGCTGTTGGTAGGAATTTGTCGAAGTATTCGAACTTTCCTGAGCCTCTTGAGTGGGTGTCGCTGTTGATTTAACAGACTTAACTCTTGCCGCTTGTTTATTTTCCGTTATTACGCCTAGTGTCTTTGTAGACTTACCGGAAAAAAGAACCGTTGCTCCTGCCAGGATAAAGAAAACGATCGCAAGCGCAATAAGGGGCGATCCTAAATACTTTTTAAAAACTATTTTTATTTGCTCGAACATAAAAAAACTCCTCTTCCCGAGGAGTTAATTCGTTGTTCGAAAGAACAAAAAAATTCCTGCTCGGGATTTGATGTAAACATAGTTTTCTGACTTTAACAGTTGCGGCACAGTCACCGACTTTCACGGTGATTACCTATGTAAACTAAAGTTTGACTATAATAAATCGAAGACTAAAAACTGTCAACAGGCAAATTTATTATAGGGTCACTAACATTCGCTATAACCACAGCTATAGCATTTTTTGCAACCCTCTTCATGTGCAAGGGTTGCTCCTCCACACGATGGACACAGATCAAAGGCGTTGTGAGTGGGTTCTGAATTAAGACTTAATTGCTCCATAACTGTTGTCGACGCGTCAGGTGTTGAGACCTGAGTTGCAACATTTATTTGAATGTTTTGTACTTGTGCCGCTCCGTTACTGTGACCGTTTGCAAGTAATCCATTGCCGTTTGAAATACCGTTTCCATTAGAATTTCCGTTGGTAAGAGCGACTCCATTACCATTCAAAGACTTTCCATTGCCATTTGTAACCTGTATACCATTGCTACTCATAAGTGCTTCTTTCTTTTGTAGATCCTTGACGACTCCATTTACAGCAAACCCGAATTGTTCGGCCAATATTTTGGCGATGGCGTCCGGGACAGACCTAACTTGCTTAGGTCCAAATCCTACACTTCTAACTCCTCCGATTCCTGAAAGCTGGGCAACAATTTGTCTTACTCTCTCTCGCGATGTAACAGGAGATTGAATTCTCAGGAGTAGCGAGATCATTCGCCCAAGCGCATCAGTCATTGCGGCAACATCACTTCCCGATTTTCCAATTGTTACAAATGCTTCAAACGGATCTCCATTCTCATCATTATTCAAAGTGATAAAGGCGTCTCCGAGTGGAGTTGGTGTTTTATAAGTTAACCCATACATGATAGATGGTCTTTTTAAAATCGCAGGCGTTTTCGGCACCGCAACCGGCAGCTCCTCTTTCTTTTCTTCCCTCTGCAATACACCCTGGCGTGAACCGTCCCTGAAGTATGTAACTCCCTTTAGACCCATGTCGTAAGACTTCATATATAAGCTCTTTACGTCCTCAACCGTATGACTATTTGGAGCATTGACAGTTTTTGAGATTGATGAGTCGATATATGCTTGCGCGATTGCCTGAATCTTTACGTGATCCTCAGGGGTTAGATCATTTGCTCCGACAAAATAGTCAGGCTTCTCATCTTCTGGATGTGCCTCTTTCCATTTTCCATACAGGTCATGATATACCATTTGCTTCCCGAGTCTCCCGTTGTGAGAGTATTCAAATTCATAAACCGGCTCGACCCCTGATGAAACACCGGCGATAAGACTGGTTGTACCGGTTGGCGCAATTGTCAGAAGAACAGCATTGCGGATCCCTTGATCAAAAATTCTCTGGCGAATTGCTTTTGGCAACGCTTTAATATGATAGCCTTTTTGATATTTGATACGATCGTACTTGGGGAAAGATCCTTTTTCTTTCGCGATATCTGATGAGGCAATGTAGGCGTTGTTACGAAGTGTTTCAAAAATCTTTTTAGAAACCTCTTCTGATTCGCTAGATCCGTATCTAACTTTCATTTTAATAAAGGTGTCAGCAATCCCCATAATACCAAGGCCTGTTCTTCTAATGTCTTTTGCCACTTTTTCATTCTCTTTGAAGAAATAATGCGTATCATCAATAACGTTGTCGAGGAACCTCATGGCAATCTTCACATCTTTCCCGAATGATTCATAGTCAAACCAACCTGCCTTATCGGAAGTAAGATCATCGTCTTTTACATAGGCTGAAAGATTCATCGCTCCCAAATTACAAACTGCCCAAGCACCAAGTGGCTGTTCTCCGCAGGGGTTTGTTGCAAGAAGTTTTTCAAAATACCATGTATTTGATCTTTTGTTTGAGCGATCTAAGAAATGCAAACCCGGCTCTGCACTTCTCCATGCAGCTTCGCAAATTAGATTCCAGAGATATGATGCTTTTACTGTTTTGTAAACCCTGACTTTACCGCCTTTTTTCTTCCAGTCATGGATATCGCCATCCCAATTTTTGTCATACTTCTTATCATCGAGATCCGGATACATCAAGTCCCAGTCAGCGTCTTTTTTTACCGCTTCCATAAATTCGTCTGAAACACATACGGAAAGATTTGCCCCGTTAATTTTGGTGAGATCCTGCTTGACAGTGATAAACTCTTCAACGTCCGGGTGCCAATCATGAATCATAAGCATGAGTGCGCCGCGGCGCGAACCACCCTGCTGAACAATATCTTTTGTAGCTAGCGAATAAAGCTCTGCCCAATTCATGGGGCCTGAGGAAAAACCATTAACTTTCTTTACCCTTGCTCCTCTCGGGCGAAGTCCCGAAAGATTAAGTCCCACACCCCCACCATGGGCCATAATTTCAATCATTTGAGTCAAATTCTCCATGATCCCCTGTCTTGAGTCGGGAGGATTTGGAATAACAAAACAATTAAAGTAGGTTACATCAAAACCCGTTCCGGCCCCTGCAAAGATTCGACCACCCGGCAAGAATTTAAAGTCCTCCATTACTTTATAGAACTTGTCTTCCCAGCGCTTTCGATCTGCCTTTTTCTCAACACCGGCAATTCCCTTGGCAACTCTTCTCCACATCTCCTCGGGAGTTGACTCGAGGGGATTTCCCTCTACGTCTTTTAAGGAGTACCTGTCTAAAAATACTTTATTTCTTATTCCGTCTAATTTCATTTTTATTTTAATAATCTTTTTACTTCTTTTTCAAAATCTTCAACATCAACAAATCTTTTAAAAACGCTTGCAAATCTTATATATGCAATTTTGTCGATTTTCTTAAGCTTGGCTGCTACCATTTGTCCAATTTTTTTTGCTTCTATTTCAACTGAGTCTCCGCCAATCAATTCCCGTTCTATCTCATCTACTATATTATTAATATCTTCTGCTGATACCGTAGTCTTTTCGCAAGCCCTTGCAATTCCAACTCGTAGTTTCTCCCGGTCAAATTGCTCGCGTTTCCCGTCTTTTTTTTGGACTATTAATGTAACGTTTTCTATCCGCTCGTATGTGGTGTATCTTTTTCCGCAAGAAAGGCAATTTCTTCGACGTCTTATATTTGTTCCGTCCTCGGAGACTCTCGTCTCGACGACTTCTGAATCAGTACTTTTACAATAAGGGCATTGCATAATTTAGAAAAAATTTGGACAAATTTAAAAAGTGCTATTACCCCTAAATATAATGAAACATCTATATGTTAGTTGCTTCATTCCCGCTTTTTGCGGGCGGGTTAACCTTCAGCTTTCGCTTAAGCTTCGCCCCATATCTAGTGTTAAATTAATAGTAAAGCACTATATCGCGTCGGTCAACTATCAACTTTTATATCAAAATATAACAGGTCATTTTCTAGCTTCAGAATTTATTTTATAAACCAGGACAGAAGTATTCGAAAAAATAGCAGAGAAGGTTCGCCAAAAGCTGTATACAAAAAATGATCTAAGTGGACAGTTTATCTCTTAATTATGGTCGAGCTTAGTTACAGTATTTTCGAATTTTTTAAGCCTGTCTTCTTCTTGCTGAAGCTGAGAAGAAAACTTTTTATCCGCCTTCTTTTCTACCCCCTCCAAGATCTCATAATGCTTTTTAACGGCAGTTTGCATAGTATGTAAAACTGTATCAACATTCTCTCCGGATTTTTTAGCTTGTTCCATGTTGCTAATTGCACTTTCAAAATAATTATTGCTTTTTGAAAAAACTGAAACAGCCATTTCAGATTTTCTGCGATCTGCCATAACTTGAGCAGATGCTACTCTCTTGTCAGATGTCAGTAAATTAAATTCCGCTTTTTTAAGAGGATCACTTATTAACAGTGCAACCAGCTTATCTCTCGCGGTTTTTAAGAAATATAATGGGTTGTCGGGAAGTATCCCGGGATACGGAAGGTTGTATTCTATTTTTGCAGGAGTTGTTGCTACCAAATCCTCATCATTTTTGGCTTCGTCCGCAAAGATAACCCTAGGCAATAAAACGGAGAAAACAACGAGCAATGCGAAAACAATTGAAAATTTCTTCATCATGATTTTGGCATAATAATACTCTTTAATCTTTTATATTGTCAACCCCAATCGTAAATAACATATATATAGAAAACCAAATAATTGACTTTTTTTCTTTTTTTTCTCATACTGAAAAGTGCTGTCCATGAAGCTTAAGATTTTATCAATTCTCTTTTTTCTTTTGCTCGCACTTCTGTTCGTTCCTAAAATATATGCTCAAAGTACAACACCAACGCAGCCCAATCAAAATTATCTAAATACAAATCCTAACGTTCCTCAGGACTTTCATACATATACTCAAAGCGTTTTTATAGAGGTAGGAGCGGCAATTTCCTGCCAATTAAGTGGCATTGACCCCATAAATCCCGACGGAAAATGTCTTGGAATAGACCCTAAAACTAAAAAGATAGGTTTTGTTGAAGGTGGTGGGGGCGCAATAGGACTTGTAGGTAATTTAATCGCTGAAACTTTTTACATTCCAATATCGACTCACGATTATGTTGCTGATGTGGCATCAAATTTTGGCATAGCAAAAAGGACGTATGCACAAAACACAGGAGATACTCCGGCTGCGGCAGGACAAGCAAAAAATCAAAGAGAGGGAAGCATAGGTTTTAATTCTCTCCTGCCTACTCTCAAGCTCTGGCAGGTTTTTAGAAATGTTACATATCTTCTTTTTGTAATTCTTTTTGTAATCGTGGGACTTGGAATAATGTTCAGAATTAAAATTGATCCAAGAACTGTCATGACACTTCAAAATCAGATACCAAAAATTATAATGGCTATTATTTTTGTAACTTTCTCGTATGCAATTGCAGGATTTCTAATAGACATGATGTATGTCTCAATCTACCTTATAATGTCACTCTTTTCTCAAGCCGGAATTGACCCTTCAAACTCTCTTTCAACCAATCCTTTTGGGGCTGCCGGAGGAATTGGGGGAGTAAGCGGAATTGCTTTTGGAGTCGCAAAAAACATATCGGGAATTACGGCATCTATATTTGATGGAACACTGGGTAGGGTCTTAGGTGGAATAATAGGTACACTTATTGGTGGTTTGATTGGCCAACAGATAGGCAAAGGAATACCGCTACCTCTTGTGGGCGCATTTTTTACAAAAGCGAGCCTGATTGGAGGAGCAATTGGTGGAGTTGGTGGAGCAATACTCGGGAATAAACTTATCGGTCTTATAGCCGGTCTTATTGCATATATTGTAATTATCATTGCTATCTTCCAAGCGCTTCTGCGAATATGGTTCCAGCTAATTAAATGCTACATCTCAGTCTTGGTAACCGTAGTTTTCTCCCCTTTTTATATCGCCAGCGGCCTTATTCCGGGTAGATCCGGACTCGGAGCTTTTTTCAGAGGAATGCTCTCAAATCTTGCTGTCTTTCCCGCAACAATAACCTTATTTCTTCTAGGGCAAACTTTTATTAACGGCTTTAGCGGACATACTCCTGGTGGAGTAACGCCATTTATCCCTCCTTTAGTTGGAGATCTTACTGATCCGTCGCGTTTTGGATCAATAATTGGCCTAGGAATAATATTAATGGCGCCTGAGGCAGCAGTCATGGTAAAAGATGCTCTTAAGTCTCCTGACTTCAAGTATTCATCGGGTATCGGTAGATCTCTTTCGGCAGGTCCGGGGATTATTGGACAATTCGGAAGAGGCTACACAGCCGGACTTGGATACACATACGACAAAAGTGGTCATGCTCAACCTATTGGAATATGGAGAGGTCTCTTCCGTTCAGTAATTGGGGGATAATTATTTTTCTTTAAGCGCCCTCTTTGTAAACTCCGAGATAATTATCAAAAGAATAAATATGCCCCCTATTGGAATTCTCTTTACTAAAATGTCAGGGAGTGTGGCTCTTAACGCTTTTCTTAACTTGTCAATTTGAGGCTTATCTTCGCCAATCTCCTTGTGACGTCTTATAAGACCTGCACCTACCAACTGCTCTATTAACGCACGTGTCTGGAAGGTATCATAGGCTGCCCCATTTTTTCCAAACCATCTCTGAGCCTCAGAAACCGGTACTCCAAAATATGATGCCGCTTCATCGATTCCGGGTAAGCTTTCCCATATTTTGTCTTTTCTTGTAAAATCCAGCTTGGTCTTGTGGAAGGTGAAAAGCATGTTTTGCGCTGCCTCATATCCATGAGGAGTATCTATTGCATCAGCTGCTTTTTGCATATGCTCAATGTAAGTCTCAAACGCCATATTGGGATTTCGCAAGATAGGAATTACCTCTTCAGCGGCTTGATAAAGCGCTACTGCATCTCCTCCAATTCGGCGTCTGAATACCTCAGCTCCAGTTCTGGTATAGTCAGCGGTTTCATATGCAAAGTCTTCATTTATAGGGTTTATTGGCCACTTAACCTCGGCAAGATTTTTGTAGACGGTGCCGCCACCCTCCTGCATATCGTGTCCCATCCACGTTTTCATCGCATCAATGAATCTTAATTCGTCAGGTGACAAGCTGTTGTCCCCATGAATTGGATTGCTGGTAATTATTTCATTGAGAGTTACGTTTCTGATGATTCTTCTGTGACCCTCGGGGTCATTAGGATCTTTTTCGGTTATACCGGCTGTGGGATCAATTGGACTACCATCATCACGAAGCTTAGTTTCTCTCATTTGGGCTTGCAGTCTCAGCTCTTGATATAACGCAAGCTTTCTTTGAAGGGTTTCCATTTTTTCTTCAGTCATTCCCTGAGACGCTTTTAAAGCATCAAAGCTGGCATTACCCTTTAAAATCATCATAACTTGGTTTGGCATATCTTCGGCAATTTTCTTCCATGCCTCTACTTTTGCTTCAATAGGAACATTACCGTAAGAAGCCAAAAATCCTCGATAAAAGGGTAATTTCTCGACGGCTTGTTTTATGGCTGCATTGTGATCATACTGTGCGCTTATTTGTGGGTCTTTAAGTCCTCTTTTTCTAAGCTCTCTGATGTATCTTGTCTGATGATCTATATAATAACCTGCCTCAACTTCCTGCTCGGCTTGTGTTGGATCATAAACTTTAAGTATCATTTCTTTATTGTCAACCTCGTCATATATTTTCTCGTCTCTTACTCTTGCCATAATTTTAAAGACGTTAAGGTTTGCCTGAGGTATACGCCAGCCCGAGTCAAAGCTGGTATTACCAAAGGGGGCTGATCGCTCATAATTCTTGCGATCAATACCAAAAAGCTTGGTAAATTTAGCTTGGCTATTTTTTTGTGCATCAATCTCTATGAAAAGTTTTTTAAGATATTCCTGGCCTCCCCTGACTGCTCCTATTCCAAACTTTGAGCCCAAGAACCTTAATGGATTAAGAAATCTTACGGCACTTTCATAGTCAAATGAGACAAAAGTTTCAGGGACCGATGGGGTTCCAAAGTTGCTGGGAATTTCCCCTACAGATATTAGCTCTGGAAGTCTAAGCTTGATTGCGCTGAAGTTTCTACCCACATTAATTGCTCTATTTATTTCCCATTCGCGAAGTGCCCTGGTGGCAATATTTCCATGTTCATCTCTGAGAGGATTTCCATCCTCACCCTTCTGTTCAATATTAAAAACCCCAGACTCATTAGCATCTCGGAATAATTTTTCGAGTCTTTCTTCTATATGCTTGAAGTCTTGAGGCGAGATTGTCTGTTTTTTTGCCATGGCTTCTTTGAAAACCGTATCATAAAATCTTTGAACAGAGTTCACACCTACATAATCTGTTGCTGCTTGTATATAAGTATCGGGAATATCTCTTGCCACAGTTGAAAAGTCACGGATATTTCCAACAAGCATGTAACGGCGCATCTCGTGAAAGTTCTGACGCATTCCTCTCTCATCTGAATATCTTTGAAGGCGTTTTGGATCGTGTTCTTTTACTTTGTGCATGAAAGCTTCAAGATTATTTCCTTCGTGAAAGCCCAAATGGTAACCAGATCTAGGTTGGCTTTCAGGCAAACTTAAGAGAAGGTCAAGATATCTTTCAGAAAACTCATCGTCTCTTGCAATAAAATCAATATCGCCTTCGTCTACTTGATACCCGGCCGGATTCATTTCTTCTATGTACTCTATAACTTCTTCTCTGTCATGAGCGGTCCACTCTTCTCCTCTTTCTCTTTTGCTTATGAGTTCTTCAGCCTTTATGTGAAGTTTATCGACCGGGGGAGCAGGTGTAATTTCTCTTTTTATTCCAGCCATTTCACCTAAAAGGTTAGTTATGTCGTTTCTTTTCACAATATCTGCCGGGTCAGGATTATTCTGAGCATCTATTATTCTTTCTTCAACAGCGGTGAGCTCTGTAGATAGTTCGTGCGCCGCTTCATCATGGAGACTTGATGCAGAACGCATATCACCATTTCTAAGAGCATTAACAAAGGCTGTATATTGAGCGCCATATTTTGATTCCCGCATAATATCCCTGGCTCTTTCATAAGTGTTTCTAGGCCCATTTCCTCCGCCACCATGCTCCTCGTGTTCTTCATCATGGTCTTCGTGTTCGTTTGCTCCACCCATAGGGTTAGGTGGCTTACCTTCTTCGATCCTTTTTTCAATAGCCTCCCTTGTTTCTATGTCTAAGTCTTCGTACTTCTTTTTGAACTCTCTTTCGTAGATCTTTTTATAGGTTTCTAGGATTTCCTCAGCCTCTTTAGGAGTAGGCTTGTTTCTGCCTTGTCGTGTCTCCCTTTGAGTACGTGTTTCCTCGTCCTTTTTGGATCCGTTGGTCCCCCTATCCTCAGTCTTGCCGTTTTGAACATTATCCCTTGATTCAACAACGACTACTTGCTCCTCATCAGAACCTTTCACCTCTGTAGGAGGAGTTGCGGGTAAATTATCTGCTGTATTTTCAGCCATAGGCCTATTTAAAGGATACGCTACAGGTTTGTTAGGTGTCAAATTCTCATTCATATGCGGCAAGTTTACAACCTAAAGCTGCCTTGAACTTGATATTTGCCTCCCAGCAACCTAACAAAAAAGCTATAAATGGCGCCTTGGCTGTAAAAATAGTAGAATAAATATTATGGAACCCAACCATTTTGAGGCTCTCTACCCACCCAACACGCGTGAAGCAGAAATATCAGAAATGATCAAAATTCTACGCACGGGCGCATCTTGCCAGGTGGTTGGAATCCCCGGTGTTGGAAAAAGTAACGCCTTGCGTCTACTACCATATAACAGGAAGGTACGAGAACTTCACCTGGGTACAGATGAGCCTAGCTTTCACTTTATATATATGGACTTCTCGGAAGTCCGGGGCAGAAGTTTGTTTGAGATTGTAAAGTTCATCCTGATCTCAGTCTCCTATTCCCTAGGCGAGAGAAGACTAACTGAAGCACAAAATACGGTCAACGAGTATCTGGCAGAAGTTGTAAATTTTCAAGATGAGCTGATACTCTTTCAGGCGCTTAAAAAGACTGTAGATTTTCTAGTCAAAGACAAGGGATACTTTTTGGTTTTTCTTTTCGACCGATTCGAAGATTATATTCCGAATGTGGATTCTAAGTTTTTCCTAAACTTAAGAATTTTAAGAAACCGGGTTAAATACAATTTCCTTGCTGTTTTTGCAGTAAGCCGTCCAATTGAAGACACACTTGAACTCCCGCTCTACTCTGAATTTTATGAACTCCTTGTGGGCAACACAATCTTTCTACCTATTAAAGACCCCGTTGGCCTTACCTTCAGATTTTCTCACCTTGAGGAGATTACCGGTAAAAAAGCTTCTGAAAAAGTGAGAAATGAGGTTGAAACACTTACGGGTGGACATGGAAAGCTTGCAAAAGTTTCTTACGAGGCGGTTCTTGCAGAAGATAGATCTAAAGATTTAGAGGAATTTTTAATCTCTAACACTCAGGTAAAGGCTGCTCTTTTTGAAATATGGAATTTCCTGACTCCCGAAGAACAAAAAGACATAAGAAGCGAAACGAAAAATGAAAATCTTGAGAAATTAAATCTGACAAGCGGGGGGAAAATAACGATTCCCTTATTTGTTTCGTTCGTTAACAAGCGACCGAAAGAGGTTGCTGGCGAATTAAAATATGATCCTGAGAAAAATGAGATCATGAAAGGACAAGAAAACTTAACCGAGAAACTTACCCCCTCAGAGTTTAGACTGTTAAAATTCCTTATGACAAACGCAGACAAAATTTCCGAGAAAGACGAGATAATCACAGGGGTCTGGAAGGATAACCAAACCCAGGAAGGAGTCACGGACCAAGCACTCGATCAAATAATTTATAGACTGCGTCGAAAAATCGAAGATGATCCTGAGAATCCCCGTTTCATTCAAACCGTAAAAGGCCGGGGCTATAAATTTAGTAAATAATTTGTTTGACAATGTGCTTTACTTCTGACTATCATTAATAAGTGAAGATCTTGAGAGTTATTCTACAGTTCATTTTTGTATCCTCAATTCTTTTTGTCTTTTTCTCTTCTTTTTCAGGCACCGGCTATGCTCAAACTACTCCCAACCCCCTTGGTCAAACCACGTCACCCAATGGCTCCGGTCAAAACACCACTCCCCAAACACCTGCACAAAATCCCGCGGGCCAAACTACCCCCTCGCCAACCGCGGCCCCAACAAGCCCTTGTGGAAATGGAATACCTCTTACGTCGGCCGACTTGGCACTTGCACAGGATACCCAAGGCGATAGCGACTTTACAACTAACCCCAACTTCTTGAGCATTGATGAATCACTACCCTGCGTAGATATTACATTCCACAATTTAAATCCGGGAACAAAATATTTCATTTGTACGGGAGACGATAACTGTTTTGGAACGGGCAAGATATCCGACGACAGCGTATTAACGGATGATGGGAGTCAAGCAGACGAAGAGGGAGATGTACGCTTCAGAGTTTGTGGAGACGGAGATAATTTAAAGATCGAGGGATGTGGACCAGATAAGGAGAATTGGTTTCAGGGTGGACAAATGTATAATTTCAGCGTCGTCAAAAAAGCCGCTCAAGGCGATAAATACCAACCTGTTAAGAATGGTGGATTCTATGTGACCAAATATTATCCCACCGTAAGCGTTGAGCCAAATCAAAGCCTTGTCGCTCCAATAAACACCTTCAAGGTCACTATTTCAGGCCGATCCAAAGGAGGAGGAGAAAAAAGGAATAATTATCAAGTACTGGTTCAGGGAGGAGAAGGCGGCTACGACAGTGAGGGGTGTATAGACATTGGACAAGCTCAACCCTTTGGAGGAATTACTGACGCCGGTGTATACACGATTTTAATAAAAGAACAGATAAATGAACCCGATACTCTGGGCGGTGCCTTAAAAAGCGGTGATACGGGTGGTGGTGGAGGCGGAGGAGGAGGACTTCTTGGGTTTGATCCAAATCCCCTGCACGTAGTTAAAAAAGTTACTGGTGTGATTGGCGACTTAGCACACGATTTCACCCACCCTAAAGATTTTGCAGTTGATATTGCGAAACAAGCGCTCAGGCCAATCATTTACCCTATACAAAAAGCTATAGACGTAGGAAAATTCGGCGTTAGGACAATAAACGACATCGATAATACCTTTATTAATACATGTCAGGGCGGATTTACATACTATCAAATAACTTGCGGCGTAAGCCCTGCTAATAAAGCGGGGGGATCTTGTACAAACCCTCAGGACGGAAAGGATCCCCAAGGAGAAGAATACAAGGCATTTCTGAAAGAGCTTGCAGCTCTTAACAAGAAGGATCTGGCCGTAGGACTCCCTTGCGGAAACGGAAGTAATCCTATTCGTACCAAAAATTCGACACTTAACTGTAAATCAATAAATACGGCTATAGGAAACATTGATGTCAGTTCATTTAAGGGTTTTATTGAAACTATGTTTGGCTTCATACTAACATTGGCAGGATTTGGAGCAATCATCATAATCATCTACTCGGGTTACTTACTTATGATATCTCGGGGAGATAAGGAAAAACTTGCAGGAGCCAGGGAAACAATAACCGCGGCGATAGTAGGATTGTTGTTTATAATTCTTTCGATTGTTATACTTGAGATAGTTGGAGTCGATATTCTTAAGATTCCAGGATTGTCAAGATGAGAGGTCTTATTTCTTTGAAAGTTCCAACCGGAGATGGCACGTCATCAATTGAAATTCACCCGCCTGCAGGAATTCCACATGGTGCGGAATTCACAATCTCCTCACTTGCCACAAAATTCGTTGAGGTTGCAATGGTCATTGGAGTAATTCTTTCTTTAATTTATATGACTTATGGCGGCTTTTACTGGTTACAATCTAAGGGAGATAAGGAAAAACTTGACCATGCAAGAAGAATTATCGTCTATTCAATTTTGGGGATTATAATCATGGCGTTATCTTTGGTTATAGTAAACTTTATAACATCTGCCGTAGGTGTTACAAACGGCGCAGTGACCCATTAAGTATTGGCTTTTTGTAAATGATGGAAACCTTATCCTCATATACCCTGCTCCAGCCATCATGTAACAATCTTTGACACAGAAATAATCTGTTTTGGGGACAGGGCTTATCAAGAATCGCCCACGCAATTTTATATTTATCAAAAAAAACTTTGTAGTCGGCGTCTCCCGTCACAATACTGTCGTATTCTTTTAAGGCTGAGTCTGCCTGTCCGACGGGCGCTTTAAATCGCCAGGAAGGCATTCTTCCATCAATGAAAACTTTTTTGGAAGGCAGTTTCCATATTAAATATCCACCCCAGTTGTACAAAGCAAAAATTTGGCTTTCTTTTGCATTTTTAGACATATACCCTACTGCGTCCTTGGTAGGATAAAATTTTTCTACCGAATGAGGATTATGAATTGCCGAATTATAAAATGCGTATATAAATAAGAATCCCGCGATTAAAAAGAGACCAATATTAAATTTATCAAAACGTTTTTTTTGTTCGGCTTTCTTGATACCCGAATAAAAGAGAGTGAAAAGCTGAGTTGAAAAACAAAATGCAATTATTATAAAGAAAGGTGTATGACGAATACTTGATGCTGCGAGCAGAAGAAATACTATAAAAATTCCAATTTGGGTAAAAGTAAGTTTTTTATAAAGCGACGAACCAAGTCCCAAAATGATAGAAACGAGAACAACAAGGGGGACATTAAATATGAGCACTCCAGGAAGCCATTCTTGAATTTCAAAACGAAGACTCGTGTCTGTCACTGAAGACAAAACCTCAGACCAAAGTCTTGCTCCATATGGATTTACAAAAGTTGCAGCAATTGATGCTAAGAAAACCGCAAAATCCCATTTATCAATCTTTTTTAAGAAAATCCTCGAGAACAAAAAGATTCCTAAAAGAAAAATGGCGATTGCAAAACCGCCGTGGAGATTTGCCCAAATAACAACCAGTAAGGGAACCGTGATTCGCCATTTTTTCCAAAGACTTTCATCAAAAATTATTTTTAACAACACCGAGAACAAAAACCATGAGACAACCTGTACACGAACTCCTGAAAAAATTACAATCGAGGCGCAAGAAAGTAAGAAAAACGGAATCGCCAACCACTTATTCTTCTTTGGAAATTGAATTATAAACGTTGCTGTTGTAAAGATTGCAAAAATTATATTTAAAACAAACTGGCTCTTGGAATAAACTAGATAGATTATTACGTTTGATAACCACTCATGATCTATAAATGGGAATGAGGGCATAGTGTATGAGAAGGGATCCAATTTTGGTATTCCGGACTTTAAAATTAACTGCCCTAAGTGAAGATGCCAACCAAAGTCGGGATCAAGCAATGAAACATTTTTAATATAAAAGCCAAAACCTACCAAAAAAATTACGAACCAAAAGAATAATTTTAATCCTATTTTCATTTCCCCTTATTCTAACAAAATACGTTATACTCTACTCCTCTTGACAAAGGTTGTGAAAAATGCTGTAATAAAAATTAGGTTATGAAGAAATTACAAATTGCGCTTTCAGCTCTACCTTTTCTGGCACTTGCTCAGGGTGTTCTCGCACAGGGCGACCCGGCCGTTTTAAATGCGTCTATTAAAAGCCCTCCCGGAGGGACAATCATCACACCTGATACAAGCATCGGTTCTATCGTCTCTTTTGCGGTAGCTTTTGTTATTGTCGTAGCATTCTTGGCAGCACTTCTTTACATAGTTATTGGAGCATTTCAATGGATCACATCAGGAGGAGACAAACAAAGAGTAGCAGATGCGAGAAATCACATTATCGCCGCAATCATTGGGCTCATTGTAATTGCACTATCTTTTGTTATTGTAAACGTCGTAATCTCAGCGCTAGGACTTGGAAGCCTCTCACATCTCAAGATTCCGGTTCTCCAAAAAGCTCCAGACAGCCAGATTTAACATTCCGAATTCCTTCTTCTCTTGCTTTTGCTCTATTTTGCTTTTAGAATAATGTTATATGATGCCAACACTCTCCTGGGATAGCTGTCTCGACCCAGAAACAAAAGTCGCAACGCTTAGATGCATTCCGATTGTTCTTGACAACCTTATAAGGTCGCTCGTTATCTTGGCCGGAATCGTATGTGTTTTTCTCATAATATTCTCAGGGTACAAAATGGTCACGTCAGAAGGAGATCCGGAGAAACTTAAAACTACGAGAAAAACTCTTTTCTATGCATTGGGTGGATTTCTTCTGGTTCTTGCCTCATTTGTAATACTCGCAACTCTTGGCAAATTTACAGGAGTCAAACAATTGATCCCCAAATAGACTGGCCACTCTGTTTTTCCTTGACAATTGCTCACGTTTTCCATTATTCTTTTGGTATGGACGCAAACGCCCAAAGTTTTGCATTGAAGAAAAAGGAGCTTCTTAATGAGCTTGCGGATCTCATGATTAACGGACTCAAAGAAGGAAATCTATCCGTTGATGAATCCGAACAAGCGAGTCGTTTTGTAGTTGAATACATAGAAGGAGCAAACGACCATGTAGAACTGAAGGTATGGGCTGAGGAGCTTGTCCTCCATCATCCGGTCTTCAAGCCTGTCCTGCTCTCTCTTGAGCAAGAAGAAGCAAAACAAACTGATCAACAAGAGCTAGCCGATGTTCAGGAAAAAATTGAAGAGATAAAGACACAAACAAATCAATAATGCCAGACGTATTAACAGCCGTACCAACCGAACTCAAACAACCTACTCAAACAGAAGCATTCCATCATGGAGGACAAGATAAAACTACTGTGCCAACAGGCGCGCCCAAAGAACAAGCCGATAGGGCAGAACATCTGAATGCAGTCAGAGAACACGCAAACTCTACGACAGGAGCAGAAGTTTTTCGTGCAAATCAACCAAGGCCCGATTTCAATAAAACTGACAGCAATGCCCTACAGGCCCAACTAGGCGCAGAGGAAGCAGTCCTTGGAACAGACGGAAAACCCAGTATGCCCACCGAAGCATCGCAGGACGCCAAAGATATTTTTGCAGCAGGTGAAGAAGCGCGAGAATCATACGAACCGGTCTTGCAATACACTCAGATAGTAGCCGAGGCTGCAAGAACCGGAAGGACGGCGGAGCAAGTTTATGATAAGGGTGCTGCTGAGTGGAAAGTTTTTGAAGACAAGGCGCTTGATACTCTTCTGACGGATGGCGGACTTAGGGAAGGAATAGACGGACTTAAGGATTTAGATTCAGATCCCGCGGCACAAAGAGCGATAGTCAAAGACAGACTTGCAACTGATCCCAAACTTAATGAGGCTATGACCACCAAACTCAACGACATACTCAGAAGAAGCAGGGAGCTTGCAAAAGTGGGACAAGGCGAGGAACTTAAGAAACACGAAGTAGACAAGGTAAGTGCTGAAAAGAACATCGAAACCAATTTTGAATTAGTTTTTCAGACACTTGGTATAGAAGGCGGGGCTCAAGCAGAACTAAAAGCGGCAATCGAGCCGCTCATTAAAGCGGGCGTATCTCAAGGAGAAATTCAAGGAAGAATATTATTAAAACTTCTAAAAGATAAGGGCATAACGGGAATAAACGAGTACGACGCGTACGGAGCCGCAAAATTGGTGGAAGAGAAAAGTGCCCAAACAATCAAGGCACTACAAGGTGAAATTGATAGACTTGAGGGAGGAAGAACAAGAAGCGATAAAACTTCAAGAAGGGCCGGAGAACTACAGGATAAGGTTATCGATCTGCAAACGCAGAAAGCCGAGGCTCAGGCAACAAGAGAATATCTTAAGGGTTCTCTCGGAGGAGACGAGACGAAAATTAGCGCTGCCCTAAGAACCATTTCGGCGATGCGAGAACAGATATATGGAACTGTTGGTAGTGACGGAATGACTCGTGAGGGAGGAATAGGTGGAGCAGCAAAACGTCTGGTTGAAGAAGACAAGAGGCTCAGTACTGCAAACGAAGCAATCGAGAAGACCAAAGCAAGTCCTGAGGCCGCGGGAGATCGCGCCGCCAGGCTCCAGGCAGAGAGAGGAATAGTTGCTGAGATGCGAGATTTGGTTCGTAGTTCTGTTGCGGAAGTCATAACAGGAAGACAAAGGGATATGATCAAACTCAATGAAATAAGACTTCAAAAATTGACTGATGAAGCAGGAGAAAAAGGCGATGAATGGACTAAGAATGCTGCCAAGGCAATAAAAGATGATTTAGACAAGTTAATGCCCATGGACAAGAATAGGAGAAAAAGACTGTATGACAGAACTCACATTAAGAAGCGCTTTGATCCCTTTGTCCACAAGGGTAAAGACGGCGGAAGAGAATCAATGGGCGCAATTGTAAACTGGAGTACTGATGCAGCAAAACAAAGGTCAATTGTAGTCGAGGAGCTTTACAGTGGCTCTGATTATGATACCTTGAGCCTAACCGACAGAGAGAAAGTAGATGTGGCGGTAAAAGTGAGAAACGAAAAGTTTAACGAAATATATACCAGAGAAGGCGCAAACTACGAAGATACAGTCATGAAGGCGTTCCTTGGGGCAAGAGGACTACGAGACAGAGTTATAGCGTTTGGTAAAGCGGGTGAACTAGCCTATTCAAATGACGAGATGAGTATGTTCTACGAAAATTGGCATCAGAAATTAGAGCCAGCAAGAGGCCGAGAACCTGCTGATGAAGTTGCGAAAGGTGCTATACCTGTTGATATTGCAACAAGAAGTAAGGTTCGCTGGGGAATCTGGGGTTTCTTGGGAGGACTTGGATTTGCAGGAGCAGTTGTTACAGGTACGGGACGACGACTAGTTGGTGGGACCCCATAAATACCCTTTTCACACACTACGCATAACTCGCTCGTACTTTGACGTACTTTGAGACCCTTGCAATGAGATTTTTCACGTTATACGCTTTTATATATGGAGAATCATCCCATTCCTCAGGATGTTACGGGTTTTAAGTTTAAGCTGATCGGAAGTGTTACGGTAAAACAATTCTTATATCTTCTGGGTTTTGGGATTCTTACCACGGTTGCTTTCGTCCTACACCTTAACTTCTTTATTAAAGTACCCCTGATGATGCTTTTTGCAGGAATTGGTGTCGCGCTTACTTTTATACCCATTGAAGGTCGCCCGATGGACGTTATGATCTCAAATTTTGCCAAAACTATTCCTTCTGAAAATAGATACATTTACCACAAAAAGGGTGCAAACCTGGCCTCTTTTGAAGCCTTAAGGATTGTTGTCAAGCCTCGGGTTACTTCAAAGACCGCAACAACAACCGCCACAACGCCTGCCAACGACAAAAAAACACTTCTCCTCTCAAGGCTTAGAAACTCGAATGTACGTGCAGACGATTCCGAAATAGCACAACTTAAAACTATTAAATCCTTCTTTGAGAATCCAACAAGCGCTAATATTCGTCCCCTTACGCCAATTGCCGCGGATACTCCAAGGACAAATACCGCAAGACTTCTTCACCAAGAGATAGAAAAAGCGAGCGACCCTATTCAGATGATCAGACAAACGGAAGATCAGGTAAGAGGGGTTATTAGCGAAAAACAAGCCGTCGCCCAAAAAGTCATAGAAACCGGTGCAAACAGTATCAGGAAGGCTAAAATAGAAGAGACTACTAAAACCGCTGCTCCAAATGAGGACCTGACCGGCAAGGTGAAAGAACTTCAGGGTCAACTCAGTCAGGCACAAGCCGAGAAAGATACCCTAGCCAAGAAAGTTGTGGGATATGAGCTCGATAAGAGCAAGACCGAAGAACAAGTGTTCACCCCTTCTCAGGGGCAGGAACAAAAACAAACCGAAAGCGTAAAGTATGTTGCTCCGGGGGCAAGCCTTGCAGCCGGCTTCCCGAGTCTTCCCGACATTGGAAATGTAGTTCTTGGCATTGTGCGAGATCCACGTGGGAAAACCATGCCGAACATCCTGGTTGAGATTGTTGATACGAATAATATTCCGGTAAGAGCTTTCAAGACTAACTCTCTTGGACAATTTGCATCTGCTACACCACTATCAAATGGTACATATAAAGTCTACTTTGAGGATCCGCAAAAACAACACGAATTTCAAATTATTCAAATAACGCTCGATGGATCAATATTTAATCCGATTGAAGTAACATCTGTTGATTCACGTGAGAAACTTAGACGAGAGCTTTTTGGCGGCCAAGGGCCGGCGGTAGCCGCAGTCTAAGGAGTACCAAGGATAGAAATATCCTTGGTGAATAATATGGCAAAATCAAAAATTCATTCAACAACTCAGGATTTTACGGAAATTGTTGATATCTCAGACGACATGATTTTTTTCAAGGGAGGCAACACTTGCATGGTTGCGGAAATCTCATCGGTTAATTTCTTTCTGCTTTCAAGCGATGAACAGACAGCCAGAATATATGGATACATGTCCCTACTTAACTCTCTTTCTTTCTACATTCAGATACTTATAGTTTCAAGACGAATTGACATGGGCAACTACATCAAGCTGCTCGAAGACAAGATTTCCAAAGTGAAAAACCCAAAGATATCCGAACAACTAACTCTTTATAGAGATTTTATTGCGGATCTAATAAAGGGGGAGGGGCTTCTTGATAAGAAAGTTTATATCGTTATTCCATTTTCTCAGCTTGAGCTTGGGCCTACAAATATTGGGCCTACACAGCAGCCGGGAGCCCCTGCTACTCCGGGAAAGAAACTACCG
Source organism: uncultured Gammaproteobacteria bacterium (assembly GCA_964452165.1). GTDB lineage: Bacteria > Patescibacteriota > Microgenomatia > Levybacterales > GWA1-39-11 > GWA1-39-11. The sequence continues at coordinate 115,543 of CAYVKP010000001.1, read as the reverse complement.
CTCAATGACAGGATAAAGTCCGCTCTAATCTCAAAGAGAAATAATATACTTACCCAGGTTGAAAGAATGGGACTAACTCACAGACCCCTTGGGACCGATGAGCTTATTAAATTATTCTATGAAATGTTAAATCAAGAGTTTGTAACGCTTGATTGGAACGCTGACGATATAAAAAACGTAGTCTTGTAATATGTTAGGTCTTGGCAAAAAAAAACAACCGCAAGTTCTAGAATCGACACCTGTTATTAAGCAGGCGGGGCAAAACGAGCCTCAACCTCAGGTGCCACCAGCGCCACAGACCCAAACAAGCACACCCCCCTCGACCGCCACCCCTGCGGCAAAAACCGCAGTAGGACGCGCGGCGCCGAAAGGCAAAGTTGCGGCAAAACCTACGGGGCCAAGTAAGGGCTATACTGCTTTAAAACAAGGGTCAGTCTCGGTTGTTGATCTTATTTCCCCCTCCTCCGTTGAGGTAGATTTTAAAAATATTCGCGTTGGGGATAAATTTTTCAGAACCTTCTTTGTTGTTGATTATCCTCGTCAAGTTTCACCTAATTGGCTTTCAATACTAATCGATTACAAAGAGACGATGAATATATCTATGTTCGCTTATCCCGTTGAGAGCAAAGACGTCTTGTCAAATTTGCGTCGTAAGATATCAGAAATGGAAGCAACGCTTCAGTCTGATGCGGAGCAAGGTCTTGAGCCGGATCCCAAGATAAACGCAGCCCTTGAAGACGCTATTGCCCTTCGCGAAGAGCTTGCTCGGGGGTTAGAGCGCTTTTTTCAGTTTGGGCTTTATATAACTCTTGCAGCAGATACAGTTGAAGCGCTTGATTCAAAAACAAAAGAACTCTCATCGCTTCTTGCATCGAACCTTCTTTTGATTCGTCCGGCAACTTTGCAAATGGAGGAAGGATTTAAAACCACTCTTCCCTCAGGAACCGACAAACTCTTTATAACGCGCAACATGGACACGACCTCACTCGCGTCAACTTTTCCTTTTACTTCATACGAAATTTCTCACCCGAATGGAATTCTGTATGGAATAAACACAATAAACAATTCCCTGGCAATAGTTGACAGATTTTCTTTTGAAAACGCAAATGAAGTTGTCTTTGGAAAATCCGGTGCAGGAAAATCTTTTCTTGTTAAGCTCGAACTTCTTCGCCAGATGATGTTTGATGCCGAGATTTTGATAATTGATCCGGAGGACGAGTACAAAGCACTTTGTCACGCACTGGATGGCGAGTATATAAATTTCTCAAAAAGCTCAGAGGTCAAGATAAACCCTTTTGCCCTAATCTCTGAGGACATGACAGACGCCCAGCTTGGAATTAAAATCTTATCTCTCCATGGACTCTTAAAGACCATGCTTGGAGATATGACCCCAACCCAAGAAGCGATTCTCGACCGTGCAATTGTGCTTTGCTACAAGCAAAAGGGGATAACGCCGGATCCGACAACTTATAAAAACGAGCCGCCAATTCTTGAAGATCTTTATAAAACTCTTCTCAACATGGAAGAACCCGAAGCCAAAGATCTCTCCTTTAGGCTTGAAAAATATGTCAAGGGAGGATTCTCAGGACTTCTAAACGAACAAACTAACTACGATATTAAAAACCAGCTTACGGTTTTTTCTATTAAGCAACTCGAGGACGCATTACGACCGATTGCCATGCACGTGGTCTTAGACTTTATCTGGAATCGTGTTAGAACAAAACTTAAGAAAAGAATTCTAGTAGTCGATGAGGCGTGGTATCTTATGAAGCACCCCGATTCGGCGAGTTTCCTGCAGGGAATTGCAAAAAGAGCAAGAAAATATTTCCTGGGAGTGACAACGCTTACGCAGGACATTGAGGACTTTCTTAACAACGACTATGGGAAATCGATACTCTCAAACTCCTCAATCCAGATTCTCCTGAAACAAAATTCGTCCGAGGTTGAAACGCTTGCAAAAGCACTCTTCTTATCAGAAGGCGAGAAACAATTTTTGGTTACGGCCCAGGTTGGTGAAGGACTTCTTTTTGCCGGACAAAATCATATAACCGCTCAGTTCATAGCATCAAGCGCAGAATACGAATTGATCACTTCAAAACCTCAAGACATAATAAAACAAGGAGAAGATCAAGCCGGCATAACCGCTCAGGCTGCTGCCGAGCAAGCAGCCGGACAGACACCTGCGCCTGCGCCAATACCAAGTGGAACAAGCGTTCCCGCAGCAGATACGGAAATTAAAATTGTAGATTCTGCTCCGCCTATTCCAACACCCGCCACACCGGCGCCACAAAATCAGACTGTCCCGCCTCAAGCAAGCCCGGCCACACAACAGACAGTTCCGATACAGGCCCCGGTCGCGCCTGCCCCACAACCTGCTCAGACTGTCCCGGCTACTCCTAAGGCAACAACACCAATTGCGCCGCATGAGATTCCTAATTCTCCGGATCCCACCACGCCCGCCTCACCTGCCGCTCCTACGCCGCCGCAACAACCGAATCCATAAGGCGTAAAAATCAATGGATACAGGAAAGTTTATACAAAGCAACCGCCAAACAGCAGATAACTTAATAGCGAAATGGCAAGATTATCAAAAAAGAAACGGACTACCCGGTTTTCCATCCGAACACGAGCTGGTCAAATGGAGTGAAAGCACGGGAATTAGCTTACCAGCAAATGTTGTGGCGGGATTTGAGATATCAAATTATTTGGGCTCTGGAACAAAACAACCCGAAGCGCCACAAGAAGATTACAAACCTCCAACAAGAAGCCGCGCTGGTAGCCTAATTGGCTTTGCTTTTGCCCCCATGCTTCTCTTCAGAAAACAAAATGAGGTCATGGAATATGACAACGATTTCATAAAAATTGCTATACGTAAGAAAGACGAGTGGCTAAAAAATAATAAGGATAAGAACTATGAAAGCAAAGAGTTTCTGGATTACGTTCATGGTTCCCTGGAAGATCCTGAAGCACCCAGTCTTCACGATGAGGTTGAAAAAGAGTTCAGAGAAAAGAAACCTAAAAACGCCGAATATTACGACAAGCAAGCAAAAAAAATAACTAAGCTTGAGAAGGATCCAAACTATTGGGTAACACAAAAAAAAGTCAGAGATGAAATACATGACAGGGTACTTGCTGCCGGAAAAAAAGACTCAAAAGAAGACTGGAGCAAAATACGAGAACGGATAGAAGAAAAGCACTGGAATAAATTCGTAGATAGATTTCCCGAAAAAGCCGAGGCTTATAAAAAAGACTCTGAAGAAATAAAAAGCGCTTTGGGGAGACAGGAAATTCGTAAACGAACGGCAGACTATTATGCCACCTCGACACTCGGAGAACTTGAGGAAGCAGCAAAATACGGTTATTATCCCGTCCCGCAAAGCGTGCTTGATAAAAAAATTGCCGAATCGACACCAGAGCACGAGGAAACCCATGCGACTGCGCCCCCTGCACCAACAGTGCCTCCAACACAACAATCTCATACAGAACACGTTCAGACGTCAGATGTCGTCAACATACCACCGACGAGTCAAGCAACGGAAAGACTTGAGGAGGCAACTCGGGTTCCACATGAAAACATGGAGCCTCTGAATCCACCCCATGAAACAGCCGAACATGCCTCCCACACTGAAGCGCCTGCAGAACCCTACGCCCAAAGAGAAGACGCCGGACAACACCCACACGAATCTCAACCCGCCGCGGAACGAAGACAACCTAAAAAAAATCCCAAGCAGGGTCGCCAACCTGGAGCACGAGCACGCTCTCTACTTCAGAATTCGTCATCGTTCATAAAAAGGTTTCTCCTCCGATCTCCCTTATTCTGGGCTCTTCTTTTTATCGTTTTAATAATTTTTATTTTCTTTTTTATGTCCGGTAGCTCCCTACCTATCCCCCTTGGTGGAGGTGGATCAAACAATGCTCAAAATGGCAAAGGCGCCGGACCTGCCGGACAGCAAAGCCTTACGCCAATTCCCGGCTTCACGCTTACGCTCTCTGGTCCTGACATAATTGATAACGGGGGAGATATTGCCTATAACGTGCAAGTTTTTTATGATTCATCTATTGCAACTGTCCCTCTTGAGCAAATAACAGTCTACGATGATATCCCGCAGGGGACAACTTTTCAGGCAACTTCTGGTGTATATCATTTTGAACCAACAACCAACAAAGTCTCCTGGTCTCTTAAAGAGACCGACAATCAACAAGGCTTTACCTTAACTTTAAAGCCTGCGAAGGATGATGTATCAATATCGAACTTCCTGTATGCACAAGCTGCGGCACCTTCACCCACAGGCCCAACTCCGGGACAATCGGCTCCCCCAACCGGCGGCGTATGCTCCGGGGGATCCAATTTTTGTGCCGTGTCGAGCTTAAAGCAATATTTTGGCAACGATGAGACAAAAGCCCTCAAAGCCTCTATAATTTGCAAGCGAGAAAGCGGAGGAAATCCCGCCGCGCTTAATAAGGGCTGTCTAACAGGAGTCTCCGCTGACTACAGTGTCGGACTTTTCCAAATAAACATGCTCGTCCAGTGTCCCGGAGCTTTTTCAAATTACACGATAAATCCGCCGACTTGCGCAGTTGCAAATCAAGCAAAACTTGATGCATGTGTAGCCAAATACTCAGACCCCATCGAGAATACTAAAAAAATGGCAGAGATGTCAGCGGGTGGAACAAACTGGAAGCCGTGGTACACGCCTGCTGATACCTGTGGTATAAACTAATGAAATGAAAAAGCTTGTATTCGTTGCAACAATTATTGTCACGCTCTTTGGAATAGTAATCCTGTTTGCTTTCTTGTCAAGCATCAAGCAACCAAAAACAAACCAGCCCAACAACGTGAACGCAACCCCCACAATTCCACAAAGCGATACGCTAAGTCTTTCCGGTACGCCTATTAAAAACTTCTACAAGGGTGCTGCCAAAATCGACAAACAAAGAGACGTGTACATTATTGATGAGCCCAACAAGTATCAAATTATGTATTTTGAAAAATTTAATAATTTTATGATAAGTATTACGGGTTCTCCCTTTGAGTCTTTGCGACAAGAGGCCGAGAAAATATTTCTTGAAAAAACCGGCATGAGCCAGGCTGCGGCATGCCAAGCAAACGTTGAAATCACAACGCCATATTACGCAAATCCGGATTTTTCAGGGAAATCTTATCCTTTAAGCTTTTGCCAACAATGAAGAGAATAGCTATATTAATCGTATTGGGGCTGGTTTTTTTATCGGCTAAACAGGCCCAGGCACAGCAACTTCAAACAAACAGCAACACCATAGAGACTCGAATTGGAAATCCTCAAAGCCAACCCTCCAAGAATTCTTCCGGAGTTATTTCTTGGACTGAAAAAATTAGCGCTGTGCTTGAGATAGGATACGACGGGTCATATGACAAGATGGTAAGTCAGATCAGCAATGGCTCGTACACCACAGCACAAAGTCCCGGGACAAGTTCTGCCAATAAATATTGGTGCACATATCTTGTAATTGATTCCTATAATTTAGCCGGTTTCTCGGGGACCAGTCGCCAAAACCATGGAGGAGCAGTCAACCTTATGAACTATTTCCGGGGTAATGCAGGATATAAATTCCTGGACTATTATTCAGGTAGCCACTCCTCTGCTCTTAGCCAAGCAAAGCCCGGATATGCAATTTTCTTTCAGGCAGTCCCCGGATCAACAACTATTGGGTCATTTGACCATGCGGCTATAATAAAATCAATAAACGTGAATACTCATGGAGACGGAACACTTGAAACGTATGACGCAAATATCTCACCTGCAAGCGGGGGGAAAGTGCTTTCATATCCTGTAGATTCCTGGACTATTAAAGGCCTGCTAACAAGTCCTTCAACGTATTCTGTTATGGGATTTGGAACAACACAATAATATGGACGCCAAAAAAAGAATTATTTTTATAGCGGCATCGGTTGTAACGATAGTGACTCTATTCGTGGTCTACGTTTTTATAAGTGGGGCAAAACCCACAGCCAAACCTGCCGCCAAACAAAGAATAGAAGTGACTCCCGAGACGCTTCCGTCAAGCTCGTCTCCTCAAAATCAAAACGCGCAGGAAACAGCTGATAAAAACTTTTCCGACCAGGTCGCAAAAATCTACTCCCAATATCCATGGTACTCAAAGCTTCCTATTCAAACAGACAATTACTTTGTTTACTTTGATATAAAAACCAAGAGGTTTACGGCAAAAATTTACGATGCATCAAACAGACTGAGCAGTAACGATGTTACCCAAATAAAGAACGCTGTTACACAAACCTTGAGCGGTTTTGGGGTTAACCTATCAACCTATCCAATCGACTACAAAACAGGCCTCTAGATTAATCCTGGATCCTTACAGGCATTATTATATGGAGAAAGTCCGGGTCATCATCTATCTTAAATACAGCCGGCTCAACAGGTGAGGAAAGTTCTACGTGAACGGTTTTACTAGAAAGATTTTTTAGCAAATCCGTTAAAAACTTCACGTTAAAAGATATCTCGTTGTCTTCTCCTTCTTTTTCAACCTCAAGAGTAACCTCCCCCTCTCCTACCCCGGAGGCTTTGGAGAATATACCCATCTCTTCTTTTTCTATTTTAACTTTTACAATATTTGCAGCATCTCTTGCAAAAACCGAGGCAAGCCTAAGTTTTTGAACGAATTCCTCGCGGTCCAGCGTAATTTTAGTTTTATTTTTTGATGGAACAACTCTCTCGTAATTTGGAAAGTCTCCGCTTATCAAGCGCCCCACCAAAACTGCATTTTCTGTTTCAAATACCACTTGATTCGTTTTCCCATAAAGATACATAGCAACATTACCCCCTGTTTTAAAACCCATCACTTCTGCTATTATTCTTGCCGGAATTATAAGGCTTCTCTCTTCTGTAAAAATCTTTTTACCTACAAGTTTTTTCAAAGACAACCTAAACCCATCCGTTGCAACAAAGTCTATTCTCTCTTTCTTCTGTGCTATCAATATGCCCGTAAGCTCAGGCCTTGACTCATCCAGGGAAACAGCAAAAATAACCTTAGAGAAAACCCTACTCAATTCTCCTTCTGCAAACACATGAGTCTTTTCTCCAATATTTTCAAGTAGTGTTGGAAACTCATCCCTTGAGATAGTCTGAAAACTTATACTGCTTCCTCTTGATTTAAGAACTAAATTATCCTTTTCTTGACTTAAAATAACTTTATCCTTGGGAAGACTTAACAAGGCCTCAATGAATTGCTTACCCGGGACCGTAGTTGCTCCACCTTCTTCTATTTTTGCTGGAATCTTTACTCTTATTCCTATCTCCAGATTTGTTGCAGAAAGAAATAATCCTTTTTCGTTTGCTTCTATAAGTAAGTTTGAAAGTACTGGAATTTGGGAATGAACAGGAAGAACTTTTGCAATGGTTGGCAAAAACTCCTCAATGTTTTCTATTAAAAATTCTACTTTCATATATTATTTATCTTAGTAATAGTAGTAGTATAGGTGGATATGTGGATTAAAGCAAAAACCGGTGCTCTCAAAAATGTGGAAAACCTGTTGATAAAAATGTGTATTGTTTGTTGATATTGTATTTTCATCTTTTTATCCTAGACTATCTTCTTTTAATTTCTTCTTTATAAACATTATTTCCTCACGAATTTTATCAGAATTTGCGCTCATCTCCCTAATCTTTTCCACAGCGTGCATAACTGTTGTATGATCACGGCCACCCAATAAATTCCCTATTTCAACATACGTTAGGCCAGCCTCTTCCTTCAAGATAAACATGCATACGTGTCTCGGTCCAACGAGATAAGAATCTCTCTTGGCCCCCTTAAGCTGAGTTGGCTTTAGGTTGTAAAACGAGCATATAGTAGAAATTATTGAATCGGGCCTCAGGATGGTTGACGTAGGCTTGTTTTTTTCAAGAATTGAAGCTATGTCTTCTACTAAAATTTCTTTTGTCTTATCCGTTATGATAGATGATACTCTTAATAAAAATCCCTCAAGCGCGCGGGTATCTTCAATCTTCTCGGCAGCGGCTTTTGCAGCATCAAGGCTAAGGCTTAGCCCGTATTTCCTGCTTTTAATAAGAAGAATTGCCGTTCTTAGCTCAAAATCCGGAGGCTCTATGTCTACTGATAACCCTCCTTCAAATCGGGATGCAAGCCTTGCCTCAATTTTTCTAATTTCAGAAGGTGGTCTATCTGAAGAAAAAACTATTTGACCACCACGATCAACGAGAGTGTTAAATGTGTGAAAGAGTTCTTCTTGGACCTTCTCTTTTCCTGCTAAAAACTGAATGTCATCAAGAAGTAGCAGATCTACGTTCCTAAATTTTTTACGCAGTTGTCCGGTTGTCTTTTCCATTATTGCCTCAACTACTTCATTGGTGAACTCTTCAGTTGTTAGATAAACAATTTTGCAGTGCTCGTTTTGGTCGCAGGCTTTGTTTGCTACAGCGTTCATGAGATGAGTTTTGCCTACACCAACACTACCGTAGAGAAAGAGCGGGTTGTATTTGCTTCCAAGATCTGAAGCAACAGTTAGAGCAGCGGTATAGGCAAGCTGATTGCTCTCAGACACTGCCAAGGATTCGAAAGTATAATCGGATCTTATTCTGGCAGGCCTTCTTGCGAGTTGTGGCTTGCGATTTTCCGATACAAAAAGAGGACCCTCCTCTTTCTTCACAGATTTTCTAGAGGCATTCCCCTCCGAAGTAAAGACAAGGCTTAAGTTTTCTCCGGTTTTTTTATCAAGAGATTTTTTAATCAGTGAATAGTATCTCCTTTCTATGTAGTCAGCTGTTATGTGGGTTGGAGCATCAATTGTTGCTATGGAATTTGCTACGGATACAAGAGTTGTTGGCTTAAAGAATGTCAGAAAGATAGGCTTTGAGACCTCTACTTGAATCTCTGCTAATACTTGTTTCCAAAGATCTTCCATACGTGTGGGGCGTTCTTGGCAGGATAACGCGAGGGTCACAGTATACGAATGTGGATAACTTTTTGTCAAGGGGTGCAACTGGATCAGAAAATATGCTAACCTGAAGACAGATGAATACTTCTCTTGACGAGCAAATTGATGTTAGAAGTATATTTGGAATGCCACTTCAGAATTGTCCATGTTGCGGAGAAATAATTGGAGCGATGAGTGGAGGTCGAGATGCAGTTTGCAAGAATTGTGGCTACAAAGATCCGTGCTGTGAGTAAACTTTTTAGGTATAATTAAGCTACATGAGAATAGGTTTTTTCACAGACGGGTTTTTACCACAGCCACATGGTGTTACAACCTCAGTTTTGGAATCAGCAAAAGAACTTGAAAGGCGCGGACATGAAGTTTATATCATAGCTCCCAAATACCCTGGATACGTTGATCGCAACAAAAAAGTTATAAGGCTAACCTCGCTTAAGGTTCACAAGACCCCGGAGACAAGAATTTCTCTCAATCTTCCCGACAAAGCGCTTCGCAAGATTATGTCCATGGATTTTGACATAATTCACGGTCACAGCGGAGGACCCACGACGCTTCTTGGGTGGGAAGTTGCACGCGCTAAAAAAATTCCTTTTGTTGTAACTTATCACACGCTTTGGAATCGATATACGCATTATTTTTTGAAAGGAAAAGTTGTAGGACCACGCGTTATGGAGCGTGCTACAAAGATTTTCGGCAATCAAACAGACTTTCTTATTGCTCCCACAGGACGGGTTGAAAAAGAGCTGCGATCATATGGTGTCAAGAAGCCTGTTGAAGTTGTTCCGTCCGGAATTGACGTTGAGGCTTTTAAGAATGAGGAGAAAGGATTCCTGCGAGAAAAAATTAAAAATCAAAAAGACCCAATAATTCTATTTGTGGGAAGACTTGGTAGGGAAAAGTCAGTGGACTTTTTGATAAGAAGTTTCAAGTATGTTCACGACAACTTGCCTTCCACGCAATTTGTTATTGTGGGAGATGGAGTTGATAGGAAAAAACTTGAGAATCTGGCTTCAAAACTTAAGGTTCTATCAAATATTCATTTTCTGGGGCACATAGACATGTCTCTGATGCGAAAAGTCTACAAAGATGCGGAGGTTTTTGTTTTTTCATCAACAACCGAGACACAGGGACTGGTGGTCCCCGAAGCCCTTGCCTCAGGAGTGCCGGTGGTTGCCGTTGACGATCCGGCTTTTGAGTGTATAGAAAGCGGTAAGAACGGATATCTTGTTGAAAAGGATCCAAAAGAGTTTGCTCTGAAAACGCTCTCAATACTTGAGAACAAAGACCTCAGAAAACAAATGGGTCAATATGCTTTTGAGAGTGCGCAAACATTCTCGGTCAAAAATACAGTTGACTCGCTTGAGAACGTATATTTTGAGGTTTTGGATAAATACAACAAGGAAAGCGTTGGAAAAATAATGGGCTCAAATGCCAGAGGCGAAAGAGCGTTTCTTGTTAATATCTCTTTCTTTTTGACAGTAATTTCGTCTCGACTTTTGAGCTTGTTCTTTCATACTCAAACTTATCCTCAGGTAATTTTGGGGAATCAGATTTTTCCCCATGCCAGCTTTGGTCTTTTCTTGATCCTTATATTCTTGGCACTGCTTGTTCGGAAAAGAACCCCCGGATTTTTTCCTCTTGCAATTCTAGGCGTCGGAATCGGCCTGATTGCTAACGAGGCCTGGTCTCTGCTTTCATATCACACAAATTATCTTGACTATTGGAATCCCTTGAATTTGATTCCAATACTTGCCGCCGGCATTTTACCCATAATTCTTTTTAACACCAGGACAAAGGATAGGCCCAAATTTTACATCAGCACTCGTGAGCTAAAACACGAGAATCCTGAAAATCCCAAGGTAAGCGTTGTGGTTCCGGCCTACAACGAATCAGAGTTCATAGAACCAACACTAAAAAGCCTTCTCAACCAAACCTATAAAAATTTCGAGATCATAGTTGTAGACAACAACTCAACCGACAATACCGGTGAGGTTGCCAGAAGGTTCGGCGCAAAAGTCTTGCGCGAACACGTTGCTGGAGTTTCCGCGACAAGGCAGGCAGGCTTCTTTGCCGCAAAAGGCGAAATAATTGTATCAACAGACGCAGATACCGTTGTGCCTGAAAATTGGATAGCGAGAATAGTCGAGGAATACGAGAAGAACAAAAACCTATCTGGATTTGGAGGTCTTAACCTGCTCTACTCAGGCCCCCTAACGGCAAGAACCGCGGGTAGGTTTATCTCTCCTCTCTTTTGGAGATTTGATAAATTAGTCGCCGGAGGCTGGAACCTAATTGGCTTTAATATGTCTGCCAGAAAAAGTGCATTTCTTAAAATCGGCGGATTTGATCCGACTCTTAAGATGGGGGAAGACATAGATCTATCTCAAAAACTTAGAAAAGTGGGAGAGGTAAAGATAGACACAGGTCTACTCGTCTATTCCTCAGGCAGGAGATACAGCTCGGGATTATTAACTGGCCTGATGTCTTATGTTCCTTTCTGGATTTCAAAGATTCTTCTCAAGCAGGATAAGCCATTTGAGTTTAAGGCGGTAAGAACGGAGAAGTTACCATCGGGTAAATTTGCATTGCTGCCACTCGGGATACTAATCGTCTTTTTGGCTACGCTATTCTATGTTGCAAACTCCCAAATACAGGACAAAATAAAATTATTCTAGGTTTTTGTAGGTGATTATAAGAAGCGAGATAAACGGTATTGCAAGGAGAGCGCCTATTGGTCCCAAGAGTTTGCCTCCGGTTATGATCCCCACAATAATTACGATTGGATTAAGTCCTACGGCTTTCTGCATAATTCTAGGTACCAGGACATGACTTTCAAAGAATTGGATTAAGATGTATGAAAATGCCACGATTGCGGCAAGCGGGAGAGATACCGTGAGGGCAACGACTACGGCAGGAATAGCGGCAATCACAGGACCTATTGTTGGCACTATCTCCAAAAGTCCTGCCAGGGCGGCTAACGGTAAGGCAAATTCTACCCCCAGTAGGGTTAAGATAACCCAAGTAAAGACCCCTATAAATCCCGACAATATTATTTGGCCTCTTAGCCAATTTCCAAGCTTGTCCTCAGCTTGGGTCATCGCTACCAAAACTTTATCACGGGAAGATTTTGGAAAAATCGAGGCAAAGTTGTTCTTGACAGTGTTTTTGTAAAACAAGAGATAAAAAGATATCACAAAGACAGAGATGCCCGAAAAAAGTCCCCCAAAAACCTTACCGGTTATAGAAAAAGCGTTCCCAATTCCCGAGAATGCGAAGGAGTTAAGCTGATCTCGGTTCAAAGACAGATTAAGAGCACCTATTGCCTGATCCAGGTAAAAAGGAAAATGTTCTACAAGGCTTTGTATCTGGCTTACAAAAAATGGAAGGAGAGATACTACTAGAAGTATCAATAAGATAAAGGCCGATAGATAAGGGATTAGAATAGCAATTGGTCTTGGCACTTTGTTTCTCTGCAGGAACTCAACGTAAGGGGAGATTGCTGCCATTAAGATGTAGGATACAAATATTGCAATTAGAACTTCTCTTATTTCAATGATTAACCAGGCCGTCGCAACAACTAAGATTGCAACTAAAAACTGGTTTTGCAAAACGTATTTTACAAGTTTGTTTCCCATAGGCCCAATTATAACAAATATAGGCCTAATTTCGCGAATTGCTTGCTTGATGTATAATTTGGGTAGTGTCAGATCTTATCTTGCTTGATATAGACGGAACATTATTTGATCCCGAGTTGTTTGGGGAGCTCATTCGGGCAGGATTTATAAATATTCTGGGAGTTGTTGAAGAAGAGTTAATCCGTGCTAACGCCGATTATTATGCGGCTCTAGAGCTCGGGAGTGACTTTTCTCCACGGGGTATGGTCTCTCATATGGCAGATAGATTTAAGGCTGATCCTGCAAGTCTTGATAGGGTTTTCTTCGGCGATAACCAAATCTATAAAAAATGTTTGTACCCTGAGATAGTTGATACATTAAAAAAACTTTCCAGCACAAAAACCTTAGGAATTTTCTCCCAGGGTAACGAAGAGCTACAAAATAGGAAGCTTGATGCATGCGGAATAATGAAATATTTCAAAGGAGAGCACATCTTTGTCCACACAAGAAAACTATCAGATGAATCGATTGCGCTTTTACCACGGGACGCGATGGTAGTCGATGACAATCATGAGGTTGCTCAAAAAATTGCCCCCTTTGTAGAATCGGTTTGGATCAATAGAAGAACGGAAGATGACGACCCTGAGATTCGCACAATACATCTTCTTTCAGATCTAATAGCTTCATGATTGTTTTGGGCATAGATCCCGGGATTGGGAGAACAGGCTGGGGAGTAATTGAAATTCAGGGATCAAAAAGTCGTGCTATTGACTATGGTTGTCTTGAGACTCCTTCTTCAATGGAGCTTCCGGACAGATTAATTGAGATCAGAAAACATATTCTAAAACTTATTAAAGATCATAAGCCTCAGCAGCTTGGAATCGAGGAATTATTTTTTAATACAAACGCTAAAACAGCAATGATAGTTGGGCAAGCAAGGGGAGTTGTAATCGAGACGGCAGCGGAAATGGGTTTGAAAATTTACTCATATACTCCACCTCAAGTAAAAGTAGCAGTAACAGGCTCCGGAAGCGCTGAAAAAAATCAAGTTGGCAAGATGGTAAAAATACTTTTAGGTTTGCCCGAAGTTCCAAAGCCGGATGACACATGTGATGCTCTCGCCTGCGCCCTGGCTTGTGGGTTCTCAAGAAAAATTTAGACTGAAGACCCTATGATATAATCGAGTGGCAAATGATAGGCTCATTAAACGGCGCTGTAGTTATAAGAGATGACCCATTTCTAATAGTTGATGTTGCAGGTGTTGGCTATAAAGTTCACGCAAGCCAAGATGTTCTCTCTTCTATTCCTCAAGATTCGAAGGTGAAGGTTTTCACCTATACTCACGTCCGCGAAGATATCCTTGAGCTTTATGGATTCTTAAAATATTCGGATTTAAAATTATTCGAGTCTTTAATTAATGTTTCGGGTGTGGGCCCAAAGACAGCCATTGGAATTTTTTCAATTGGGTCATCAGATCAGATAAAGCAGGCTATTTTTGAAGGAAACGTAGCCTTTTTCACTTCTGTTCCAAGGCTCGGATCAAAGAACGCTCAAAAGATAATAATTGAACTGAAAAATAAGATAGGTGGCGGAGAAATTGACCTCACGAATGGTTCGATTTCTTCGCGCAGTGAAGTGTCGATCGCTCTTAAGACCTTCGGATTTACAGCGTCGGAGATTAATGAAGCGGTTCGCAACATTGACGGTTCCCTTTCAATCGAAAATCAAATAAAAGCAGCGCTTAAAAACCTAGGCAGATGAAAGACGACAAGAAAAAAATAAAAGGTTCGATTATTGACGAAAACACAACACCTGAAGAGGAAGCTGTATTCACCTCGCTTCGTGTCTCAGACTGGGCTGATTTTGTAGGACAGGATCAGGTTAAAAAATCAATTCAAATTGGAATATCTGCTGCAAAGAAAAGAAAAGAGCCTCTTGAGCACGTCCTTCTTTACGGACCTCCGGGACTTGGCAAAACCACTCTTTCACACTTAATTGCTAAAGAAATGGGAGCCAATATTCGTATTACATCAGGTCCCGCAATCGAGCGCGCAGGAGATCTTGCTTCAATTCTAACCAATCTTGAACCCGGAGACGTCTTGTTCGTTGATGAAATTCACAGATTAAACAAAGTGGTTGAGGAAACACTCTATCCTGCCATGGAGGATTTTGCTTTAGATATCGTTATTGGAAAAGGCCCTTCGGCGCGCACTGTTCGCCTTGATTTGCCTAGGTTTACAATAGTCGGCGCAACAACCAGAGCCGGAATGCTCTCCGGTCCCCTGAGGGATCGCTTCGGAGTTGTTCATCGAATGATTTTTTACGACCCGGTTGATCTGGAAAAGATAATTGAAAAAGCTGCCAAAAAACTCAAAGTTAAGATTGATGAGAAGGCCATCACGGAAATTGCGAAAAGAGCAAGGGGAACTCCTCGTATTGCGCTTCGCCTCCTGAAACGAGCAAGAGATTACGCTCAAGTGCATGGTAAAGGAGATATATCGTTTGATCTGGCAGAAAAAGCTCTTAGGTTAATCGAGGTCGATTCAATGGGACTTGATAACTTAGATCATAGGTATCTCCGGTCGATAATTGAAAAGCACGCAGGGGGTCCGGTGGGTGTTGAAACTATTGCGGCGTCCCTTGCTGAGGATGTTGGTACAATTGAAGAGATAGTTGAGCCGTATCTTCTTCAAACAGGTTTTATTAAGCGAACAAACCGAGGACGGGTAGCAACGCCTGATGCCTATAAGCATCTTGGAATAAGATCAAAAACACCAGCAAAGCAGGCATCTCTTCTTTAGTTTCAAGATTTTGTATACTTAATTCATGAGCGAATTTCTAACTCGCAACAAACTCCTTTCTGTTCATAAGCACCCAAAGTTTCCATTATTTGCTTTTATCTTGTGCTTAATTCTTGTCGCAGACCTTCTATTCCTGAACTATAAAATTATTATCGGGTCTTCAAATATTCCGTTTCTGCCATTTATCGCGGGAGAAAAAAAGGCCCCTGCGATTTCACCGCAAAGTACGGTTATTACAAAAGGAGAAGATGCTTGCGGTCAGAATTGCAAAGAAGAGATCAGGAGGGAGGTTGCTGCAGCAATTCCATCTCAAAACTCAGCCGCCCCAGCTCCGACCGATAACAAAGCATCTGTAAAAGAGTATTTTATTCCGTTTGGTACGGGATATGCTTCATCGACCGACTGGTTTGATGTCCCGGGGATGCAGGTTGCCATAGACGGCAGTGCGTATGGCAAGATCAAGCAAACAAATTTTGAAGTTTCTATCAGGGTTCCAACCGGTAACGAATCGGTTGATGTTCAGCTTTTTAATGTGACCGCAGGTCATCCAGTTTGGAATTCTGCAATTTCATATTCTGGTGGAACCGCTTCAGGCGTACTTTTCTCAGTGATTAGTCTTGATCCCGGAACTAATGTCTATAAAGTCCAAATGCGTACACAACTTGCTTCACCCGCGTATCTTGACCAAGCAAGAGTCCACGTAGTAACATACTAGCCTATGGAGAAAGCAACTTTTGCAGGCGGCTGTTTTTGGTGCACGGAAGCAATATTCAAAAGAGTAAAAGGAGTCGTTTCGGTTGTTTCAGGTTACTCGGGGGGTGACATGGATAAGCCTGATTATGAGGCCGTTTCAGAGGGTGAGACGGGGCACGCCGAGGCAATTCAGGTTGAGTTTGACCCAAAAATCATTTCGTATGAAAAACTTGTCGAGATTTTCTTTCACCTTCATGACCCAACGACTCTAAATCAGCAGGGATATGATGTTGGGACACAATATCGCTCGATTATTTTCTGTCATTCGGAAGATCAGAAAAAAATAGCGGAGAAGGTTCGCAAAAAAATAGAAGACGAGCACGTTTATAAAAATTCGATAATCACTAAAATCGTGCCTTTTGAAAACTTTTATAAAGCTGAGGAGTATCATCAAGACTTTTATGCAAAAAATCCAAATTACGGATATTGCAAGGTTATAATTGACCCAAAAATTAAAAAGCTACTCAGAGAATTTAAAGAGGAAGTCAAAACCTAAATGGATATTAAAAATAAAACCATCTTAATAACAGGGGCAAAGAGAATTGGTCGCGATGTTGCGATTGCACTTGCCCGCCGAGGCGCAAATCTTGCTATCGCCTACAATTCTTCAAAAGAAGAGGCGGAAAGCTTGGTAAATCAAATTAAAGATACAGGGGTTCGTTCCATGCTAATAAAAGCTGACATTTCAAAGCAATCAGATATCAAGAATTTAGTGGAGAGTGTCACGCATGAGTTTGGAAAAATAGATGGCCTTGTTCATATGGCTGCCCCCTACCCCAAAACTCCTCTTGGCCAAATCAACGAGACTGCGATTGCCGCAATCTTTTCAGCAATTGCCGGTTCGGCAATCTTACTGGGTCAAGAAGTGGGTTTACCTATGAAAGATAGGGGTGGAAAAATAATTTTCTTCTCAGATTGGTCAGTGCTACGATCCCCCTTTCCCGATTACCTCGTTTATAACGCAGCCAAAGCCGCTATCGATTCTATTACAAAAACTCTTGCCCGCGAACTTGCTCCTAAGATTACAGTTAATGCCATCGCACCGGGTCCAATTCTTATGCCGCCTGGTTTGACAGAAGACGAGAACCGTGAAGTTCTTGCTAAAACTCCACTTGGTAAATGGGGAGGAGCAGAAGAAATAGTAAAGGCTGTTTTGTACCTTCTTGATTCAGATTTTACGACGGGAGTTGTTCTTCCGGTCGACGGCGGAAGAAGTATCGCTTAAATTTGGATTCTTTCAAAAAGATAGCTTCCGATTCCAAGCAAAATTACAGTCAAGATGGCAAGGACGATAAAATCTGTGGCTATTCCAAAGCTCGAGGTGTTTATAAGAGCGCCCCGGAGTCCATCTACGCCGTAACTTAAGGGATCAAATTTTGTTACAACTTCCATAACCCCGGGAAGTCCCTGGAGAGGAAAAAGCGCGCCCGATAAGAAAAATATAGGCATGACTAGAAAGTTCATGATAAGCTGAAAACCCTGCATGTCTGTAAGAACTGATGCAAGAGCTGTTCCAAGAGATGTAAAAAGCAAGGCTGATAAAAAAACAAAAACAGCAGCAATCGGCAGCGCAACCAAACTATGTGGTCTAAAACCTACAATAAGAGTTAAGATAAAAACAATTAGACCCTGAATCGACGCAACAGTAGCTCCTCCAAGAGTTCTGCCTAACATAATCTTAATTCTCGGAACTGGCGCAACCATTGTTTCTTTTAAAAATCCAAACTGTCTATCCCAGATAACTTCGATTCCCGAGAAAATCGCAGTAAATAAAACACTCATCAAAATTATTCCGGGTCCCAAAAATTGAATATAGTTCCCTGCTCCAGCCCTTGCATAAATTGATCCGAATCCAAAGCCGAAAGCAAGAAGAAATAAAAGCGGTTGACCAAGTGAACCTATAATTCTAGACCTTGATCTGAAGTATTTTTTAACTTGTCTTAGCCACAAAATATAGATTGATCCCATTATCTTCCCCTCCACATTCTTCTCATGTTGCGCATTGCGTCAGCCGACCCTGCTTCTTCTTCACGAATCGCTGAGCCCGTTAATTTAAGGAATGCTTCCTCAAGACTTTTTGTGCCGGTTTTTTTCTTGAGTTCGGTGGGCGTTCCCATTGCGATTATTTTTCCATGGTCGATAATCGCAATTCTTTTAGCAATTTTTTCAGCCTCTTCCATATAATGAGTAGTGAAAAAGACGGTCATTTTTTCTGATTTATTTATGTTTCTTATGTAATTCCACATATGGTTTCTCGTCTGAGGGTCAAGGCCAAGGGTTGGCTCATCCAAAAACAAAATCTTGGGGTGATGCAAAAGTCCTCTGGCAATCTCAAGTCTTCTTTTCATGCCTCCCGAAAAGGTTTTTACCAAGTCATTGCGTCTATCCCAAAGCTCGACAAACTCCATAAGTTCCTGAATCCTCTTGTCGCGAATATCTGCGGCAACGCTGTATAAAATTGCGTGAAACTGCATATTCTCGAGCGCAGTCAAGTCGTCATCGAGGCTTGGATCCTGAAAAACTATCCCGAAAGCACGCCTTGCCTTTTCCTGGTTTTTAGCAGGGTCAGCTCCTGCGAGCGACATCTGTCCAGACGTTGGAGAAAGAAGGGTTGTGAGCATCTTTATGGTCGTGGACTTTCCTGCGCCATTTGGGCCCAAAAATGCAAATATCTCGCCGGTTTGGACGTCAAAGGAAATATCGGATACGGCGTTTACTTCCTTAAACTTTTTAGTAAGATTTGTTACCTCAATTATCTTTGTCACAAAATCAGATTATATCAGAAGCCCCACCTCTCATTGAGCATTCTGTGCAGAACTATCTAATTATTCCAAGCGCCAAAAGTCCTGAAATAATCAAGAATGCCGCAATTAAATAATTTAAAAACTTTGGAAATACCAAAATTAAAATTCCAAAAATGATTGAAACAACAGGATTAAGATTCCCTATTCCAAGTGTCAAAATAAATCACCTCCTTAGGCGTTATCAACAGTTTCCTCAACTTCATGAGGACTAACAGGTTTTACTAACTGTATGAATTGGACAATCCCAAGCGCAATTAGAAAGTAAACTATTGCAGCAATTAACGTTGACCATTCAAAGACCGATCCCTGTACGACATTTGTTCTCAAAATTCCACTAAAAGGCAAAGCGAGTGGATCGGAAAGTCCGTAGACAAAACTTGTGAAGCCGCTGGCAGGATTTGCGCCGAGTGCTTTAAGCGTCATGCGAAAGCCCAAAATCACCTCGATTACAACGAGCACGTACCACACAACTTGATAAGTCCTAAAAATTACCTTCTTTTTTTCAAACACTTTCTGAGGATGTTCCGTGCGGACAGCCTGAGTAGGTTCAACATGTTTTACCGTCTTTACAACAGTTGGGTGACTAACCTCCTGTGTTTTTGTTTCAATATATTCGGCCATATTCTCACCTCCAATTCTTAATCTACCTTAATCTTAGCTAAGCAATTCGGGAGTTTCAATGTGAGAAATGTAAGAAAACGTTAAGCAATTCAGTTTCCATAAAAAACAAAAATGTTATAATTTCGCTATGGATTTACGAAAGATTATTGAGGAAGACTTAAAAACCGCACGAATGATGCAGGTTGCAACAGTCGTAGCTGACCAGCCCTGGAATTGCACCGTCTATTTTGCAGCGGACGAAAATTTAAGCCTTTATTGGATCAGCAAACCCGAAACAAGGCATAGTATGGAAATTAAAAATAATTCAAAAGTCGCGGCTGCAATTCCAGTCAAATTCGACAACTTAATAGTTAGGGGTCTGTCCATTGAAGGGGACGCAGAGGAAGTGACTGATCAAAGCGAAATCGAAAAGGGATCCAAATTATATTCCGATAAATTTAGCAGAGGGCAAGATTGGTATCGGGATTTTGTTGCTGGCAAAAATCCACACAAGCTCTACAGAATAAAACCTCGTAAATTTGCTTTGTTCGATAGGGTTAACTTTCCCGACAACGATTATCAGGAGTACACGCCGTAAGCCGCCTCTTACATAAGACTATCCAAATTCTTCTTGACATATTTATTAATTGCTGTATATTTAGGTGATGACAAAGTGGCTTGCGATTGCGGTTGTAATAGTAGTAATTTTGGTAGGCGGATACTATTTGATGGGTAAAAAAAGCTCGATGACACCGGCTCCCGCAAGTCAAACCCCAACAGAGACTCCTGCTCCGTCAGCGGCAGCTTCACCTTCTGGCGCTATGATGATGGAGGAAAACACAGTAACCCTTACAAAAGATGGATTTTCACCGGCAACACTCACTATAAAAGCAGGAACCAAAGTAACGTGGAAAAATATGAGCGGTGCAGCAGCAACCGTATCGTCAGACCCTCATCCCACTCACACAAATTATCCGCCACTTAATCTTGGGCCCTTCCAGGACGGCGCGACCCATGAGCTTACATTTGATAAACCCGGCACATACGGATACCACAACCACTTCAACCCAACCCAAAAAGGGACAATAGTGGTTCAATAATTCGCAATCTTTCGGTCCTCAAGATATAATTCAAAAATGAGTTTTAAATACAAACGTGCAATTTTAGGTGGCGCATTTGACTTTTTGCATAAAGGTCATGAGAAGTTGATTAGTGAGGCTTTTTCAAATTCAGAAGAGGTTTTGATAGGAGTAAATTCAGATGAATTTTGTCGCGAGCGAGGCAAAAATACACTTCAGGATCAAGATGCGAGGACTCAGGGGGTCGAGAATTTCTTAAGATCTAAAGATTGGTCTGCGCGAGCACATTTTCATGTCCATGATAAAACAGGCTGCCCCGCTTATACTGATCCTGACATTGAAGCAATTATAGTAAGCGAGAATACCCTGGGGGGAGCAGGCGAAGTAAACCAAGCGCGTGGAAAAAATGGTCTTTCAGAGCTTGAGACAATACAGGTATCCATCCTTAAGGCAGAAGATGGAGGACCGATTTCATCAACAAGAATCAGGAATGGGGAAATAGATCGTGAGGGAACGGTTTATTTAAGGCTGTTCGAGAAAGACTTACATATGCCCGACTCTTTGCGGGAAGAATTGAGAAAGCCGTTGGGAGAAATTATAACAAGCGATAAATTTGGCGTCGATTCAAAATTCAATGTTTCAATAGGAGATGTGGCAACGGTTAGACTTATTGAAAATGGTATAGCCCAAAGCGTTTCGGTTTTTGATTTAAAGACAAAACGCCAAGCAGCAGCCCCACAGATTTTAGAAAAGCTCCCAAAGCCGGATATTAAAGTAAGAAATGACCCCGGGACGATAAGCTCCGCCGCGGTTAAAAGTTTAAATCAGGCAGTCCAGGGTGCCTTGTCAGGACATAGGCAGGCAATTGAAGTTGAAGGCGAGGAGGACCTACTTACTCTCCCCGCAATACTCCTTGCGCCTCTCTCCTCAACCGTCTTTTACGGTTTGCCGGATGTTGGCGGAGTCCTAGTCCATATCACGGAAGAAAAGAAGGAAGAAGCTAAGAAGATAGTTCAAAGCTTTTCACCCTCCTGAAGTTACTCGTGTCTTTGGGCCGAGTCTAGTGTATAATGTACCCATGGCTGATTTTAACAGAGACAATCGTGGACAAAGATCTTCGCGTGGAGGCGGACGAGGGTTTGACAGAAGAGACTCCGGACCTCGCCAAATGTATAGTGCAGTTTGTAGTAACTGTGGAAAAGAATGTGAAGTTCCCTTTCAGCCCACAAGTGGTAAGCCGGTTTTCTGCAACGATTGTTTCCGAGAACAAAGAGGTGGTAGCGACCGTCCTGCGAGAAGTGAAGGAAGAGATGACAGAAGAGGATCAGATAGAGGAGACAGAAGGTCAGATGCTCCAAGGGGTAATGGTCAAGCCCAATTCGGCGAACAACTCGCTGCCTTAAACAGTAAACTCGACAGAATCATCGGCTTACTTGAATCTTCCGCAACAAAACCCGAGAAGGCACAAGCAGCAGCCTCACCTCGCCCGTCAAGAAAAGTTGAAGAGCTGGAGCTTTCGCCGGAGGAACCAACCGTTTTAGCGGAAAAACCCAAGAGAACAAGAAAAGCCGCGCCTTCAAAGGTCCAAGCTGAAGTGCAACCCGAAGAGCAAGCAGAAACTCCAACACAAGAAACCCCATCAGAAGAAGTTTAATCGCCTCTATTTCCTAAGAAGATCTTTTCCTATCGTTTTGTGTTCAGCGTTTGAGGATCTTAAGAGCAATGTCTCGCCCGAGTTTTTGAGAAAGTCCAACCCAAGTTATAACAATATTTTCCATAAGTTCAAATGCATCATTTCCTCCAAGATCGTACACTTGCCCGAAGCCAATTTCTTTGGCAAGCTTTGTCGCGAGTGCTTTTCCGCGCTTGCTGTCTCCTGCAACAAACATATCAATACCTTCACCGTTATATGTAGGATTTTCCATATTTTGCCAACCGGTTGTGTTGAAACATCGGACAACATCTTTTGAATTTGTCCAGGCAAGAAGTGCCTCGGCGGTTGTTTTGTGTGGAACGGGCGCGCCACGGAAAGTATTCATGACGTCAATTATTACCTTGTTTTTGACATCTCCGAGTTGTTCGGCAATTTCTTTTGTCGCCGTCGGATATGCTGCGGTTACAATAACTTCAGCCTCGCGTGCGGCCTCGGAAATTGATTTTGCAGAGAGTTTATCTGAAAGAAGTATTTTTACTTTTGGATCGTCCTGATTTCTAACACCAAGGACAACAGTATGCCCGGCATCTGCAAATCTTTTAGCCAGAGTTCCACCTACATTTCCTGCGCCAATCACTGCGATTTTCATAGAGGTATTATAGCACTACTTAAAGTCCTGATATTCCAAAGAGTCGCCCAATTGAGTAGGTAACGCCCATCGCAAGAATTCCCCCGGCAACCACTCTTATTACCGCTCTTGAAATACTTGCTCCGCCAACTACCGCAGAGAACGTTCCAATAACAATAAGCGCCACTACAACCGAACCGAACGCAATAGGCACGCGAGTAGACGCGCTGGGTAAAATAATCGCAACAAGCGGAATTATTGCCCCAACCAGATAAGAAATAGCCGAAGCCGCAGCGGCATGCCACGGGTTAGTCAGATTCTCAGGGTCAATTCCAAGTTCAATATCAACATGCGCTGCAAATGCATCCTTTTTTGTTAGTTCATTTGCAACCTGAGTCGCGGTTTTTTTTGAAAGACCCTTTCTCTCATAGAGAGATATCAGCTCTTCAAGTTCTGCCTCGGGATAGTTCTTGAGTTCATATTCCTCTTTTTTGAGAAGTGCGTGTTCTGTATCACGAGATGAGGAGACGGAGACATATTCACCCGCCGCCATTGATATGGCTCCTGCAATTATTCCCGCAACTCCGGCAGCAACAATTACTCCAATATGGCTTGTTGCCCCAGCGACTCCCAAGACGAGTCCTGCGATTGATACGACTCCATCATTTGCACCTAAGACTGATGCACGCAGCCAATTGAGCTTAGCCGTAGTATTGACCGTATGTGCTTCTGGATGATTTGGATCTAAAAACTTTGCAATTCCGTACATAGTCAAATTATATCAACTATCCAGCGCTTTGGTAATCGTTTCAATGATTTTGCTCGAGATCTCAGAAACAAGAGTTTCAAATTGGGATTTATCCATCTCAAATTTTTGGAACACATAATTTGTGGGACTTTTGTAGTTTATGACAGGATTTTTAATCTGAGTTTTTGCTTCAATTGGCTTGAAGGATTTAATAATTTTTATAATGGTATCTGAGAGGTTCATAGGCCTGCATGGTCAGTCTGGGACTAATAATAATATACGAAAAAAATACGAAAGTAAATTAGACTAAGTAGATCAAAATCGACTAATTTTTACTTCTCAATCTGGGTGAGTTTTGTTTTCTTGGGGGTAACAGTAATGTGTGTAAATTTGCCCTTTTCAAGCGCGCCATGTGAATGTACTTCGCCTGCCGGACTCCACGCAATATCACCCTTTTTCAGAATGAAACGTTTTTCTTTTGTCTCATAGAATCCCTCGCCTTCAGTTACTATTAAAACCTGGTCATGTGTATGTTTATGAAAGCGATTCCTTACATTTTTAGGAAAAGTTACGTAGGCAACAACCATGTCAGCACCCTCCTCCTCCGAAACTGCCGTCTGCATGATAATCTCGTCCGTAAAAAGCGGTGCGCCTATTTTTTGTTTCTTAAGATTTTTTATATTTACAGCTTTCATTGTGGTTGGTAATAGGCGAGTATATTTCCATTTTTAAATTCTCGCGTTTTTATTAGCTTCAGATTCTGCTTTTTGACTCCGGCAAACATAGATTTCCCGGCGCCCAAAATAACGGGATTTATCATCAGGCGGTATTCGTCGATTAAACCCAGATCCGTAAATTGCGCAACTATCTGCCCGCTTCCAAAAATGGCAGCAGGTTTTCCGTCGCTTCCTTTTTTTTCTTTCCAGGCAATTACATTTTCAGGTGTAATTTTATTGAATACCTTCGAATTATTCCAGGTGACCTCTTTACGTTTTTTTGAAAATACTATTTTCTGCACGTCCTCTATTATCTGCGCAATTTTACGATCGTCCGCACCTGTTTTTGGGTCTTTTAAAGCTTTTGGCCAGTATTCTTCAAAGATTTTGTAAGTCGTGTGGCCAAAAATTATAGTTCCAAACTCTTGTGTATGTTCAATCGCGAATTTATTAAATTCGTCGTCTACCATGTGCCATGAGATGTCGCCATCAATTCCTGCAAAATAGCCATCGGCCGAGATCATATTGAAAACAATTATCTTTCTCATTTAGTTTTGTGTTCCAAATCTTTTGATTGCTCTTTCGTGTGCCCGTTTTGCTTCTTCCTCACGGTTTCGAGGATCAGCGTCTGTGACAAGTGAGGATAGAAGTTGCGCCGCATGTTCTGTTATATGTTCGACTGCATGATTAAATACCTTTTCGTTTGCCTTCGAAGGCTTGGTGAATCCTGAGATTTTTCTTACGAATTGTTCAGCGGCAGCTTTAATTTCGTCTTCTCTTGCAGGAGGATCAAAGTTGAAGAGATGTTTAATATTCCGACACATGGTGTGTAGATTCTAATTCTATACGGGATATTTTTCAAGCGGATTTGTCTATTCACCCACCGTGCCGGTTTTGACTTCTCCCGCACGCTTGTAATTTGCAAATATTACTCCGCTTGGTGAAACTTTACTGTCAGTAAGGGTAAATGCACCGGGAATCGTACCCTCCGCAAAAAGCTTTTTCCCGGGACCTAAAGTCACGGGGAATGTTTTAAGCCAGAGTTCGTCCACTAGATCTTCTTTCAAAAGTGTCTGAATTAAATTTCCGCTTCCGTGAACCTGAAGAGGGGTTCCGTCCTCATCTTTTAGTTTTTTGATATCCGATGAATCTTTTAAAACGACTGAATTTGTCCAAGTTCCTTTCTCGAGAGTTTTTGAGACGACATATTTTGTAATTTTATTTACTTGGGGCCAGAATTCACCTGCATGCGTAGGCCAATAACCTGCAAATATATCATAAGTCTTTCTTCCTAAGAGCAAATCGTAGTCTCCACTCATTTGCTCGCCCATTATTTTACCTGCAAAGTCATCAAAGAAAGGCGCTGTCCAGCCGCCGTATTTAAAACCGCCTGAAGTGTCTTCCTCAGGGCCACCAGGCGCCTGCATCACACCATCAAGAGAGATAAATGATAGAACAATTATCTTTCGCATTATTATTCGGCAGCTTTTTTGAGTTCTTCTATATTAAGTTTTTTCATTGGCATGAAAGCCGCTGTTACTTTTTCGCTCGTTGCAGGATCGCTCATCAGTTCGGTCAAAATTTTTGGGACTATTTGCCATGTTATTCCAAAGCGATCGGTACACCAGCCACACTGCTCGGCCTCAGGGACCGCAGAAAGAGCCTTCCAGAAATGATCAATTTCTTCTTGGGTTTCGCAGTCTACAATAAAGGAAGTTGCGGGAGAGAAATTAAATCCTTCAACAGGTCCACCATTTAGTCCTAAAAATCGAGCTCCATCTAGTTCAAATTCAATTGTTAGGAGGGACCCTGCCGGCCTTCCGGATATTTCCGCAGCCGCTTCAGGAGTTTTCTGGCTTGTCAAAATTTTTCCGTTGTGAGAAGAGTTGGGGGCTGAGTTAAAGGTTTCAACGTAGTAATTGGCAGCTTCTTCACCGTTATTTTTTTTAAACCATAGACACGTGGTAATCTTTTGCATTTTTATCTTTAATCCCCGATCTTCCCTGAGATTAGCTTAGCCATTTTAACATGAATTGTAAGAGCTTTTAAGTAGGACTTTGTTAAGAAAGTGTATGAGAAAACTCCAGTGAGTGCGGCCGCACTTTTAGTTACATACTTTCTACAACCTTTGCGAGTCTATCAAGACCGGCAGATGATCCTTCTTTCATTCCCATTGAAACCATTCCTTCCAAATCTTGTTCGTTTTTAAACCTTGATATTGTTGTGACTTTTGTTTTGTTGTCTCCAACAGGCGTGAGATTTAGAGTTTCAGTCATTACGTGTCCGGCCATTGGTTCGTATTCAAAAGTTCTGACAATTTTTTTTGGCTCGTCAATTTCTTTGAACTCTCCCCGGAATGCGTGTTCTTGACCGTCAGGGCTCTTGCTTACAAAACGCCATGCACCCCCTACGTTCATCTCTAATTTATCAACGACTGTTCCTTCCCACCATTTAACGATTAATTCAGGCTTTGTATATGCAGCCCAAAGTTTGTCAGGTGTAGCATTGAAAACACGCGTGATTGTAACCTGTAAATTATTTTTATCTACTTCAAATTGAGTGTTGTTATCCATTATTTTTTCCCTCCCTTCTTTTTAAGATCCTCAAGTAACTTGTCTAATTTTTTAAAGCGCGCGTCCCATGTCGCGACCATTTTTCTTGCCCACTCTTCTATTTCATGAATTGAAGCAGTGTTAATTGTATAAATTCTTTGTTGTGCTCGCTTTTCCATGTCAACCAATTTTGCTTCTCGTAAGATTTTTAAGTGTTGGGAAATTGCTGGTGCTGAGACTTTGAAGTTGTCTGAAATATCTGTGGCAGTAAGTTGTCCCTTAGCAGCGATTAACTCGATAATACGGCGACGGTTGGGGTCAGAAAGAGCTTGAAATGTGTCCATTAGGAGTATTATAAACCCTCCACTTAATTAAGTCAAGACTTAATATCGATAGACTGTGAGCTATCTAAAAACAGCCAGAATATTGAATTGGGTATAAAACTGGATGAATATAAAGCCTTTATCTGGTGTTTCTGCAACGCGACTTCCTACGTAGAAAATCCTACTATCCCAGCGTTGCATAAATAGACTACTTTCTGAAGCTTTCATAAATCCAATTATTGAATTATAAAATCCTTCAGCTTTACCATTAAAAGCAAGTTTTTTGTCCTGTGTTAACATAATTTCGGGCCTAGATGGTTTTGATGA
Organism: uncultured Gammaproteobacteria bacterium; assembly: GCA_964452165.1. GTDB lineage: Bacteria > Patescibacteriota > Microgenomatia > Levybacterales > GWA1-39-11 > GWA1-39-11. Next base: position 87,997 of record CAYVKP010000001.1, on the reverse strand, counting down.
TGGTATATTGCGAATATACAATCCGGTACATAAATCCTCCACATTTTTTCCAAAGCGCTCCGCGATGTTTTTCGGTATTTTAAATTGCATGAGAGCCTCGTCTTTGTATGGCAGTTCAAATCCCCACTCTATTCCTTCGAACATTCCTTTTGCCAACTTATAGTTGTGTAGCTTTTTGCCAATTATGTATGCATCAGGTTTTTCAATTATGGCTTTCGTCATTAACTTTGAAAATTCTTCCTCAGCACCTTTGTCAAAAGCAGATCGTAATTGTAATTGCTTAACAAACCATTCATCTTCCTTTGATTTCAAATTATTACAGGCATAATGTACGGGTAGTTTTGGTCTATGAGGATCCCCAGGTTTAAATAAATGATTTGGAATAATATGGTCAGAAGTGGCAGTTGAATCTAAAGGTTCATCGCATAAATAGCAGAGGCTTACCACCGGTATAGCTTCTTTATAGCGTATAGATATATAGTCGGACTGCAATTTGGAGCATGATACACCCAGAGTAATTTATTTACAAGTTACTCTTGGATCAGCTTACTTATGAAATTGACGAACTCAACTGTTTTGGGGTACGTTTTCTCATGTTCAACATTTTCATTCCTGTAATCTTTGCGCCAAGATAAAGCATCTTGTATCAATGGAGCCCAATCCGGTAATTCTTTCTGCGCCCACTCAGCCGCTTGCTTTTTTGAAGGCTGTTCGCCATTTTTATAAGCGTATAGCGCCCTACACATGGTTAATATTGCATATGCCTGATAAGGGCGAGAATGTTTTGTCCCCTCTATATACGTAGTCCATTTGCTTACGTTTTTCTTTACCGCTTGGATAAACTCTTCTTTCGAAACAGGTTCGATAACCGTTTTGGGATCAGGTCCAAAAAGCGTAATCCCTTTCTCCATGACAGAATACCAATTCATTAAATAATCCTTTAAGGCAGGCGCTATCTTAAGCGGATCCCCTGGACTTATCGCGGCTAGGGTTCCTTCCTCTGCGGAAGATTTATATGTTTTTAATACCGAAACTGAAACGTATTGAATTTCAATCCTGTCTTTCCACCTAAGGTGTTTACTGGTAAAATCTTCATGCATTGTTCTTAATGCCTCAAGATCTTCTTGATTTATGTCTTCCGAGGTTGCGGCCAATAAATCAATATCGCTGATATCATGGTCAAAATCTCCCCAAACAAGCGATCCATAAAGATACAAGCCTACGAGTTTTTCACCAAGAACGGTCTGCAGCTCTTTTAGAAGTTCACCTAGAAGACTATTAACATCTTCAAATTGCGTGGGTGCCATGCTTAATTATACCAGGAGCAATTTATTTACAAGATTATTATTTGCGGAGTTTGTTGCCGATGAAAACTGTTGCGATGCCAAAAAGATAAGCAGCTATTGAAAGAATGGCTACGTAAATAAAAGCTCCTCCGTATCCACCGGACTCTGCGGGATTTAAAAATGGGTATGGATACCAATTTGTGAGGCCCCCGCGAACAAGCGTATAAACAAGGTAAAGAACTGGAAAAGTGAGCCATATTAAAACTGTTTTGTACTTTAGCGTCTTTTGGTGCTTATGGATTATCCAGCCCACCACGACTGCGCCTGGCATAACTAGGTGAAGTACTATATTAATCCATGGGGTCAGAACGGGTTCATTTCTAAGAAATACCCAATAACCCGTAGTAGTAAGCATTATATACATTACAAAAGCACCGAATAGAAAATCTATAGTCTCCGAATATCTACTTTTTCCCATAAAGCCAAGGTAAAGAAAAAGAAAAGTTGCCGCAATGTTACTTAAGATTGTAAAGAGACTAAGGTAGTTTACTAGGTTCGGAAAAGATATAAACTGAGCAAGCAGTGCAATTAAACCAACAAAACCAAAAAATAAAAAATACAGCCGAAGATACATCTATTTGATTCTAAAACCGAAGTAGTTTGTTTACAAGAAGGTTATTATTGCGAAGACAACGAGAGAATAAATAAGCATCGCGAGTTGGAATTGGTTGGCCGGCAGCGGTTTATCTTTGTATTTATTGTTTGCATAAACCATAAGAACTACGATCGGCGCCAAGAGTATCAATAGTTTTGGATACTGGTAAGTAGAAATAGCTGAAGCTATCAAAAAAATAAAGCCAAAAATACCCTCAATTATCGTGTTTTTATGCTTATGTCTTTTATAAATTAACCCAGCAAGCGTTGCTCCAGAGGCAAACATAAGCATCAATCCTATGAGGCTAGTTGTAAAGGTAAAATGGAGATATGAAATCATGAGCCCAAACTTAACCAGGTTCATAATAAAGTAGTTCGCGGAATAATGCATAAGGTTCCCCTTAAACCTAAAAGGCCTAAAGCTGTGCAGAAAGTTAAGTATGTAGCAGACGAGCATTAAGATATAGCCCTTAGTTGATACCAAAATACCTAAGTAAGCTCCAACTGCGAATAGAGAAAACGTAATGATCCAAAATAATGCCGGACTCCCTATTGCCGAATAAAGATTGTCCTTATGGTCCGCTTTGTCCTCTTTATGGTCTTGAGAATCATTCAAGAAGTATACGGGCGCATATCCAACTCCATATGCAAGCAATCCCAAAAAAAACAATTGCAAGCTTGTTTGAAAATTAAAGACAAGCTTTAAAAGAAGAAAAACTAGGAAATATAGATAGAAGTTTCGCGATATATGAGTTACAAACTTAATTTCCCGCATTACGAAAAGTATATCAGAAGCAATTTGTTTACAAGAAGTTTCTATTTCTTTCTTGATTCAAAGAAGGATTGTGGGCGGCTAAATTGCCAAGGATCCCGGACATTGCACTTTGATATTTCTACTGACTCCCATACTTTTCCGGTTACATAGGGTTCGTTATCAAGCCAATCGTGTAGCGCTTGTTCGGACGTAAAGTCCATGAGAAGCATTGATCCAATCATTTCATTGTTGTCGTTCAACAAGGCTGCGCCGTACCACATATTACCAGAAGCAAGAAGCTCATCTCCAAGCTTAATGTGTGCGTCTCTTGCTGCGATTCTTCTGTTTTTTCCTTCCTCGTCAGTCCCGTCTTTTCCTATTATTAAAAACTGCATGATTTCAAAATTGATTATACCAGAAGAAATTTGTCTACAAGGTCTTACGGAACCAGTCGAGGTAGATTTTTTCCACTTCGTCTCGGAATTTTCCTTCTCTTATACTGTGGGGTGCGTCTTTCATAAAGACGTGCGTTAATTTAGTCTTATCTTTGACTGAGTTCATGTAGTTTTCAATTGTTTGATGGGGGACAAATTCATCAAGCTCCGATTCAATTACCAATACACTCCCATCGAAATTGTGTAGCGCTTCAAGGGAATAGGTATCTTCCGGCTGTCTTGCTTCTTTTCTCCACTCTATTATCTCTGGGCTGTTGGTCGCGCTTGAGGCTCTTGAAAGCTTGAGAAAAGCATCATTGGGATAGTTTGCGGGGACACGGAGTACCAAGTTCTTAACTTTTCTTTTGGATGAAAGGATCGAAGCAAGATATCCGCCAAAACTTGAGCCAACAGCGCTGATATTATCAGGGTCTACTCCATCTATCTCCGCAAGATAATCATATGCTGCAAAGACATCGCTTAAGAATTGTTGATGAGTAGAATTGTTAATATCGCCCTCGCTATCTCCATGACCTCGTAAATCTACCAGAAAACAAATATAGCCTAATTTTACAAGAGACTTTGCGAACTGAAAATTTCTTTTTCGCTCGCCTGTCCAGCCGGGAATAAAAAGAATTGCAGGATTTTTGCGCTTTTTATCGTTCGGTCTAAAAATAGTTGCAGCAAGCCTATTTCCGTCGTTTTCAATAAATAAATCTTCCACGAGGCAATTATATCAGAAGAAATTTGTCTACAGGCTGTTTAGGAAGGAGCGGACAGTTTCAATGTATTCTTTTCTTTCTGTCCAGTGTGGGAAGTGGGCGCTTTTCTCAAACACTTCCATTTTTGCGTTCGGAATTTGATTTTTAAAATATTCAACTGTTGCTGGAGTTGCTTCATCAAACCGACCACAAAGTAAAAGAACCGGTATTTTTATTTCGTGCAGTCTTCCTGCTAAATCAAAATCTATGAGCGTTCCGGTAGGCTTAAATTCAGCAGGTCCCCACATATAATTATAAAGTTCTACGTTCATTTTGTGTTCGGACTTAAGTACGTGCACGGGTAACTCTTTCATCATGAAAACGTGCTTGTAATAAAACTGCCTCCAGGCATTTTTGTACCCTTCTGATTCGGCATCATTTTTTAATAACGTCTCCCGCATTTTTTTTGAAAACTTTCCGAGTAGTTTCATTGCATCCTTTTCCCACAGAGGTGTGCTGATATATGGGTCAGCCAAAATCAGACCCGAAAGACCTTTGGGTTTTTTAAGCGCAAAGGCAAGTCCCAAGCCTGATCCCCAGGAATGGCCCAAGATATGGTACTGTTTTAAGCCAAGCTCCTTCGTGAGCTGTTCGAGTTCTTCAGTAAAATATTCGAGTGTCCAAAGCGATTTATTTTTTACCCGTTGGGAATTTCCACAATCGAGTTGATCATAAAAAATGACTTTTCGCGAGTTAGCCAAATCAGACAGCGGCTCCAAATAGTCATGGGGATATCCCGGCCCTCCGTGGATCACAAGGAGTGGGGTTTTGACGGAATCGCCAACTATTTCATACCAAACCTTTCCGCCAGAGGTTTTAAGAAATCCTTCTTCGCGCTTCATGGGGCAATTATACCAAAAGCTATTTTGCCATCGCTTTTAAAATTCGATTGACGGTTTTCCATGTGCGGGAGGTAACTTCCTTCCCATGTTCTCGTTCAATCCTTGCCATGAAGTCAGGAGTTCTACCTGAGTTCATGTTGATTACCGAACACAACTCCGGTTTTCTATCTTTGAAAAAAGTAACGAGAAGATAATTTGGCAGCGTGTCTTCTATGCCTTTGTATGGATCACCTGCTATCAACTTCTTGAGTTCTGATTCCGAGCGGACAATAACCGTTCGCAAGAAACCTAATTTCTTTGGCAGCTCCTCCTCGATTTTATCTTCGAGTGTTTTCGCATTGTTCGAATCACTCTCAAAGACTACATTTCCGCTCGAAATAACCGGCTTAACGCCCGTAAATCCAAGGCTTTCAAAGAATTCTTTGAGCCTTGCCTGATGCATATTGGGATTGCCGGGGCCAACTCCGCGAATAAGCGCAACGTATTTCACCCGAAGATTATATCACTTGAAATGCTATAATTTTTTAATGTCCACAGAAGAATTACTTGATCAAGCAAGTCTCCGGTACTCGCAGGGCACAGGCCACGGTTACACAAGAAAGAAAAACGGAGAAACTTATTACTATTTTGATACTCAAGGAGGAAAAATTACCGATAAAAATATAATCGAAAAGATTAATTCTCTTGCTATTCCCCCGGCATGGCACGACGTATGGATTTGTCCGTATAGAAATGGTCACCTTCAAGCAACGGGAGTAGACGACCGCGGCCGCAAGCAATATAGGTATCATCCTCTTTGGACAGAAGTTTCGCAGCAAAAAAAGTTTGAGCATATGCTTGAGTTTGCAAAAGTTTTACCGAAAATTCGCAACCACGTTGATAATGTCCTTGAAAGAAAGGGTTTGACCCGCGAAAAAGTTTTGGCAACAGTTGTTTGGCTTCTTGAAAATACGTTAATTCGTGTTGGAAACGAAGAATATGAAGAAGACAACAAGTCTTATGGTCTCACTACTCTTAAGAATCGTCACGTTGACATCTGGGGAGGAGAGGTAAAGTTTGCTTTTAAGGGAAAAAGCGGAGTCTACCATAAGGTAGAGATTAAAAGTCGCCGTGTTGCTAAGATTATAAAACAATGTCAGGACCTACCCGGCCAAGATTTGTTTGAATACAAAGATGAAGAGGGGCAAATGCAGGTGGTTACATCTCAAGACATTAATGAGTATCTAAGGCAGATAGCTGGAGAAGACATAACGGCTAAAGATTTTAGAACTTGGGCCGGGACTGTTTTGGCCGCAGAAATGCTCGATCGCTTTGGACTGCAGAATAACAAAGCAGCAATTAAAAAGACGACAAGCGATATCGTAAAACAGGTTGCAAAACATCTCAGAAATCTTCCTTCAACTTGCCGCAAATATTACATTCATCCGGCGGTTTTTGATGCATACACCCAAGGTTATACTCTCTCCAATTTAAATACTCACGAGAAATTTAAGAAGGAGATGCGTGCCAAGGATTTAAAAGATTATGAAAATGGAATCGTTGGACTACTTTCTATTTTTGAAATAGGAAAAGCAAACTAGTTTTTCTTCTTTTTGTAAAATCCCGGATAACAAACAGGACAAGGGGGTTTGCCCTGATATTTATGACCGCGACTGCAAATCTTCTCTTTATTATTCACCTGGATATCCCGGGAAGGAATCTTGCTTAATATTATCTTTCGGGATTCCCATCTTTTCAAGCATCTCGGAAAGACTATCAACCATAGGTTCGGGTCCTGAGACATAAAAAATAGGTTTTTTAATGTCCGGGACAAATTCTTTTACTTTCGCCTCGTCAATATGTTCTGGTGAAATAATATAGTGGATTTTAAAATTGGGGTTATCTTTTGCGATTTTTTCAAGTTCATCTTTGAAAACTATATTTTCATCTCGATTTGCATAAAGAAGAGTAATATTTATGGGTTTCTTATCGTGTGCAAGCTGCGTTATTATTGATCTGTAGGGTGTTACACCGATTCCACCGGCCAAAAAAACATATTCGCGCTCCGGATCCTCAAGAGTGAAATCACCTTCAACAACAGATATTTCAATCCACTTTCCTATTTTTATACCATCGAGCGCTTTTTTAAAAGAACTTCCCTTATCTGTTGCAAATCTGGTGGTTATTCTTACGTTTTTTTCAAATGGTGCCGCAGAATTTGTAAACCAACGGTCAGATCCGCGGTCGTCTGTGGGCAGGTGATGCAAGACATAATGAATATATTGGCCTGCTTGCCACTCAATTGGGCTTTCTGGCTCAAAAAAGAATGAGGTTACGCCCTCAAGTTCTTGCCTTTTCTCTAAAAGCTGAAGATACATGATTACTGTTTATTTCGGCATTTCCATCATAGGAAATGGCTGAAGAATACTTACGCGGTTGCCTTCTGTATCTTCAAATACTGCCCAATTCCCGATTCCCGGAATCTCCTGGGGTTGTTTTAAAATTTTGCCACCTGCTGATTCAACATTTTTCATTGCATCAGTAATATTTTCAACCGAAATTACAACAGAGGGAAGATTATTCTCCTCAGATCTTTCAAAAAATCCACCGTTAATCTCTCCCGGAGTCTTTGGTCTCCTAGTTTTCTCATCCTGCTCTCCTGTTACGGCAACTACATAGTTGCTCATATCAGCTCCCATTACCTGCATTTTCCAATCAAAAGCTTTGGAATAGAAATCAGCCACTCTTTTTTGGTCTTTGTAAGGCATTTCGAAGTGAACTACGGGGTTTGTTTTCATATTATTTTTTTGTTTGAAAAGGTTGGCCGGATGAGATATTAACCATCCAATTAACTCCGAATTTATCAGTTAACATTCCAAAAGTATCTCCCCAGAATTGCTTGGCAAGCGGCATGGTGACTTTTCCACCCTCAGCTAAACCATTGAAATATTCGGTTAATTTTGCCTCGTCGTCTCCCGCGATGCTCATTGAGATATTGTCTCCCATGTGTACGGGCTTCTCTTGATTTCCGTCACTTGCCATAAAAGAAAGCTCGCCATTTTTGAGGTCTGCGTGCATTATTAAATCCTTTTCGCTATCATTTTTAGATTGGCCCGATTCGCCAAATGTCTGCATTGTGAGTTCGCCTCCTAGAACGGATTTGTAGAACTCCATTGCCTCACGAGTTTTTTTGTCAAAAGCTAAATATGGGGTAATTTTTGCATTCACGTGGAGCAAGTATAGCAAAATAACCAGCCTTTGAAAAGAAGAATCGTGTTAAGGAAAAGTAAGACTTACTATTTTTTTACTCTCCTCGATACTCAAACTTACAAGCTGCGTATATCATTGGTGTATGACTGGAAACTCAACGATAGCTCTACGTACAGGAAGCAAAATGCCCACCTTAGGACTTGGAACCTGGGAGCTTACAGATGATACGGCGGGGACAATTGAGTATGCACTAAAAATTGGCTGGCCTATGATTGATACCTCAAGTGATTATGGAACTCAAAAGGGCGTTGGGCAGGGAATTAAGAGGAGCGGCATTGCGCGAGATAAGATTTACCTTGTTACAAAGGTTGAGGAGACGGATAACGCGTACGAACGTGTTAAATCAAACCTTTCAGAGCTTGACCTTGATTATGCTGACCTCATGTTGATTCACCGGCCGCCCGAGCACGGAGCGGGGGAAAAGTTGTGGGAAGATTTAATCCGGGCAAAAAAAGAAGGACTAGTGCGGGATATTGGAGTAAGTAACTATACGGCAGAGCTTATTGACAGGTTGATTGGAGTGACCGGCGAGATCCCGGTTGTTAATCAAATTGAATGGACGCCTTTCGGTCATTCCGACAAGATGATGAAATACTGCGTTGACCACAATATTGTGATACAGGCGTATAGTTCTCTTACTCGTGGAACCAAGCTTGATGACCCGGTACTCGACGATATGGCCGAAAAGTATGGAAAGACACCGGCGCAGATTCTAATACGGTGGAATTTACAGATTGGCACCGTCCCCATCTCAAAAGCCAATGAGAAACAGCACCTGGAAGAAGACCTTAACGTTTTTGATTTTGAAATTGAGGAGGGGGATATGAGAATGCTCCACGGACTTAATGAGAAGTACTCGGCGCTTGGAGAACTTCCTTACACAAAAGATTTCCCCCAAGAATACCAACGTCCCCCAGCACTCTAACTAAGTAGACGCCATCTAAAATTATTATTCCTCAAACCATAGCGGATTTTTATTTTTTGGATTCCCCTGCTTGTAGTTGAATGTTATCTCCTGATCTTTTTTAATGCCCCTCAAAGCTATAAAATCGATTGTCCCCTCCGACCCGTTTATTTTGTATGTTGCGTTAGGTTCGTGCGCATGGTTGTATATTGACCCAAAACCCAATGCTACTGCCAGGCGCTCCTTATTCTTGCCAAAATAGAAAAAATAAGTAACGAGAAAACTTTCGTTTAAATTAGATAGATCATTTTTTGGGACTTCAATAGCAGGGCATTTTTCAATAAGTTCGTTTTTTTTGATATCATGCGCAGCGTAGACTCCCCGGCCGGCATTCACAATTCCTGATTGTTTGACATATACTTTATCCGAAGAGTAAATCTTTTTCATGGGGAGATTATAGCAGAGAGTCAGTTTAGGACCCTTGCCAAAAATGTTGCAACTATCTAATCGCACTCTTAATTCTTTTCAAGATATTTTTGCAAGCTGTCAGCTAGCGCATTAACGTTTTTTGCTCCCATCATTTTCATGAATGGAGAAAAGAGGATAAAAACTCCTTTTGGAATCATAATCATCTCGTGCTTAACTTGTGTTTGATTTGGACCAGTTTTTTTAAGATAAAACGGTGACCTCCACCAAGCACTTTAATATGCGGGACAATCATCACCCGTTTATTATTCTCAAACTCATCAAGGGTTTGTTTAACCATTCCAAACCCGCGCACCTTCATCTCAAACTCACTTCCTTGACTGATTTTACCCCTGCTGATCTTCCGCGCCTGTGGCGTAGTTGGGTTCCATTTGGGAAAATTTCCAATATCAATAATTGTTCCGAAAACTTTATCAATAGGAGCCTTAATTATTTGTGTTTTCTTATAAATTATTGGTGACATATGTTGTAAGTTTAACTTGCTCCCCCGTGAGGATTCGAACCTCAAACCTTGAAGTTAACAGCTTCCTGCTCTACCATTGAGCTACAGGGGAATACTACGAAAAATAGTTCGTAACTTTTGAATTATATAAGACCCAAGGCTGATTGTAAATTGCTTTCACTTAAATAATCCTAACGGTTGTGCTAATATTGTTTTATGAATGAAGCAGGCTCTAACGATATTCCTAAAAAAGAACCCTATGTCACTCCGAGTAAGCGCCCCGGGTACAGATCTATAAAGGATAGACTTAAAGAAGATCAGCAGAAGGCGCATGAAATAGTAAGAAACTCGCCCGTCGAGGAGCCTGAAGTGGAAAAGATTGATCCAGACGAAATTTTGCGAGCCAAGATGGAAGTTCTAATTAAATGGTTAGATAAAACTAAAGTAAACAGGGGTGAATTTCACGCCGGAGATTTTGAAATAGCACATTATCCAGAGGAAGAAGACCAAGACGTAGACAGTTCCTTAATAGTATCCAATGAATCTATAATTCTTCCCGGTCAAGAGGACTCAAATGGGGCAGAGATTACCTTTTCAGTTAATCATGGTGAAAAAAAACAAGAACCATCCCCATTCACCAGGGGTGCTCCTGAGACGGCATATCTATACATAGCGGGTCTTGTTACGGATTCTCACGTTCAAGAGGGAATTAGAAACCTTGCACAAGAAGAGGGAGATGGTTATATACAGTACAACGCGGGAACATATTACGCCTTGGGTGAAGATAATAAGGTATATAAATCGAGTATGATTCCCGATTCTATAAGCGACCCGCGACCCCGCATAAGTCCGGAACGAATGTATCACGATGTTGTTGTAAGTGAGATGAGCGTAGGAGATTATGAGGTTTGTGGTTCAGTTCTAGATTCACTGATTCAAAAGTCAAAAGAAATAGATCTTTCAAGTATTACTCCAAATAATCCCTGAGTTTGTTGCCGCGGGAGGGGTGGCGAAGTTTTCTCAAGGCCTTTGCCTCAATTTGACGAATACGTTCACGTGTAACAGCAAACATGCGTCCAACTTCTTCAAGTGTCTTTGGTTTTCCATCTCTAAGTCCAAATCTTTCTTCAAGTACTCTTCTTTCGCGATCAGATAAGGTTGATAAAACAGAATTTAACTGTTCTTTCAAAAGTCCTCGGGAAGCAGTATCAAATAAGGTTGGCGCTGTAATATCGTAAATGAAATCTCCAAGATATGAATCTTCCTCATCTCCAACCGGAGTATCGAGTGAGGCTGGTTGCTGGGAAATTTTGATAATTTCGCGTGCTTTTTCCGGATCTATCTCAAGAATTTCAGAGATCTCTTCTGGTGTTGGTTGTCGACCAAGCTCTTGCATGAGTTTTCTCTGAACTCTCATAAACCGGTTGATATTCTCAACCATGTGAACCGGAATACGAATAGTTCTTGCTTGATCAGCAATTGCACGGGTTATTGCCTGACGTATCCACCAGGTTGCATAAGTTGAGAATTTAAAACCCTTTTTCCAGTCATATTTTTCTACGGCCCTGATTAATCCCTGATTTCCTTCCTGAATTAAATCGAGTAAAGTCATTCCACGACCAACATACTTTTTGGCAATCGAGACTACCAGACGTAAATTAGACTCGACTAATTTCTTTCTTGCGCGCTCATCACCTTTTTCAATTCTTTTTGCAAGTTCTACTTCTTCAGGGAATGTCAAAAGTGGAATTCGTCCAATCTCCTTAAGATACATTCGGACAGGATCAGTTACCGCTCCACCCTGAATAATATTGAGGGCTTCAAGCTCGCGTTCAAGGTCTTCAATTGATCTTTGGGAGTCTTTTTCCTCTTCAACCGTTTCAAAAATATCTATACCCTTTTTGAGGAGTTGGTCATAGAGATAGTCAATATCTTGAATGTGATCCTCAGGTTTTGGAAAGGCAGCCAGAATTTCCTCTTGGGAGATATATCCGCGTTTCTTTGCAAGTGCTAGAAGATCATCCGCCTTAGAACTTTTGGTAGATTTTGCAGGAACCACTTTTGCAGCCTTCAGGCGCGCAGCAGCAGCCTTTTCAGAAGGTTGTTTTGCAATGAGGGTTTTTGGCTTTTTCGCCACAGTAATACTTCTTGGCATTGGTCTACCTATTTTACTCTTAAACTATGCGTAAAGCAAGGCGCGCTTAGGTAGAAAGAAGTTTTGAGAACTTATCAAATTGCTCCTCGTATTTTTGTAGATGTTCTTCGTTTTTTTCGATTTCTGCCTCTTTAATGAGCCCCGCGAGCTGTTTTAGCTTGTTTTTAACGGAAAATTCTCTTATCTGTTTGGTGATTTTTTCAATTTCAGCCGTAAAATGATCCTGATCAGGAAGCTGCGGGATAGGCGCAATATAGGAAGTGTCAAATGGAATATGAAGCTCGGACGGCAAGTTTGCTATAAAATCTTTGGGTGAGAAGGTTGTTCCATCTTGTTGATATTTCTCAAGGTGTGTCAGTAATTTTTCAAGCGAAGGCGTTGAAAGCGGAACTCCTGAGAGAACTTCTCTTGCTTTTGCCAAGGTTTGCTTTGGTTTATCAGACTGAAAAATGAGAGAAAGAAGATACAATTCAAGGACTTCTCCTCTCGGTAGTTGGGCAACAGGTGTGGCGCTTTCGGCTTTGGCCTCAGGTTTAGTCCCTTTTTCAGCCTGCTTGATTACGCTATCAACCGATGTATCAAGAGCGGCCGCCAATTTTTTGAAATAGTGCTCCCGAATTACCTCATTCTCGATAGCACTAATATAGGAGAGGCTTCGCTCAAGAATTTTCTTTTTACCTTCGGCCGTTTTGCTATCTTGTCCAATGATTGCAGAATCTATTATGAAATCGTAGACGTTAATATCTTCTTTTATGGCTTTTTTGAAAATTGCCGGATTTTCATTTAGAAGCTCATCCGGATCTTTTCCTTGCGGAGGTTTAATAACGGTTGCCGTGATTCCCTCGTGCTCTATCAATTGGATAGACCGGCGTTGTGCCTCGGTTCCTGCGGGGTCTGAGTCAAAACAGAAAGAAAATTTTTGAGTAAATCTTTTTAAGAGTTTTATCTGATTTTCTGTTAAAGCAGTTCCCTTAACGGCAACAATATTTGTAATTCCTTCCTTGTGAGCCGTTATTACGTCAAATTCTCCTTCAACAATTATTACTTTTCCTTCCTTTTTAATTCCTTCTTTTGCTAGATTTAGACCAAAAAGCGTATCGCCTTTAATATAGACCGGAGTCTCGCGAGTATTTACATATTTAGGTAGAGTCTCTGCGTCAAGGCCGCGGCCTGAAAATGCAACTACATTGCCTCTGTGATCAATTATTGGGAAAACGAGTCTGTTTCTGAAGAAATCTGAGACATAGCGTCCACGTCTAAAGCCAAGACCGGCCAAAAGTAGATCGTCTTCTTGGTAGCGCTTTTTTCCAATTAGATACTTAACCAACGCGTCATTATTAGGTGCAAAACCAATCATGAAAGTCTTGATAAGAGGAATTGTAAGTTTTCTTTCCTTTGTAACGTACTCAAGCGCGCGTTTTCCTGCCGGGTGAGAAAGGAGAAGATAGTTATAAAACTGAGCGGATAAGTGATTTAGGGAATAAATTAATTCCTGTTTTCGCTCGCGGTCTGACCGCGCGGGAGATTTTGTAAGTTTGACTCCCGCTTTTACTGCAAGTTCTTTTAAGGCTTCCGCAAATGTTACGTTCTCGTATTCTTGAATGAAGGTGAACATGTCTCCGCCCTTCTGACACCCGAAACAGTGCCAGATCTGCCGCTCGGGCGAGACTACAAACGAGGCGGTTTTCTCATTGTGAAATGGACAGGGGACCTTAAAATTGCGGCCCGCTTTTTTGAGTTGAAGACGCTCGCCAATTACCTCAACGATATCCAGTTTTTGCTTTATTTTTTCAACCTCGTCCATATGTTTAGGAATTAGCGGCTAGCAGTTAGGGACTAGTTCGCAAACGTATTTTAGCACAGTGCTCTATACTAGATACAAAATACTAAATACCTTATACTAACTTCATGTTTGCGAAGGTTTTCTCAGGCGCGCTCGTGGGCCTTGATGGAATTGCAGTTGAGGTTGAAACAGATATCTTATCGGGTCTTCCTGCATTTAATATTGTCGGCCTTCCTGATAAGGCAGTTGAAGAATCTCGTGAGCGGGTCCGTTCAGCCCTTAAGAATATCGGCGCCGATCTTCCTGCAAAAAGAATAACCGTAAATCTTGCTCCTGGAGATCTTCCCAAAGAAGGTTCGTCTTTTGATTTACCCGTTGCCGTTTCAATACTTTTGGCAAGCGAGCAACTCAAGGCGGATTTATCCTCCTCTATGTTTCTTGGAGAATTGTCTCTGGACGGAACACTTCGTCCAACCACCGGCGTTTTACCGGTTACGCTTCTTGCTAAAAACATGAAAATGAAAGAGATCTTTGTGTCTTATGATAACGCCCTCGAGGCAGCGGTCGTTGCTGGAATAACCATTTACCCTGCCAAAACCCTAAAAGAAATTTTTCTTCATTTGAAGGGCGAAAAAATACTCGAACCCTTTAAAAATATTTCATACGAAAAATATCTAAAAGATGAAGACTATGACTTTGACATGAAAGATATTAAAGGACAGGAGTTTGTAAAGCGTGCAATCGAAGTTGCCGTTGCGGGAGGTCACAATATTTTACTCAAGGGCCCCCCGGGAAGCGGAAAAACTCTAATTTCAAAAACAATTCCTTCAATTCTCCCACCGTTAACATTCGACGAATCAATAGAAGTAACAAAAATTTATAGTATTTCGGGAATGCTCGGAAAGGACGCACTAATTGTAGTTCGCCCTTTTAGAAATCCTCACCACACGACTTCCCACATTGGCCTTATTGGAGGATCTGCAATTCCAAAACCGGGAGAAGTATCCCTTGCTCACCGTGGGGTTTTGTTTTTAGATGAATTTCCCGAGTTTCCTCGCCAAGTCCTTGAAGCGCTCCGTCAGCCTCTTGAAGACGGTTACGTTATTGTCTCGCGAGCGAAGCAAAGAATTCAATTTCCGAGCAGATTTATGCTTGTTGCAGCTCTTAATCCTTGTCCTTGCGGTTTTTACGGTGATCCCACAAACGAATGTAAGTGCACTTATCAACAAATTCTAAAATATCAAAAAAGAGTTTCGGGTCCTATGCTTGATAGAATCGATATTCACATAGATGTTCCGGCGGTTAAGGCTTCAAAGATAGTTTCAGATGAAGAGATCTCGGGTGAAACTTCTACGACAATAAGAAGAAGAGTTATTGTCGCTCGCAAAAAACAAGAAACCCGATTTAAAAAGTCTCGATTCGCCTCTGGTGGAAAAAAGATAATCACGAATAGCGAGATGGCAAATCGTGACATAAAAGAACTCGTAAAGATTCAGGATGGGGCAAAGGAAGTTTTAAAACAGGCATTGGTCAAGCTGTCTCTCTCAGCACGTGCGTATCACAAGGTAATTAAGGTTGCGCAAACAATTGCAGATTTGGCAGGAGAAGAAGAAATTTCTCGAGAAAATATTCTTGAAGCATTGCAGTATAGACCAAAAATGGAAGCATGAAGAAGATGAGTTATTTTATTATATTTTCACTACTCCTCTTGTTTATTGGTCGGCAGCTGTCCTTTATTCCCCAAATCAGTTTTGGCACTGCAAAGGAAAGTAGCCAAGATCTAAGAAAAGACGTTTTAGAAAAGTTTTTGAAAGGCGAGAAAGGAAGCTATAGTATTTATTTCAAGGATCTTAAAACGGGCGATGAGTTTGGAATTGACGAAAATAAAGTTTTGACCGGTGCATCACTTAACAAACTTCCCCTTGTTGCTTATTTATATAATCAAGCCGCACGTGGAAAGCAGAATCTCGAGGACAAGATTGTAATTCAAAAAGAAGACATACAAGATTATGGAACCGGCTCTTTGCGTTATGCTGCCCCCGGCGGATCCTATTCTTTAAAGACTTTGACAAAGCTTTCCCTTGAACAATCGGATAATACCGCAGCCCACGTTTTGGGTATCCGTCTTGACCTGAAGAATGTTCAAGCTTACATCAAAAGTTTGGGTTTGGTTTCAACAGATATGGTGAACAACAAAACCTCTGCGCACGATATGGGTAAGCTACTCGAGTTAATATACAACAGAAAAATCACAAATAGTGCACTGACCCCTGAATTATTTGACTTTATGAAGGACACCGATTTTGAAGATAGAATTCCCCGAGATATTCCCAAAAATATTCCTATTTATCACAAGGTGGGTGACGGGATCGGGTTCATTCATGACGCAGGAATAATAGAGGCTAAAAATCCGTTTGTATTAGCCATTTTAACTAGCGATATTCAAGATGAAAATGAAGCGAAAAAAACCATTGGTAAAATTGCCAAATTCATTTTTGATGCTCAACAATGAAGAGAACACTTCTTTTTATTCTCCCCTTTTTTTTCTGTCTACTTCTGCTTATACATCTCGACCAATCTTTTACCCAAGACTTAGGCAGGCACATTAAAACCGGTGAGATAATTTTGTCTACTCATTCTGTCCCGAAAATAAATTTATTCTCTTATACACAGCCCAATCATATATTTATAAATCATCACTGGGGTTCTGAAGTCTTGTTTTACCTGCTCTATAAAAATTTGGGAGCAGATTCATTACTTGTGTTAAAAATCCTTTTGATTCTGACTTCATTCGGAATCGTTTATTTTCTCGCTTTTAAAAAAAGTCCCCAGTTTGCATTTTTAGCTTCATTTTTCTACATTTATCTTTTCTCCTACAGATTTGATA
The DNA here is from genome assembly GCA_964452165.1 of uncultured Gammaproteobacteria bacterium. Lineage (GTDB taxonomy): Bacteria > Patescibacteriota > Microgenomatia > Levybacterales > GWA1-39-11 > GWA1-39-11. The sequence continues at coordinate 71,360 of CAYVKP010000001.1, read as the reverse complement.
CACGTCCTGAACTGTTTAGTTTCATGTTCATTTCTCTCTTCGTATTTTTAATTTCAAAATATCAGGAGAGTAAAAATATCAGACTTCTCTTAGTCTTACCTCTAATAGAATTATTTTGGGTAAATATGCATATTTATTTTATTGTCGGAATAGTTCTTTTAGGCTGTTATTTGATTGCGGAGTTTATAAAAAATAAAAAAATTGATCCGAAAGTTTTAGGAATTTTTATTGCAACCAGTCTTGTAACTATCATAAATCCTTCAGGTTTTTTGGGCGCTACTGAACCGCTACGAATCTTATCATCTTACGGATATTCGATAATTGAAAATCAAAGCGTTTTTTTTCTTAACACTTTTTTCTTTGACCCACATCTTCTTATCTATGAAATTTTAGCCTTAATTTTTGTCATCCTGAGTTTATTAAGTCTTAAGAAAACAGATACGTTTTTACTGATTTCGGGTCTTGTCGCAACTGTCTTAGGGTTTCAAATGGTTCGCAATTTTCCAATATTCGTCTTGGTTACTCTTCCTCTTTTTGTTTGGTCACTTAACGAAATAAATCAAAAAATTAAAGACAGGAAAACATTTCAGGCATTATTGTTTATTCTAACCCCGGTTTTTGCAGTTGTGATCTTATATTCGGCAATCTCATCGCAAAGCTTTGGAGTCGGGTATGTTAAGGGCGCAGATAAGGCAATCGAATATTATCAAAAAAGTCAACTAAAGGGTCCAATTTTTAACAACTTTGATATTGGAAGCTATCTTATATTCAAACTTTATCCCGCGGAAAAAGTTTTCGTAGATGGTCGCCCTGAAGCTTACTCCGTAAAGTTTTTTGATGATTATAAAAAAATGCAAACAGATCCAAAGTTTTTCGATCAACAAGTTCGCCGCTATAATATTCGGACAATCTTCTTTGCCCACACTGATATTACCCCTTGGGCACAGCAATTCCTGTTCGATATCTCAAAAAATCCCAACTGGAAGCGCGTCTACCTTGACAACAGAATTGTAATTTTAGTTAGGAAATAAGATTATGAAGTTTTGCAAATTGTTCTGCGGGTTTGGGGGCATTCCAGATGCAGCTTGTTGAGACGAATCTTGTTGCGCCGGCCGCTTTTGCTTTTTCAATAGTTTTATTATTTACTCCTCCATCAGCTTCGATCGGAATATTCGTCAGTTTTCGCAAATTACGAATTTTGTCTAAGCGTTCTTCCATCATCGGCGGACCTGAGTACCCAACCCTATTAGATGCATAAATAAGTATCGAATCGAGTTTTTCGAATGGAATTTTAATTGCAGAAATAGGAGTTGGTCCATCTAACGCAAGTCCCACCTCCCCGTATTTTTTTGCTTCTTGTGTAAACTGTTTTTGAGAAGTCATATGTTCAACGTGTCCCAAAAATCTTTTAAACCCTGCTTTGCCAAACGATTCAACAAGTTCGATTGGTTCGACAATCATCATATGAAGTTCTAAAAAAAGATTGCTCGAGTATTTTTTAAAAGGTTCCGGATCTAAAAAGGTTTTGTTGTTTACAAATTTGCCGTCGATAATATCTACATGAACAGTGTTTGCGAAAGTTTTAATTTGTTTTAGTTTTTGTTCGATCGAACTCCAGTCGGTCTCAAGCACTCCGGGGATAACTTGCATTATTGATTCTGTTCGATTTGTTTTATTTTATCGATTCTTCGCTGATGTCTTTCTTCTCCCGAGAATGGAGTTTCGATAAAAAGTTTTGCTAGTTTTTTTGCAGTCTCGTTATCATAGAAAATTGAAGCTAATGATAATACATTCGCATCATTGTGTTCGCGAGTAAGTTTTACATTCTCCTCATTTACTCCAAGTGTTGCTCTTATTCCGTCAATTTTATTGGCAACCATTGCTTCTCCTGCTCCCGACTTTCCAAATACGAAACCCATAGATCCTGGATTTGCAGCAACTTTTCTGGCAGCTTCTGCGCAAAAATCAGGATAATCATCGGTAGGATCGAGACTTAATGCACCGCAATCTTCCACTTCGTTTCCAAGTTCTGCTAAAAACCTCTTGATCTCTTCCTTAAGTTGAAATCCCGCATGGTCAGTACCCAGATAAACTTTCATATTCTAATTTTTGTTGTTCCCACCGCTGTCTCGCCCTGCTCGCAGCCGGTCTCCTGCTCATAGGAGCAGTCCGACCCTGCATGATCAGTCCCCAAAAAAATCTTCATAGTCCTTGACGCGCTCCAATGAACAATTTGTAGAAATGCATGAATTTATCACTAATTTTACTTGCAGCATCTTCTTCACTTATCGTTCCCTTTTCAAAAGAAGTTAATGGGTCCCAAAAAATAGTTCTACCGACTGCAAATCCAATTACGCCATTAACTTTTGCGCCGGTTTTAAGCCAATGTTCCACACGTGATTCTTCTGCGGCTCTGCCCAAAACAACAACTCCAACGCTATCTCTGCCTGAAAATCTTGCCTGCTGAACAACCATATTGTAATCCGTCTCGCTCTCCATTCCTTCAAGCTTCCATACATCAGGGTTTACTCCGCCCTCCTGCATCTCCCTGATCATTCGTACAGTTAGCTCCGGTCGTTGGTCCCGGTCGTAATTGTCAGGATCTCCTCCTGCCTTAGCAAGTTGTTCAACGGTTGCAGGCACGAGAGGTTCTATAAGAAGTCTGAAGCCGTTTTTATAAGCAAAAATTGTGAGTTCTGCAAGTTTCTCCCGTTGTCTTGCGTTTAAGGCTTTATCTCCATCGGGATTATAGTGAACGAGCGCTTTAATAAAGGTTGGATTATATTTTTTAACGTGCTCTTCAAATTCAGCGCCGTATTCAAAGTCAAATTCATTTATCCCGCTTTTTTCAGTTGTGAGTATTGTGATAATGCCCGATTCTTGAGCGTCGCGTAGTAACTCATCGCCGAATTGTTCATCAAGCAAAATTGCTGCTGATTCCTTGGGTAACCCCTCAGACAGAGATTTTTTAAAGGCCTCGTAAATTATTTTTTTGGCTTTTTTAATTTTCTCAGTCTCCTCTTCTGTTGGCTGCCGATCTTCAATTCCAAACATCTTCTTGATAAAAGAACTTCTGTGGTCAAAAGGTAAAATGAAGAGATCTTTGTTGTAGCCAACCATTATTTGATTTCCTCCGCCTCTAGATTATTCGTATTTGCGAGTCTTTCGTCAAGAGTCTTCTTTGATAGTAATCCGGTTTGTGCTCCTATTTGTTCCATCACTCCCGCAGAATTTAAAGTGCCCCAAAGCATAGCTTTTGGTACGCCTGCCCCGTGCATAATGGCAGCAAAAAAAGCTGCAGCATAAGCATCTCCTGCTCCCGTTTTCTCTTTTCCGTCAGAGGGGGCGGGATTTATCTTAAAAATGTTATTGTTAGCATCAATTGCATAGGCTCCATTTGCTCCATCAGTTATAGAGACAATTTCAGGACCCAGGGCTTTCACGCCCGTAAGCAGTTTTTTAATATTTTTTTCTTCTGTTTTTAAAATTATTGCGGCTTCTTCAAGATTTGAGAAGAAGATCTTGGTCGATTTGACCATTTTGTAAATTAGATCATTTAGATCATCTAATTGCCTACTTCCAAGCGAAAGCGCAAAGGGAATATTATTTGTCGCCGCAAAATCATAGACCTTTTGGTACGCATCTTCCCACGGTTCTGCGATTGAATTGAGAAAAATATAGTCCAAGTTATCACGGGAAGAATATGAAAAGCCGTGATCCGCTTTTTCGTAATGCGACAGGATTACTCTGTCGGAATCAAAATCAAGAATAATATGAAGCGGCGCGTTCTGAAGTTTGCCGCGCTCGGCAACAAGAGCTACTCCTTCTTTTGTGAGACTCTCTTCAATCTCCCTTGATAGTATGTCGCTTCCAAGATAGGTGTAAAAAGTTGTTGGAACCTCAAGGCGAGTCAATCCAACAGCCACGTTTGCCCCGTTTCCCCCCAAGGCGAGTTTTTTAATGTCAGAAGGAACCTTGTCTCCCAGGTTCAAAGTAACTTTTTTGTTTCCTATCTCAACATGAGCAGGATCAACAGATAAAAAGAGGTCAATAACCGATGATCCTACTGACAGTACGTGCATACATTTATTGTAAGGCAACTGGGGATAAATAACAAAAATAAGATTTTCTAAATGTCTCTTGTCAGTCGTGGTCAATTCATATATAATTCAACCTATAATTTTCTTCTGCCCGGATTTATTTTATGTATCTCATTTCTGCCGTAGTCTCTTTTGTGGTTAATTTGCTTATTGGAATAGGCGATTTCGTGCTGGCGTCACTTCTGCTTCCGGCCAGAGCTGTAAGAGAAAGTACTAAAAACCTATCAAAGATTAAGCCTAGAAGAAAATTAAAAGGTGAAACCTTTAACCTCAACAAGAAACCTAAGACCTATAGTATTAAGGTGAATATTAAGCCTATTTCTAAGGTTCTGAAGTCTTTGTCACTACCCCTTGTGGCTATTTTAGTTTTTGTTTCTCGTTTGGCAAAGTCTATAGTCACGGCTCCTCCTAAAGCTGTCTCGGTAGTTTTAAGGAGTCGAGAAAGAAAAATGATTCAGAAGGAGGCAAGGCGCCGCCGGGAGGCAAAGGTTAAAAACGGGTATCATAAGCCGTCACTTCTTTACAAGTTGAAGTATGTCTTAATTGGCTTCATATTTTCTTTTGTTTTACTGTTTTTGCCGCTAGCTTCTTTCCTTTTTGTCTCAGATCTTCCAAACCCCACAAATCTATCGGTAACTTATATTCCCAAAACTACCAAAATTTATGATAGAAACGGAACGCTTCTGTATGAGATTTTTGCCAATCAAAATAGAACTATAATTAAGCTCTCAGATGTTCCAAGAAATCTACGCAACGCAACAATCGCAATTGAGGATAAAGATTTTTACAGCCACCCAGGATTTGATCTAAGGGGAATTGCTCGTGCTTTCCTGACAAATGTTAGAAACCGCGGATTTCAGGGTGGATCAACAATTACCCAGCAGTTAATAAAATCCGCATTTTTAACTTCAGACCAAACAGTCTTTAGAAAAATTAAAGAAATTGCTTTGGCTTTTTGGGCAGAGCGAGTCTACAGTAAAAATCAGATTTTGGAGCTTTATCTAAATTACGTGCCTTATGGCGGAACAGCGTGGGGAGCAGAATCTGCCGCAAATATTTATTTTGGTAAAAACGTATCTGATTTGGATCTTGCTGAATCGGCTTTCCTTGCCGGACTTCCTCAGTCGCCATCTGTTTATTCGCCCTTTTCGGGAAACAATGATCTCTGGAAACAACGTCAAAAAGAGGTCCTTGATTCCATGGTAAAGCTTTCGTATATAAAACCTGAAGAAGAAAGACAAGCATACGAAGAGAAATTGAATTTCAAAAGCCCTCAAGTACCAATTCGTGCTCCACATTTTGTCATGTATATCCGAGATCTTTTAGTCCAAAAATATGGAATAAGCGAGGTTGAACGCGGTGGATTGACCGTAAAGACTACACTTGATCTTCCTACGGAAGAGGCAGCAGAAAAAATTGTCTCAGATGAGGTTGATTCCGACGCCCCCCTTGATATAGGAAACGGAGCATCGCTTATCACAAATCCCAAAAATGGTGACATTCTGGCGATGGTCGGGTCACGTGATTATTTTGATGCGGATCATGACGGAAATGTAAATTTGACAACGTCTCTTCGCCAACCCGGGTCTTCAATCAAGCTTATTACCTATACACTTGCTCTAAGCCAGGGCTATACAGAAGCAAGTATCATGGACGATACTCCCTTGACCATAACCTCGCCTGACGGAGGCCCATCTTACACGCCTGTCAATTACGACGGCACGTTCCACGGTAGAATTCCTCTCCGTACAGCGTTTGCCAACTCTTTTAATATTCCGCCTGTCCGACTTACTCAAAAATTTGGTCCCGATGCCGTTAAAAATTTTGGTTTGAAAATGGGTATCTCGGCTTGGGAGGGGATCAAGAATTATGGAGTATCAATTACTCTAGGAGGAGCAGAAGTTAAGATGACTGACTTGGCAACTGCATATGGAGTAATTGCAAATGGTGGAGAAAAAGTAAATCTGGATCCTTTACTTGAAGTCAAGGATTCAACCGGTGCATCATTATACAGAAAGTCGCCTACGTCAACAGATGTCATTGATCCGGGAGTAGCATTCGTAATTTCGGACATTTTGGCAGATAATAATGCAAGAAGAATTGAGTTTGGACTTGATACGCCGCTCAAGATTGATGGGGCAAGGGTTTCCGTCAAGACGGGCACAACGGATAACAAGCGTGATAATTGGACAGTCGGATTTACACCAAGTGTTCTGGTAGCAACCTGGGTTGGAAACAACGACAACACACCAATGAATCCGGCGCTTGCTTCAGGTATCACGGGTGCTGCTCCAATGTGGCATCAATTAATGTCTATGATGCTTGATAAGGTGGGTACACCCTCAGCTTTTGTTATCCCGGGTGACATCGTTAAAAAATATTGCGTAGGACAAGACCGCTATTTCGTAAAAGGAACTGAAAATTCGGTTTCCTGCGCTTCTGCGCCCAGCACCACCCCAACGAACCAACCTTAAGCTTTGACAGCGATGGTGACAGTTTAGTATAAAAAAGAAGTGGCCCATCTTCGAACAATTGACACCCTAAGCTCTATCTCCGGAAAAACCGTACTTCTCAGAATTGATTCAGACGTTGATATTAAGAATGGGAAGATAAGCGACGATACTAGGCTTTCTGCGAGCCTTCCAACTATTGAAGAATTGCTCAAAAAAGATGCATGTATAAATCTTCTGGGACACTTAGGCCGTCCCGATGGGCCAGATGATAAATTTACGCTTCAGCCAGTTGCATCCTGGTTTGCTGACAGGCTTAGCGGAAAAGTTGAGCCAATGACAATAGGAAAACTTAAGGGTTGGAAAATTACCGATAAAATCAACTTGATTGAAAATGTTCGTTTCTTCAAAGAAGAGGAGGAGGGTGACACAGAATTTAGTCGCGAACTTTCACTACTTGGTGAGGTCTACGTGAACGATGCATTTGCCGTTTCTCACCGGGCCCATGCAAGTATTGTCGGCGTAACAAAATTTATTCCTTCATATGCCGGATTGCATTTGAAAAAAGAAATTGATGAGTTGTCAAAAATATTAAACGATCCCGCGCGTCCCCTTGCAATACTTATTGGAGGGGCAAAAATCGAGACAAAACTGCCCCTTGTTGAGAAGATGCATCATGTTGCCGATTATGTTCTTGTGGGAGGAGAGATTGCAGAACAAGACAAAGTTTTAATAAAAGTGCAACATGAGAAGATTACCGGAAGAAAATCTGCGGTAGTAGTTTCCGAGTCAAACGAAGACGGTACGGACATCGACTCAAAATCCGTTGAGAATTTTTGCCAGATTTTAGGAATGTCAAACACGATTGTTTGGAATGGACCCGTCGGTGTCACGGGTAAAGGTGAGGAGACTGAAAAAGGAACAAAAACACTGGCTGAGTTTATAGTTTCAACAAAAGCTTACAAAGTAGTAGGCGGTGGAGACACGCTTTCCTATCTGCGTCAGATAAATTTGCTCGATAAGTTTGATTTTGTCTCAACCGGTGGAGGCGCCATGTTGGAATTTTTATCCGGTCACGCTCTTCCTGGAATTGCCGCCTTGATGAGATGAAAATAACAAACCCTACGGGAGTTTTAGGGGAAGATATAGCGGTCGATTATCTTAAGAAGAAGGGCTATAAGATAATTGAGCGTAACTTCCGAAAGCGCTATGAAGAGATTGATATTATTGCGCTTGATGGTTCAACTTTGGTATTCGCAGAGGTCAAAACCCGAACATCAAATGCATTCGGTTCACCGTTTGATTCCATTGCCCCTTGGAAACTTGCCCACCTTGTTCAGCTTGCCCAGGTCTATAAGCTCTCTCACTCAAATCTTCCAGATGACATGAGAATTGATGCGATTGGAGTAATTGTCTCAAGAGATAACAAACTCGAGAATATAGAACACTTAGAGAATGTAACAGGATAATTATTTAATACCAAGAGCTTCCATTACTGTTCGAAAGCTTTCTTCAGGGCTTTTTTCGTAAGTATTTACAACAAGATCATAATATTTTTCATCCCAATAGACCCAATTAGGATTGTCATTTGCGTAAAGCTTTCTGAATTTTTCCAAGTTCTGACGGTCACGCTCCATAACTTCATGCTTCGCTTGATCAGGAGATACGTTGTCACGATTAACGAGCCTATCTATTCTAATTTCCATTCTGTCATGTCCTGAGTGATCTTGACAGACGACCAAAACCTTAAATACCCCATCTATACCCTGGGCATCATAACCTGCTAAATGGCTTTGAATTATATATTCCGATTCGTCTCTAAGCATTTTTTTAATGCGTTCTTCATACTCAGTGTCGTAATGATCAGGTCGTTTTAGGGTTTCCTCAACTCCCGCACCAATTTCTGAATGGATCTGGCGCATTAATTTTCCACCGTCCAATATCTGCCAACCGAGCGCGCTTGATAAATGGTGTGCAAGAGTAGTCGCACCACTTGCGATGCGCCCCGAAACTGTTATATTTCGGATTCCTGGAATTTCTTTCTTCTCGCTCATTTTATATTAGGTAGGATTTTGAGATTGTTGCACAGGTGTCGCCGGTGCGCCTTGAGCAGGTTGTGTTGGAGTCTGCGCTTGGCTCCCGAGTATAATTGCCTCCTCAACCAATCTATTAGAATATCCAAATTCATTATCGTACCAAGCGATGACTTTCACCATATTTCCTCCAACGACTTGTGTAAGTGATAAGTCCGCGATTGCAGAATGATAATTGCCGATTATATCAGATGAAACAATCGGATCGCGCGTTACTTGTAAAATTCCTTCGAACTTTGGATCCGCAGCTGCTTTTTCAAGAGCCCCATTTACCTCTTCAACCGTTGTATCTCTTTTGACTAAAAATGTGAAATCGGATAAAGAACCTGTTGGGACTGGCACCCTGATGGCAAGTCCGTTAAATTTACCAACAAGTGCCGGAATTGCTTTGGCTGCTGCCTTTGTTGCACCGGTTGAAGTTGGAATAATATTGTCGGCGGCAGCCCTTGCGCGTCTGTAGTCCTTATGTCCGCCATCTTGAAGTCTTTGATCTGAAGTATATCCATGAATTGTTGTCATCATGGCTTTTTCAATCCCGAAAGTCGTCTCAATTACGTGAGCAACCGGAGCTATACAGTTAGTTGTACAAGACGCGTTACTTACTATATTTTCTATTTTGACTTCTCCGTTTTGTGGAAGATTTACTCCCAAAACATAAGTTGAAGAGCTCGCCTCATCTTTAAAAGGAGCAGAAAGAATAGCGGATTTCGCTCCGGCCGTAATATGTTTTTGCAAGCCCTCGGCCGTTGTGAATGCTCCGGTTGATTCAATTACAACATCTACTCCAAGATCTTTCCATGGAAGTTTCTCTGGTTCACGACCGGAGAAAATGGGAATCTGCTTTCCGTTTATAACGAGCGCTCCAATAAGAGGGGTTTCAGACTGAAATGGTAATTGAACCTCCTCAGGCTTCTTAACGGATAGTTCAAAATCTTGGAGCCCTCCATAAACAGTGTCGTATTTTAGAAGATACATCCAGCCGGTAATGTCTGTTGAGGAACCGGCATTTATCGCAACAACATCAATCTCATCTTGATGAGAGAGTAAGATCACCCGATGCGCTATTCTTCCAATTCTTCCGTATCCATTTATTGCAACTCTTACCATACATTAAGAATAAATAATTAGGAACAAAGAATCAAGCGTTTCCGGTATTTTTCTGTCCTCTTCTTGTGATTAGGTTCATTTTTTGGTATCATTATGCTCTATGCCAGAGATGCTTAAAAAAGCCAGTAAGATAAAACATGCAAGAAAACATGGATTTCTTGGCAGGCTTAAAACCAGAACGGGAAAACAAGTTATAAAGCGCAGAAGACTCAAGGGCCGAAAGCGCGTTTAAATGTTTTCTAAGAAGCAAAGATTTAAATTTGATAGTAAACTACCAAAGCAATCCATATCCTCCGAATCATTTAATCTCAGATACAAAAAAAATGACGGGCAAGGTTTAAAAGTTGCAGTAGTAGTAAGTAAGAGAATAGATAAGCGAGCGGTTGTTCGCAACAGTATAAAAAGAGAGATTCTTGATATTGTTGCTCAGAAAGTTAACATAGAAGACAATCTCAGTCTCGTCTTCTATTCTAGAAAGCAAACTGAGAAACCGATTCTTGCTAAAGAAATTGAGGAGGCACTTAATAAAATAAAAAATGGTAATTTTTGATATTTTCAACATAGTATTCACCAACCCAATAACCAATGTAATGGTCGGGTTTTATAAGTTATTCGTAAGTCTTCATATCCCATTTGCGTTCGGGTTTTCTATAATCGCGCTCACTGCCTTTGTAAGATTTATTCTTTACCCCTTCACCGCAGCACAGATTAAGTCTTCTTACAAAATGCAAAAAGTTGCTCCCCACCTGGCAGCTATTAAAGAAAAACACAAAGGAGATAATAAGCGTCAGCAGGAAGAAATAATGAGACTTTACAAAGAGCATGGCGTCAATCCTGCCGCCGGTTGTTTGCCGCTTATTGTTCAACTTCCCGTCATTTGGGCTCTTTATCATGTTTTAACGACTGCTGTAAAAATTCATTCACTCAAGGAGCTTGCTCCAATAAATAAAGTGCTTTATTTTGATTTCCTAAAATTACAACGAATTTGGGACACCTCGTTTTTCGGTCTTTCCTTAGGAGATTCTCCTTCTAAGCTTTTTGGGCACGCGCCATGGATGGTGGCAATTCCAGTTATTACCGGATTACTTCAGTTTATTTTGTCAAAAATGATGATGCCTGAAGAATCCTTACTCACTCCGGTCGCAGCGACGGGTAAAAAGAAAGAAGACGATTTCCAAGCAGCATTTCAGAAGCAATCGATGTTTCTCTTTCCTGCAATGATTGGGTTCTTCTCTTTCTCGCTTCCCCTGGGCCTCTCTCTTTACTGGAATACATTCACAATTTTTGGTATACTCCAGCAGTATATTTTGGTAGGTGCTGGTTCTGCCTCCAAGCATTTTAGAAAAGTAGGATTAAATGGAAGAAATAAATAAGACAATTGAAGAAGAAGCAAAAGCACTTCTTGATAAAATCGGACTAGATGCAACCGTAAAGGTTGAGCCTCAAGACGATAGTTTCTCAGTCCACATCGACTGCCAGGAAAATGCCCTTCTTATTGGAAAACACGGTAATACACTCTCGTCACTTGAATTGGTCCTTTCTTTGATTGTTTCTCAGAAGACCGGAGAATTTAAAAGGATTCTTGTTGAGATTGGCGGTTACAGACAGGAGAGAGAAGAATATCTTCAGGATCTTACCGGAAGATTGGTTGATGAGGTTGTTGAGACGGGTGAAGCAAAAACAGTTAGGGGACTTAAACCTTGGGAGAGACGCGTCATTCATATGCAGCTTGCGGAGTCAGATGAAGTAACAAGCGAGTCGGAAGGCGAAGGCCGCGACCGTGTCCTCGTAATTAAAAAGAAATAACCCCCTTCTTTGCTGTTGAACTTTCTATCTTCGATTGTTAAACTACACCCATGTTTGGAAGAGTAGGAAAAGTTGTCCTCTTCCTGCTCATTTTCTGCTTGTCTTTTCAGACCGGTTTTCATTTCTGGCCAAATTTTGCTTATATATTTGGTGCAAGAGTTGATTATTTATCCCCTACCCTATACTTCCTGGACGTATTACTAATTTTATTCATTGTAGCCTCTGTAATCTTACTTCCAATTAAAAAAACCTCTTTTGCAAGAAATAAAATTTTAACTTTATTATCTGCGGCTTTCATTCTAGATATTTTGGTGAATCTTTTATTTGCAAAATCAGTACCCGCTCACCTTTTTGGAATGATAAAAGTTGCCGAATTTGTTCTTTTTAGCTTTTTTGTCGCCAAGACTTTTGTTTTACAGGATATACCATACTTGATTGATGTACTTGCTCTCTCAGGAATTGTCTCATCGGTTCTTGGGATTTGGCAGTTTGTAAATCAATCATCGGTTGGCGGTCTATGGTATTTCTTAGGAGAGCGAAATTTTAATCTTGCGACGATTGGTATATCAACGGTAAATCTTGACCACCAGATCCTAAGAAGTTATGCTGCTTTTCCTCACCCTAACATTCTCGCTTTTTTTCTGCTGATGGTGGTGGTTTTTGCTACCGAAAGAATATTTTTAGAAAAGAATACAAGTGAAAAAGTATTTTTGGCGGCAACCGTTATCTTTTGTTCTATCGCTTTGATTTTAACTTTTTCAAGAATAGTAATTTTGCTTGCTGTTGTCTTTTTATTGATTGAACTTTACACGAAAGGAAAGCGTAATGTGAAATATTTCGCGCCTATTTTACTCGTTTTGGTCGTTTCTATCTATTTAAGATTTCAACAAATATTTGGTCCGGAATTTTTATTCCGCGGGATAGATTTTAGAGAAGAACTATTCGCGCAGTCACTAAAAATATTTCTAAGCGCCCCTTATTTTGGAATAGGTCTTAATAACTTTTTTATTCATCAAGCACCTCTTATTAAGACAATATCTCCAATTGTTTTTCAGCCGGTACATAACATTTTCATTTTGTCGATTTTATCTCTTGGCTTGTTGGGTTGGTGGATTTTTCCATACGTCTTTCTATTAGCGTTTCGTTCGGTTTACCACAATCTAAAAAGCAAATCCGTGGAGGTTAAGAGCTTTAGCCGCGGCCTTCTGTTCGTCTTGATTGGAATAATTGTAGTCGGAATGTTTGATCACTTTTTTCTGACTGTTGAACAAGGGCAAATAATTCTAGCTCTAACTTTTGGTTTATCTTTTAGCAATATATTTCGTCCAAAAAGATTTAAAAAAGGGAAGAGTTAGTGTTGAAAGTAAAAAGCCGACTGCTGGAACAATCGCGTTAATCCAAGGATCTATTCGGACAACAAACTTCAAATACAAAGCGATCGATAAATAAGTGAATACTGCAATGATAATTCTTCTTGTCCAACTTGTCTCCCAAGCTTTTCCAGCTTCTACCCGTTTGTTTCTTTCTTCTAACGCAGCAACTCTGTCTTCGAGATTTTTGTCAGCCATAAAGCAATTATAGCATTAAGGCTTAGGAGTTGGGGTTGGTGAGACAAGCTCTGGATGCGGACAGTCGATACAATACCTATCTCCGTTAGCATCAAGGACGACGGTTTTCTCTTGCATCTCAACATTGTCCGTCTGGCCGGGCTTGGCAATATTTTGGCTTCCCTTGTCAATCAAAACGTTTTCTTTTTCTATCTTCCCGTGACTATTCTGAGAATTGCGAAGCAAGTATTCAAATCTAGTCGGACAACCTCCCTCTTTTGCCGCTGCTACTTGTCCGGTATCGGTACAAACATAAGTTCCTATAACATCATCGGGTTTTATAAGTCCTTTGGGGGGATTACCTGCAACCAGGTGAGCCATAATTGCATGCCAAATAGGAGCTGCTCCCGTGATACCTGATACAATCCCGGTCATTTGTTTGTTGTTGTTGTTTCCTACCCATGCTGCAACTACATATTCCGGTGTATATCCAATTGTCCAGTTGTCGCGAAAATCATTGGTCGTTCCAGTTTTAACTGATACGATGTAATTTCCGATTTTAAGAGGGGAGTTAGTTCCAAATTCTACTGCTCGTGCAGCGTTATCGGATAAGATACTTGAGATAATAAACGAGATTCCCGGATCTATAACTTTCTTACCAAAAATTGGACTTGTTGGTGGCTTATACTCTTCAAGAACCTTTCCGGTTCTATCTGTGACCTTGAGAATTGGTTGTAGGGGGATTCTGTAACCGCCGTTTGCAAAGACACCAAACGCCTCGGTCATATCTGTCATATACACTTCTCCTCCTCCAAGGGTTAGTGATAACCCGTATCTGTCGGGTGAATCAAAAGTTGTAATTCCCATTGCAGAGGCTGAGGCAATCATGTCCTGCACTGTGTTTAGCTTAAGCATCTTCACGGCCGGAATATTAAACGAGTTTGCAAGTGCATATCTCATCTGAACTATTCCGTGCCATTTTCCATCGTAATTTACGGGACAGTAGTTTGGTTGTCCGGAAGCTTGAAAACATATCGGCTGGTCAATAAACGGAGTTGAAGCCGTATATCCTTTTGCAAGACCAACGGCATAATTTATGGGTTTGATGCTTGATCCCGGCTGTCTTTTTGAAATTGTTACATTGACGTTTCCGTCATGATCCGCATCAAAATAATCGCGCGACCCGACCATTGCAAGTATTTCGCCTGTGCCGGGCTCTGTAACAAGGGCCGCACCATTTGTAACTGTTGGATTGTCGAGTTTATCAAGTTCTCCTGAGACACTTGCCTGGACATAGTTCTGAAGACCCAGATCAAGCGTTGTTGTAACGTTTAAACCTCCCTGGTCTGCGATTCTCTGGCCATACCTTTGTGCAAGCAAATCCTTGATGTAGAAAACGAAGTGAGGAGCCAAAATTTTGTTTTGAATTTTGGAAAATTTTAAGTTGTAAGCCGCTGCATTTTCTTGCTGGGAGGCCGTAATATATCCTTCTTGGCGCATACTCTTGAGCACCTCAAGCTGTCTTGAGCGCCCTGCCTCTGGGTGGGATCCAAACGGCGAGTAGATGCTGGGTGCCTGAGGAAGACCGGCAAGAAAAGCTGCTTCTGCAAGGTTAAGCTTATCCACGGGTTTATCAAAGTAAACATAAGATGCGGCTTGAACACCCCACGCCGTACCACCATATGCTACTTGATTGAGGTACATTTCAAGAATTTTATTTTTGGAGTAAATAGATTCAACCAGGAAGGAAAGTATTATCTCTTTAATCTTGCGGGTTACGGTTTGCTCAGGTGTTAGTAGAGTTGCTTTAACAAGCTGTTGTGTGATGGTTGATCCACCCTGTACTTGTTTGTGAAAGACGGTTGAGATGGCAGCACGCGTTATTCCTCTAAAATCAATGGCTCCATGTTTGTAAAAGTCTTTATCCTCGATGGCAATCGTTGCCTGTTTAAGCTGATCTGGTATTTTATCAAAGGGCACAAAGGTCTGATTCTTCTTTGTATAAATTGCATACAGCAACTTTCCATTCCTGTCATAGATATTTGTAGTCTGAGGATAATTAGCCGTGCCTATTATTGCGGTTGATGGAATATCCCTAAGCACGAAAAAGTATGAAAAAATCGCTCCCAGCACAATCAGAACAAATAGAATTATTCCACTGAGCTTAAATTTGCCTATCTTAATTTTGGAGAGTCTTTTTTGTGGATCCATGAGGTAATTTACCTAAAATTCATTATAACACCCTGCATTTTACAGTTCAAATAAGCTAAGAAAATGATATTATATAAATCATGAATTTACCAGGTTACTTATCTTTCTTGGGTAAAATCGCCTCAGTTATCCCCTTCTCTCTTTTTGACTATATAGTTTTTGCGGGTCTTCTGCTCTACGTTCTCGAAGATGCGCTAACAGGAACAATAGCCGCAGGAATTGGTTTTTTCTCAACGGTCGTAGCTTTCTTTATGGGACTTGCCTTCTATCACCCTCTTTCACAAGTTATTGAACAAAGGCTCTCTTTAACAAAGGGTATTTCAGATGCAATTGCTTATCTGTTGGTTACTGCTATTGCATTCACTTTAGTCTCGGCACTCCTAGCATTTGTTAGAAGAAAATACGTTTCAATTACAATTCCTAAAAATTTAGATATGGCAGGAGGAGCCATTTTCGGATTACTGTCATTCTTCTTTATTGCCTCTTTTGCGGTTGCTTTTCTCCTGTCTTTTCCGGTTTCAACAGTAATTAAAAATTCCATCAAGAATTCTGCCTCGGGGAAGTTTTTCGTAGCTCGCGCACAAACATTTGAGGGCACCGTAAGGCAGGTTTTTGGTGGAGCAATTGAGGATACAATTAATTTCCTGACCATAGAACCTTCTTCCAATGAGTCAGTTGGACTTAACTTCAAAACAAATTCGGCAAAGGTAGATGAAGAATCGGAGCAGGGAATGTTGAAACTACTCAATCAGGAAAGAAGAAAGGCAGGACTCTCCGGATTGACTGAGGATTCGCAATTGACAGATGTTGCTCGTGCTCACGCAAGAGATATGCTTGAGCAAGGATATTTCTCGCATTACACCCCTGAAGGTTTATCTCCGTTTGACAGAATGGAGCAAGCAAGCATTGTCTACCAATATGCCGGAGAAAATTTAGCGTTTGCGCCAGAAGTAACAATTGCCATGGACGGACTTATGAAAAGTCCCGGGCACAGAGCAAATATATTGTCCCCAAATTTTGGTAAAGTAGGAATCGGAGTCTTGGACGCGGGAATTTACGGAAAAATGTTTGTCCAGGAGTTTACTGATTAGACCTTCTGATAAATTTAATTGTAAATTCTTCGTCCTGACTGATAGTTCTGTTCATTCTGAGACTATTTTCAAGTAGTTGTGCGTTATCTACTTTCTCTGGAGTAATATTTTTGTTATATTTTGCATTGAGCGTGAAAGGGTAAGCCTCTTTCCCGGGTTGTTTTATAAGCCTTAAGGAATAGTTAAAGATTGAACTTGAGATATTATTCGCTCCATTTGCGTATTCGATATATATCTCCTGTTTTGTTAGTCTTGGGACATTTATTATAAAACCAAAAACTTGGTATCCGTTTTCTGTTCCCTGATCTACCTCAAGCCCAGCGGGAGCTTTAAAGTTTATACGTTCATAAGTCTTGTAATCTGTAATCGCAGGTACAATTTTTTGCTCTTGTCCATCAATTATGATTCTTGAAAGATTACTTCCTAATGGCGCAAAAAATCTTACATACGCCTTGTAATCCTTGGATTTTGTGGAAGTGTTATTAATTGTATGTGTAACTTTTGACGAAATATTATTCGATGAAAGATCTACCTCATAAGAAGTTTCGGAGGTAAGATAAGCATTTGCTTTATCTACTCCAATGTTGGCTTCGTTGACTGCAAGCGAATCCATAATTGTATCTTTTGTCGTAGGTCTTATTTCTTTATATTCCCCGCCAAAATTAATGGAAGAAAATATTGCTTGAACGGAGGGTTGTTCAAACGCAAACAAAATATTCTTTTCGTTCATAAGCTTTGGCAAAAGTCTTGCGATTTTTATAGAGTTTTGATTTTCCCCTATCTTGAAAACCAGGTCATCAAACAAAGCGTTTAAAACGTCTCTCTTCTGTGTTGATCCAGGAAAGAAGTTGTTATCAATCGTATTTTGTAAAAATTCAAAAGCGTTATTTTCATCAACGGTTTTGTTGTAGGCGGTAAGCTTGATTGGTCCAACAGCTCCTATTATCTGTTTTACCGCATCATAATTTATGGCAATTACTCCATCTACTTTTCTACCACTCTCAAGGTTATAAAGAAGCGCCGCCGCGCTGGCACTGTTTTGGAAGTCGGGGTCAAAGTTACTATCCCTCAAATATAAATGGGGTTGTAAGTATCTTCTGACGACATAATACGGTTCCACGTGGGCTTTAAGTTTACCGTCAAAATCGTAAACGTCGTTGAGAGTAAGCTTCTTTATTGCCCCATCTTTGACTTTAAGTTCTCCGATTGATCCTATAAAACCGCCGGTAGGCCTAAGCTCTCCATTATTTTGAAAAAGTAGAAGATAATTTTTCTCACCGTTAAAGCCTAGAATTTTTTCGGCGATTGGCGCAACGCTCATGGTTTTTGATAGCTGCGGAGTAAGAAGAGAATCAATAATGTTATTTGAAAAATCAATCTTATATTTTTGAGCAGAGAAATAGAAGTAAAAAGAATCGGAGATAAGACTGTCCAAAGTATTTTTATCAATACCTTTGTCAATTCTGGAAATAGCCTCTATGTCTTTTGCCGCAATTTGTACAAGCGCAGAGCTTGCAGAGAAGTTATCAAAGAAAACGTTGGTTCCGGTAAGTCCGATAACTCTAGTTGTTTGACCAAGCAGATTGATACTCGGAGAGGCAAAGCTTAAAAAGAAATTTGCATCGTGAATTTGTCTGCCTGCTGTTTTGAAATCACCTGCTTCAAAAGCCTTGAGGGACGCCTTGAAGTGTGCAATTGAAAGCGCAGTTGCTGCCACCATCATTATTAGAAAAATACCGAATGCTATAAGGGCAGCAGATATTAAAAGCTTTATCTGAGATTTTTTTCTTTTGATAATCTTGGGAGGTCTGGCTACTTGTTTTTCTTCAGTAGATCTTTCAGGCTCTCTGTAATTTACAAATAACTCTACGCTTTTCTCAAATCCCATAAAGTACTTATCAAGATATACAGGCTTGGTTAATATTTTGGCCGCAAGGTTTTCTTCTATCTCTTCATGTCTGAGTCTTTTCTCCAAAGCTGTTTCCTCATCCTCGTATTGAATCTCAAGGTCGGACTCAACACGTTTTAAAATATGGGTTGCCGAGATAATTGTTTGGGGGTGACTGTAGAAAAGCCAGTAAAACTTTTGTCGTTTACTTGGACCCAAAAGCACCTGATTTATTCCGGTCAGGGCGTCTTCTAAATAGATTGGGAAAATGGGAGTTAAATCGTCTCCTGTTAGCTTAACTATATGATTCGTTATGGCATTTTTTATTAACCCCGAAATGACTTCCTGATCACTTCCGGATTCTGAATAAACGTCTCCAAGAATTAAGAAATAAAACGAAGGATTTTTTTTATACTCAAGCATCACGTCCACAAAAACATCTGTTTTTTGGACGGGAATCATAACTGCAGTTTTGGTATTGTCAGATGATAATTTTTCAAAAAGCGCAGGTAAGAAATCTTTATCAGATGTGCTTTCCAAAAATATTACCGCGTAGTCTATTTTCTCTTCAAGACTCGCTATAAGATGGGCTGAGTCTTTACCTATGCGGTAAAAATGTTCGGATCCGGCGACACTTGTTGGAATTTGTTCGTCAGAAAGGTATGCGATTTTAAAATCGTCGGAAGATTTTTCTATCAAGTAACTCGTCAGTTGGCTTTTTCCCGCGACAAGGAGTAAGGGTTTTTCGCGGTCTCGCGTTTCAAGGGCAAGTTTGGGCATAAAATTAGTATAAGGTATTTAGTATTTCGTATCTAGTATCGAGGTTAAAATTGAGCCAGTATTTAAATCAGACTATCAAGAGCAAAGTTTACGAGGCGATCGGCCTCTTTATTCGCCTCTCGTCTAACGTGAGTGTATAAAATTTTTCCGCCAATCTTCTGCTCCAAGTCCTTGACCGTAGCATAGAAATTACGGATATTTTCATTTTTAATTTTCCACTTTTCCGTAATTTGCATAACGGCAAGCTGTGAATCCATAAAGAACTGAATGTTGGGTTGCTTGATTTTTGAATTTTCCAAAACCCATTTTAACGCCGCTACCACCCCGCTATACTCTGCAAAATTATTGGTATTTATTCCTAGGCTTTTTCCTTCTTCAAACAAAACCTTGTTGGCCCCATTGTATATAACAAAGCCGTATGCTGCAGGTCCGGGATTTCCACGCGATCCACCATCTGTGTAGATTATGAAGTCGGGTTGGTCTTTCATTTCAAATAAATTTCAGCCATCCACAAAATAAATCTAGGCCAAATCTTCGCGCTTTGAGTGAAGGAAGAAGAACCATTGTTCAAAGAATGCAACGAGTCCTTTAAGTGGCATTTCAATTAACATATCAAGCAAGAACACAAAAATATTAATCGATCTCACCCCTTCTGCAAGATAGCGCCCTACTCGAGCTATTGGCATGAAGAAGAAGTCTACAAATGGAGTCGCGAGACTTGGTTTATCCTTAACCGTGTAAAGATTTGCTGCTTGATTAATTCTATACGAAAGGAACGAAACGATTGCAAAGAAAAAGATAAAGAATGCTTGACTTACATAATTAAATTGCAATTGTGTTAGGGCATAAATTATTATTCCAAAACTTGCAAGAAATGTTCCAAGCCAAACAGTTGTAAAGATTGTATCCATTAAAGTCTTTGCGCGCGGCTTGTGATTAAACGCCAGATCCTTTCCGAGTTGTGGTTGCTCATCAAAAAGAAGAGATTTAATTCTTGCAGCGATTCGGTCGGTATTATCCATTCCGGGAGCTCTCATGAAAAAGGAGACGATTATCATCATGCCAACCGGGATTGCAATATTGATACCAATAATTTCCCACTTAATATGTCCATAGACAAATCTGTCATAAGTCCCTTCAATTGTTAATGCCAAGAATACTTTCGATAACAAAATAAATATAATCGAACGGATTATTGCTCGCCTAACTTTTCCTGAAATGTTGGCGTATCTGGCGTCGCAAGTTTGGACAATTACATTTGTAAATTCCTCTTCGTCGCGGAGCAAGTCATCAAAGGTATCTTCATAATTTTTCATTATGTCATCAAGAATCAGGAATGGAGGGATTTGCCTCTTAACAAATTCAAAAATCTTAAAACGTCCAGAGTAATTTAATTGGGTATCAATTACGTGCTTACCCTGTCCGAATCTTCTCATAATGTCTCTAACATTTTTGTCTGTCAGAACTCCAAAATATTGAGTGAAAAGTGCGTATCTGAGGAATGGCAAGTCCTCTTTTGCATAAGCCTTTCTTATGGCGATAAAGACTTGAGCATCGCGGGTCTCTACACTGTCATCTTTTATCTTTACCTTGTCGCGAATGTTGTGATAGATATAGGAAATCATTGCTTCCGTCCGCAGTCCTGGGCTTAAATGGCTTTCAATATGTGCAGACATCAGTTGATATATCCACTCATTAAGATCTGATTCGCTGATTTTGTTATAAGTTGGAACGTTACGACGAAGATTGAGATATAGGTCTATTATTTTTTCAATCTCGGTTATCTTGTCATCACTGATCGATTCATCGGGAAAATATCTTGCCCAAATAAGCTCACGAACAAGCGGTTTTGCCACACTCGCGCCATTTCCACCCAGAAGTAATCTACGTCTTAAAATTCTCTCAATTGCCGAGCGCAAGATAACTTCTTCATCACGATTCTCAATTGCGGTCCGCAGCTTTTCATACCAGGCAGCAAGCTCTGAGGCTATTCCACGTGCGACATTTCCCTTATCGTGGTGTGGTTTGTTTCCTGTCTCATACGCTTTGGTGAGATATTGAGAAGCCTTATTAAGTTCGTGTTTGTGATCACTTTGACTACCGACAACTTGACCCTCTGTTGCGCTTTGTACGCTAGCATTATCCATATTTGTATTATATGCCGTGCGTCGATTGAACGCAAATTTGTGGTATGCTAAAATCACGCTCTATGGATAAAGCCTATGATCATAAAAAGATTGAAGAAAAAATCTATTCCGAATGGGAAAAAAATGATTATTTTTCCCCTATTGCTCGCTTCGGCAAACATGAAGAAGATACCTACTCTATTGTTCTGCCTCCACCTAACGTAACGGGAACTTTGCATATCGGACACGCCTTAATGCTTGTTATTGAAGACATCTTAATTCGTTACAACAGAATGAAAGGTTTTAACACGTTGTGGCTTCCGGGTACAGATCACGCCGCGATAGCAACTCAATCAAAAGTTGAATCAATTCTTTATAAGGAAGAGGAGAAAACGAGACACGATTTGGGTCGTGAAGAATTTCTTCAAAGGGTTGAGGAATTTGCCAAAACAAGTCACGATACCATAGTTAACCAAATTAAAAAAATGGGAGCATCAGTTGACTGGAAACGCGAGGCATACACCTTAGATGAGGAGCGAAATTTGGCCGTTCGAGTTGCGTTCAAAAAAATGTATGATTTGGGTCTAATTTATAGAGGCGAGACAATCGTTAATTGGGATCCAAAACTTCAAACGACCGTTTCAGACGATGAGATTGAATGGAAAGATGAAAGTGCTCAATTCTACTATCTTAAATATGGCCCCTTTACAATTGGTACAGCACGTCCCGAGACAAAATTCGGAGATAAATACGTAGTTATGCATCCGGCAGACTCGCGCTATGAAAAATATAAAGACGGAGAAAAAATTGAAGTTGAGTGGATCAACGGAAAGATAACGGCAACAATCATAAAGGACGAGGCAATTGATATGGAGTTTGGGACGGGAGTTATGACCATTACTCCATGGCACGATAAGACGGATTATGAAATTGCCAAAAGACACAAGCTTGATACGGAGCAGGTAGTCGATTTTAAAGGAAAACTTTTGCCTGTAGCAGGAGACCTTGCAGGGCTTCATATTAAAAAAGCCAGGCCTTTGATTGTAGAAAAATTAAAACAAAAAGGCTTGATTGAAAAGATCGACGAAAACTATCAACATAGAATTGCCACAAACTATCGTGGAGGCGGAATAATTGAGCCACAAATTCTTGCCCAGTGGATGGTAGCAGTTAATAAAGAGTTTGTTCTTGCTCACTCAGAGATTGAAGGCATCGAATCAGGCTCTAAGGTAACCCTCAAAGAGCTTATGAAACATGTTGTTGAAAAAAATCTTATAAAAATAAATCCCGATAGATTTGTCAAAACCTATTACCACTGGATTGATAATTTGCGCGACTGGTGTATCTCACGCCAACTTTGGTACGGACATAGAATTCCAGCTTGGTTCTGCGAAAAATGCTCGAATGTCATTGTGGAAGATGAAGCGGTTCCCGAAAAATGCTCGAAGTGTAACTCTAAAGATGTGCGCCAGGACCCCGATACTTTGGACACTTGGTTTTCTTCAGGGCTTTGGACCTTTTCAACTTTGGGTTGGCCAAAAGAAACAGAAGACTTGAAAATATTTCACCCCACAAGTGTTTTGGAAACAGGTTATGACATCATATTCTTCTGGGTTGCCAGAATGATTCTTATGACAACTTCTCTGCTGGGTCAAGTCCCCTTCCGCCAGGTCTTGCTCCATGGTTTGGTTAGGGATGCTGAAAAACAAAAAATGAGTAAGTCAAAAGGAAATGTAATCGATCCGTTGGATCTATCGGAAAAATATGGAACTGATGCATTAAGAATGGCATTAGTTTTCTCAACTGCCGCGGGATCTGATATTCCTATGTCAGAAGACAAGGTACGCGGAATGAAATACTTTACCAACAAGCTCTGGAACATCGCACGTTTTATTGTAGACTTTAAGCCCGAAGATTCAGCGCAAGAGATTAGCTCTAACATTGCAGATCAGGAGATAATTAAAAAACTTAAAGATATCTCCGGGAAGGTAAGCTCTGCAATAGATCAGTTTAGGCTCCACGACGGGGCTCAAGAGCTTTATCAATTTATCTGGCATGAATTTGCAGACAAATATGTAGAAAGCGTAAAAGAAAGACGGGCAGAAGCTCAACCTACTCTTGAATATGTTTTTAAAACTTCGCTTGCTCTACTCCACCCCTTTATGCCATTTATAACCGAGGAACTTTATCAAAAGTTTGAGTCGGATAAGCATCTTATTGTTGAGAAATGGCCCTTCGTCGCGAGCGCTCCTCAGGGTAAACCGATTAATGACTAACCGTTATTTAAAACTACTGTTCGCGTTTTTATTATTGATATTATTTTTTACCTCCACCAAAAAAACTTTTGCGCAAAGTAATTCATTCATAACAATCGTCAATCCTGTCAGGGTCTCCTCATACGTCAAGGATCCGGCAAAAAGTCTTGACGCGGAGTATCAAGAGATTAAAAGAAGAAATTTACCTGCAACTTGGCTCCTCACCTACGATGTTCTTTCGCGCGACGACATGATGAAAGTCGTATCAACCTTTGACGTAAATCAAGAGATTGGAATTTTTCTTGAGGTTTCCCCCTCGTTCGCCCAAAATGCAGGAGTTACCTACAACAAGCGTGACTCTTGGCACAGAGCAGCCTCTCTTTTCCTCTCAGGCTATTTACAGGCGGACAGGAAGAAGTTAATCGATGCAGTCTTCTCAAAATTTCAACAGAGACTTGGGTTTACACCGGTTTCGGTCGGCTCCTGGTGGACGGACTCTTATTCGCTCAACTATTTATCAAATAAATATAAAGTAACGTCAAATCTTTCGGTTTCGGATCAGTTTACCTTAGATGGATATCAAGTCTGGGGGACATATTGGTCTACGCCTTATTACCCCTCAAAAATAAATGCGGCAGTTCCTGCAAAGAGCATTTCTGATAATGCTGATGTTTTAATGCTGAAGTGGGCACCTCGTGATCCTGTCAATGGTTACAAGAGCCCTACGAAGGTGTCTTCCGGCATGTATAGCGTTCAGGATTACGACACAATTCATCTTCCGGATAGTTATTTTCAACAAATAACCTCTTTCTATTCACAGCAACAACCAGAAAATAAGTTTGCTCATCTGACATTAGGTCTTGAGAGCGATTTTCCACCCTCTTCTTTTTCCTCTTTGTATGCCAAACGGCTCGATATGGTCTCAAGTCTTTCCGGAAGGCAGATTTTGACCATGAAAGACTTTACAAATTGGTATCGTGTGGAATTTAAAACAATTTCTCCCCCTCAACTTATTGTTTCAGACGACTTTTTAGGCAGCGCACAAAAAGCTATCTGGTATCAAAATCCAAACTACAGAATAGGACTATTGTACGATTCAAAAACAGAGAAAGTGAAGATGCGTGACCTTAGAGTTTATTTCACAGACCTTAAGGAGCCATTCTACTCTTCCCCCAATAAGCAAGATTATTTGTTTATTACTCTGCCCTACATAGTCGACGCTGTTATCGAACCAAAAAGCGAGATAGATCTTGCCTGTGGGAAATACATTTTTGCAACACAAAACAGTCTGCGATTTGATAAATGTTCATTCGATTTTTCAGATAAGTCAATCAAGATAGTTGGAAAGGTCAAGCTTCCAAAAGAATTTTTAGCAAATCCAAATCTCAAATTTAGTTCAGGCAATGACTCCACAACCATTTTTCCTGAGTATCTGAAAGAGCAGAGTGGTGTAACGGTTGAAAAAATAGGATTTAGAATTCCATTTACGGTTGCAAGGCGCCTTCCCATCATCTTAATTAACTTTGCTCCTGCAATTTTCATGATCTCAATTTTACTTATTTTGTTCCTAGCTTATAAATTTTTGCCAAAGCCTTATTATAAATTCATTATTCTCATGGTCTTAATATCTGCGGTCGTTTTTTTTGCTTCAAGACAGAAGCTGTATGTTTCAGAAGATGAAATGGCGGCACTATCTTATTTATCAAGACAACCTGGCGGCACTGTACTTGTTTATGATAAAGATTGCCTTCGTTGTGTATGGCAAACACCACAAGAACCCGCCGCTATGGCGGGTTATAAAGGATACGTAAGCAGGTTCTCTGATAAGCTAGTTGTAAAGAGCCTAGCGTTGCCTCTGGCAAAATCCCCAGAGGATATAAAGGCCGAGCTTAAAAGAGTCCACGCAAAGTATGTGTATCTCACGAAATACGAGGATTATATAGAAAGCCTTCCTTATCCACCCGAGATTTTAGGACTTGGGAAGGCGTATGAAAGCGCAAATGCACAAATTTGGAGAGTAAAGTAGGGTATTATAAAATGGGTTATGGCAAAAAAGTCTGATTATTACCGCAGAATTACCGAACGATTACCGAAGGTCACTTCTCACCTGATCCGTCTTGTGACTCTTTTTCTGCTAGTTTCAGCCTCAATATTGGCACTTTTTATTATCTTGCTGTACTTCAATTATCAAGAAACACGCGAGGAGAGGGGTAGAGCGATAGATAGCCTTTCGTATTGGCAAGACGTTATCCATAGGCAACCAAATTCACCCGATGCCTACTACAACGCTGCTCTATATTCTCTTGAGCTTGGGAAAAGGGAAGATGCAGTGGATTTACTTAACCATGCCTTAAGTCTCGATCCATCATTTGATAAAGCGAAAAAACTTGAAAGTGAAATCCTGAGATAGTTATTCCTTTGGAGCCTCAGCCGGAGCTTCTTCTTTACTTTCTTCTTTCTGTTCGCCCTCTACTGCTGCCTCACCCTCGGCCGGTTTCTCTCCTTCAGCAGGTGTCTCGCCTTCTGCCTCAGTTGTAGCGGATGCTTCTGCTGCCGCGGCTTCATCTGCTGCGGCTTGTGCTTCCATTTCTTTAGTAACAAGTTCTCCTATCTTAAATACAACCTGAGACGGTTCAGAAAGAACTGTTACGCCTGATGGAAGTTTCAAGTCATTTACGAGAATTTGCTCATCAACGGTTGCCATTCCTTCAACATTAACTTCAACATTCTCAGGAAGGTCGGTTGGAAGTGCTTCGACCTCAAGTTCCATAACGGGTTGCTCAAGAAGTCCTATCTTGTCGGTTACCGCCTTAGGCTCACCAACCGAGACAACAGGAATTTTAGCTGTAATTTTTTCACTCAAATTAACTTTGAAAAAGTCAACGTGAAGTGGGGTTTGAGTTCTGGGGTTGATCTGAACATTGTGTATAAGAACGGGTACGGTCTCAGATTCATAAGAAAGGTCGACGAGTCCTGTCTCATGTGCAGCCTCGTAAACCGGTGTAAAATCTTTAAGCGGAACCTGAAGAGCCACAGATTTCATCCCCTTGCCATAAACGTTTGCGGGCAATAATCCTTCCTGGCGAAGCTTCTTTATTTTCTTGCCAAGGACTGTGCGTTTTTCAACTTTTAGGTGTTCTCTTTGTGCCATGAGAGTTGATTTTACAAGAAAAACTTAGCAAAAACAACTTTTTTCGGCTTTAGGTAGTCCAAGCTCTTTCGTTTTAGGCTCGAAGCTGGTATAATTAAGCCACATGCGGGGTAGTGTAAAGCTGCACAGGAGGCTCATAATCTCCTAGACTAGGTGCGATTCCTGGCTCCGCAACACATTCGTCGCTAGTGTTCCTCAGTGCACGCATTTCGTTTGACTTTCGTCTGGAAATCCCACAATAATGACCTAATGGACTCGGAAGAAAAGAGAAAGCAGCTCGAACGTGACATTCTTGTGTTAATGGAAAACAAGCTTGCCGTTGGACAAATGAGTGCTGAACGAGCCCAGAAAATTGCCAAAATGCTTCTTGAAAAACTTCATCCTCCCTTAACACTAGAACAACTATATGATGTCGTTACAACACTCGATGATGAGTTTATAGAGCTTTCGAATGCCACTATTCCCTTAATGAAAGAGCACGATGATCATTTAAGAACGGTTGTTGCCGCGCATGCTCAAAAACTTATAGATTCAGGTAGAATTGAAGAGGCACATGCTATTTTGAAGAAGGCAAACACATAATGGATGCGATAAAAGCTGAAGTTAGACCTCCACAACAAGAAAAGGCTGTACCGCAAGTCCAGCAGGAAAAAAAGGTCGGGTTTGTAAACAAGGCCGCAGAAAAAGTTTTCAGCTTTCTGAAGTCGAATGAAGCTAAAACAAACGCGAACCCGGACCAGGTAATTGCAGCGATTGCAAACGGTCAAATAGATAAGTCAACGCCTGATCTAAGCAATCTACAGGATTTGGAAAAAAGCGCGAACGAGAACCTTAGTCTGTTCAATAAGTCTATGAAATTTATCACTCATAAAATAAGCGAACCCGGTTTTGGCTTGGTGGCCACAAGCGTTGCAATTTTTGCTTTAGATAAGCTGGGAATGGGTGGATCTGGTGTAATAGATGCAGCAACAGCCTCAGGAGCATTAGGTCTTGCATCAATGGGTCTAAAAAATGAGAATCGCTTGACAGGCCTTGCTTCTGCAGCCGCACTCGCCGTCGCAGGCGGAATGGCGCCTGAAGCAGTTCACGCAATAGCCTCTGGTATTGATCACGTGGGTGGGCCCGGTTTTATTAAAGCAGGGTTGAATAATTTGGCCGAAGGTGTGGGACTTGTTGATGATGGTGTGGTGCTTGCCTCAGTTGCAAAGGACATTCCGGGAGCTGTCGTAAGGGGTGCTCTAAGAAGTCCTGAAGCTTTGAATAAGGGTAGAGAAAGCCTACATGGTTTTATAAGCGAAAAAACTCGAAGTGAAAAGCAGTATTTAAGACAATCAAGGGAAAGAATGAATAAGCGGCCCAGGCGTGAATCTTCCAGATTTGTAGCTCGATCTCAGCCAATTGCGGTTAAAGCTTAGGTCATTTAGAAGAACAGCTTTAGCCACTTCTTCCAATTAGGGTCGGAATCTAAAAATACGCTCTTTCCTTCAAATGGCGCTGGAGTTGGTGCAATAACAAAATATTCCCCATTCTTAAGCAGCCCAAGCTTGTCCTGTGCCTCTTCGCGCACAAATTGATCAGTTTTAACGTAAGACAGTCTTTCCTTCAAGTACTGATTTTGCTTTTTCTGTAAAGAGAGTTGTTTCTTGAGATTTGTTGTTGTGTTTTCGTTATGAAACGAACCTAAAATTGCCGAAATATTACCTTTAATTATGAGGAGTAGGACTAAAATGATTAAAAAAGGAAGAATCTTTCGAGCCGTATTCATGATTGACAATCTCTGAGCCTCTTGATATTATAGGCTTTATTAAATTTTATGGCAACTGCAATTAGAATTAAAGACGCTAAAGACCGCTTCCAGGAATTCCTGAAGTCAAAAAATAAAGCCTCTGCCACAATTCTTGCCTATGGCAAGGATATTGATCAGCTTATTGGCTTTCTCGCTGAGCTTAAGAAGGAAAATGTTCACGAGGTCAACTCAGACGACATTCAGGCCTTCTTGGTTTCTATGCAGACGAAAGGATACACCCCAAAATCAGTCTCAAGAAAACTCAACTCGACGCGCACATTCTATAGGTTTCTCAAAGTAAGTGAATTTATCACTGATGACCCCTCACTTCTGGTGAAGCACCCAAAGTATGAGTTGAATCCCCCAAGGGTTTTGTCCCCTCTTGAATATAGAGCGCTTCGTGATTCTGCCTCGTCTGATCCAAGGATCTTTGCAATAGTTGAAATTTTACTTCAAACAGGTGTAAGAATCGGGGAGCTTGCAAACATACGCTCTGAAGATGCAAAAGATGGGGTTTTGGCAATAAGGACTTATGAAGGACACGCCGCACGAGAAGTTCCTCTAAATAAGCGTGCAAAGGAAGCTTTAAGGCGATATATGGACGCAAGACCTCAGACCCCAGACGACCACCTTTTTGTCACAAAAACCGGTAAACCTTTCCTGGTACGTAATATTCGCGATGCCATAGAGCGATATTTCAGGAAAGCCGGAATTGAAAACGCTAAGATAAATGATCTCCGCCACACTTTTGTTGCTCACCACCTCAAGAACGGTATATCTATCGTATTTTTATCAAAGATTCTAGGCCACAAAAGACTTTCTTCAACCGAGCGCTACCTTCAGTATCTTAAGGAAGTTAAAAACGGTGAATCAACCTCTCTTCTTGAGCTTTAATCCCACTTAAAGATTGATTTTTCGCGCGAGTTAATGCATTATTAGAAGTATATGGATCAGCCTGTCCACGAGCATCATGAAGGTGCTCATGATCATGAATTCGATGTAAGAACTCTCCTTTCCTGGACTGCTCCGGGACGCCCATTTAGAAAAAAAGGCAAACAATTCTTCATGTCTGTTACATTATTGTTGCTACTTTTTGAGATCGTTCTTTTTCTCTTCAGTCAGTATGAGCTTATGATTGTCATTTTGGCGCTCGCCTTTTTATCGGTTGCCCTATCAATTGTCCCGCCACACGATTTTCACTATAAAATCACGACGGAAGGAGTAAAAGTAGAGGACTATTTTTATATCTGGTCTGAATTGTACGACTTTTACTTTAAAAGAATGGACGGAGTAGATATATTGACACTTCGTACGCAGGCGCTTTTACCGGGTGAGCTTAAAATATCACTTGGTAATCTTTCTCGCGACCATATTCGCAAGACTTTGGTCCCCTACCTTCCATATAGAGAATACGTTCACCCCACATTTATGGAGAAAAGTGCCGACTGGCTTTCTCACAATTTTCCCCTCGAGAAGACTTAAGTTGTTTGCTTCAGAGCTTCAAATAATCTAAAATACACTCTCAGGGCCCCCAGAATCTTTGATTTTGGGAAAGAGTTTTGTACCCGTAGTTCAATGGATAGAACACCTGGTTGCGGTCCAGGCGGTTGGAGGTTCGATTCCTCTCGGGTACGCAGATTTTCTCTCCATTGCGAAAGCAATGGAGGCCTCAAAACAAAACCGGGGTCCCCAAAAATTTTATATTTTGGGGAGAAACTTGGAGGGTTCGCATAGCGGTCAATTGCACGAGTTTCGAAAACTCGATCCTGTAAGGGATTCACAGGTTCGAATCCTGTACCCTCCGCCTCACTTTGTTCGGCGCGGACGCATTTGCTCCCGTAGTTCAACGGATAGAACGGGGGATTCCGGATCCTCTAATGTGGGTTCGATTCCCGCCGGGAGCGCAATTAAATGAGTAATTTACAAAAATATATCATTGAGAATGATAAGACTCATCTGATTTTTGATCTAGATGAAACAATTCTTGAACTTGTGCTTCCTTGGAAAGAGTGGGAAAAGAGAATTCAAAAAGAGCTCGAGAAAATCGATCCCAGTGTTCTCGCGGACTATAAGTCACGGAAACTAAGTCTTAACGAGATGCAAAATAAATATGCTCGAATGGGTTATAAAAAACTTCTCGATAGTCACAATCACAATTGGGAAAAAGATCTTCTTAAGGAAATTATTAACAACGAGAAGCTAATAGAATTTATTAAAAAAGTTCACGGGTTTAAACTTTACATATGGACGAGTAATTCCCAAAACATTGCTCGATATGCGCTTGAAAAAGCTGGAATTTTGGATAAATTTGATAAAATTGTATCTTGCGAGAGTGTCGAGCAGCTAAAACCGGAGGACGAAGGATTTTACAAAATTTGGGATAGAAAAACACCCAAAGAAGACTATCTCTTCATCGGAGATAGTAAGAATGACGAAACTGCTGCCCAAAAGGCAGGCTTAGACTTTATTAATATAAGAACATATGAAATTTGAATTTTCAGCTGGAGGAATAGTTTTTAAAAAGAGCGGTTTGATAATCGAAATTTTGGTTTCACAACACTCCCAACATCTTGGTTGGGTTTTCCCAAAAGGTTTAATTGGCGATAGGGAAGATAATAAAAACGAAAAAAAAGAGGAGACTGCGGTCCGTGAGGTAGAGGAGGAGACTGGAGCCAAGGGCGAAATCTTAAAACAAATAACACCCGTTACTTATTGGTATGTTTGGGAAGGGGAGAAACGCAAGAAAACCGTTTATTACTTCATCATGAAATATGCGGGAGGAGACATAACAAAACACGATCACGAGATGGCTGCAGTTGAATGGTTGCCTGAAAACGAAATCTTGAATCGTTTAAGTTATAAAAGCGATAAACAGGCTTTTGAAGAAGCACTTCCCCAAATTAGAGAACTGGCGAATTCCTAGTCAGTGAATTATAATTCTCCTTTATGATTTTTAAAGAGGCCTGGAATGCTATAGGTTCAGATATAAAAATTCATAAAGTAGCAAAAGAACTACGGAAAATTGATGAACTAGCATATCCAAGAGAGCAACATATGCCAACCGTAGGAATTGAATATTTTCTTAGACGACCCGGTTGTATTACTGAGTACCTTGAGGTCGGCGGGGAGAAAGCCGGCTACATATCGGGATTTCCATTAACAAGTTTAAAATCCGGTCCTTCAGACCCAGGGCTGGTTTTGGAAGAAGGAGCATTATATATTTGGTCTTTTGCGGTAGTTGGCGGTAAACCTAGAGACGTTCGGGGAATGTGTAATAGTTTTATGGCCCAAGCCAAGGAGCAAGGCTATCAAAAAATTACAATGCATACGAGGCAAATCGACGGTTTAAGTAAGGTTCTTGAGAGAAGATATGGAGCAAAGAAGATGAGAGAGATAGAAAACTATGGCAACAGCGGAGAAACATTTAGTTATCTAGAATTAATGATAAAATAGACAGCTGGAGGAGTCGGATAGTGGTCCATTCCACATCCTTGGAAAGGATGCAAGCGCAAGCTTACGCGAGTTCGAATCTCGCCTCCTCCGCCTCGATCACTCGGTGATCTCGGTGCCAAGTTTTCGTAAACTCAAAACTGGCGCAGATTCAAAAGATAAATTAGAAGATTCTCTTTAGGAAGCCAAACCTGTGGTAAGAAGTAGATTTTATTTTTTTCTGGTAGTCTTTATTGTGATGAATGAATTTAAAACTATCCTCAAACATTAATCCTTGTAATATTCCCCCAAGAAGTAGACCGTGCACAATATCAGACTGAAAAATAGCAAAACCCCGGCCAATAGTTTGAGCAATAACGTAAAGCGGAGTCAACCACATCCAGTGGTGAACATGAACAATCTTATTTTTAGCCTCAAAATTAAAGCTTGGGAAAAGCTGTATCCTTTTAAATTTAACCCGTGGATATTTTTGATTAATTTTCCCCTTGGGGCGGGTCGTGAGGTGGAAAATCACGAAGCTTGCGATCCCACTTAAAAAAGTTTCCATACTGCTTGCTATAAGTTTAGGCTAAAAATCTTGTTATTGTCAAGTTTGCCGGAAAATGTACCAGGGGTGGGGTTCGAACCCACGACCGCAAGGATATGAATCTTGTGCTCTACCACTGAGCTACCCTGGCAAGAGCCTAATTTTAGCACAAATCGCTCTTGTTTTGAATTAAAGTTTGATTATAATTAATGTTCGTTTATGGATAATAGACCAATCGGAATTTTTGATTCGGGTGTTGGGGGCTTGACCATTCTTACCGAAATAAAGAAGCTTTTGCCTCGTGAGTCATTCATCTATTTAGCAGATCAAAAGAATAATCCTTACGGAGGCAGAACTGTTGCCAAAATAAAATCTCTTTCTTCAAAAGTTGTTGCTTTTTTGCTCAAAAAAGACGTTAAGTTAATTGTTGTTGCGTGTAATACTGTAAGCGTTAATGCGATTGATTATTTACGCCAAGAATTCGACGTACCTATAATTGCAGTTGTTCCTGTCGTTAAAACTTTGGCCAAAAAAACGAAGACTCGAAAGACTGCGGTATTTTCAACTCCCGCAACTGCAAGAAGCCGCTATCTTAAAGACTTAATAAAAAAATTCGCCTCAGAAATCACAGTTTATACAATCGGTACGAGCAAGCTCGAACATCTAGTCGAAAAAGGGATAATTGATGGGTCTGAGATTGAGGCAGCAATTAAAAGATCACTTTTACCGCTTCTTGCAAAAAAAGTCGATTCAATCGCATTGGGCTGTACTCACTATCCATTTTTGACAGAGGAGATTAAAAAAATTGTAGGTAAAAAAGTCACTATTTATGATTCGGGAGGAGCCGTAGCAAGAAGAGTAAAACAAATACTTGCCCAAGAAGACATGGCTTCAGCAAAAAAACTTCATGATTTGTATTACACAACGGCAGATTCTCAAAAGTTTCGTGTAGTGTCACAAAGGCTTTTGGGATACAGGCTTGATAGAGTATATAAAGCTGAACTATAATCAAACAAAATAAATGGAATTTAAAGGAAAAAAAGTTTTAATTTTGGGATTTGGGGTAGAAGGGGAGAGTGTTGCCTCGTTTTTACTTAAAAATGATGCAAAAATCACGATCTCAGATGTTAGAAGTGAGTCTACCCTTGAGAAAGACAAGATTGACCTGCTCCGCGAGAAAAATGTCGATTTTATTTTGGATTCATACCCTGACGACTTCTCAGGGTTCGACTTTGTAGTCCGTTCACCTGGAATTAGCCCCCTGTCTGCCGTAATTGAGAAAGTTAAAAAACAGAAAACTCCCGTAACTTCTGCTACCAAAATTTTCTTTGACCTGTGTCCGTGCCCAATAATTGGAGTTACCGGGACGAAAGGTAAGGGTACAACTTCAAGTTTAATTCATGAGATGCTTAAAAAGCAGGGAGCGGCCGTTTATCTTGGGGGAAATATTGGTACGCCACCTTTGGATTTTATAGATCAGCTCAAATCCGATTCTAAGGTCGTCTTGGAGCTGTCAAGCTTCCAACTACAGGATTTGACCAAAAGTCCTCAAATTGCGGTGTTTTTGATGGTTACAAGCGAACATTTGGACTACCATAGGGACGTACTGGAATATGTGGACGCAAAAAGAAATATCTTGCGCTACCAAAGTCCTGTTGATAGCGCTGTTATAAATCGCGACTATCCGGCAAGCAATGAAAGCGATATTGTAACCGCGGGACAAGTGTATTTTGTAAGTAGGGAACTTAATGTTGACCGCGGCTGTTTTGTCAAAGACGGATTTATTGTCATAAAGAATGATGAAGGTGAGCAAAAAGTTTTGGCGACAGCCGACATTCTTCTTCCGGGCAAACATAACTGGGAAAATGCATGTGCCGCAGCAATGGCAGCCTATATTGCGGGTGTTCAGATACAAAACATAGCTGCAGTTCTTAAGGAATTTAAAGGACTTGAGCATAGGCTTGAGCTTGTCCGTCTTTTCAATGGAGTCCGCTACTATGATGATTCTTTCTCAACAACTCCAGAGACGGCAACTGCCGCAATTGAAGCGTTTGAAGACCCCGAGATATTAATTCTTGGTGGGTCAAGCAAGAATAGCGATTTCTCCGGCCTTGGCAAAACTATTCGCAACGCAAAAAATATAAAAGCTGTTATTGGAATTGGTGAGGAATGGCCAAAGATTAAAGCTGAAATCGGCCATTTCCATAAGTTTCATATTATTGAAGACGCAACAAACATGGAACAAATTGTAAAGGCCGCCAAAGCTGTTGCTGAGATTGGTGACGTAGTCATTCTGACGCCCGCCTGCGCATCTTTTGATATGTTTAAGAATTACAAAGAACGAGGTGCCCAATTTAAGCAAGAAGTCGAAGCTTTGGCATAGTTCCCCCTTGACAAATACTAGTACACTAGTATAATATAACTTGTGAACGATAGGTATTTAGATTCCTTGATTGATGCTTTGTTAAGTATAAATTCTCAAGAGGAAATGCTTAACTTCCTTCAGGGAATTTTTACACCTAAAGAATTGGTTGAAATCCCGACACGTTTGGAAATAGTAAAAATGATCAAGAGTGGGGTACCGCAACACAAGATTGCAGAAAAGCTTGGTGTTGGAATAGCAACTGTTACAAGAGGTTCAAAAGAAATAAAAAGAGGAAAATTTATAAGTGTTTAATATGAAAAATAATTTTAAAGTTAATAAATTGAGTGATTGGCAAAACCTTCTGAATTAGGAGGTTAGTTTTGTAGTGTAATTTAAACACAACAAAAATTATATGACCTCCTGAAGGGGAGGTTTTTTATTGGGAAAAATATGAATAAAGATTTCGAACACAATTTATATGGAAAGGAAACCCCTCCTCAAGCGGGGGAGGGGTTAGTTTGGCCCAGAAGAAAGAAGACAGAAGCTTCTATCAATTGAAGGATTAAAACCGGTCGATCGTCCCATTGTGTTGGCTGAAATTGGCCATGGTCACCCGATTGTCGCCGTTACTGCGGCAATGCACGGCAATGAAGAAGTGGGAGTATACATTCTTGACGATCTTAGAAGAATAATACGCCCAGAAAAATTATTAAAAGGCACGCTCAGACTAGTCGTTGCGAACCCTCCTGCTTTGTTCGGTGGAACTAGATTCATTTCAGAAGATTTAAATAGAGCTTTCCCAGGTGGTAGGAGTAAAGACTCCATTGAATCAAGGCTTGCTCCGCAGGTATTTAAAACAGTGCGGGATTCAGATTATGCAATAGATCTTCATTCAACGACTTCAGAGACCGAAGCATTCGCAATTGTTGACAAAAAGGATCCTGCCCGAGTTAGATTGGCTGAGGTAATGGGGATTCAGAACATTTTATTAATTCCTCGTGACAAAGACTACGCGATGATTGATTTTGTTAAGTGCGGTGTAGGCATAGAGCTTGGTCCTCACGGAAGTGATTATTCATACGAAATGGGGATGAGGGCAGTTAAAAATACGCTCCATTCTTTAGGAATGATTTCTTCCAGAGAGTTTTCAATCATATACGAATATTTGGGTGTCGTTGATCATGTGGGAAGTAACTACTATGAACTGTTTGGAAACATTAAATACCCTCCGCATAGCGATGACAAGCTTGTGTCTTTTGTTCATA
The DNA here is from genome assembly GCA_964452165.1 of uncultured Gammaproteobacteria bacterium. Taxonomy (GTDB): domain Bacteria; phylum Patescibacteriota; class Microgenomatia; order Levybacterales; family GWA1-39-11; genus GWA1-39-11. Next base: position 35,363 of record CAYVKP010000001.1, on the reverse strand, counting down.
ACTTTAATCTGGTTAAGAGAGGCGACGAAGTACTGTCTCTGTCTATGCCGCGAAGATCCGGCAATGTCATGCGTGCCGAAGATGATTTTTATCCGGTATTTGTTAAAGAAGCTTCTTACGATACTTTCTGCCTGAAAGCAAAGAAAATTTCACGAGAAGAAATGAAAGGAGAAAGATGAACCCTGAATATTCAATCAGATTAAATCAAAAAGATAAGGTTCAAGAAGAACGGGTATCCGGTACCGAGCGATATAGGCCCCTTATATTTGGTGGTCGAATTAAAGCTGCATCTGTGAGTATGCGTTATTTATATGACGCATCTCGTCCTCTCATAGAGTCTCCGGATTCAGTTGACGCAGCTTTTGAAACAAGCAAAAATTTTGCCGTCCTTAAAGAGAAACCGCCATTTCCTTTTCGTGCAGCATTCTTTCCACAAGATGAAGGTGCAATGCGAACAGCATTTAGAGGCTTAGGGATTTACAGACCTACTATTAAGACGGATCAGGGACCCGGAGGAAACGTAGGATATTTCACTATGGATGATAAACCACCCTCAAACCTTGATGGCAGGATAGTAAGAGAGCAGGGCTCGGCTGTTCTTGAAGCATTTGTCGGAATGGCAATTAAAGATGCCTCACTTGCAGGTAAGTTTCCGGAAAGTGCTCAAATTGAAGTAACTAGACAAATAGGCTTGGTTAAACATCACTACGAAATAGGAGAATATAGACAAACTCATGAAGCGATTATGAAATTAAGAGAAATTTGTCAGGCAAATAATATTGAGTCAACCCGCCGGGCAGTAGTAGGAAGGGAAGAGTTTTTCTTATTTCGTCCTATTCAGACGGATCGACAAATAACAATAGGCCAGGATTTGACCGACACCATCTCTCAAAAAACACAGGAAATCATTGCCCGAATCGAGAGAAAGGCAGCAATTACACGTGGTCTTGCAGGTGCAGGGATGCCAATTAAAGATGCAGTTCTCATGGCAAACGGATTAGCCGAACAACCTTTTCAAAGCAATACCGATACCAGAGCGTTTCTTTATTTTCAACCAGATGTTCTAATTCGAAAAGATGGTACTTTTGATATTGAAAGAATTAATATGCCCGATCTTGGTATGTTCTTAACAAGCGATATGATAAACGTGCCTAATGATGAAGGTCCACTGCAAGCAATTAAAGAGATAAACGAAAGGATAAAAATGGAGGTTGTCGAAGCAGTATCCGCCGGCTCAGCTGGAGACATCGTTTTACTTACACGAGACGAAGTGATTAATAATAGAGAGGATACTCTTGAGCATTTAGAGCTTGGAGCTTTTCGTAAAGAATTTTTAAATCAAGGAAGAAGAGCAGACCCTTGCACTTTAAGTCAGGTAAATGAAATCTATGGTGGTTCATCCGTTCTTCTGTTTAACATTTCAACCGATGCACCAGGCTATGAAGATCTCTTGCGCCGGGTCGCCTTGGGTGAGATAGATTGTTATCCTGATCCCTTTGTTAAACTTTTCGAGACAGAGGCAACGACTTTTGAAAGAAAAGTAATTGATCCAAAAGTCGTTGATAAATTCCTTAAAATAATAGCTCCTTCCAACCTGGATAAACCCGAAGGTGTTCACAACAAATTCAAAGCTATTCAGGGAGCACTCCAAAAAGGCGGAATAGATAATGATATTGTTTATTTTTCAGTTGGAAACGACCAAGCTTATATTCCAACTTTTCGTTACGATGTTAAAAGCTTTTCAGAAGTTCATAAGGCTGTACAATTGGCAAAAAGACAAGGAAAGAAAATCGACCTGACGGCAATCCCCATTCCTTTTAAGCCGGATGACGCAATATTATATGGGAAAGACGGGCCAAGACTTTCATTACTGAGGTTTATGTTTGTGAGAAAATAATATGATTAAAATAATTGACAAAAAAGATATCGTTAATGAAGTTGAGAAGGAAGTAAGAAAAGCAAAAAAAGAAATCCTTGCATCAATGCTTCTATCAGAAGAGGTAAAAAACCCCCTGCCAGTTTCCTATCGCAATCTTTTAGCGAAAAGGATTGATAAAGGGGTTGTTCTTAAGAGGATTGGGTTTGGAACGCGGGAAGAGTATGTTAAAATCAGTAAACAATATAGAATTGAGTCGCAGAAATATTTTTTTAGGTTAGAAAAAGACCCATCTATATACCAAAGACTTTTAATAATTGATAGAAGAAAGTTGTTTTTCAAAATAGATAAAACTTTTTTTGAAAGCGATAACCAACAATTAATAGATATTTTTTTAGATTATTTTTTAAAACGATTTAAGAAAGGAAAATAAATATGAAAAAGACAGTATTACAAGGAATGAGACCAACCGGAAAATTGCATATAGGCAATTATCTTGGTACTGCCAAGGGTATGCTTGCGTTGCAAGAAGATCCGGAATACGAAACCTTTTATATGGTTGCGGATCTTCATGGCTTAACCACCCCATTTGATCCTAAGAAAATTGGTTTAAACGCAAAAAGCGTAATAATTGATTATTTGTCGGTTGGTCTTGACCCGGAAAAATCAGCAATTTTTGCTCAATCGCAATTGGCTGATCTTCACACCCAGCTTGCTTTTTATTTCTCGTCAGTGGTAACTGTTGCACGAATGCAGCACCTGCCAACTTTTAAGGAAAAGGTTAAGCAACACCCTGAAAATGTAAATATGGCGTTACTTAATTATCCGGTCCTAATGGCTGCTGACATATTGATTTATAAGGCATCAATGGTTCCTGTCGGGTTAGATCAAGAATCGCACATAGAGGTGACACGTGAAATAGCAAGAAAAATGAACGAGATGTATGGAATGGATTTTCCGGAACCTCAAAGGTTTAAAACAAAAGGCGAATATGTTCCATCACTAACAGGCGAGGGAAAGATGAGTAAATCTGTCGAAGGAACGTATATTAACTTGACCGACAGCCTTGACGAGATTAAAGCCGCTCTTGCCCGAGTAACAACAGATAGTGGACGTGGAGTAGTTCGCAAGATGGAAGGCAAGAAGGAATATTATTATGAAAATGAAAACGGAAAATTATCCGAGGGGGTGGGAGCCCTAATGAAGTTTGTAGAACTCTTTCAGGGATTTGAGAAAATGAAAGAGTATCAGGCTCAATACGATGCGGATGGAGTTCGTTATGGAGATTTGAAGAATAGTCTTGCAGAAGCAATTTATAAAGAACTTGAGCCGATTCAGCAGAAAAGACGCGAGCTTGAGGCAAATCCGGAATTTGTAGATAAGGTAATTGCGCAAGGGGCCGAGAAAGCAAGAAAAGTTGCCGCCGCAACAGTTGAGCAGGTCCGCCAAAAAATGGGCTTGATTTAACTCATATGAAACAGGTTCACCTCTTAATCTCCGGTCTTGTTCAAGGTGTAGGATTCAGAAATTTCGTCAACTATTCTGCAAAAAAAATTGGTGTTGCAGGTTGGGTTCGTAATTTATCCGATAAGAGAGTAGAGGTTTTGGCTCAGGGAGAAGACCAAAAATTAAAAGAGTTTGTCGAAGCTTGTTCGCGAGGACCAATGCTTTCTGAAATAAAAAGTGTGGCGATTGATTGGCAGGAAATTACCGAAACTTTCGACTCCTTTAAAAAAAGACCCACGGTTTAGGTTTGAATGTTATAATTCCTGAGTGAAGAAATTAGTTTTGGCGGCAATCAAATTTTATAAAAAGACGCAAGTTTTCCACTTACAGTTGTTTCGAACACTATTTTTATCGGATTCAATTTGCAGGTTTTCCCCGACATGTTCAGAATATACCTATCAAGCAGTTGATAAATATGGGGTTATTCATGGTTCGGTCCTGGGTTTTAAGAGAATCATTCGTTGCCATCCTTGGAGCGTCGGAGGTCATGATCCTTTAAAGTAGCCTCACGTTGTGTTATAATTTTCGAACTCTAATGAACGGCAGGCAAAAAAACTTCAAAAAGGTTAAAGTTGGCTTCAAATTCACCTGGAAAGACCTTCTTCTATACGGATTTCTTTTCTTCTTTTTGTTATTTATCGTCATGGGAATTGGAGATTTTGCGTCAACTCAAGGAGGACAAGAAGTTCCAATTTCAAAACTTGTTCAGGATATAAAAAGCAAGAAAGTTAGCCAGATTGATGTTTCAGACACAAAAATAGACATTAAATATAAAGACGGTAAAGCTGCAATTTCAAGAAAAGAAGCAAACGTATCCCTGTTTGAAGTCCTTAAGAACTCAAGTATTGACCCAAGCTCAGTCAAGATTAATGTAAAAGATGATGCGACTTTAAATACCTGGGTTAATCTAATCTCCTCATTTCTTCCGGTTGTCTTGATAATTATTTTCTTCTATTTTATTTTCCGTCAAGCCAGAGGCGCACAGGAAAATATTTTTTCTTTCGGATCAAATAAGGGAAAAACCTTTAATAAGGATTTTCCTAAAACCGTTTTTGCAGACGTTGCGGGAGTAGATGAAGCAAAACAAGAAATGTCCGAGGTTGTAGATTTTCTAAAACACCCTGAGAAATATCGCGCAATGGGAGCACGTACGCCAAAAGGGGTTTTGCTCGTTGGGCCATCGGGAACCGGAAAAACATTGCTCGCCCGAGCCGTAGCAGGAGAGGCACAGGTTCCGTTTATTTCAATTGCAGGATCAGAATTTATGGAAATGTTGGTAGGAGTTGGAGCCGCTCGTGTCCGTGACCTTTTTACAACCGCTAAAAAAAGCCAACCTGCAATAATTTTTATTGATGAAGTTGATGCAATCGGACGTCAACGAGGAGTCGGAATCATGGGAGGACACGACGAGCGCGAACAAACCCTAAATCAGATCTTGGTTGAAATGGACGGTTTTACTCCAAATGAGCAACTCGTTGTAATTGCAGCCACAAATCGTCCGGATATTTTAGATTCAGCGCTTGTTCGTCCTGGCAGGTTTGATAGAAGAATTATGCTTCAGCTTCCGGACATTGAAGGAAGAAAATCTATACTTCAAATCCATGCAAAAGGAAAACCTTTCACAAAAGAAGTTAATTGGGAAAGAGTTGCAAGACGCACTGTGGGATATTCCGGCGCCGATCTTGAAAATATGCTCAATGAAGCAGCAATTTTAGCTGCCCGTCTTGGAAAAAAACAGATTGACATGACCGATCTTGAGGAGGCGGCAACAAAAGTAAAGATGGGACCTGAAAAAAAACGTATGCAGTCAGAGGACGACAAAAGAATTACTGCATATCACGAGTCAGGTCATGCAATCGTTTCTTACTACTCACCAAAAGCCGATCCGGTTCACAGGATCTCAATTGTGGGTCGTGGCCTTTCGCTTGGTCACACACTTATTCCGCCCGCGCAGGACCGGGTGCATGAGACCAGAACCAGACTTCTTGAGACTATTGCAACAATGCTTGGAGGAAGAGCGGCGGAAGAATTAATTTTTTCAGAAATGACAACCGGAGCATCAGATGATATTCAAAAAGCCACAGAGGTTGCAAGAACCATGGTTATTGAATATGGAATGAGTGGTCTTGGACCCGTTAATTATGATGTGGAGCGAGAAAGAATGTACGGCGAGAACTCTCAGATTTCCGAAAGTATGCAGTCAAAAATTGATACTGAAATTAGAAAAATCATGGATGAAGCATATGCAAGAGCTCAGAAAATACTTAAATCAAATAAGCCCAAACTCGATGTAGTCGCAGCAACACTTCTTTCAAAAGAGACCTTGGATGGGGAAGAATTTGATTCAATCATGAAAGATGGCGTACAAAAGAAAGTTACAAAAAGAAAAAGTTCTTCCAACGCTTCCTAAAGGCCTGTTTCTATTGGTAATTATTAACTCTGCTATAATCTAATTTATGAGAAAACTGGTACATCTTTTAGTCAGAAATCCTAAGGACGATGAGACTCCAATTGCTTCAGCAGCACAGATTTTTGCTTCCTGCTTATCGCATGCATATGTTCCCTTCTGGAAAAGATCATGGATGAAAACACATTATTATTCATTCGAAATTTTTCTAATCAATCAAACGGTCTACTTCTATGTAACGGCCGATGAAGATCAGGAGACTTTTGTCGCAAGCCAAATTGCAGCCTCTTTTCCAACCTCATCAATTGAAAAAACCGAGGACCCTATGCCAAAAGTTTTTGACAGCAAGCACATATCAGTAGGTCAATTGGTTCTGGATAACGAATTTTATCTTCCAACAAAGACTTATGCCGACTTTGAAGACATAGATACCTTAGGCGCGCTGATCGGATTCTTAGCAAAACAGCCGGCAGACGTTAAAATGGCTGTTGAGATTCTTGTAACCTCAGCGTCTTTTGATTGGCAGGCAAGGGCCGTAAAACGAGCAGGGCAAATGATACTTGCAGGAACAGACTCCCATACTTCTCCTGCTACGGCCGGGGTTGAAGCACATAGTACCGAAACGGCCAGATACGCCCGCGATCCACAACAACTTTTAATCATGCAAAAAGCCTCATTTCAAGGAGGAAAAGCGCTTATTCGTCTAGTTGTAGGTACGGAAAATACAGATCCAAGATTATATCTGCGAAATCTTGCGGGAACGTTTGGAATATTCTCTCACGGTGACGGAAATGAATTTGAGTTGAAGCGTCCGCTTATCCGCAAGAAAAACTTTATTGAAAGGATTAAAAACCGTTCAACCTATTATCTTGAAAAGCGCACACAGATATTAAATGCTCAGGAACTCGCAACCATTTGGCACCCCACAGGATTCTTGCTTGCCGGGGTTAAGAATATTGCTTGGGGTAAGACTCTTCTTGGAGAACCACCCGAAGATCTTCCGGTTATAACTGCCATTACCGAAGAAGAAAAGAAGGATATCAACTTTTTTGCAAAAACCGAATTCAAAAATGCCGAAACAATTTTTGGAATAAAAACGCCCGACAGGAGAAAACACGTTTACGTTATTGGAAAAACCGGAGCCGGAAAATCCACTTTAATTGCCAACATGGCAATTGACGATATTCGCAAAGACCGCGGAATTGGAATCATTGACCCTCACGGAGATTTATCGGAGATTATTATGGATTACATTCCAAAGAGACGACTCAATGACGTAGTTTATCTGGAGCCTTTTGATGCCGAGCGCCCGTTCTCGCTAAACGTTTTGGAGGTTCGTAATTCTCAGCATAAAGACTTGGTCTCATCGGGAATTGTCTCGATCTTCCACAAGATTTATGGAGAATCTTGGGGTCCGCGCCTTGAATATATCTTGCGAAATGTTATTTTGACCCTTCTCGACGTTGAGGAGGGTACTCTAATTGACGCGTTGAGAATATTATCAGACGATGCGTTTCGTGCAAGAATTGTTGCAAAACTATCAGACCCGGTTCTCAAGAATTTCTGGGAAGCTGAGTTTGCCAGGATGCCGGATAAGCTAAAGGCTGAGGCTGTTTCTCCAATCCAAAACAAGGTAGGACAATTTGTCTCATCAAAAATGATCCGTAACATTATTGGCCACCCCACTTCTTCAATTAATCTTCAGGAGATAATGGACGAAGGAAAAATCTTGATTCTTAATTTATCACAGGGAAAATTAGGAGAGGATAACGCGGCACTTCTTGGAGCAATGGTTATCACCCAAATTCAGCTTGCTGCAATGAATAGATCTTTTCAGAAAGAGGAGAGTAGACGTGACTTTTTCCTATACGTTGATGAGTTCCAAAATTTTGCAACCAGCTCTTTCATTAAAATTCTATCCGAAGCACGAAAATATCGCTTGTCTTTGACTTTAGCAAATCAATATTCGGATCAGCTTGAGGAGGAGATTCAATATGCAATTTATGGAAATGTCGGAACTCTTATGTCTTTTGTTGTCGGTGCACAAGATGCGGAGCGACTTACAAAGGAATATGCGGAGATTTACACCGAAAATGACCTAGTATCCCTTGGCAAATTTGAAATAGTTTTAAAGCTTTCAATTGACGGAATGACCTCAGCGCCTTTCCCTGCAACCACCTTGCCGCTTCCAAATGTTAAGAATGAAAACCGTGATGCGATTATTCGTTACTCCAAAGAGCGCTACGGTAGGAAAGCTCAATTTTAATGAAGGAGGAGAGCCACCGCAGCGTTGCCAAAACTATTACTTGGAGAATTATTGCTTCACTTACTACAGCAGCGGTTGTTTTCGTCTTCACGCGTAAATTACTTCTTTCAATCGGAGTTGGAGGCGCCGAAGGAATTTTGAAGTTAGTCTTTTATTACCTACATGAAAGGGTATGGAACCGCGTAACGTGGGGTAAAACGTAGATAGCCTTCACATTCGCTCAAAATACGGGCAAAGAAATCTTATAGTGTTAAGTTGAAAACCGTCTCAGACGGCGTTATACTCCAATTACATAGTAATTCCTCGTGGCTTAGTGCGTTTGCATGCATTGTAGCGCGAGGTTTTTCGCTCTTTAACAACCGGTTGCGAAACTTCTTTCAGAAAGCACTATAAAGCAAGGTGTTTATCGAATGCAAAGTTCTTGACCAGATAAAAAGTTCGGGTCCGGAATTTTGCATTCGGCCGAAAGAAGACTAAACAAAATACGCACGATAGTTTCCGCCAAGAAGCGGAATTTAAAAAAGGAGAACGACGACGAAAATAAAACAAGGTAAAGCACAAGACCCAGCAGGGTCGAATATCAACCTAGCACGAATAGACTACGGAAGGTAGAGGTGCGAAGTGAGACAGACAGTCTCGGTATTACTGCTCCTAGTGCTTCCACTGCTCGCAGCATGCGGAGGCTCGACCAAGAAGCCAGTATCTACCCTGCCAGTCATTCCGGCTACCGCAAGTACTGCGGACTGGGAAGACTTCCAGGACGGGTGGCTTTCGGGAAAGATCAAGGATCTCGATCTCCACAAGGATACGTACGAGACAGATCCGGGCAACATCTTGCACCTGGAATTTGAGAACGACGGCGAGTTGTACGCAGGCTTTGCTGTCATTCGATACGAAAAGGTGGCATCAGCTAACGACGTAGAGGCTTCAGTTAGAGACCAACTCGGGGATGCGGGCAAGCGCCTGGTTTTCTCCCCTTGTTCCTTCACGCTGACAAGCGGAAGCTGTCTCGAACTTACTAACCAGAAGCGTTGGCTTGAACAGCCGGACGTCCACCCTGTCTACGTCAGGTGGTTCATTCAAGAAGGTAGTAGGCTTTACGGCATTTCGCCGAGCCAATCCGCTACGTTCAATATCATGAAGGGAATCGGACCTCAAATCCTGAGTACCTTCAAATTCGAGAAGGAGTAAAGGTCATGATCAGGTTAGTCAGGGCTGCAGTCCTTCTGGGATTGAGCCCCCTCATTTTCGTAGGTATCGTTATGGCGTCGTCGTCATTCGGACAGCGTCTTGGAACCTACGACAAAACGGACATCTTCTCCAACGGAGATGACCCGTTTTACTACTCCGGACGTTCGTCAAAGTACGGTATTGAGTGGCAGTGCGTCGAATTCGTTCAGCGTTACTGGGGCGAGAGAGAATGGGGTCCTTACAACTGGGGTCTCAATGCATTTGAGATGTTTGGAAACAAGGACAACATTAACTTCGCCAACGTGTACGAAAACGGTTCTTCAACTGCTCCTGTTCCGGGAGACATTCTCGTTTTCGGGAAAAACGAGGAGTGGCCTTGGGGACATGTGGCGCTGGTCACCGGAGTGGCGAACGGAAAAATCACCTTCGTTCAGCAGAACGTTGGTGAAAAATGGCAAACCAGCCTACAGATTTCTCCAGCGAACATAATTGACACCAAGGGTCGTTTTTCACCTGTGATGGGGTGGTTACACTCCCAACTTAGGGATGACTACGATCACCCTGAGGTGAAGGCGGCACCGTCAACGGCAACATCAACGCCTGCTCCGTTCAGCTACACTCTAAAAGTGTGGTTCAATGACGGCAAGAACGTCTACGTCGAAGGAGACCGCGCAACTCTTTGTTTCCAGCTCAACAAGAAGATCTGGTACAGAGTAGTTTCAACTTTCTCCCGAGAAGGAGAGGAGCCAACGCCGTTGTGGAATGGGTATTCTTCGGAAGAAAAGTCCTGCACCACGATTCCAATCGTCGACAATGTCATTCCTGGCATCTACAGCATCGCTGCAGTAGCATATGTCGACGACGTGAAAGTCGCGGTAGACACCACTTCCGTTGAGATTCAAAAAAAGTCGGGTCCAGCACCCAACATTGGGTCGTTCACGCCGCCAACGCCTGCTCCGCAAGTTCAGCAGGTTCAAGCGCCACCGCCAACAGCGACCAAGGTTCCGCCTGCGCCCCAAGCGCCCGCGGCACCACCACCCGCGCCGACATCTCGTCCGGCACCTCCACCACCTGCCGCTACTGTGAGCGTTTGGGCTGATCCATCAGTCATAACGGTCTACACGAGTGGTAAGTTCTGCTGGAATGTGTCGCAGGCTGGTACGATAGTTGTTACCGACTCTCCCCAAGACGGAAGTCCGGCGACTCGGCCAGTCAGCAAATACGTGAACGCCGGCACAGGCTGTCAATCGACGGGCAATGTTGCTCCGCCACTTGGCACTGATACGCTTAGGATTACGCTATACGACGGCAACACACCGCTCGTAAGCAACACCGCAACGTACCAGATTGTTGGCAAGGCCAACTCGGGTCCTTCGGTCCAGCAACAGCCTGTCCAGCCGCAGAAGCCAAGCGGAAATCCTCAGCCGCCGACTAACTGCGACTATTACGTCATCGCGACAGGACAGTGTCTTGCGACACAAGTTCCTACCAGAAGATAGGAGGTGATCTACAACAAATAAATTCGCAACCGGTGCGGACGCGGGTTTAGGACCTGATGTAGCAGTCAAACTGCATCGTCTTCTTCAAGAAGACAAACATCTATATCCTATTCCCGCGCCCAATCCCCCTCAGGCTACAGTAAATGCCCAATTGAAAAGCAATTCCCTTAGAGATATACTCGCATTACATAACATAATGCCTTTATGCAAATGCATGCGTTCTGGCAAAAAAGTTTTGCACTTTAACAACCAGTTCGCATAACTTCTTTTGACAGCGCTTATTTGCATAGCGCTTGTGTCCGGTTGTGAGCTGAGGCAATAATTACGAGTTTGTTTATTGTCTGAATTCACAACCCCACACTCCAGAAGGAGTCTTTTTTAAGGATTTTACAAAAATCAAATTTTAGTTTTATTTTATTGTTGTTCGTTATTCAAAATAACTTTCTTGTGGAATGGCTTTCCACTTGAATGACGCAAATTAGGCTCATCTTGCTATCTCGATGAGTCCAGGAGTTGTCTTGTCTCCGCCTTGTGCTGGACTACCACGATCTGTGGTATGGCGGTTGACGACACTCACCAGGCTAGTGGTGCAAGCTCTCTTCGCGTGGTGGCCTGCGCAAGTGAAGAGACCTTCACCTCCTGGAAAACTACGTCTTCTCATCGTGAGGAGACTGCACTTTTCATCGGGGAAAGGATGGCTTGGAACCCATCTTTAGGCAGTGGTGTCACGATCGCATTCGTGTTTCAGCTGCCGTACCCCGCCAGCCAGATCCAGGTCTAGTGCTGAGACCTTATCTAGGAAGACTCGAAGGGAGGAGTCGAGTATGGTGGAGGTAAACCGGAAGTGGACGCTTCTTAACAGACGCGTTTGCATAGTGACCCGGTCACGCTCTCCGCCCTAATGGCAGCACAGCCTATGGTCGTTGCTGAGATATAAAAGTCTGGTTGCAGCCAGCTGCTCAGTCCTCATAAGAGGCGACCACTCGTACGAGGCCGGATCTCCAGCCATTCTCGAAAGAGGAAGGGTGCCATGGAAAGTGCAAATGTCTACAACGCACTGACACGGATAAGAGCTCCGCCCTAACAACCAGGAGGCCCTCTGGACCCATCGCTCCATGGTCTCCATAGCCATTCCCAGTCCAAGGAGAAATCCTCGGACTTGCACGTTCTTGGGAAAAGGATGGTAGGGTTCCTCCCAAACCATCTGGTAGCAGTAAGCGCCGAGTACAGGGTCCTGTCCCCCTGTCTATTGCTGCTACCTCCCACCAGCCAGATCCAGGCTCACTCCCCGGAGCCTTATCTGAATAACCCTGAAAGGAGGGTTCGTATTGACTGTCTAAACCCATTGCCGCCGGAGACGTCCCGCGTCCAGCTCCTAGTTCAGAAAGGAGGAACCTGTCTTTACGACGGGCATTTGTGGGGTAAGTAAAAATGGGACGTCTCCCACTAAGGGGATTCTCTCCGGTTGTCGAGCCAGCGACGAAAGTCTGCTCTCGGTGCTCGGGTCGGAGATGATTACTATCAATAGAAAGGAGATGCAAGGTGCATCACTACCAGAAGCCACCCTGATGAGGTGAGCTCCCACGAGCAGGTCAAAGATCAACCGTGCGTCAACGCATTCGGCTGAACGGAAAACGAGCGGATTTGTACGCATTACGTGCAGGGCACGTGTTCGCTTGAATCGAAGACCTGCTAATCATCAGGGGACGTCCCAACACATTTTAAGTTCGGCAAAGTGCCGGATTGGTCCGTAGGGAAAAGGGGCGTCCCTCCAATGCTTTCTCAGAGCGAGTCTGAAACGGGTACACCCCGCGTAGCCTTGTGATCCGCCGCCCGCTTCGGCAAGCTCTTGGAAATAGAGTACTGACCGTAGAGGCAGTACTGAAAGGGGATGATCTCGAAAGTTCGGGAAAGTCTGAAAGGCCTGGCCCTTGATGTTCTCAGCAGTGATCTCATCCGAGGGAGGCATCGAGGACAGACGCCGGAAAGACACCCGTACACAAAGTGGATAGCTTAGAGCTAAGATCTATCTCGCAAGGTGCGAGGGAGGAACGTTCTTTTCACAACCCATGCTGCAGAATGCAGGCATTTCCTTGCAAGGAAAGGAGTGTCCGGTGAAAACCAGACACACAACCAACTATCAGGACCCGCCTCCGCGCGTGTCGCTGGCAAAGCTCTTCGCCCTGGCAGTAACGGTAGCAGTTCTGTTTGGCTTGACGGCCTTCTGGACTTCGCCGGCTCCTACTGCCGCGGCAACGTCTGACTCGACCCCAGGTATTGCGGCGTCGACCGTCCAGACGAACAACTCGTTGCACGACGTCTACACCGGATCGGATCCTGGAGGTATCCTCCTCGCCGAAAAGGTCGTTACGTTCTCCAGCAGTGGCATCGACTACGTAGTCGTTAGCCAACTGAACCTGGCCAACCTGGCCAACTCGGGCACCAACATGGCCCCCGGAACGACTCTCGGCAAGACCAACGTCCAGGAGTCCAACTACCCGCTGGGTAACAACCTGAGCCTGCCGAACTACCTCGGCGTGCCGAACATCGTCCTTACCGCCACGTTAAGGCTTACTGGCCTGCCGGCATCCATCACGGTCGCTGCATACCAGACGAGCCCCACCGGTGACGAGAAGGCCACGAATAGGGGCAACTCTGTCAACGACGTCACGAACGCACTCGTCCCGGCCGCTGGCTCTGACGGCGCTGTTCTCGACATCCGCGACGCTGTGTCGATCCCGAACGCTCACTTGACGGTCCTGATCGACGGCCGAATTCTCGGCGTACTTCCCGTGGTACAACAGGGTCTGCTTAACTTCAGCCAGCTCGACGCCGTCGTCATCGGCGCTTCGAACCCTGGCCTGGCGAACTACCTGAGCCTGCCGAACCTGGCCGGCCAGAACACGAACAACCTGACCAACAACGGCTGCGCTACGGCGTCACCTGGCACTACGTGTCTGCTGATCGTCGCTGTCGCCTCCAAGACCGCATGCGCTGCGCCTGAGAACCCCTCCGGCTTCTGCATCGCTGTCTACGTGGTCAACCAGTCCAACACGACGGCCGACACGGCGTCTAGCGATCCTGTGAACGCTCAGGCGACAGACACGGTCACCGTCAAGGACTACGCAACGGGTCAGGGTCCGGCTCCGCTCGTCAGTAGCAACGTCTTCTCGACGAACGATGCCTTCGCACAGTCACCTTCGGCATCTAACGTGCCCATTCCTACGTCCTCGACGTTCGATGGTCGCACCACGACGAACGCTGGTGACGCTGACACGCCCGCGATCAACGGCTACTACAACGGCTCCGAACCGGCTCCACGCCCCGTGGACACCGCCGACGCGCCGCTGACGCCTTCGATCAAGCCACCGGCTACCGGTGACGCAGGTCTTGCCATGAGCTCCTCCTCGAGTTCGATCTGGACCATCGTTGCTGGTGTCATGGTGGTTCTCCTCATCTCCGGTGCCGCGGTCGCGACGGTTGTCCGCAGGTGATCTCACGGACACGGCCTGATGTCGTACGTCTGACAGCCTAGCTGCCAGCCGGACCACATAGGTGCGTCCCAAAGCGTCGAAGGAGGACGACAGGACCACAAGGCGATTGCCTTGTACCTGTCTCCTCTGGAGACACTCTTTGTAAGATCCTTCACCTTCCAGGTGTATATCCCTTTGGGTAGAAACTGAGCTACATGCTTGCTCACCTTCTTTCCGGCGGGATGAATCTTACAATGCGAACTGAGTTCGAAAGGGCGGTTTGATAGAATCGTGACCTGTAGCTTATGCTACTTGCTTCATCTTCATGATGATTTTCACTTTTCTTCCTCAACCGCCCTTTTTATTGGCAAAAACTCCTGTATAATATGGTCAATGGAAGCTAAAAAGGAAGTTTTTATGCTTATTGACGGTTCGGCACTTGTCCACCGCGCGTATCATTCAATGCCTCCGTTTACAACTTCGGCCGGAGTCCCGACAGGCGCAATTTCAGGATTCTTCGGAATGTTTTTAAAACTATTTCAGCAGCTAAAACCGGCTCATGTTGTGGTTGCTTTTGACCGCCCAAAGCCAACTTTCCGTCAGCAAATGTACGTTGGCTATCAAGCACAACGTCCAAAGATGGAGTCAGACCTATCTGATCAGTTCGGGGCAATCATTGAAATTTTAAATAAAGCAAAAATTATGCAAATTGGAGTAGATGGATTTGAGGCAGATGATGTGATTGGAACTTTGGCGCACAGGGCAAAAGATATGGGAAATATCGTTTATGTTGTGACGGGAGATCGCGATATGTTACAGCTTGTGAATCATAAGACTTTAGTATTAATGCCTATAAAAGGAATTTCAGAGGTTAAGATTCACGATGAAGAATCAGTCCGTGCTCAATATGGAGTAGATCCGGCGCAAATAATAGACTTAAAGTCTTTGACAGGTGACGCATCGGATAATTATCCCGGAGTTCCGGGTGTCGGCCCCAAAACCGCGGCAACTTTGATTAATGCGTATGGAAATTTTGACAATATTTACAAGCACTTAGATGAGATTGCGGTTAAAAATAAAAATTTGGCCCAAAAATTGATTGATGGGGCAGAGTCAGGACAAATTTCTCACACTCTTGCGACTATTTTGACCGATGCGCCTTTTTCATGTGACTTTGATGATTGTCTTGCTTCAAAAATTGACGTCGATGGGTTCAAAAAAGCACTTGAAGAATTCGAATTCAAAACCTTGCCAAAGAGAGTAGATGAGGTATTTGTGCAAAAAGCCGAAACTAAAAAGCAAAATCAGATGAAACTTATATGAAAATAGCTATTGTTCACGATTATATAAAAGAATACGGTGGAGCAGAGAGGGTCTTGGAGGAGCTCCATGAGTTGTTTCCTGAGGCGCCCATTTTCACTTCAATTTTCGCACCTGAATTTCTTGGTCCCCACGGAGCAAGCTTTGTAAAAATGAATGTTCGCGCCTCATTTCTCAATTTAATTCCATATCGCGAGAAATTGATTTCTGTCTTCCGATTGCTCTCGCCTTTTGCTTTTTGGAGCTTTGTTCTAGATGATTTTGATGTAATTATTGTTTCGCAAACCGGAGCGTATTTCCCGAATCTAACACAGAAAGGACCAAAGACAAAACTTATTTGCTACACTCACACGCCGCCAAGATATTTATACGGTTATATGACAGCGCGTGAGTGGAAAAAAGACCACCTCATGAATTTTTTTGGAACAATCACAAACCACTTCTTAAGACTTTTAGATTTTAAAGCTTCTGAGAATGTTGATTACTTTATTGCAAATTCAGAAGAGATTAAAGCTAGAATTCAAAAGTTTTATAGAAAAGATGCAGTTGTTATTAATCCCCCGGTCGATATTCCAGAAAGTCCTACGAAAGTTAAAAAGCAGAATTACTATCTGACGGGTGGAAGACTTGCTCGTGCTAAAGGAACGGATATTATTATCAAGGCCTTTAATGAAAACGGAAAAAAACTTAAGATTTTTGGTAAAGGATTCGCCGGATTTGATGAGGAGTTGCGAAAAATTGCAAAATCCAATATTGAATTTGTGGGAGAAGTGACAGATGATGCGCGATCGCGCTTAATGACAGAAGCAAAGGCTTACGTTTTTGCTTCATTTGATGAGGATTTTGGAATAACTCCGGTTGAAGCGCAAGCTGTGGGCACGCCCGTTATTGCCTACAAGTCTGGGGGAGTAAAAGAGACTGTGGTTGATGGAAAAACCGGAATATTTTTTGATGAGAATACTCCGGAAAGTTTAAATTCAGCTATCAAAAAGTTCGAAGCATCCAAGTTCAGTTCGGAAGTGTGTCGCCATCAAGCCCAAAAGTTCAGTTCGGAGATTTTTGATAAGAAGATAAAAGAATTCGTCACAAAAATAGCAAAATGAAATACAGAGTCGTAGTAGGAGCTTTAATTGAACACGATGGGAAGATTTTAATGGGTAGAAAAGCTCCGGGAAAAGGTCCGTATCCGGATACGTGGCATATGCCCGGTGGGGGAGTGAATCTTGAATCGGAGACTTTAATAGAAGGTGTTACACGGGAGATTAAAGAAGAAACCGGTTTGGAAGTTAAGGAGATTGAAAGACTTGGTTTTGATGAAGATAACGAGTCAAATAGTCATGGAGAAATGGTTCATTATGTTTTTCTTATCTTTAAGGTTATCTCTACAACAAATAGGGCAGTTCCGGGAGACGATATAGTCGAAATAAAATGGTTTGACAGAAGCGAACTCAAGAATCTTGCCTTGACTCGCCCGTCTAAAAAGATTTTCAAAGAGTTAGGTTGGATTTAGTATGCCGGAACTTCCAGAAGTTGAAACACTTAAATTAGGTCTTCAAAAATACGTTGTTGGAAAGACAATTGAGAGCGTTGAGGTAATAGACAAGAAGCTTCTGACGGGAGATCCAGATTCAATAGCCGGCGCAAAAGTAAAAGATATTCGTCGCTATGCAAAAGGGATCGTCATTGATCTATCAAATTCGTATTCGATCGCCTTTCATATAAAGCTTACCGGACAACTAATTTTTCGTGATAGTCTTAATCGAGATCTTGAAGTTATGAAGCCAGTGCCCGCAAAAGTTCCCAATAAATTTACGAGAGTTACACTTCACTTGAATGGAAGTTCGAAGCTTTATTTTCAAGAAGTCAGGGGTTTTGCGTGGATGAAGATTTTAAAAACATCAGACTTGAAGACGCTACCATTCTTTAAAGAGCTTGGCCCTGAGCCGATTCCGTCTCCCGGATCCGGAACGCCTTTGTTAACGCTACCCTTGTTTGCGGCAATAGTTAAGAAGTCCAACCTACCAATTAAAGTTCTACTGATGGATCAGAAGAAGATTGGCGGAATAGGAAATATTTACGCAAATGATGGGTGTTTTGATGCCCACATTGACCCGAGGCGCCGAGCTAAGAGTTTGAGTTCGACCGAAATCAAAACATTGTTCGATTCAATCCTGAAAGTACTTGAAAAGGCAATGAAATATCGTGGATCTTCAGAGCTTAACTTTGTAGACGTTTTGGGACAGCTTGGAGAATATCAAAAACATTTTTTAGTTTACGGTAGAAAAGGGAAACCCTGCTCACGCGCTGATGGTGGAGTGATTCAGAAAGTCTATCTTGGAGGCCGCGGAACCTTCTTCTGCGAGAGTTGCCAGCACTAACAAATTAACGAAAACAACAAATTAACAAAATAACGTTTTTTACGAGTCAATTTGTCAATTGGTTAACCTTGTAAATTGTTTCCGGAGGAATTATTTCTTGAGCTCTGTGTCTATTATTGCTTTGAAGGCTGTGTATGGTTGTGCTCCAACTAATTGTTGACCGTTAACATAGAAAGTTGGTGTTCCGGAGACTCCAATGCTTTGTCCTTCTGATAAATCTTTTTGGAGGTTGGCATTGTATTTATTTGCTGAAAGACAGCTTCTAAATTGATCACCGTTCATTCCAAGAGAGACTGCGGCGGTAGTCATGGAATCCGTGTTGAACATTGAGGTATCGCTTTCATCAGGCTGGTTTTTGTAAAGCCAGTCGTGGTATTCCCAGAATTTTCCTTGCTCGTTTGCACATTCGGCTGCGTTTCCGGCAACGACAGATGCTGCACCAAGGAATTCATACTGCCTGAAAATAAAGGCTACTTTTCCTGTATCAACGTAATCTTTTATCAATTGTCCCTCAGTATCAGTGAAGAATCTTTCACAGAATGGGCAGCGGAAGTCTGCAAATTCTACAATCTTAACTTTGGCGTTGGAGTTTCCCTTAACTGGAAAATGGCCGTTGGTAATCTTCTTCAAAACATCTTTTGGATCAGGAACAGATGGTGCTTGTGGCGCAGCAGCTTGCCCAGAAGGTGCGGTTGTTGGAGTAGTTCCGCCATTACCTTTTTCAAAAAATTGAACGCGGGCAACAAAATATCCAAGAACAAAGACAACGATAAGAAGCAAGAAATAAGTAAATTGAGGAGCCTGCATAGTAGATGCTTTGTCAATTAAATTTTCTTTGGAGGCAGAAGAGGTTTTTGTTGTACGCGTCGGCATGGTTAATATATTAGGTTAAATGCCAATTGTTGTCAAGATTGGAAAGAGAGCGCAAACTTGCATTTAGGCGTATTTTTTGGTATCTTAAATGAATAAGAAATGGCGGGCAACATGTCTGCCTTTTTTATAAGGATTTACGCATGCAACGAGAAAGAGTAGTAATATCACTTGGGGGTTCGCTAATTGTTCCGCAAACAGGAATTGATGTCGACTTTCTCAAACGCTTCAGTGATTTTATAAGAAGGGAACTTTCAGAAAACAAAAATCTCCAATTTTTTATTGTCGCAGGTGGCGGCGCCACAACTAGAGACTATCAGAAAGCAGCAAGAGAAGTGGTCGATGGAAATATTGTCCCCGAGGATCTTGATTGGCTTGGAATTCACGCAACACGTCTTAATGCGCAGCTTGTCCGTACCATTTTCCGCGATATCGCCCACCCCTACATTCTCAAGCACTATGAAATAATCAGAAAAGTAACCGAGCCTGTTATCATTGCCTCAGGTTGGAAGCCCGGCTGGTCTACCGATTTCTGCGCGGCAATGGTGTGCGAGGATTACCATGTCAAAACAGTTGTTAATATGAGCAATATTGAAATGGCATATGATTCAGATCCCAAGACCAATCCCGATGCAAAGCCAATAAAAAATATCAATTGGGAAGAATTCAGAAAAATAGTTGGAGATACCTGGACTCCGGGACTCAATATGCCTTATGATCCAATTGCCTCAAAGAAAGCACAAGAACTTGGTCTTAAGGTAGTAATTGTTAAGGGAGGTAATCTTGAAAACCTTGAAAACTATTTTGAAGGCCGTGAATTTGTAGGAACAACCATCGAAGGCTAACCTCTCTAAAATTCCAAATATCAAATCCCAAGATCCAAATAAATTCTAAGTATTTAATTTCTAAAATTTAAAACATTGGATATTGTTTGGAACTTGGTGCTTGGAAATTGGAATTTGCTATTAAACTTTGTATAATCTCCTCAAATGCAAGAATTCAACGCAGAAATTCTTAAAAATTTATATAAACCCGCACCAGAGTCTCATAAGGGCGAAAATGGCAAGCTTATGATTATTGCAGGCAGTAAGCTTTTCCACGCAGCGTCTCTTTGGCCACTTTCAATAGCTTCAAGGATTGTGGATATGGTTTTTTATTCCTCGGTTGAAGAGAATAATAAGTTAGTTAGTGTCGCAAAAGACGAATTCAGAAATGGAATAGTAGTCCCTCGTAGCAAAATAGATAACTACATTAATGAAGCAGACGTTATATTAATTGGTCCAGGACTTCCAAGGACTGAAGGAAAAGAAGAGGGAGACGATGACACAAAAGCACTAACAGAAAAACTTTTTAAAAAATATCCGGATAAGAAGTGGGTTGTAGATGGAGGGTCTTTGCAGGTAATAGTGCCCAGTGTTCTTCCAAAAAAAACTATAATAACGCCTCATAAAAAGGAATTTGAAACTCTATTTCAAGTGCCGGCAACTGCGGAAAACGTAACTGAAATGGCGAGAAAATACGGGATGACAATTTTGTTAAAAGGTAAAGAGGATATTGTTATTTCCCCTGAGCAATCTGTCAAGATTCCGGGAGGAAATCCGGGAATGACAAAAGGTGGGACAGGAGACGTCCTGGCCGGACTTGTTGCAAGTTTTTACTGCAAAAACGAAGCCTTTTTATCGGCGTGTGCCGCCTCATATATAAATAAAAAAGCCGGAGAATCTTTGGAGCTGCGTGTTGGAATTTTCTTTAACGCCTCAGACCTTGCCAACGAAATCCCTCAAATGATGAAAGAGCTACTTTAATTCGATAATTTCAACGTCTGTTCGGTTCAAAATCTTTTTGGGGACGAATTCGTGGTGAGTTGTTGTCAAAATTGTCTGCTGATTAGGCAAAAGTTCAAAAACCTTAAAGATATTTGCATCATCAAGCTCTGAGAAAATATCATCGAGTAAGAGTACGGGATTCTTTCCGGTTTTCGTTCGAAGAAACTCTATCTCAAGCGTTTTAAGTTGTAAAATTGTCAAGCGTTCTTCTCCTCTTGACCCAAATTCGCGAACGGGTTTTTGTGTCCCTTCAAAGTAAAAAGCAAAATCATCTCTTTGCGGGCCAACCAAAGTGACACCCGCCGCCTGTTCTTCAAAATGATATTTGAAGAGGCGCTCCGTAGACATAAGGCTTTTGTCATAAAAAAGAGTGAACTTGAAGATATCCTTGTTTGACTCATTCACAAAATCTACAAATTCCTCGCGCTTTTGGGTCAAAATATTTCCCTGCTCGATTAATATGTTTTCAAAGTATTCAAAATCATGGCGGGCATATTGTTTTTTGCCCTCTCGAATGTCATAAAGCATTCTGTTTCTGTGCTTTAGCGCCCGTTCGTAAGTGGAAAGGGCAATTCGATAGTTTTTGTTAGACTGATACAAAACAGAATCAATATAACGGCGTCTTACTCCAGGTGAATCAGTCATTATTTCAATATCTTTTGGAGTAAAAAGAACGGAGACAAAATTTGATGCAAAATCGTGTTGACGGCGGGGTACGTTATTTACCAAAAACCTTTTTGATAAGTAGCCTTTTTGCAGAGAGAAAATTACTTTAAGATCTATCTTTTCATCTTCGTCTTCAACTTGAGCTTCAATATTGCAAAAATCTGTTTCCTCACGGATTGTGTCAAGATCCTTCTGAGCGCGAAATGACTTTCCTGCGGACAAGATATAAATCGACTCAAGGATGTTGGTTTTGCCCGCCGTATTTTTGCCAATAATGACAGTAGTAAGTGCGAGATTAAATTGGGCAGCCTTATGATTTCTAAAGTTTGTTAGCTTTAGCTTTTTTAAAATCATTACGAAAGCTTCTTGAGAAGTTTTGAGAGCTGAAATGTCACAAAGACCGCTATTGCTGTGACGACAACAGCATAGATAATAAGTGATATGACGCCTGCATTACCCCCGGGAAGATTTCTTTTAACGTAGCTACTAACAATTTCTTGAATTAGGCTATTCCAGGCGAGTGCCGCAACGAGTCCAAAACCGGAAGTTGCCAAAGTCAGCATTTGTCTTACCACCTCAACATGAAGTCTTTCCTCTTTGCTCTCTTTTTTTGCCTTAATTCCCGTCTTTGCCAGATCAAGAATTTCCCTGAGGACCTCAACGTCTACTTCATCAAGCTTTCCCTCAGATTCGGTTGCCATAGCTGATATAATACTATTTAATAACTCAGAACTCAAATGTCATAATTCAAATCTGACATCCAATATCTGAGTTTTAAGATCTTAATGTATACCCCAACTTTTTCTATCGATAATAAGATTCTCAAGAATATTGGAGCAATTGAAGCGGCAAAAGAAATTATAGAAAACGCCCCCCTCCTGCCTTACTGGGAAAAGAAATTTCAAGATGAAGCTTTGGTCAGGACAACGCATTTTGGAACTCACATTGAAGGAAATGAATTATCTTTAACTCAAGTCCAAAAAATACTAGATGGAGAGCGAATCGTTGCAAGAGAGCGAGACGTTCAGGAAGTTATAAATTATCGCAGAGTCATTGATTATATAGATCGCCACACAGGGCAACAGATAGATGAGGATACAATACGTGAACTTCATAAAATAGTTGTCAAAAACGTTTTGCCGGACGAGGAGTCGGGAAAATATCGCCAGAAAGAAGTCGTAATCCGAAATTCAATAACCGGAGACGTTGCTTTCAAGCCTCCAAAATCCGTTGAAGTCCCTTGGCAGATGAAAGAACTTGCGATATTTATTCAGGAAGAGCCAGAGATTCACCCGGTTTTAAAAGGAGGAATAGTTCACTATGAATTTGTCAGAATCCACCCGTTTTTAGATGGAAATGGTAGGGTAGGGCGCGCGCTTTCAATGCTCGTCTTATACAAGCTAGGTTATGACATTCGTCAGTTTTTCTCAATCGAAGAACATTTTGATCGTGATCCTGAAAGATATTATGAAGCATTGCAGTCAGTTGAAAAGAAAAACGGTGACCAGACAGAGTGGCTCGAGTATTTTACGGAGTGTCTTGCGGTAGAACTATCCAAGATTAAAGATAGGATTGAGAATATTTCAATTGACAACAATTTAAAAAAGAAATTAGGCGGTCCGGTAATGTTGTCAGAGCGACAACTTAAGATCATCGAATATATTCAAGCAAACGGATACATAGAAAACAACGCATATAACTCGCTTTTTCCAATGGTCTCCGAGGATACGGTTCTTCGCGAGGTTCAGGATTTAGTCAAAAAGGGCTTGCTCAAGAAGCAAGGCGTGACAAAAGGTGTAAAATACATCCTGGATAAAAGCTAAATGAAATTTTCGGATCTATCAAAACATTTAGAAAAGCTTGAGGGCACAACTTCCCGCAATACTATGATTGAGCTTCTTGCGGATTTATTCCGTGAGACCGACCCCCAGGATATCGACAAAATTGTTTACCTGATGCAGGGTAGAGTAGTCCCGCTTTACGAACCGCTTGAGTTTGGAATTGCCGAGAAACAAATGCTTAAGGCCTTTGCTTTTGCCTACTCAATTGATGATAAGGAAATTTTGGCCGAATACAAAAAAATTGGAGACTTGGGAGTTTTGGCTGAAAAGTTAGCTGTAAAACAAAAAAAAGCTTCAAATGTTACTGTCACGGAGGTATTCGATGCTCTTAAAAAAGTAGCACAGACCGGCGGGGCCGGCTCGGTTGAGAAGAAAATGACAATAATCTCAGATCTTCTAAAAAGCCTCGATCCGTTGTCGGCAAGATTCGTTTCAAGAATCCCGGTTGCCAAGCTTCGTCTTGGATTTTCAGATATGACTGTTCTTGATTCTCTTTCATGGATGATTGATGGGACTAAAACTCACAGAAAAGAAATCGAACCGGTATTCAACATTCGTCCGGACCTTGGATATATTGCAAAAACCGTAAAAGAAAGGGGCGTTAAAGGACTGGCAGAGGCTACTCCTGTTCCGTTTACTCCGGTATTGATGGCGCGGGCAGAAAGATTATCGAGCGGTGAGGAGATTATTAACAAGATTGGTGAGTGTGCAGTCGAACCAAAGTTTGACGGATTTAGGCTTCAGGCTCATGTTCGTGGTCAAGAAATTAAGCTAATAACCCGCAATCTTGAAGACGTAACCTTTATGTACCCCGATGTTGTTGCGGGAATAAAAAGTCAAATCAAAGTAAAAGAAGCTATATTTGAAGGCGAAGCAATCGCTTATGATCCCGACACCGGCGAATATCTGCCATTTCAAATAACTACACAGAGGAAAAGAAAATATGGGATTGAAGAGATGGCAAAAAAATATCCGTTAAAACTTATTACGTTTGATTTGCTCTTCCTCGATGGCAATAATATGATAGGCAAAGCCTACGTGGAAAGACGCAGATTGCTCGCGTCAATAATAAAAGAAGGTAATACGGTTTTAATTTCGGAAGAACAGGTTTTTGGAGACCCCAAAAAAATTGAGAATTTTTTCGACGATGCAATATCGCGAGGACTCGAAGGAATTTTGGCTAAAAAACTAGACGGAACGTATCAGGCCGGAGCTCGCGGTTGGAATTGGATAAAGTTTAAGCGTTCTTATTCGGCCTCGCTTGATGACACAGTAGATTGTCTTGTAATGGGTTATTATTACGGGCGCGGAAAAAGAACTGCTTTTGGAATTGGCGGTTTTTTAATCGGGATCTATGATAAAAAGTCTGACCATTATGTAACTATTGCGCGTGTTGGGACAGGATTAACCGATGAAGAATGGAAGACCCTGGCTGTCAGAGGTAATAAATTGAAAGCGAAAGAGAAACCCCCGCTCTATTTAGTCGATAAAAACCTTGAACCTGATGTTTGGATTGAGCCTGAAATCGTCGTTGAGATAAAGGCGGATGAAATAACCCGTTCACCAATTCATACCGCGGGCCGAATTATGAAAGCTTCAAAGAGCGGTTCAGCCTTTGACGTAGATGTGCCGGGATATGCCTTGCGTTTCCCCAGACTCGAAAAATTTCGCGATGATAGAAAGCCGGAAGACGCAACATCTCTAGCCGAAATAGAAAAAATGTTTTCCTCCCAGCACCATGAGAAGTCAAAGAAAAATGCAGAATAATTGGCAATGGGATTATAAGTATAGAGTATGTTAGAGGGAATGAGGTGGCCTGTTAGAATGCTCGGGGCAGCCGCGTTAGGAGCAGTATTAATGGGTTGTCGTGGATCTGCAAATTCTGAAAATAGACAAGCTCCCACTAGACCAGCTATTTCTAGCTCACTTTCCCAAGGACAAACAGTTGGACCACTAGAGTTAGGAGTAAATGCCAATTGTAAGGATCCCAAAACTCTCAGGCCCGAACATAAAACTATTCCGTTTGATCAAACTGGCCCTGGCATAAAGGTGGGTAACTCTCATTTTCCAATTAATCCACCAGGTGAGATATATGATAACAGTGGGGTTGATGGTCTTATTTTGCGTCAAAGAAGAGAGCCTGGACATACTACGATAGACTTTATGACACCCGACATGATTTATAGTGTTGAGA
Organism: uncultured Gammaproteobacteria bacterium; assembly: GCA_964452165.1. GTDB lineage: Bacteria > Patescibacteriota > Microgenomatia > Levybacterales > GWA1-39-11 > GWA1-39-11. The sequence continues at coordinate 10,050 of CAYVKP010000001.1, read as the reverse complement.
CACGGTTGGTAGATTTTCGAGCAACTGATGTAACTCTGCAATTTTCGTGTCCTCAGACAAGATAATTTTAGAATTAATACATTTCCCCTATTGACAAGCTCTTTTGATTAATGTTATAAATTTATTAATGAATCCGAATGACCCAACACAACCAGGAATGCAGACACCTCCTCCAGCGGGAGATCCAATGACACCACCGGCAGGTCAAACACCTCCAGCGGCACCAACACAAGAACCACCATCAATGCCAACTGAACCACCGGCGGCACCAACAGAGCCTCCAGCGGAAGATCAGGGTGGAACACCTCCACCGGCACCAGCCGCTTAACAATGACCCGCTTCGGCGGGTTTTTTCTTGCCTTTTTGTTCGGACTTTTAAAATCCAAAGAAGTATTTCTGAAGATCTACGTGGTTTGAGTCAATAAATTCCACTCTTTCTTGTTCAAGTAATTGTTTTTGTGCGCCAGTTCCTCCAAAAGCAAAGCCGGGCGCAAGTCTTCCTTCACGGTTTACTACTCTGTGACAAGGATTATTGTCAGAATCGGGATTGGCATGAAGCGCAAAGCCCACGACACGCGGGCTCATGTTCAATTTTTTGCCAATTGCGCCATACGTTGTAACTTTTCCCCTTGGAACGGTTCGAAGTAATTTATATACCTTATCAAAGGCTTTACTTGTTTGTTTTTTGCTTGTTCTCATCTTTCAATTGTTTCATCTTCCACATAAAGAGGGCGCCTTTGTTGGGAGTGTCGGTTCTTGCATCTTTGCAGTATGACAAGGCCTTATCAAGTATAGAACGGTGAACCGTTTTTGCAAGCTTTATATAAAGAGATTTGTGCTTGTAGTCATTAAGTTCTTCCGATAAATATATTCCATAAGATTGAAATTCACGGCTAATATATTTATCTTCAATGGGGTTAAACTTTTTAAGAACGTCAGATACGCTTTGCACCCCTCAATTATAACACCTTGAAACTTAATAACATTTCATGTTTAATGAGTTCCAAATGGAACTCGTTTTAGACCTCCACATACATTCAAGATTTTCTCGCGCAGTATCTCAAAAAATGAATCTTACAAATATGTATATTTGGGGACGCAAGAAGGGGATAAATATCCTATCAGTCGCCGATTTTACTCACCCAATTTGGTTTCGTGAGGCACAATCTCAGCTGGAGGAGATTAATTCTGGGATTTATCGCCTCAAAGATAAAAAAAATGCAGAAGCGCAACTTGGGGAGCTTTCACAGAAAGATTTTTTAGGGCCGTATTTTATGTTATCAACAGAAGTTGCGGCAATTTATACTGAAAATGGGGTCCCGCACAGGATTCACAACTTAATTTTCTCTCCCAACTTTGAGACTGCGGCAAAAATTAACGCGGAGCTCACAAGGCGAGGGATAAATCTTTCATCTGACGGGCGGCCAATACTGGGACTAACCTCAAAGCAACTGGCAGAAATAGTTTACGGTATAGATAAAAAGATCGCGATTATTCCTTGTCACATCTGGACCCCCTGGTTCTCACTTTACGGTTCTCGCTCCGGATACGACAGGATCCAAGATTGTTTTGGGGAGTACACAAAGTATATTTTTGCAATCGAAACGGGTTTATCAAGCGATCCTGCAATGAACTGGCGAATAAATGAGCTTGCGACTCGTTCGATAGTCTCTTTTTCTGATGCTCACTCGCTTGAAAAAATGGGACGAGAAGCAACCGTTTTAAAATCCAAAAATCAAAATCCAAAAATCAAAATGGAAGACATTACGTACGATAACATTCTCAACTCGTTTGTTAGGGGTCGCGAGCGTGTGTTTGAGATAGCCTACACTATCGAATTTTATCCTGAAGAAGGTAAATATCACTATACAGGGCACAGACTTTGTAAAGTTTCTTATTCACCAGATGAAGATAAAAGTCGCGGTACAATCTGCCCTGTTTGTCACAAACCTCTGACCGTTGGGGTTATGAATAGAGTAGAGGTGTTGGCAAATACCCCAGCAAATAATTTCAGGCCTGAACAGGATAAATTTGGCGTAGTATGGCAAAAAGATCCTGAGAATAAAAAGCCTCCCTATGTCTCGCTCGTCCCACTACTAGAGGTCTTATCAGAAAGCCTTAATTCCGGAGTCGCAACAGCAACAGTCTTGACCGTTTTTGATAGACTCGTAAACCACTTTGGGTCAGAGCACGAAGTTCTTTTCCGCGTAGATCTATCAGAGATTAGAGCCGTTGCCGGAGACAAGGTGGCGCAAGGTATTGGAAAAGTCCGCGCCCGTAACATAAAAATAGTTCCCGGATTTGACGGCGAATACGGAAAAGTTGCTATATGGGATGAGGAGACAGAAGGCAATTCGGATCAAGACAAAACCCAACTTGGACTCACGTTCTAATTGCTTCGCACGCCTCATTTTGGTATATTGATAGAAACTCGAGAGGAGGTGAAAAAAAATGGCAAAAACAGACGCAAATCAATTAATAGAAATGATGGAGGTACAATTTAAAAAGCTTCCACCGTTACCAAAAAATTGGACTGAAGTTATAGTAAAAATTACACCCTGGATATCATTAGTCTTTGGAATTTTAGGAGTTGTGACAGCGGTTGCAGCTTTTGGAATTCTTACATTCCTGGCTCCTTTTGTTGCTCTCGGAGCAGGAGTCGGACAAGCGGGTAATGGCGTAATTGGATCACTCCTTTTCTTAGTTTCAAGCGCATTGCTTTTGGCTTCCTTTCCTGGAACCAAGGCTCACAAAATGTCCGGTTGGACATTTTTATTTTGGAGTGAGGTAGTAAACGTTGTTTCAAACGTAGTTTCCTTATCACTTGGAGGACTTGTTGGAGCAGCAATTGCTTTCTACATCTTATTCCAAATCAAATCCTACTATAAATAGCTTAATTTTGTAATGAGAGCCGAATTTATGAGAAAGCCTATTGTTAGGCTTTCTCAAATCTGGTGTTTAAAAAATACAATTTACTCTTTATGGTCATTCTTCAGGGTAATTTCTTTAAATTGAGGAGTTGTCGGGAATTTTCATTCCTGAAGGTCCAAAGATACCTAAAGCTAGAATGAGAATATTCAAACAAGTAAACCCAAAGCATAAACATAAAAAAGTGCAAATTACTATAAAAATAATATTTACCTTTTTGACGATGAGAAAAATATTTATGGAACCAAAAAAAATTCCAGCAACTGACAATAGAAGATATATATAGTAATTGCTGTAGCCAAACGAGATCATGCTAACAGCTGGATATATTGCGAGAATTGCTAATGCGATAGTTACTACACTTATCAATATACAGGCGAACGAAAATGCAGAAGCAAGTATATTCGAAGATGAATTTTTTGATCTTGTGCTCATGATTTTAGTATTTCAGTAATCTAATTTAAAGTCAACAAATTATTAGTTGACACTTTAAATTACAATGTAATATACTGTTACTCCTATGTCAGTCGTAACCCTCACAGACGCAACTTTCGAACAAGAAGTATTAAAAAGTAATACGCCGGTCTTGGTAGATTTTTGGGCAGAGTGGTGCCAACCCTGCAAGATGGTAAGGCCCCTCGTCCACGAGCTTGCAGAAGAATACGGCGATAAGATCAAGGTTACAGAAATGGATGTTGATGCAAATCAAATAGCCGGACAGTATGGCGTTATGTCTATTCCAACAATAATGATCTTTAAGAACGGAAAGCCCGAAAGCACAATGATTGGAGTCCAGGCGAAAGAGACATTCAAGAAGAATATAGACGCCGCTTTATCTTCGTAAGCCCCACATGGACCTATACGACGTAATTATCATCGGTTCTGGACCCGCAGGACTCACTGCAGCAATTTATACAACCCGTGCCAATCTTAAAACTTTGATTATTGGTGGTAGAAAATGGGGAGGACAACTCCAATTGACGACCCTGGTTGAGAATTTTCCCGGGTTTCCTGAGGGGATTCAGGGACCGGATCTTATGACGCAAATGCGCAAACAGGCAGAACACCACGGCGCAACAATTCTAGATATAGACTTTAAAGAGGCAGACTACAATTCAACCCCAATTAAGATTAAGGCCGATGACGACAAGGAATATCAGGGTAAAACTGTCATTATTGCAACGGGTGCAGATACAAAATGGCTCGATGTGCCAGGAGAAAAGGAGAAGATTGGTCGCGGAGTTTCCACTTGCGCGCCTTGTGACGGCGCATTTTTCCGTAACAAGCGAGTTATTGTTGTAGGTGGAGGAGATTCTGCTATGGAAGAGGCACTTGTCATGACAAAATATACCGATCAAGTGACACTTATTCACAGACGCGATTCTTTCAGGGCTTCGGAGATTATGCAAAAAAGAGTGAAGGAAAATTCTAAAATTAAAATAATCTACAATACAGAAATTGCTGAGATCCTTGGTGAGATGAAAGTTGAAAAAGTAAAGCTAAAAAATACTCAAACAGGAGAGGAATCTGAAATGCCAATCGATGGAGTATTTGTTGCTATTGGCCACATTCCAAACTCGGCAATTTTCAAAGGAATCGAGACGGATGAGAAGGGTTTCATCAAAATCCGCGAACACACAAAGACAAATATTGATCGTGTTTTTGTTGCAGGAGACGTCCACGATTATACTTACAAACAAGCAGTAACCGCCGCAGGATTTGGCTGCATGGCCGCCCTGGAAGTTGAAAAATACTTAATGGACCAATAGTAGATATGTATATTCAGGCTTTTTCTTCTAGCCCTCTCTTGGGTTACTTCTTTATATTTTGGTCGTTTATTATTCCTCCGGCCTTTGTTGTATCGATCATAGGACTTCCCGTTTCAATATTTCTTGACACAAAGCGTAGAAGATTTTACTGGGCTAAACGCTGGATAATATTTACTGTAGCATTGGTAGTCTTGCATCTGATTTTATCCTTTTTTTCAATCTTAACCAATGGAGAGCTTTCTAATATTCGGATGTTTGGAGTTCATATTAGATAATTAATGGGTAGTCTAGGCTTAGGGGAGGTTTTTTTTGAGGACTTCAAGATCGTCACGTAGAGCGAGAATTCCTTTTGATAATACTATAATTTCTTTTTCTATATTTTGTAGGGATTTGCTGGATTGGACGTGTGCAGTTTGTCCGGAGGTTTCTTCTTTATCGTCTTCGAGGTAAAAGCGGTCAATATCTTCTGAAATATTCTCAACGTCGGCCTCAAGCTCTTCAACGTTTCGCCTGATCCTCTTAACATTTCCTTCAAGTCCTTCAAAATCTTCCTGAATTTCTCCAAATCCACCCTCCAGGCCTTCAACGTCTTCCTGAATTTCATCAAGGTTCTCTTCAACCCCCTCAAGGCTCTCACTTGTTCGATTAACCGATAACTGAATAAAGAGAGATAAATATATAGCTTCAAGAGAGACTATAGTTGTCACAACTAAAAGAATTGTTGAGAGGTCAATGCCCAAGAAATAAACAAAAAATGCCACAATAAAAAGCCCCGTGTGTAGGACTATTGAAGCAGGCGTACCCACCCATTCGGTCATTTTTACAGCGAGTTTTTCAACTGCGCTTTCTTTTTTCTGAGGCATTTTTTTAATTACCATGGCAACTGTATATTATACTGCTGGCAAGTTGTGAGTGGCAACCCCTCGCTTCGCTCGGGCAGGCAGCCTGTGGATTATTTGGGTGAAAAGCTAGTAAAAAGCTCTGAGCAATAGCTTCCGCTACATTTTACACAGGAGAATTTGTAGTCTCCTACAATTGATTGGTGATGGATAGGGGAGGCAAGCCACCACGCAACGGTTCCCTGCTCATCGGATCCGTATTTTGCATTTTCCCAAATCCAATAAGGAAGGTTCCTGTTATAAAGACCCGAATGAAGGCTTCCACGCTCTATCTCGGCAGGAATTTCAGTACTTCTTGTTGCGGCAAGTTCGCAAACCTTATCATCTTTTTCAAAAGCAGTAAGTCCAAGGGAGGCTCGATATTGATTTACCAGATCAAAAATTGCGTTGGAGTTGAGAGTTGCCCCATCTGAGGCCATTTGACCGCTCAAGACAGGAGCTGATGGAAGATTTGTGGGGGTTGGTTGTTGAGTATTTGTGCCCGTTATATTTTTGGGGGTAAGTGTTATCACCGCCGACTGAACCTGTTTGGGACCTTCAGTTGGTGTAGGTTTAGTACAGACATTTAGTCCTTCGCCACAAGTGGCTTTGGATACCAAGGAGGAGGAACAAAAATTTCCTCCTGTCGCTGCAAATGTCGTTGTGTGAGCTCCAACTATGGCAAAAATTGCCACAAGAAGGAGCAGAATACGGCCTGCCTTTGACATAAAAAAATCCTGCTAGATAGCAGGACTAAACTGAAGCTTGAATTCTATCAAAAATAGCCTTCCAAGTCAAGCAATATAGGATATAAATACGAGTCACACAGGCGTGCCTAGGTCACGCCTGAATAACTATTCGCTACCGCCTTTACGGCCTGCCTCGGCATGTCCTTGAGGATCACCGTGCCAGCCTCTTCCTTGTCCAGTTTTTCTTGCCATATGCTCTCACCCCCTTTCTTATAAAAATCTTGCTTTATAAATTCAAACAGGCGGCAAGGCCGCCTGCTCCTGAAAACTAATCGGATGAACCTCTCGATTCACCACCTTTTTTACCAGCCTCGCTGGCTCTTTGAGGATCGTTCTTGAAGTTACCTGGGCTCATTGAGCCACCTTTGCTTCTGTCCTCGTCAGTTAACTGATGAGCATTTCCGCTGGACTGGGCAGCTTGCCCTCCTTTACGTCCAAGGTCACTCATGTCTTGCTGAGACGAGCTTGCCTGGCCACCTTTACTTGCAATATCTCTTTGTTTTTGAGGGTCCATGCTTGCAAAGCCTCTTTTTGATGTGTCTGCCATTTATCTTTCACCTCCTTCCGTTTATGCAAGAGAGTATAGGGAAGAAGTATTAAGTTAAAAGCTAATTGCGAGTAAGAAAAAAATTAAGGCAAGCTGAAGCGAAACTATGCCAACTTTGAGGCTAAATCAGGGTAGGCGCGTACTATTTTTTCAATATCATTGGTATTCAAAACGAGGCTGACCGAGCCCAATTTTCCTAAAACATACTGACTTTCAGAGGGCTTTTCAGTCTCCTTAACGGAAAATGCCACGCCTCGAATTTCTGAGAGTTGAACAACTTTAAAGGAGGAATGTGACTTAAGGAATTTAACTTTGTCTTCAAATGTCATTTTAATACCAACTTTTAATTATTTCTTTGGAGAAGTTCCCCACTTGCTAAAAGTTCCACCAATACGTAGCTGTCTGTGATCGACGGACAAAAGTCTGGGCTTATGAGTAACTTCAACTGCTTCCCTTAGTGGTTTGTCTTTTGCTACCATTAGTTTTTTGGGACCAAACTTGAGCGTTGAATGGTTGTTTTTCTTGGCTGATCTCATTGCTCCGGTATGTTCTCCGATGTCTGCGTTAGGACTGGTAAATTCTCTTATCTTAAAAAGATCAACGCCTTCAAACTCTATCATTGGCTAAATTATAGCATCAAAATACTGCTTGACAAGACTTCGTGAACTCGCTAGAATAGTTTTTACCTTTCGAGGAAACAGATCACAAGTTCATGATAAAAAACTCAAACTAAATCCAATACATCCTTAGGGATCCCTATTGTCAACGAAACTTCTCCCCATACGCGGGGACATCTTGTTTTCTCAACCAGGTTTAAAAATTAAATTTAAATGGACCAAGGCTATTCGGCTGCGGTTCGAGTGATTTGCAATAATCTCGGGCCCATAGCACAGCTGGTAGTGCGCCTCGTTTGCAACGAGGAGGTCAGGAGTCCGAATCTCCTTGGGTCCACTTCGACTCACCCTTTCTTCGAAAAGGTGGGTCTCAGTGCAAGCACACTTAATTTTTAAGGCAGATTTAGTATATTTCTGCCTCGTCGCCAAGGGCAATATACTTGGGACGAGACAAAAGTATATTATAGAGCCGCACATTGACAATTGGGGTTTATATATAAAATATTGTTTTCTCAAATAATTTCCGACGCAGTAGTCGGAGTAAAATATTAATTTGAGTACAACTAGGCCAAAAACTCGGGGATCGAGTTTCTTATGTCCTTTGCCGGAACATAAGTTTTGATTTTTTAAAATCTACGCTATTTTTAATGTCATTAGTGGATGCCTAGGAAGTATTGACCGAAGAAGGACGCTTCAAGGTACGCGAAAATCGACGGGGAGAGACCTATGACTCTTTGATCCGTTGGTGTCCGAATGGGGAAACCCACCTATCTGCAAAGGATAGGAAACCTTGCTATAAAAGCGATTTGCCGTAAGGTGAATTGTATAGTGGCGGGTAGGGAACCCGGTGAACTGAAACATCTAAGTAACCGGTGGAAAAGAAATTACAGAGATTCCCTTAGTAGCGGCGAGTGAAAAGGGAAGAGTTCAAACTACTCTTCGTAAGAACAGTAGTGTTGTAGGGTGACTAGCTTAAATGCAATGGATATAAATTTACATAGAAGAAGGTGCCGGAAATGCGCCACCACAGAGGGTGATAGTCCCGTAAACGAAATGTAAATTTTGCCTCGTTATACCCTGAGTACCATGGGGCACGATTAAACCCTGTGGGAAGCTGGGGCGACCAAGCTCCAAAACTAAATATCAATACTTACCGATAGTGAACTAGTACCGTGAGGGAAAGGTGAAAAGCACCCCGGGAGGGGGATGAAATAGTACCTGAAACTAATGACTGACAAGCAGACGAGGTACCCGTAAGGGTATGACGTCGTGCCTATTGAAGAATGAGCCAGTGAGTTTTTGTTGTCTTCTAGTCTAACCAAGTAATCTTGGGCAGGCGAAGTGAAAGCGAGCCCTAATCGGGCGTCAGAAGATAACATAAGACCCGAAACCAGGTGAGCTAACCATGACCAGGGTGAATGTTACCGAGAGGTGACAGGAGGCCCGAACTCGTGTCCGCAGCAATGGGCTGAGATGAGTTGTGGTTAGGGGTGACATGCCCAACGAACTTGGAGATAGCTGGTTCTCCCTGAAATATATTTAGGTATAGCCTTAATAATTACGCAGTGGGGGTAGAGCACTGAATGGTCTCTGGTGGCGCAAGCCATCAGGATCAATCAAACTCCGAATACCACTGTATTATTATATTAAGAGTCAGTCCTGCGGCGCTAAGGTCGTGGGTCGAGAGGGAAACAACCCAGACTCCCATCTAAGGTCTCTAAATTCAAGCTAAGTTGTTAAGAAAGTCATTGTCCTTTGACACCTAGGAGGTTGGCTTAGAAGCAGCCATCCTTTAAAGAAAGCGTAACAGCTCACTAGTCGATTTGGGACGATGGCGTCGAAAATGATCGAGGATTAAGCTTGATACCGAAGATAGAGATTTGTTTTGAAATATATACAAGTAGTAAGGGAGCGTTCTATTTGCCTTGAAGCTGAACTGTAAGGTTTGGTGGAGCGGATAGAAGTGAGAATGCTGGCATGAGTAGCGATTATGCACCTGAGAATGGTGCACGCCGAATACCCAAGGTTTCCTTCGCAATGTAAGTCAGCGAAGGGTTAGTCGGCTCCTAACGGTGGCCCGTTTTAAACGCGGGGTAGCCGGATGGACGACACGTTAAAATTCGTGTACAGGGGTTGATGCGTTATTACTTAGGGACTAACAATTTTGGAAAAGGTTGGGTCGCGTAAGCGACCTTCAAGTCACGAAATAGTTTTGATCGGAAAATCCGTCAGAGTGTTTAATTAAGTGGCAAATACGAGTCTGAAACGAAAGAAGTAAGACAAGAATCGGCCTTTCAGGATTCAGGAAAAGGTTCATAAGGAGTATCAAGTCTTGCCGTACCGCATAACCGACACAGGTGGGTTGGTACAAGTATACCAAGGCGATCGGGAGAAGAATGTTCAAGGAACTCGGCAAAAAAGCTAGGCGTAACCTTTGGGAGATGCCTTGCCATACGCTAATAGTATGGCCACAAGCAAAAGAGTATTATGCAACTGTTTATCTAAAACATAGGTCCCTGCAAAACCGAAAGGTAAAGTATAGGGGCTGACACCTGCCCAGTGCTG